>CAZBWJ010000027.1:0-23468 GCA_964495535.1 uncultured Acidobacteriota bacterium | reverse complement strand
CCATCAGGACGAATGAGCCCGCAATGACGAGGACAGAAATCACCGCGAGGGTATTCCATAGGTTTTCGCCGGCGCGCGTGGCCGGCTCGCCCTCGGGCACCAAGTAGCCGAGCAGGGCGCCCGAAGCCAGGCCGCCCAGGTGCGCGGCGTTGTCCAATCCGAAGCCGAATATCGCGGAGAGCAGTCCAAAAAGGAAGATGTAGATCACCCAGCGCCAAAGCTGGCCTCGGTACTCCTTGCCCAGATGACCGTGGTGGTAGCTTGCGCCGATCAGAACTCCGACCAATCCTAAGATCGCGCCTGAAGCCCCGACCGAAAGCCCGTAAGGACTCCACCAGGCGCTCAAAAGGAAACCCGCGACTCCGGTGGCGAGATAGAGGACGATGAATTTCGGTGTCGAAAACAGCGACTCGACCGTAGGCCCCAGGTCGAAGAGGCACCACAGATTCATGCCGATGTGTAGTAGCCCGGCGTGAAGGAAGATGGCGGTGACCAGCCGCCACCACTCGCCCGCCAGAATCAGCGGGCCGAACTTGGCCCCCAGGCGGACAAGAACCTGCGCCTGGATGTCACTGCCGCCGCCGGGCGAGGCTGCGACCTGTGACAGATACCAGGACACTGCGTAGAGCGCGATATTTGCCGCTACCAGGGCCGAGGTGGCCGTGGAGGGAACGGGAATCAGCCCACCCAGAACGCGTCCGGGCGCCGAACCGGCGCGCGCGCGCGGAGCCTTCACCCTCGCACCGCAGAGAGAACAGACCGACGCGTCGCGGTCGATCAGCCCGCGGCAGTTCGGGCACATGCGGTGCGCGGTCTCATAGGATTTCCCCGGCACGCCGAAAGCACCGCGCAGAGCTGATTTCAGCTTCTGCCACTTGAACCAGAATCGCGGAGGCAAGCCCATATTCTTCTGAAGAGGCCGGTCACCGGCCGACGAAAATTCATTATAGCCTGGTCGCTCGCCGCTTCCGGGAATTTCGTTTGTGCCCCGGCGGGTGGTTGACTAGAATAGCAGCCCAGCAAGCAGGGAGGTGGCCGTGAAATTTGAAGACGCCGGGCGCGCCATCGATCGCGAGGTAGCAAAGCTGGTGGACTACCTCGACCGAAAGGTGAAGCCCGCAACCCGCCAGGAGATGGCCGAACTATTGCGGAAGGCCTCCAAACGCTTGGCAAAGCTGGCGGCAGATTTGGAGAAAGCGGAGCGCTGAGTTCATGGCGCGGATGCTCTTGGCGAAATCCCGCTCCGGAAGATTTCATAACGCTGCCCTATTGACCCTGGCAGCAAGCGCGGTTTGCCTCTCCACCGGCTGCCTACATCGCCATCGGCCGCCGCCTCCCGTTTCCCGCCGGCCACCCGCGCCGACTGTGCCGCCGACGAAGCCCACTCCTGCTCCTCCGTCCGCGCCTATCGTCCAGGGAGAAGTAGGGATCGCCTCGTGGTACGGCCATCCGTACCACGGACGCCGCACGGCCAGCGGCGAGATTTACAACATGTACGACATGACCGCGGCCCACCGCACCCTGCCGTTCGGGACCCAGGTGAGGGTCAACAACTTGGAGAACGGACGCGACGTGGCGGTGCGCATTAACGACCGCGGACCGTTCGTAGAAGGCCGCATCATCGACCTCTCGTTCGCCTCGGCGCAGGCGATGGGCATGCCCTCCACCGCGCTGGTGCGCCTGGAACTCCTCGGCCTCGGCTCCTCTGGAACTATCGGGGCAGCGCCCGGAGTCTTTGCCGTGCAGGTAGGCGCGTTTCAGGATCGCCGGAACGCGGAACTTCTGAAACAAGCGATTGAGCGCCGCTTTGCCCCGGTCATCATCCAGACCTTCGACCGCGGCGACGCCATTTTCTATCGCGTCCGCGTGGGCCGCGAAAGCTCCGAGGAACGCGCCACGGACCTGGGGCGGCAACTGCGCCAGGCGGGATTTGCCAGCACGACGTTTGTGGTAAGGCTGGATTAAGAAGAGCTGTCAGCCTTCAGCGGAGTAGGGAGATTGGGAGTCTCGGAATACTGCCTCTTCTGTCGCATTATCGAAGGCCAGGCACCCGGCAAGATCGTGTACGAGGACGAGCGCGTGGTGGCGATTGAGGATGCGCATCCGCAGGCGCCCACTCACCTGCTGGTGCTGCCGCGCAAGCATTTGCCCTCACTGAAAGAAGCCAGCGCCGAAGACGAGTCGTTGCTGGGTCGGCTGTTAACCGTAGCCGCGCACCTAGCACACGAGCGGCAGCTCGAGTCGCACGGCTACCGGACGGTGATCAACACCGGCCCCTCCGCGGGCCAGTCGATTTTCCATTTGCACGTCCACGTCCTGGGGGGCCGAGTCTTCCGCTGGCCACCAGGCTAACGGAAAGGCAGTCAGCTCTACGCTGAAAGCAGCTCACCCTCCCTCTTGTTCATCACTCGGTCTGGACCGGAACGAAATCAACAAGCTGAGAGGAACAAACTACTGACTGCCGACCACGGACAACTGACAACCCACAGCTCGCCACTAGCTGACAGCAGACACCCAACTATCGTGTGACCGCCAGGATGCTGTCTTCGTCGATGGCCACGCGCGCGGGCTTGCGGGTGGTAGTAAACCGGAAACGTCCGCCGCTTTCGCTCACCGCCACCCGTCCGAGGGTGGCCTTCTTGTCTTTCTCGTAGGTCGCAATCACCGGGACGAGCATTTCGAACTCCGGCGGGACACCGCTCTGCTCGATAGTTCCCTCGACCACGAATTTCTTGGGCGCAAGGCGTCGCGCGCTCACGTCGAGCTTGTAGGTGGGAACACCAGTGCCATATACCCAATCCGCAAAGAACCAGTCGAGCCGGCGATTCTTTTCGAGGTCCAGGTCACGCGTCATATATTTCTCGGCGTGGCGGATGAAGTCCTGCGTCGAAGGGTACTGACCGCGATAGGCACCAAGGAAGTCGCGGAGCATTTGAAAGAATCTCTCATCCGAGCCCCTCGTGCTATCCGTCATCAAGGCGCGCAGCATATGGATGACCCAGCAAGCTTTCTTGTAAACGATGTTGGCGTAGCCGTCCGGATTCAAGGAGTTCGAAAGTCGATCGCCTAACCACATCGGGCCGCCGGACTCGATGGTGTCGCCCTTCTCGGTCTTGCCCAGCAGATCCTGCTTGTAGCCCTGCATCAGAGCCCGAAACTTCCGCTCGCCATCCTTCTCGCGAGCCAGATGGACGGCCGCGGCGTAGCTCGAGAAACCTTCCGACAGCCACTGGTCGCGGTAGGTTTGCCAACCCACGTTGTTTCCCCACCACTGGTGAGCGATTTCGTGTGTCAACGCGAGTCCATTCAGATATTCGTCTCTCTTCCCGCTCAGGCCCATTCGAGACTGCTCCGACTCCGGCAGGAACGAAAGGGTGGGAAGGTAAACCAAACCCGGCCAGCCCTGCCCGCGGTAGCCGGGGACCTGGGAAACCGCCAGACGAGGGTAAGGAAAGGGTCCGAAGAGGGTTTCAAAGTGCTGCACGGCGCTGGCAGCGAGTTCCGCCACCCGGTCGAGCAAGACCGTAGGGACCAGCGGTGCGATGGGCCCAGGGATGACCCAGATGTTCCCAAAACCATGGTCACGGGGCGATCTCTCGATGAAGATTTGCTCCGCAGGCTGCGCGGCAGCGCGACGCCTCTCCAATGAGGCCTCTGCTTTGGGGGCGGCGTAGACCTCAATCGGAGTGCCGCGCATGCGAACCGTGCTTGACTCATAGGCTCCCAGATTGAAACCCGCCACGGGGATCGCGGCGCGCGAGACCCACCGGCTGTGCTTCCAGCCCGCGGCAGTCGTCTCCTCTACGCGGTCTCCGGTGGCCACCAGAGTCAAGTGTTCCGGATAATGGAAAGTCAGGTCATAAACCCCTCGGGGGTTCAAGCCGCGGTTTGGGTACCAACTCCCTCGCTCTCCCACGTAGAGCACGCCGTTCCCTACTTCGGTGATCACGCTGCCCTGGTAAGCGAAACTCAGCCGAAACTTCTTCCCCACGGGATAGGGCGCGGGCAGCACTACCAATATCCAGTCGTTCCCCCGCGCTGCCGCGTCCGACTCCTCTACCGAGACGTTCTGGAGCAACACCAGGCTACGCCCTTCCTCGTCTTTAGCGTCCGTGACCTTCAGCAGCCGCGAAAGTTCAAACACCAGGACGCGATCCGCATTCGAGCGCGACTCGAGTTCCACTTCCGTCCGCCCCTCCAGGCTGTGGTCGAGGTTGATGCGCGTGTCGATTTTGTACGCCCGCACCTGCGCGGCTCCCACCAGAAGCGCCTCGAGGCGCGCCGCGGATCGCCGGCTGGGAAAAGAGCACCAGACGTCGGCGTAGGGTGTGTTATGGCTCCGGCGTGTAGCCCCCACCCGCACCGCTTCCGGCAACCGCTCATCGACTCCCACCTGGAAAATCCCTAGATTCTCCCCCTGGAGGTAGGCGTGGAAAGATGGCACGTCACGGTCGCCCAGCAGATCCAGGAGAATCCGCGCGGAGTATCCCGAGTTCAATCGGTGCACGATGGGATTCCAGTGCTCTGTGAAACCGGCGGGCTGCTCGTAGTCATCGGGGTGAGGCGGGCGCGCCTGGGCCAGCAGTTCCCGCACCGTCTGGTCCGTGAAACGGAGGTACACCGAGGTGAACTTCTCCTCCAGAACCGGGGACTGGGTGAAATGCGTCAAGCTCCGCTTCTCAGCCATATCAGGCGGGACCAGCAGGACCTCGCCATCCCCGGCAAAAACCGCGCCGGTGACCTCCCCGTTGACGGGAGTCAAGAAGCCGACGAATCCACGGTTGAAGTAGAAATTCACCCGATCACGAGTGATACGCGCGTCGTGGAGGACATAGACTTGCGAAGGGTCAATCGACACATCGTTCAATTGCTCAAGAAGCTCCCTGGGGTTCACGGGCGCCTGGGCCCGGACAACTGAACTGCCCAGCACCCAGATAAGAAACAACCAGCTAAGCAGGCACGCACGCCGGCCCGCAGTCGCTGAGCCAAACCGCGCCGGCGCTGATGAGATTTTCAGGGCCTTCATCTCCGCTCCCTTAGGCCTTTCAACCTTACTCTAGACTCTTGTGCAGTGTTGTCAACCTAACGGCCCCTGCGAGGCGACTCTCTTGCTCTCCCCCCAGGAAGGCAGTCAACTCCTTCACCCGCTTCATGCTCACATACCTCAACTTCACAGGGGGGATACAATGTACCTTTCCAGCTCCGTCTTCTGCTGCGTCTCGACGGGCGCTCGCGGGCTAGTGTATGATTTATGGCAATATGTTTTGTCGGCTCGTATCGCGGGGGCGGCTCGCTTTTTCCTTGCCAGGTGCGGTGTCACTTCTCCGGTTCGCTGGTCTGACCATCGCAGTTTCCCTGGCCTGCCCGAACACGCTCGCTGACGTTATCTATTTGAAGAATGGGCGCAAGATCATTGCCGAGGTCTCTCGTGAGGACGCAAGCCAAGTCATCCTGCAGCGCGAGGAGGGCGAGCTGACCATCCCCCGCGCCCTCGTGGACCATATCGAGAAATCTCCCTTGAGCACCAGCGAGAACCCCAGCGAAACGGCGCCGGCGCTCGATTTGCCGCTTCCGCCTCTGCCCGCGGTCGAAGCGACCACGGACACGCCCTCTTCCGTTATCAAGGATGATGCCATCGATGAAGCCTACCTGCAGCAACTCGATAACGAGGTGCTGCGCAATCCTTCCGTCGAAAGCCGGCACCACCTGGCCCAGGGTTACCAGGAGGCAGCGATCTTCCTGACGCGGAAGGGCAACCCGCAGGGCGCTATCGAGAAGTATCGCCACGCTCTTCCCTTCGCCCCCGACGACCTCGCGTTGACGCTCGCCCTGGGCTATCTGCTGGTCAAGCAGAACCGGCACAAGGAGGCCCTCGAGTTGCTACTGCCTGCCTCCAGCAGCTTCCCGACATCTCCGGACATCCCCGTGCTGCTGGGATCGGCTTACTACGCCACGGAACACATGGACCAGGCGATTGCGGAATGGAACAAGGCGCTCGCCCTCCAGGACAACCCTCGGCTGCGCGAAGCCCTCGCCCGCGCCGAGCAGGAACGAAGCGTAGCGGGATCGTACAAGGAACTGCGCAGCCAGCACTTCTTGCTTCGCTACGATGGAAACGAAACGACGCCACTGGGGGCGGAGGTTCTGAAGACGCTCGAGGTAGGTTTCCTCGACCTCCAGCTCGACCTCGATTTCTTTCCCCGCGAACCGATGGTGGTCCTGCTCTACCCCGACCAGGCCTTTCAGGATATTGCGCGGTCGCCGTCCTGGGTGGGAGCCGTGAACGATGGCAAGATCCGCGTGCCGGTTTCCGGCCTTTCCAGCATCACGCCCGATTTGGCTCGCGTGCTGAAACACGAACTGACGCACTCCTTTGTCCGGCAGATCACCCTGGGCCGTTGCCCCACCTGGTTCAATGAAGGTCTGGCTCAGCTTGAGGACGGCACGACGACCACGGGCCTGGGCACGCAACTGGCGCGCTCTTTCGTCAACGATCATTTGCCCCCGTTTTCCGCGCTCGAGACTTCGTTCATGGGTTTGCCGACCGACCAGGTAGGGCTTGCGTATGCGAAGTCGCTCGCTGCCCTCGAATACCTGCGCGATACGTACGGCCTCGGCGAAATCAGTCGCCTGCTGAAGATGATGCCCGCCAATCCCAACCTCAGTTCCCTGCTCCAGGATGAACTGCGCCTCAGCTACCCGGCCTTCGAGCAGGAAGTCGCCAACTACATCGTGAAGCGCTACGGGTCGTGAAGAATGCGGCGCCGGGTCGGCTCAGTGACCTTGGGGCCCTTACACCATTCTGATCGCCCAGCTCATTGCCCTGGAAAAGCCGCAACGTTAAAAGGCGAACGTGGCGCTACAGATTCGCCAGGAGCGCCGCCAGGAGCACCGCGCGGCGAGGGAGTTCACGGATGATAACGTGCTCGTGGGCGGCATGGGCGCCGTTGCCCACCCCGCCCAGGCCGTCGAGGGTCGGGATGCCGAGCGCGGCGGTGAAGTTCCCATCCGAGCCGCCGCCACTGGAAGCTTCCTGGAGGTCTATCCCCAGTCGGCGGGCAAGTTCCTGCGCGCGGCGGAAGAGCCCCACGGTCATCCCGCGCTCCATCGGCGGGCGGCTGATTCCGCCCTCGATAAACAGTCGGGCCTCGGGATGGATCGGCTTAAGACCGTGTACCTTCCGCTCTATCGCCTCGCGATCTCTCAGGCGCGGGATGCGCACATCAATCCGGGCCGCAGCGCGTTCGGGAACGACATTTGGCCGCGTGCCCCCTTCGATGACGCCAACGGTAAGCGTCAGCCCTCGGCGGGGCCGGGCGAACTTCTCGATCCGCAAGAGCTGGCGAGCGAGTTCGCTGATGGCGTTCACGCCCGCCTCCGGATTGATCCCCGCGTGCGCCGCGCGGCCCTGCACGGTAATCCGAAACTCCCCCACACCTTTGCGGGAGGTCTTCAGGGCGCCTCCTTCGGCAGCAGGCTCCAGCACCAGCACAGCGCGCGCTTCGAGTGCCTCAGTCTTGAGCTGGTCACGGAAGGCGATGCTGGCCGCTTCCTCGTCCGAGTTCAAGAAGAAGCGTATGGGGCTCGCAGGCTGAGTCCCGCAGGCTTGCAGGGCGCGGACGGCCCACAGCCCGCAAACGATTCCCGATTTCATGTCAAAGATCCCCGGCCCGTACGCGCGGCCCTGGCGGATGCGGAAGGGCATGCGCTTGAGTGTGCCCACGTCCCAGACGGTGTCGAGGTGGCCGAGAAGCAAGACCGGCTTCGGGCCGCGCCTCTCGCCCCAAAACTCCGCCCAGACACTCGAACCGGCGGTCGGATGGCCAAGCACGCGAACCTTCCCGTCCAGGCGCCTGAATTCGCAGGCGAAAAACTCGGCCAAGCGGTCGAGGCCCGCCTTGCAGTTTGTCGGCGACTCGATTTCCACTGCCTGCTCGAGGCACCGTAACATCTCTTCCCTTGTGGATTGGCAATACGTGAGCAGCGCGCGCAGATCCAAGTTTTCTCCCTCCAGCGCCCTCCGAACTGGGCCATTGGTCCATCGGCTCATCGAGTCATTGCCTGACTTGGCCGCTCAAGATCGCACCATGCACTCCCCCACCGAGCAACTGATTCCGTAGCGACGGGAGGGCAATGGGTCAATCACTCAATGACTCAATGGTTCAATGGTCCAATGTTTTCTGCTGACAACCAGCCGCGTTTCATTCTATCCTAAAGGCTCACGAAATCAGGATAGGACACTCGAGAATCGCTTCCGGTTCCTCCAGAAGGAATTGCGCATTGAGTAAAGTTTCGCTCGCTCTGGTCATCCACTCCCATCAGCCGGTCGGCAACTTCGATCATGTCGTTGAAGAAGCCTATCAGAAGGCTTACGCGCCTTTTCTTCGAGTGCTTGCGGTCCACCCTGACATCCGGCTGAGCCTGCATTATTCCGGCATCCTCTTGGAGTGGCTGGAGAAGTGGCATCCGGAGTTTTTCGAGCAGCTCCAGCAACTCGTCGGGCACGGCCAGGTGGAACTGCTGGGCGGTGGTTACTTCGAGCCCATCCTGCCAGCTATTCCGGACCGCGATAAGCAAACCCAGCTCCGCAAGCTTGCCGAGTACCTCCGCGAACGCTTCGGCGTCCAGCCCCAAGGCGCCTGGGTGGCGGAACGGGTTTGGGAGCCGAGCCTGGCGCGGCCACTGGCCGAGGGGGGCGTGGAATACGTTGTCCTCGACGATACCCACTTCCTCGCTGCTGGCCTGGAACCTTCTCAGTTGCATGGCACCTATATCACGGAGGAGGCTGGTTCACCACTCCGTCTGGTGCCAAGCTTGAAAGCTTTGCGCTACACCATCCCCTTTCATGAACCCGAGGAGACGCTGCGTATCCTGCGCGCGGGGATCGGCCAGCCCGGATCACTCTTCGCCATGGGCGACGACTGCGAGAAGTTCGGGGTCTGGCCAGGCACCTACGACCACTGCTACACCAACGGCTGGCTGAAACGGTTCCTGGCGGCTGTAGAGGACGCCGACGATTGGCTGGAGACTACTACCGTTGCGGATTTCCTGGCGGCGCATCCGCCCCAGGGAAGAATTTATCTTCCCACCGCCTCTTACGCCGAAATGATGGAATGGGCCTTGCCCACCCCCGCGTTGCGGGAGTTCAAGGCGTGCCTCGAGGAAATTGAACGCTCTCCTTCGTGTGGCCGCATCCAACGCTTCCTGCGTGGGGGGCTGTGGCGAAATTTCCTGGCCAAGTACTCGGAGTCCAACCAGCTTCACAAGTTCATGCTTGCGATCAGTAGCCGCTTCGAAGACGCGCGCCTGAAAGCCGCGGCCGGAACCGAGACCGCCCGCTTGTTGGACGAAGCGCACACCCACCTGCTCGCCGCCCAGTGCAACGACGCGTATTGGCACGGAGTGTTCGGAGGTCTCTATGCCCCTCACCTCCGGAGCGCCCTGCTTCGCCACCTGATTCAGGCCGAAGTGCTGCTGGACGAGCTTGAGGGTGTACCCGAGAATCCCGGGGTTCGCGCGACTTCGAAAGACTTTGACACGGACGGGCAACAGGAAATCCTCTTTCAGCACCCAAGGTTCGGAATGGTGGTGCGGCCTGCGGACGGCGGGACGGTCTCAAGCCTGCGTTTCAAGCCGGCGGGCGCCGAACTGGTCAACTCGCTGATGCGGCGGCCGGAAGCCTATCACGAACTCGTCCGGCAGCGCGTCATCACCCACGAGGCGCCGCGGGAGGGGCCCGCGTCAATCCATGACCAGGTGTGGAGCAAGGAGCCGAACCTCGCTGGCCTACTCCGCTATGACCGCTACGGGCGACACGCTTTCCGCACGTACGTTTTTCCCGCCGCCAAGCAGTGGCCAGACTTCGACTACCTGCGCCTGGACGAAAACGGCGACCTGGCGGGCGGCCCCTGGACGGTTGTGGCCTCGCCGGGCCAGACGGGAACGCTTGTGCTCCAACGTGAAGCGCGGCATCGCGCCAACGGCGAAGATATGCTCCTGCGTGCGGCGAAAACCATCAAGACGAAGGTTGTTCGCTCTCGGTGGCAGGTCGAATGCCGCACCTCACTTGCCATGGACCAAGCGAGCCCCACGCCGCTGGCGCTGGGGATCGAACTGGTCTTCAACCTGCTCGCGCCCGATGCACCCGACCGGTACTTCCTGGCCAATGGCGTGCGGCGGCCGCTTGAATTCAAAGGGGAGATCGATTCTCCCGAGTTGCTCCTGGTGGATGAATGGCAGCGTGTCAAGATATCTCTCAACGCCGAGCCTTCCCCACGCTGGTGGATCGTCCCTGTGGAGACCATCTCTCAATCGGAAACCGGTTTCGAGCGCGTGTACCAGGGCTCCGCGATTCTCGCCGTCTGGAGAATTGATCCACCATCCGCATGCGACATCGTCTGCACCCTGCGCGCGGAGATCGCATCTCTCGGCCCCGACTCAACTATCGAGAAGGGACCTTAGGTGTGGCTGGAGGCGCTTGAATTCCCAATGAGCGTCTGCTAGATTCCACGCGTGTAGCAATCTGGAGCGAACCCATGGCCATCAGCCAGGAACTACTGGATATCTTGGTTTGTCCGCTTTGCAGGGCCCCTGTCAAGCTCACGGCAGACGGTCAGGGGCTCAAGTGCAGCCAGTGCCGGCGCGTTTATCCCATCAAGGATGACATCCCCGTCATGCTGGTGGACGAAGCCAAGATTGAGGCGGAGTAACGCCGGTGCCCCGGCAGGAAGTCGCGGCTTCACTCCTCCCTGCTCTCCTTCCAGGCGCTCGAATCCTGGTCATCCGTTTACGCTCAATGGGCGATATTGTGCTGTTGACCCCCGCCCTTCGACTCCTGAAAGAGTGGCGGCCCGACCTCTTTGTTTCCGTCGCTGTTGAGTCCCACTTTCGCGAGCTGCTGGAGGGCAATCCGGATGTAGATGAGGTCCTCGATCCAGGAGGAGGCTCAGGCTGGGCTAAAATCGCGTCGAGGGCTCGAGCGGTGCGAGAAATCCGCGCACGGAGATTTGCGCTATGCCTGAATCTCCACGGAGGCCCCACGAGTACCCTGCTGGCATGGTTGAGCGGCGCCCGTTGGAAAGCCGGCTTTGAACACTTTCGGCGACGCAGGATCTACCAGATCTTGGTCCCCGATGCGCGAACAATCCTCGGTCAGCCGACCATCCACACCGCCGAACACCAAGCCTCTGCTTTTTTCCACTTGGGCCTGCCGCGACACCAGATACCGCCTGCGCGGTTGGTGGTGGCTGCCGCGCACAAGGCCTGGTGGAGGCAGAAGCGCTCGACTCTCGGCATTGCCTCGGGATGTGAGTACGCGCTGCTGCATCCCGCGGCGCTGTACGCAACCAAGGAGTGGGCGCCAGAGAATTTCGCGCGGCTGGGGGCGTGGCTCGAAGGTGAGGCGGGGTTGTCGGTCGTGTACTCTTGCGGGCCGGGGGAAACCGCGGTGCTGGATGCGGTGGAACGGGCCGCCGGGCGAACGATCCGGCGTCTCGCCGGTCCCGGCTTGGGCCAGTTTGCTGCTGCTCTCGCCGGCGTGCGGCTCTTCGTCGGTAACGACAGCGGGCCGGCACACATGGCGGCGGGCCTCGGACGGCCGGGCGTCGTCATCTTCGGGTCGTCGAGTTCCCCCATCTGGGGCCCGTGGTCGCCTGTGAGTGCCTGGCGCGTGGTACAGAATCCGTACGACTGCAATCCCTGTCCGGGCGATCGGTGCTACCGCTTCGAGCGCCCAGAGTGTATCCTGTCGGTGACGTTCGAACAGGTTCGCTCGGCGGTCAAGGCTGTGCTCACGCAGTCGGCACAACCTACTCAGTAGAAGGATGCACAAATGGAAAAAGCGCAAGCCAAACTGTCTCGGCTTATCCGCAGCTTCCGTGGCCGGACGATCGGCGTGCTCGGCGACTTCATGTTGGATGAGCTGCTGCGCGGGGAAGCCACGCGCATTTCCCCCGAAGCGCCGGTCCCCGTGGTTCTTATCCGCAATTCCCATGCCGCTGAGGGATACGCCGGCGGCGCGGGCAATGTGGCCGCGAACATCGCAGCCCTGGGTGGCTGCCCGATTCCTTTCGGCGCCATCGGAAACGATGAGAGTGGGAAGCGTCTGCGGCAGCTTCTCAGAGCCCGGCGCATCCCGTGCCGCACCTTGGTCGAGGAGCCCGACCGTATCACACCGCGCAAGGTGCGCGTGGTCGCGCACCAACACCAATTGCTCCGCCTCGATTTTGAGCGGCCCATAACCATTTCTGCCCGCATGGCCGGTGTGTTAGCTCGAATCTGTGCCCGCTGGATGGGAAAGCTCAATGCGCTGATTATTTCCGACTACCAGAAAGGCACGGTGACGACGCAATTGTGCCAGCAGGTTTCCACTCTGGCGCGGCTGAAGCGTGTGCCGTTATTTGTGGACCCCAAACCCGAGCACCCGGAGATCTGCCGAGAAGCCACGGTAGTCACGCCCAATGTGCGCGAGGCGGAACTGATGGCTGGCGTGCTCATGCGCGATCGGCGCCAGCTCGAAGTCGGTGGCCGCCGCCTCCTGGCCGAACTCAGCTGCTCCTACCTCCTCATCACCCGCGGCGCCGAGGGCATGACGCTGTTCGAGTCGGGCGGTGACGTCCACGAAATCCCCAGCGTTCCCCGCCCGGTTTATGACGTGACCGGCGCGGGGGACACAGTCATCGCCGTGCTGGCTCTTGCCTACAGCGCAGGTGCCACGATGAAAGAGGCCGCCCAGTTGGCCAACCTGGCCGGAGGCCGCGTCGTTCTGAAATTCGGTACGGCAGAGATCTCACCCCAGGAGTTGCTGGAGGCGGTTGCCGGCAACTTCAAGGATTCCTGAACATCGGCCGTCCTCAGTTGTCCTCTGTCTGAGGCGCATGCCCTCTACCACGACGCCGCATACCCCTCGCATATCCTCCCGCCCACTATTCCAGCGCCATAGGACAGGGCGCGACAGCAACCTCCCTGACAAGCGAAGAGCTTCCACGGGTCTGTCAGAAAACCGAGTAGGCGAGCCCTTTGGTCTTGCGGTCCACCAAAAGATCCAGGGGCGGGTCAATGTTGTTGATACGCACGGTGACGATTACAGTGTTTGACCCTTTGGATTTCGAGCCGAGGATTTGGAACTCGCGGATCTTGCCGTAATCACCCCGCTCGCCCCAGCCCCGGAGAAAATCCACAAAGATATAAGACGGGCTGGGCTGCCAGAGCTGGTAGGCCTCGCGGTAGTTCCCCTGCTGGAGTGTGGTCAAGAACCGCGCCACGGCACGCTCTTCGGGATAATTCCGAAACTCGAGGTACAGGAATCCTGCCAGCACCAAAAGGACAGCGATCAAGAACGGGACGAATCTCCGGAATTTGCCGGGTGGCTTGGGAGTCTTTGCGTCAAGCAGCGTCATGGTCATTCGCTCCGAGAGTTTGCCAGGGGCAACAGACGCCCCACCGTCCCGGCCGAGATATCGCTCGTCCCGCCGGGCGGCTGCACCTCCGTAGCGTACCATGCGCGGTGCGCTGGCTTCAAAGCGTCCGTCGGAACAGGGCGGTGGCCAAAAGCATCATGAGGACGGTAAAGACGAACAGGTAGGTAAGATCGCCGGCAATCGCGACCAAGCCAGTATTCTTCAGAAGGAGAGTTTTGAAAGCGTGCACGGCATAGGTGAAGGGATCGGCAGTAGAAATCACCTTCATCCAGGTCGGGAAGCCGTTGATGGGATACACCGCGCCGCTGGGAAAGAAAAGCAACGTGTTCAGCACCCCAAAGATCGCACGTGGCACCAGGGGATCGCTCACCCTCACCATGAGCAGGAACATCATGCTGATCAGCGCCAACGCCGTGGTTACGATCACCAGGAGGAGCTTCAGCAAACGGAGCGGATCGAGCGGCTGCGGAATCCCTGCCACGATCGAGCCCAGCGTGCTCAGCACCAGTCCCGCCAGGAAGGCTTTGACGGCGCCGGACAAGGTGAAGCCAAGAATGAGTTCAAGCTTGGTGATCGGTGTGACCAGGTAGCCCTCGTGCAGGCCGCGGGCCTTGTCATCAATGTAGATGATCCCTCCCCCGATCATCGCCGACACAAAGATGGCCAGAACAATTGAGCCGGGGAGAAGGTACTGGATGTAAGGAACATAAGGATAGAGTTCCACCACGGATAGAGTGACCCCGGCGGGCACGCGGGGTTCGCCGCCCTTTTGGTTGTAGGTGGTCACGAGTTCGGCGAAGACGCCCTGGAGCGCACTCGCCGCGAAGTTATCCGTGTTGTCTTCCACGAGGGCCAACTGCGGCGCCGCCTGGGCCAGGGTACGGCGGGAGAATTCCGGCGGGATGTTGAGCAGCGCGTTAATCCGCCCATTGCGCAGGTCCGTGACCGCCTGATGGGGGTCGGTGTACTCGACCGTTTCAAAGGTGCGGGCGTTCGCGGCAACGGCTACGAACATCTCCCGGAGTTTCGCTGTCGGGACACCGTGATCCTGATCAACAATCCCTACCTTCAGGTGCTTGATCTTGCCGCCAAAGGCATAGCCCAGAACCACCAACTGAACCAGCGGGAAAAACATGGAGACGACGATGAGCGTGGGGCTGCGCATGAACTTGCGCAGGTCGCGTTCTACCAGGGCCAAAATGCGATGCATGACCTTCCCCGTGATGTGTCCCGCCTAGCTACTCCCCGCCACGCCGCCAAGTCCTCCGCTCACCGGCGCTCGTAAAAGAACTTGGGGTCGTACCGTAAGGCGTCCTGCAGAGCGTCGCGCAGTTGTCTGCCCGTGTAATGCATGAACACGTCATCCAGGGTGGTGCTCTGAACCGAGAGCGAGGTAATCTCGATCTGCGCCCGCCGCGCCGCCTCCATCAACTCCACCGTGGTGCGCGGCCCGTTGTTCGAGCCAATCCGGTACACGTGATCTTCCGCCTTGACGCTCTGGACCTCCGGAAGATTCTGGAGGGTTTCGAGCCATCCCTCCGGGACACGCGAAAAGCTGACTTCCAGGATGTTGTTGCCGGGGATCGAGGCCTTGAGCTTCAGGGGAGAGTCAAGGGCCACGAGTTTCCCGTGATCCACGATGGCGATGCGCTCGCAGAGCCTGTCGGCCTCATCCATGTAATGAGTCGTCATCAGGATGGTGAGGTCGCGCTCCTTCTTGAGCTTCAGCAGCATCTCCCAGACGGCCAGGCGCGAGACCGGGTCCAGGCCCGTCGTCGGCTCGTCGAGGAAAAAGATCCTGGGTTCGTGTACGAGGCCGCGGGCAACCTCCAGCCTCCGCCGCATCCCGCCGGAAAGGTTCTTGACCGGCTTGTCCGCCCAGCTCAGGAGTTCCACCGCCTCCAGCAATTCCTTCACGATTCGCCGCCGCCGTTCGCGCGGCACACCGTAGAGCTTGGCGAAGATGTGCATGTTCTCCGCGGCGCTGAGGTCGAGGTCCGTCGTCGTCGCCTGCGGGATCACCCCAATGGATTTCCGCACCTGGTTGGCCGAATGTACGACGTCGAAGCCATTGACCCGAGCCGTCCCCGCGGTGGGCGGAAGCAGGGTGGTCAGCATGCGAATGAGCGTGGACTTCCCTGCCCCGTTCGGGCCCAGCAGACCGAAGACTTGGCCCTGCTCGACCGCAAAGCTCAGGCTGTTGACGGCGCAGAACCCGTCAAAGCACTTGGTGATGTTCTCAACCTCGATTGCCGCCACCGCTCTTCCTCGCTTCCCACTCCTCTATTCCGTCCAAGTTCCTTCCCAGCCGCGCCGCCCTAGCGCGCCTGCGCCAGAGGAAAGGAGACATAGGCCGTCAGGCCGGGCCAGAGGCGACGGTCGCTGTTATCAATACGCAGGCGGATTTCAAATGTCTTGATGTCGCGCTTCGTCCGGCTGACGTCACGCTGGGTGGCATACCCGGCGTCCACGCCCCGATAGAAAACGGTCCCGGTCCTCTCCGCGCCCGAGGGCAGCCGCACCGGCATCCGGTCGCCCAGACGGATTCGGTCAATGTAGGTCTCCTCGATGTCGACTCTTACCCAGAGGTCGTCGGGATTGATGAGCGAGACAATCGCCTGGCCGGGGCTGACAACCTCTCCCTGGCGCGCGGCGCACACTGCCACGACGCCGGCGATGGGAGAACGAATTTCGGTGTAGCCCAGGCGGACCTGGGCGCGCGTTTTCTGCGCTTCGGCGGCGGCCAACTGATGTTCTCCCGCGAGGAGTTGACTGCGCCGAATGGCAAAAGGTAGGATCTCCCGCCATCATCATGCGCTGAAAAATGCAAGGGTAATGCGGGTGTGTCCCGATGAAATCAAAATGACTACTCACATAACGCAACAGGATGGGTCCAGCCGGGCCCTTCGCCGAAAGCACCTTCTCCGTTTGCCGGTGGAATTCCCTAGGGTGCGTGCCTACGACCGCCTGGTAAAGGTCTTCCTTGCTCCTGAAATAATAATAGAGCAAGGCCTTGTTGATGCCGGCAGCTGCGGCAATAGCATCGGTGCGCGCGCCGGCCAGCCCCGCCTCGGCGAAGATGCGCTCCGCGGCCGCCAGGATAGCGGCGCGCGTCGCCACACTGTCGTGGTGATGCAGCCGGCTCAGGACAAGCCTGGCTTTTCGGGTTGCCAGGGCGATTTAACTAACCAGTCAGTGAAATCACCTCAGACGCAAGGCCCTGTCAAAGACTTTGTTCACCCCAAGGCGGAAGCTGTTGCTAGCGTCCCGGCTCGTAGCGGAACCGCGTGCGGGTTTTCTCTCGATGCCGTTCCAGGGCAAGGTCGGTCAGCCGGTCAACGAGCCGAGGATACGAAATCCCGCTCGCTTCCCACAGCTTGGGGTACATGCTGATGGGCGTGAAGCCGGGGATCGTGTTGATCTCGTTGACAAAGACTTTGCCGGTCTTGCGGTCGAGCAGGAAGTCCACCCGCGCCATCCCCGCGCCGTCGATGGATTGAAAGGCCCGGACGGCGAACTGCTGCACCTGTTTCGTCTGGCGCGCCGTGAGCTTTGCAGGGATGATCAGTTCAGAACCTTCCTTAAGGTATTTTGCCTCGTAATCGTAAAACTCGTTGACGGGGACCACCTCGCCAGCAACCGAGGCCTTCGGGCGGTCGTTGCCAAGGACTGAACACTCAATTTCGCGTGCGTCCACGGCCTCCTCCACCAAGACTTTCCGGTCGTACCGCGCTGCCAGGTCGAGTGCGGCGGCAAGTTCCTGCCGGCGGGTTACCTTGCTGATGCCCACCGAGGAGCCCAAGTTGGCCGGCTTGACGAAGAGTGGATAGCCAATTTCATTTTCGATGCGCCGCCACGCTCCCGCCGCATCCTGTTCCCATTCGGCGCGCAACACAAGCACCCAGGGAACCACCGGCAGCCCGGCGTCGCGGAAGAGCCGCTTCATGACGTCCTTATCCATGCCCGCGGCGGAGCCCAGCACGCCCGCGCCCACATAGGGAATGCCCGCCAGCTCGAGCAACCCTTGCACAGTACCGTCTTCCCCGAAGGTGCCGTGCAGGACGGGGAAAATCAGGTCCACTGCAAGTCCGCTCGGACCTGCGGGTGACGGCGGCGAATCGAGCGGGATCAGCCCGGGTCTCGAGGGGTCCACCGAAGGCGTCACGGGTTTGCCCTTTTCGAGCACGTTCCGTAATGACGCGGCATCCGGCCGTGCCGACATTGCCGGCTCTCTTTCTCCCGCCGCCGGACTCACCAGCCAGCGCCCCTCGCGCGTGATGCCGATAAGCACGACGTCGTACTTGGCCGGATCGAGCGCCTTCAGCACCGACGTCGCGGAGGTCAGCGAGACCTCGTGCTCGCCCGAGCGCCCACCGAAAAGAATGCCCACGCGGAGCTTTTTCTTCACAGGATCTTCTTCCCCAGCGCCGAGCTGACCAGACCCACGCCCAGGATCGCCGTCTTGTTCAGGATATCGATGATGGGATTAATCTCGACCAATTCCATGGCCAGCATCTTCTTGCTATCCGCC
Source organism: uncultured Acidobacteriota bacterium (assembly GCA_964495535.1). Lineage (GTDB taxonomy): Bacteria > Acidobacteriota > Terriglobia > UBA7540 > UBA7540 > JALHUF01. The sequence continues at coordinate 5,519 of CAZBWJ010000027.1, read as the reverse complement.
ACCATTTCCATGGCCAAGTGCGCTTCGCGGAAAGTTATGCCGCCGCTCACCGGCGTCCCCACGCCCGGCGCCTCGTCCGGATCCACTACATCCATATCGAAAGAAACGACGAATCCGGCAGTGGCGTCGGTGGCCAGGGCCAGGCTTTTCTCCATCACCGTGCGCATCCCCTGTTCGTCGATGGCCCGCATGGTGAAGACGTTGATGCCCGAGTCTTTCACCAGCCGGCGCTCGCGGGAATCCAGAGCGCGCGCACCAATCAGAACGCAATTCTTCGGCTGGACTTTCGGGGCGTAACCGAAGATTTTCGTCAGGGACTCCGGCCCCAGACCCAGCGCCGCGGCAAAGGGCATCCCGTGGACGTTGCCGCTCGTGCTGCTCTCGGGCGTATTCATATCGGCGTGGGCGTCGAACCAGACGCAGCCGATAGCCTGCTCGCGGTCGCGGTAGAACTTCGCCGCTCCAGCCTGCGTCCCGATGGCCACCGAGTGGTCACCGCCCAGCGACACCGGGAAGTATCCCGCTTCCAGCGTTTGGTAGATGCGATGCGCTACTTCCTGGCAAGTCTCGGCGATTTCGTTCAAATACTTGGCGCGCCGGTCACCAAAGGGCTGCATCTCAGGGATCTTGACGTGGATGTTGCCGAGGTCTTCCACCTGATGCCCCAGGCTTTTCAGCGCGGAATTCAGCCCTGCGGCCCGCACGGCCGACGGCCCCATGTCGACTCCGCGCCGCTCCTGGCCCAGGTCCAGTGGCACACCGAGGATGCGGATTCTCAGCATGTTCACTCCGAATTCTGACCTATCGCCTTGGCCTTTCTATCTCTATCATACCGCTCTGTCGGGCAGCCCCATAGTTTATACTGGACTGCCGGCGCATCAAGTGCATCATTCCGTAGGGGAGGATTCCAATGCACGCAGCGCATGAACAACTTCGCACCATTCTCGACATGGTCCCGGCGAAGCTAGAAGGAATTTCCGAAGCGGAGAGCGAACAGCGCCCGGGTCCTGGCAAATGGTCCAAGAAAGAGATCCTCGGGCACCTAGTGGATTCCGCTGCCAACAATCACCAGCGGTTCGTCCGGACCCAGGCAGAGCCGCTGTTGTCCTTCCCCGGCTACGCGCAAGAGTTCTGGGTGCGAACGCAGCAGTATCAGGGGGAGTCCTGGAAGACTCTGATTGACCTTTGGAGATGCTACAACACGCACCTTGTCCACGTCGCGAACCAGATCCCGGAAGCCAGACTTCATCACCAGTGTTCGGTCAGTGGCGCGGAGCCTGTGACGCTGGAGTTCCTCATTACCGACTACGTGCGGCACCTCAAGCAGCATCTCCGCCAGATTTTTGGTGAGTGAGCCCCCGGCTCGGCCTCAGTTCAGCAAACACTGTTCCCAAGAACGTCGCCTCCGCGTGCCAGTGCCTACGGGGTCAGCCGGTGAAGCATTCTAGGAAAAGGAATCGTCTCGCGGACGTGGTCGAGGCCGCAAATCCAGGCGACCACGCGTTCGATGCCCATGCCGAACCCCGCATGCGGCACGGTGCCGTAGCGGCGCAGGTCCAGGTACCACTCAAAGGCCTGGCGCGGCAGGTTGGCCTCCTCGATGCGGCGCAACAGCAGGTCATAGTCGGCGAGGCGCTCGCCGCCGCCGATGATTTCGCCATAACCCTCGGGCGCCAGCACATCCACGCATAACGCCACCTCGGGGCGCGCAGGATCAGGAGCCATATAGAACGCCTTCACCTGGCTCGGGTAGCGGTGCACGAGCACCGGCTTGTCGTAGCTCTCGGAAAGGATGGTCTCGTCACCACCGCCGAAGTCGCCGCCCCACTGAATCTCGCTGCCTTTCTCCTGGAGAATCTTCACTGCATCGTCATAACTCAAGCGCGGGAACGGCAGCGTGCACTTCTCCAGCGTGGCAACGTTGCGCTCCAGCATGGCAAGTTCCGCGCGCCGCCTCTCCAGCGCGCGCTCGACAACGAACACGATGAGTTCTTCGGCCAGCCCCATGGCATCATCCAGGTGTGCAAAGGCGACCTCAGGCTCAATCATCCAGAACTCGGTGAGGTGCCGGCGGGTTTTTGACTTTTCCGCCCGAAACGTTGGCCCGAAACAGTAGGTCTTGCCGACGGCGGCCGCAGTTGCCTCGTTGTAGAGTTGCCCCGACTGCGTCAGATACGCCTTATCTTCAAAGTAGTTGACCTCGAAAAGCGTCGTGGTGCCTTCGCAGGCCGCGGGCGTGAAGATGGGCGTATCGACCAGCGTGAAGCCGCGGTCATCGAAGAAGTCCCGGCAGGCCTTGATGATCTCGTGCCGCAGGCCCAATATGGCGTGCTGACGTGACGAGCGCAGCCAGAGATGGCGGTGATCCATCAGAAATTCAACCCCGTGTTCCTTGGGCGTAATCGGATAAGGCCGATCCAGCGGAACGAGCTGGATAACTTCCAGATTCGAGACCTCAAGTTCGTAGCCGCCCGGCGCGCGCTTGTCCGCTCGCACCTTGCCGATAACCCGAACGGAGGATTCCTGCGTCAGGTCGCGGACCCGCTCGAAAACCTCGGGCGTGACCGCGCTCCTCGCCACCACACCCTGAATAATTCCCGACCCATCGCGGAAAAGCGGAAAGAGCAGTTTCCCGCTTTCCCGCAAGTTGTAGAGCCAGCCCTGGACGAGGACGTCCTGGCCGACGAAGTTGGAAACGTTGCGAATCTCAACGACAGGGGGCAAAGGTGTGTTCCTCCGTTGCCTGTAGCGGCGATCCGTGATTGCCGCCTGATGGCCGGCCGTCTGAGACCGCCGTCACGATCCGGCGCTCATAGAGTGCCGCTACAGGCCTCAGTGGATGGACTCAATTCTCTCCATCACTTCGCGGAGCCGGGCGAAGTTAGTCGCTTCAGTGCCGCATTGGCGGAGTTCGAAGATAAGTGGGAACTGCCCGTGCACGGCGCGGAAATCTCGGATGGTCTCTTCCCAGTCGATCTCGCCATCGAACGGCAGCAGGTGGTCGTCCTTCTCGCGCCGATTGTCATGCACGTGCGTGGAAACGACCCGGTCCTTGAGCGTCTGGAAGGCTGACCGGACCCCGCAGGTCATGTGCGCATGACCCGTGTCAAAGCAGATCTTCAGGTCGTCCATTCGCGAGTAATGAATGAACCCCAACAGGCGCTCCGGCGTGCTCAACTCGTTGGGGATGTTCTCCAGCAGAACCTGCACGCCGCGCTCCTTCGCAAAAATCTTCAGATGTTCGATCGAAGTAAGCGCGGCGTCGAACTTTGCCAGTTCGTATTCCTCGTCCGTAAGCCCAAGGTGCAGGACCAAGTAGCGAAAAGGCAGGCGTTCCGCGACCTCGAGGGCGCGCTTGATTTCCTCCATGGAATCAATCCGGTGCCTTTTCTCCAGGTAGGCCACCGAGACGGCCGGCCCGCCACTTTGACCCCATTCGAAATCGGCGTAGAGCGGCGCATGGAGGGAATACAGCTTCACCTCGTGGTCTTCAAACCACTGCGCCACGTCGCGGATGTGGTTGGGGTCGTGGTAGTCGAAGTGCTGCCGGGCAGCGAAGATTTCAATCTGCCGGATCCCCGCGCCCAGGATTTGGTCCAGGATGTGCGAACTCAGCCGTTCGTCAACAAACAGGTGAGTCGAAAGCCCAAAGTCCATCAGTATCCGACCGCCTTTCCATCCCCACGGGGATCGGCCGCGCCGAATCGCCATCCCGTTTCGGGATCGATCTCAATCGCCTCGCAGACCCCCATCCGGTCGCGAAAAGCGAGTTCGTATCCGAACTCCTCCAACTTCTGAATCGTGTCCGCGGAAAATCCCCAGCGCTCCAGGGTCAGCTCATCGGGCCTCCACTGGTGGTGGAAGCGCGGCGCGGTGACCGCTTGGCGGACGTTCATCCTGAACACCAACACGTTCAGCAGAACCTCGAGTACCGTGTTGATGATAGTTCCTCCGCCCGGAGATCCCAAGACCAAGCGGACTTTCCCGTTCTCGACGACGATGGTCGGGGTCATGGAGGAGAGCGGGCGTTTGCGCGGCCCGACGGCGTTCGCCTCGCCCTGCACTAAGCCATACATGTTAGGCTCACCGGGCTTGGCGGCGAAGTCGTCCATCTGATTGTTCAAGAGGAACCCCGCCCCTTCAACGGTTACTCCGCTCCCGTAACTGCCGTTCAGTGTGTAAGTATTCGCCACCGCATTGCCCTGCCCATCGACGACGGAAAAATGGGTGGTCTCGGCCGATTCGTACTCCGCGGGCTTCCCGGCCTCGACGGGTGCGACGGCCTTGGCCTGCAGAATCTCCTCGCGCAGCTTCGCGGCATACTGCCGGCTGATAAGGCCCCGGACGGGCACGGCAACGAAGTCCGCATCTCCCAGGTAAGCAGCCCGATCGGCATAAGCGCGACGCATCGCCTCCGCCACCCAATGGATCGACTGAAATGAATTTGGCGCGCCAAGGTCCATCGGCTCCAGCACGTTGAGCATTTCCAGCAATCCGACGCCACCCGAACTGGGCGGCGGCACGGTCAGGATCTCGTACCCGCGGAAGCTACCACGCAAGGGCGGGCGGATTTTTGCCTGGTACTCGAGAAGGTCTTCACGCTTGAGAACGCCACCGTGCTTCTTCACCGTGGCCGCAATGGCGCGAGCGATCCGGCCTTGGTAGAAGATCTTTGGACCGCTCACGGCGATCTGCCGGAGCGTCCGCGCCAGGTCCGCCTGCCGGAAAACCTCGCCGGGCTCATAGAACTGCCCGTTGCGCAAGAAAATGCGACGGGTCTCGGAAAACTTCGCCAGCTGCTCTTGGTGCTCGCGCAGCGACGCACTGAAACCGTAACTGACTGGGAAACCTTGTTCCGCCAGACGAATGGCGGGCCGAAGTACGCGCGCCCAGGGGAGCCTCCCATATGTCCGGTGGGCCTGCGCCAAGCCAGCCACCGTCCCCGGGACGCACACCGCCAGCGGCCCCACCGTGCTCGCCTCCGGGATCAGCTTGCCTTGCGTATCCAAGAACATGTCGCGGGTAGCCGCCGCCGGCGCCTCCTCGCGATAGTCCACCACCACAGCTTCACCGCTCGCAAGCCGAACCAGCATGAATCCCCCGCCGCCAATGTTCCCGGCCTGCGGGTGCGTGACTGCCAAGGCAAACCCCACCGCCACCGCGGCATCCACCGCGTTGCCACCCGCCCGGAGGATCTCGAGCCCCGCTTCGGACGCCCAGGGCTCGCTCGCCACCACCATCCCGTGCTTGGCTGCCACAGGACTGAAGGCCAACCCGGCCAGCGGAAGAAGCAGGAGGCCGATCAGAAGAGTCAACTTTCTTATTTGGGTGCGATACACCATAGCTCGCTTCCGCATAGGCACTGACAACTGACGACGGACCACGGACATCTCGTTGCGAGCTAAATCTATGGGAAAAGCCGCAGAGCGTCAAGGCGGCGGACCATTTGTTTTCTTAATAGCCAACCCCGCGATATGAGACCGGATTTCCGATTTGAAGCTTCTGTGATAATTCTGGCC
>CAZBWJ010000026.1:0-38641 GCA_964495535.1 uncultured Acidobacteriota bacterium | reverse complement strand
GCGTTTGAGGCGCGCCTGGTGAAGTTCCAAGGCAACGACCTCGAGATCCCCGATCAAGCGACTGCCGAGCGACACGTGGCGGCGGTAAAGGCATCGCGATTCATCGTGCAGTCAGTCGCCACGCGGGAAAAGCGCAAGTACCCGGTGCCGCCGTTCATTACCAGCAAACTCCAGCAGGAGGCGGTCCGCAAACTGCACTTCACGGCTCGCAGGACGATGACCATTGCCCAGAAGCTGTACGAGGGCGTCGAGCTTGGCGGGGAGGGGTCGGTCGGCCTGATCACGTACATGCGCACCGATTCGACGCGCGTGGCCGAAAGCGCCTTGCACGCGGCGCGCGACTACGTCCGCAGGAGTTTCGGCCAGAACTATCTACCCCCAGAGGCGATCCATTACAGGAGCAAGAAGGGCGCCCAGGACGCCCATGAGGCCATCCGGCCGACCGCCGTCGAGCGCACGCCTGAGTCGGTGCGCGCCTTCCTGGCCCCTGACGAATTCAAGCTCTACAAGCTCATCTGGCAGCGCTTTGTGGCGTCCCAGATGAATCCGGCGGTCTTCGACCAGACCACCATCGATATCGCCGCCGGCGACTATCTCTTCCGCGCCACCGGCTCGGTAGAAAAGTTCAACGGCTTCCGCGCCGTCTATGAGGAGAGCAAGGACGAGAAGGCCGAAATGGCCGAGGACGAGGAGTTGAAACATCGCCTGCCCGCCGTCGAGCAGGGTGAAACGCTGAGGTTGCGCCGGCTCTACCCCGAACAGCATTTCACCGAGCCGCCACCGCGTTACAACGAAGCTACCCTCGTGAAGGCACTGGAAGAGAAGGGCATCGGCCGACCTTCGACGTATGCCACCATCCTTTCTGTCATTCAGAACCGTGCGTACGTCAACAAGCAGCAAGGCCGGTTCTATCCCACAGAACTCGGCATGGTGGTGAATGACCTGCTCGTGAAGAACTTTAGCGACATCTTCGATGTGGCTTACACGGCGCGCATGGAGGAGGAGCTGGACGAGGTCGAAGAGGGAAAGCTTTCGTGGATCGAGGCACTCGACGAGTTCTACAAGAAGTTCAAGAAGGACTTGCGGCTCGCTGAACAGGAGATGCACGACATTAAAGGCGAGGGCATCCCTACGGCGGTGAAGTGCCAGAGGTGCGGCCGGCCGATGAACATCCGCCTCGGACGCCACGGGCAGTTCCTGGCCTGCACGGGCTATCCGGAATGCGATGGCACGAGTGACCTGACACCGGAATTGGCCGCCAAGTATGGCACTCCCGGCCCGCCAGCGCCGGAAGTCGCGGAACAGACCTGCGAAAAATGCGGCAAGCCCATGGCCGTCAAGCGCGGGCGCTTCGGGTTCTTCCTGGCCTGCACGGGTTATCCCGAGTGCCGGAACACTAAGAAGATCGTCATGAAGGAAGGGGCGGCCACTGCCGTGGCCGACGTGCCGCTCGATGAGAAGTGTCCGAAGTGTGACAGCAACTTGGCCCTCAAGCACGGACGCTACGGTCAGTTCACCGCGTGCAGCAATTACCCCAAGTGCAGATATGTGAAGCGGCAAACGCTTGGGATCGCCTGCCCGGAAAAAGGCTGCTCCGGCGAATTGATGGCGCGCCGCACCAAGCGCGGGAAGACTTTCTACGGTTGCAGTCGCTATCCGGGATGTAAGTTCACTGCCTGGGATAAGCCCGTGGCCGAACCATGCCCGAGTTGCGGCTCACCCGTCCTCCTCGAAAAGTTCGACAAGAAATCCGGCCCCGTCCGCTACTGTCCCAACGAAGCCTGCAAGTACGAGCACGCCGGGATCTGATAAGAAGGCCACAACCCAGACGCGACTCCACACCTGCCTGCTATAATGCCCTTCAGATGGGGCCACGAATGGGACCGGTAGTCATCGCAGGCGGAGGGCTCGCAGGGTGCGAGGCAGCTTGGCAACTTGCGGAGCGTGGTGTATCCGTAACGCTCTATGAAATGTGGCCCACCCGCCAGACTCCGGCGCACAAGACTGACAAGCTCGCAGAACTGGTCTGCAGCAACTCGCTCAAGTCCAACGCGGCAGGCTCGGCCTCTTGGCTGCTCAAGGAGGAGCTGCGCCGGGCGGGTTCGCTGTTGTTGCGCTTGGCGGACACGAACGCGGTTCCCGGCGGCGCGGCGCTCGCGGTTGACCGCGAGCGCTTCGCCGCAGTCGTGACCTCCACCATTGAACAGCACCCGCTAATTGCATTGCGCCGCGAAGAGTTCTGCGGGATTCCCACGCAGGAGACGCCCCAGTGGGGCGTCTCTACACTGATCGCGACAGGACCACTGACCTCGGACGCTCTTGCCGCGCGCCTCCAGGCGCCGACGGGCCTGGAAAATCTCTCCTTCTACGATGCCATCAGCCCGGTTGTGGATGCGGAAACCCTGAACATGGACCGCATCTTCCGTGCCTCGCGCTATGGCAAGGGTGGCGAGGACTACCTGAACTGCTCGCTGATTGAGGATGAGTATCGCGCTTTCTACGAGGCACTGATGAGCGCTGAGACGGTCAAAGCGCATGCGTTTGAAGATCTGAACTACCTTGAAGCTTGCCTCCCCATCGAAGAACTGGCCCGTCGTGGCGTGGACACCTTGCGGTTTGGCGCGATGAAGCCGGCGGGCCTGATTGACCCGCGGACCGGGAAACAGCCCTACGCCGTCGTGCAGCTCCGGCCGGAGAACCTGCGCTATTCGAGCTATAACCTGGTCGGTTTTCAGAACCATCTGAAATTCCCGGAGCAAAAGAGAATCTTGCGGATGATTCCCGGCTTGGAGAATGCAGAATTCCTCCGCTTCGGCCAGATCCATCGCAACACATACATTAATGCGCCGAGACTCCTTGCGGCCGACCTGAGCTTGCGCGTGGCGCCCGAGGTCTTCATCGCCGGGCAACTCTCCGGGGTCGAAGGTTACGTTGAATGCATCGCCACAGGATTGTTGGCGGGCCTCGCAATTGCCCATCGAGTAAGAGGAGAAGTCTTCTCACCGCCGCCGCGCAGCACGGCCCTGGGCTCACTCGTTCACTACGTCACCCATGCTGCCCCGCGCGACTATCAGCCTGCCAATATTGCGTTCGACCTGTTGCCGCCCGTCGAGGATTTGGCGCAGGCTGCCGCCCGGGACCGGCGGGCGCGTCGCGCGCGGCAGGGCAAACGCGCTTTGGCGGATTTGGCTAATTGGCTAGAAAGTATGTGCAGCCGTTGCCCGGAGAGGCAAAGGAACAAGGTTCTGGCAACTGACAACTGACTACTGACAGCTTCCATGCACGACCTGATCGAACGCTACATCCAGTACCTCCAGTACGAGCGCAACGCCTCGCCGCACACGGTGCGGAACTACCGTAGCGACCTCCTGCAATTTCGCGACTTCCTGGCCCAAGGCCAGCCCGACGCGAAGGTCAGTTTGAAGTCGATCGATGCGCTGCGCATCCGGGGTTTTCTCGCCTTCCTCTTCGAGAAGGAGAAGAAAAAGACCTCGATCGCCCGCAAGCTTGCCGCCGTGCGAGCCTTCTTCAACTTCCTCAGCCGCGAGGGCACGCTGGTGGAAAATCCCGCGACCACTGTCTCCACCCCCAAGCTGGCCCGGACGCTTCCCCGCATCATGAATGAAGAGGAGATGAACGATTTCCTGGACCGGGTCGGGCAGGCGGCGCAGGCTGGGGATCCGGCGCTCGTGCGCGACCGGGCCATTCTGGAGTTGCTTTACGCCTCGGGGCTGCGCGTCAGCGAATTGACAGGCCTGGACCTGCGCCAGGTGAACTTCGGCGACGGGATCGTGCTGGTACGCGGCAAGGGCGACAAAGAGAGGATTGTGCCCTTCGGCTCCAAGGCGCGCGAGGCCTTGACGGCCTATCTCCCCGTCCGCGAGAAGATCTTGCGCGAGCACAAGGCCACCGCCGCGGCCCTCTTCCTGAACGCGCGCGGCGGACGCCTTACCCCGCGCTCCGTGGACCGATTGCTGAAGAAGCACGTCCAGCGGTTCGGCCCCAATGTCAAGGTGAGTCCCCACTCGCTCCGGCACGCTTTTGCCTCGCACCTCCTGGCCGAGGGCGCGGACCTGCGCGCCATCCAGGAAATGCTCGGCCACAAGAGCCTGGCAACCACGCAGAAGTACACTCAAGTCTCGATCAAGCACCTGATGGAGGTTTACGACAAGACACACCCGAAGGCGTAGAACGAGTCAAGAGTTGAAAGTCGAGAGTCAGAAGCCGAAGGACGAAATCCTGACATTGAGTTTCAGCCTCCCATCACGGTTGACACGAGTGCAAGCCCGGATAGAATGCAATCTTCGGCTTCATCCTCAACGCGTATGAGCTTACCCAAGGTTTCGGTCATTCAGTATCTCAACACAGTTCCCCTCGTCTGGGGGATGCTGAAGGGTGCGCAGCACGGCCGTTACGATCTCGAGTTCACCACGCCGGCGGCTTGCGCAGACGCGGTGCGGTCAGGCAAAGCCGAACTCGGCATTATCCCTTCCATCGAATACCAGCGCATAGACCGGGCGCAAATCTTGAGCGGCATCTCCATCGCCGCGAAAGAGGAAGTGAAGAGCGTTCTTTTGCTCAGCAAGGTGCCCATCGAAAAAGTCCAGACAGTTGCCGTAGACAACTCCTCTCGCACCGCAGCGGCGCTGTTGAGGATTCTGATGCGGAAATTCTATTCGCGCTGGATCAATGTCATGCCCTCCGCGCCCAAGCCGGCGGAAATGTTGAAGCGCGCCGAGGCGGCACTGGTAATCGGCGACCCGGCCTTGACTTACGATGGCCAGGTGCCCGAAGTTTACGACCTGGCGGCCGAATGGAAGAAGTTCACGGGCCTGCCGTTTGTCTTTGCCCTCTGGGTCGGCCGCGAAGAAGCCAAGGTCGGCAGACATCGCAAGGACTTCGAGGATTCGCGCGACTACGGGCTGACCCACATTGACGCGATTGCGGCGGAATACGCGCCCAAACTCAACATGCAGCCTCCGGGCGTGAAGGTTTACTTGACGCAAAACATCGATTACTCCTTGGACGAGGAGAACCGCAAGGGCTTGCGCCTCTTCTACAGGCTGGCGCGCGAGGCGGGAATCATCCCGGTCGAAAAGGATCTGTATTTCGTTTAGTGCCGTTCCAACCATTCGGAGCGACTTTCCGCGAGCGAATTAGCGAGCCTTTGTGGGAGGTGCATCGGTTTAATGCACAGGCTCATTAAGTTGGAACGGCACTAGGGTAGCACTTCCCCACTTATCGGCAAGTGCAACGGCAACACGCCTGTCGGCTCGCCGCACGGAGTATGCGCTGTATCGGGAGGAAAGGTGAGACTGCGGAATTCGATTTGTTGCTTTGGGGGTCTCCTGCTGATGACGGTCTGTGCTGGCGCAATCTCACTTAAAGCGGAAGGCAACAACTTGCTGCCGCAACCTGCCAAGCTCTCTCCGAGGCAGGGCCGGCTGGCGATCACCGAAACCTTCGGCGTCGCCCTGACCGGGTACACGGAGCCCCGGCTCCAGGGGGCCACTCAACAGCTCGTGCGGCGTTTGGCGAAGCAGACAGGATTTCCTGTGACAGGGGCGACCCAGGTAGAACCCTCGAAGGCTGTCCTGGTCATTCATTGTGAGCGGCCGGGAGAACGGGTCCAAACGGTAAGGGAAAATGAATCCTACAAGCTCGAGGTCACTGCCGAAGAAGCACGCCTCACGGCGCCCACGCCGGTCGGGGTGCTGCGCGGCATCGAGACCTTCCTGCAACTGGTCGAATTGGACGCGCAGGGCTTCGCAGTCGCCGCGGTGGAAATCGACGACCATCCGCGCTTCCCCTGGAGGGGGCTGCTGATTGATGCGAGTCGCCACTGGATGCCCGTTCCGGTTATCAAACGTAACCTCGACGCGATGGCAGCCGTCAAGCTAAACGTCCTGCACTGGCACCTCTCCGACGACCAGGGATTCCGAGTCGAAAGCAAGAATTTGCCCAAGCTGCACGGAATGGGCTCCGACGGGTCTTACTACACGCAGGCAGATGTCCGTGACGTTGTCAATTACGCGCGAGAGCGCGGCATCCGCGTCGTCCCGGAGTTCGATATGCCGGGCCACACCACAAGCTGGTTCGTGGGCCATCCCGAACTGGCTAGCGCGCCCGGCCCGTATGCCATCGAGCGTTCCTGGGGCATCTTCGACCCCGCCATGGATCCCACGAAGGAGGGCCTTTACACCTTCCTCGATGCCTTCATCGGGGAAATGGCGGCGCTGTTTCCGGATGAGTACTTCCACATCGGCGGCGACGAGGTCACCGGGAAACAGTGGGACCGCAATCCGCGCATCCAGGCTTTCATGCGGAAGCACGGCATGAGGGGCAATCACGACCTCCAGGCGTACTTCAACCGGCGCGTGCTGGCTATTGTCCGGAAGCACGGAAAGAAGATGGTCGGCTGGGACGAAATCCTGTACCCCGAACTCCCTAAGAACACCGTGGTGCAATCCTGGCGCGGGCAGAAATCTTTGGCGGACGCCGCACGGCAAGGTTACGTGGGTATTCTCTCGTTCGGGTACTACCTGGACCAAATTCAGCCGGCGTCCTTCCATTACCGCGTGGACCCACTGGAAGGTGACACGGCTGGCCTGGCCGAGGAGCAGAAATCCCGCATCCTGGGCGGGGAGGCCTGCATGTGGGCTGAGTATGTCACGCCGGAGAACGTTGATTCCCGGATTTGGCCACGGGCCGCCGCCATCGCCGAAAGGTTCTGGTCGCCGCAAGAAGTGAAAGACGTGGAATCGATGTATCGCCGGCTGGCAGTGGTGAGCCGCCATCTGGAAGGGTTGAGCCTTACTCACCGCTCGAGCTACGAACCGATGCTGAAACGGCTCACGGGTATGAACGACGCCGTGCCCCTGAAGCTGCTGGCGGACCTACTCGAACCTGTCAAGTTCTATGAGCGCGGGGAGACCTTCCCGTACACCAGTTTCACGCCGCTCAATCGCCTGGTGGATGCCACCCGCCCCGAGAGCGATGCCGCGCGGGAGTTTGCCGCCTCGGTGGAACATCTGAGCGCCAACAAGGAGGGGATCCGGAGACACTTGATCCTCTGGCGCGACAATCGAGCCGAGCTGATTCCGGTGATGCAGCGTTCGGCGCTTCTTCAGGAAGCCATTCCTTTGGCGGAAGATGTGTCGGCGCTGGCGACGGCAGGCCTCGAAGCGCTGGATTACCTGGAAGCGGGCAAGTCGGCTCCCCAGACGTGGGTGGATGGCCAACGCGCGTTGCTGGAGCGCGCGGCCAAGCCTCGCGCCGAATTGCTCATCATGATTGTGCCGTCCATCCGCAAGCTGGTGGAGGCGGCGCAAGCCGGAAAATGGGCGGCGCATAGCGAGAGGTGAAGTTCAGCAATGGCATTAACTAACGCTCAGACCCTCGACATGCTTCTCGCCGACGATCTGATCGGGCTGGGCATGGAGGCCGACGCGCTCCGCCAACGCCTGCATCCGGGGAATGTGGTTACCTACATTGTGGACCGGAACATCAACTACACCAATTTCTGCACGGAGTACTGCTCCTTCTGCGCCTTCTACCGGCCGGTCGGCTCACCCGAGGGATACGTCCAGCCGCTCGGGTCCATCTACCAGAAGATTGACGAGACCCTGGCACTGGGCGGGACGGGGATTTTGCTCCAGGGGGGCCTCCACCCTGACCTCAAGATCGATTACTACGAGAACCTGCTCTCGAGCATCAAGCGGCGATACCCGCGGGTCCACCTCCACTGCTTTTCGGCGCCGGAAATCCTGAACGTCGCCGAGGTTTCGGGGTTGAGCCTGCGCGAAACGCTCCTCCGCCTCGTGGACGCGGGGCTCGATTCCATCCCCGGCGGGGGAGCGGAAATCCTGGACGACGAGGTGCGCCAGCGCATTGCACGCTTGAAGTGCACCACCGAGGAGTGGCTTTCGGTCCACCGGATGGCGCACCAGCTCGGCCTGCGTACCACGGCCACCATGATGTTTGGCTGCGGGGAAAACCTCCAGCACCGTATCAACCACCTCGAGCGCGTGCGGCAGTTGCAGGAAGAAACGGACGGCTTCACGGCGTTTATCCCCTGGATGTTTCAGCCTGCCCACACCGCACTGGGACATTTCGTGAAAGAGCAGACCACCGCCGTCGACTATTTGAGAACGCTGGCGGTCTCGCGCCTGTATCTGGACAATATCCTCAACGTGCAAGCTTCCTGGCTCACCCCCGGCCCCAAGATCTGCCAGATCGCCCTGCGCTTCGGTGGCAACGACGTGGGGAGTATCCTGATCGAAGAAAACGTCGTGCGCGCCGCCGGCTGCACGAACACCACGAACGAAGCAGAACTCCGGCGCCTCATCTCCGACGCCGGCTTTCGCCCTGTCAAACGCGACACCCTCTACCGCACGTACTTCCTCAACCAGCTCAACCCGAGGCCGCTGGTCAGCTGGAACGCTGCCCCCAACTGCCCTCCCAGATTTGTTCAGGTTCCTGACCCCTCCTGCCGATAACTAGGCTAGGAGGCGGCAGAGGTGCTTGCCAACCGCGGTCAGTTAGAAAGGAAATCGGTAGCTTGGCCGCAAGGCCATCGATGCGCGAGGAGGATGCTTGTCCTGTACCTTCTCCTGGGCTTGGCAGCCCCCGCCCAGGATTGGACTATAGCCGAGAGGCTGTTCGCGGTGCCGGTCCCCGATTCGGTGCGGCTGATTGACAGTTACGGCAGACTCCCTTTGAGCTTTGAGGCCAACCGTGGTCAGACCCACCCCCAGGTGAAATTCCTCTCCCGCGGCCGCGGCTATACGCTGTTTCTGACCGACGACGAAGCAGTGCTGGCGTTGAGAAGTCGTCAGTCGTCAGTTGTCAGTAGTCAGTTGCAGCAAACAGGGGACTACGGACGACGCACGACGAACAGGCTTCTTCCTTCCTCAATCGACAACCTTCAATCGACAATCGTCAATTCCCCAGCCGTTCTGCGCCTGAAGCTGTTGGGCGCAAACCCTTCAGCCAAGGTCTCGGGGCTCGACGAACTGCGGGGCAAGAACAACTACCTCCTCGGCAACGATCCCAAGAAGTGGCGGACGAACGTTCCGAACTACACCAAGGTGAAGTACCAGAATGTCTATCCCGGGATCGACCTGATCTATTACGGGGACCAGAGTCATCTCGAATTCGACTTCGTCGTGGCGCCCGGCGCCGATCCGAAGGCCATCCGGCTGGGACTGTATGGCCTTGTAGGGGCGGCCCGGCGGGTCGATCAAAACGGGCGAGGCAGCGCCTCGCCCCTACAAATCGATTCCACCGGCGATCTCCTCATCCAGACCGACGACGGCGAGGTGCGCTTCCACAAGCCAGTCGTCTATCAACTGGCCGACAGTCGTCGGTCGTCAGTTGCCAGTAGTCAGTTGAGACCAGCGACCGACAATGGACCGCTGACCACGGACGCCGCGAAAGCGGGCAATCGCCAATCTTCAATCGACAACCGGCAATATCTTGACGGCCGCTACGTGCTGCTTCCGGCGAAACTCCGAAATCGAAACTCGAAAATCACTAATCGTCAATCGTCAATCGTCAATCAACAATTCGTCGTCGGCTTCGAAATCGCCCCCTACGACCCCACCCGGCCGCTCATCATCGACCCGGTCTTGAGCTACTCCACCTATCTGGGTGGCCCTGGTTTCGATTACGCGTACGGGATCGCGGTGGACTCCACGGGCAGCGCCTATGTGACGGGCTTCACTGATTCGATCGACTTCCCCCTCGCAACTCCCGCGCAGGCTGCTGGCGGGGGCGGAACCTGCGGGACTGACCCGGACACCTATCCGTGCTTCGACGCGTTTGTTGCCAAGCTGAACGCGACGGGCACCGCGCTGGTTTACTCCACGTACCTCGGTGGCAGCGGGGAAGACTACGCATCGGAGATCGCCGTTGACTCCCACGGAAACGCCTATGTGACGGGATACACGAACTCAACTGACCTCCCGACGGCCAGTGCCGCGCAGGCTGTTCACGCAGGAGGCTCCTGTGGGGCATCTCCCTGTTTTGACGCCTTTGTGGCCAAGCTGGACGCGACGGGCACAACGCTCGTTTACTCCACCTATCTCGGCGGCAGCGCCGACGACTACGGCCAGGGCATTGCCGTGGACTCCGCCGGGAACGCCATAGTCACTGGCTTCACCGCTTCAACCGATTTCCCCACGGCGGGAGCGCTCGAGAGCGTTCACGGCGGCGGAACGTATGATGCGTTCGTAACGAAGCTGGGAGCGACAGGTTCGACGCCGGCCTATTCAACCTATTTGGGCGGCAGCGGAGACGACTTCGGGACGCGAGTGGCGGCCTATTCTTCGGGCCACGCCTACGTGACGGGCTATACGAATTCGACCGACTTTCCGGTTGCCAGCCCGTTGCAGGGCTCGCACGGTGGCGGGAGCTGCGGCACGCCGCCGAATGCCGTCGCCTGCTTTGACGCTTACGCGGCGAAGTTAAATGTAGATGGGTCAGCGCTGGTCTATTCCACCTATTTCGGCGGGAGCGGAGGTGATTACGGTTACGGGATCGCGGTAGATGCGTCCGGTAATGCTTACATAACGGGCTTGACCACTTCGACTGACTTTCCTGTCACGCCGGGAGCTTTCCAGCTTGCGGGAGGCGGCACGTCAGTCGATGCCTACGTGGTCAAGCTGGCTCCCACCGGTGCGTCGGCGGTCTACGCCACTTACTTCGGTGGCCTGGGCGCGGAGGCAGGCCTCGATATCGCGGTGGACTCCGCCGGAAACGCCTACGTCGCCGGGTACGCCTATGGAAACAGCTTGCCTCTGGCCAGCCCTCTCCAGGCCACGAGTGGCGGCTACTACGATGCCTTCTTGGCCGAGTTGAACGCCGCTGGCTCGGCTCTTGTCTTCTCCACCTACCTGGGTGGCAGTGGCAACGAGAAGGCGCAAGGAGTCGCCGTGGACGCTTCCGGAAACGCCTACCTGGCCGGAGGCACTTTTTCCAGCGACTTTCCAGTCACCTCCGGCGCCTTCCGGACTTCCTATGGCTCCGGCGCCTTTGACGCGTTCGTGGCGAAGTTCGAGAACCTTGCTCTTCCCGAGCTGCACCTGTCCGCAGCCGAAGTGACGTTTGCTGCTCAAGGCGTAGATACGACCAGCCCGGCGCAGATGGTTACGCTCGCTAACACCGGCGACGCGGACTTGACCCTCAGCGGCATTGTCGTGAGCGGCGACTTTGCCCAGACCAACGACTGCGCTGGAACTGTGGCGCCCGGCGCCGGCTGCACGCTCCGCATTACTTTCACTCCTGCTGAGTTGGGTCCGCGGCGCGGGACGATAACGATTGCCAATAATGCGCACGGCTCGCCTCATGTCATTGACCTCGCGGGCACTGGGGTCGCCCCAAGGGTGACGCTTTCCAGCACCAGCCTGACCTTCGCTGACCAGGACTTGGGCACCACGAGCGTGCCGCACACGGTCACGCTGAGCAATACCGGCGCGGCAGTGTTGACCATCACCAGCATTGCCGCCAGCCGTGACTTCGCTGTGACCCACGCCTGTGGCTCATCGCTGCCGGTGGGGGTCACCTGCGCTATCGCGGTTGTTTTCACCCCCACTGTGCCCGGAAGGAGTGTGGGAGCAGTCACGATCAGCGATAACGCTCCTGGCAGCCCGCACGTCATCAGTTTGACAGGCAACGGTCTCGGACCCGCCGGGGCGCTGTCCTCCATTGCCTTGGACTTCGGCGACCAGCTCGTCGCCACGTCCAGCACCCACCAAACGGTCATACTGGGCAATACGGGCAACCGTCCCATGGAGATTGGGAGCATTACAACTGGCGGTGACTTCTCCCAGACGAATACTTGCGGCGCGAGCCTGCCCGCAGGGGGACAGTGCAGCATCAGCGTCACCTTCACGCCCACGGTGAGGGGGGCCAGAAGCGGCACGACCACGATCGCGGACAACGCGCTGGACAGCCCGCAAGTCGTAGGGTTGACAGGGAGAGGAATCGTGCCCGGGGCCTGTAGCCTCTCCCGTGCCAGCCTTTCGTTCGGGGAACAACGGGTAGGCACGCCAAGCCCGCCGCAGGAGGTGACTGTGGGCAACACGGGAGACCTCCCGCTGGTCATTACGAGCATTGAGGCGAGTGGTGACTATGTGCAGGAGAACAATTGCGGCGCGCGCCTGGCAGCGGGAGCCAACTGCGCGCTCACCTTGGTCTTCCGGCCCACGACAAGGGGTTTGCGGACGGGCAAGGTGAGCATCAGCCATGAAGCTCCCGACAGCCCGCACATCGTGAGCCTCAGCGGGACAGGCTTGGCCCCAGCGGTGAGCCTTTCTGCCACGAGCCTTACGTTCAGGAAGCAACTCGTCGGCACCGCGAGCGCCGAACAAACAGTGACCGTGAGTAACACGGGGAACTACTCCCTGCAAATTGCCAGCATCACGGCCAGCGGCGACTTTGCACAAGCCAATACCTGTGGCGGCCCTGTGCCGGTCGGGGCCGCTTGCACCATCAGTGTCACCTTTGCGCCCACCGCGGCTGGCAAGAGGTCGGGAGCCTTGGTCATCGCCGATGATGCTCCCGACGGCCCGCACACCATAGTTCTCTCTGGGAAGGGAACAGGCTTCTCGCCCACCGCGTCCCCGGCCATGGTGGTGATCGCTGCGGGGCGATCTGCAATCTACACGCTCACCGTAACTCCCTCCGAAGGATTTGACCAAGCGGTGTCGCTGAGTTGCGTGGGAGCCCCGAAGGCAGCAACCTGCTCTGTCTCGCCCGGCTCTCTGACGGCGGACGGAGCAGGCCCCGCAACGGCTACCGTGACCGTCGCAACCACGGCCCGCGGGTTTGCCATGCCGCGAGTGCGGTTCCAGCCCCTAACCACGGGCAAGCACTTCGGGCTGCCCCTATTCTTGTGGCTGCTGGCCTTTGCCGTAGTGGCCTGCGGGATTGCGGTTCCCCGCAAGCGGGCTTGGAGGACGGCAGTTATCGCCTGCCTACTGGTTCTCTTGTGGACCGCTTGCGCGGGTGGCGGTGGGGTTACGCCGGCCCCGCCCGGTGGAACACCTCCTGGAACCTACACCCTGACCCTGACAGCAACCGCCGGGACGGTAACCCGCAGCACCACGGTAACGTTGCGAGTGGACTAGTTTTGCTAGGCGACTGGAAGTGCCGCACCTCCCAGCGCCGGAGCCAAGCACGGGCTTTCCTCGCTCATGAGGTGAGCGAACCGTCACGCGACGGGTTGCCCAGAATCCACGAGTCGGATTGCCCGCCCTTAGGCCCGTTCAAACGTTTACTTTTCCACCCGAATGTGATAAAAAACCGCGCTCCGCTTGGCGCATATGCACTTAACTTTTGTCGACTACTCCATCATCGTCATCTATTTTGCCTTTGTGCTGGGTATTGGCTTCGCCTTGCGCGGCCGGATGAAAACCAGCGAGGACTTCTTTCTTTCCGGGCGCTCTATTCCCGGGTGGATCACGGGCCTGGCGTTCATGTCGGCGAACCTCGGGGCGCTCGAGGTGATGGGCCACGCGGCCAACGCCGCCAAGTACGGCATGTTCGTTAACCACTTCTACTGGCTGGGTGCCATACCGGCCATGTGCTTCGTGGGCGTCTTCATGATGCCGTTCTATTACGGCAGCAAAGCCAGGAGCGTCCCCGAATTCTTGAAGCTGCGTTACAACGAGAAGACGCGGACCCTCAATGCCTTTTCCTTCGCCGTCCTGACGCTGCTGGTTTCGGGCATCGACCTCTATGCCATGGCGATTCTCTTCCAGCGGATGTTGAATTGGCCGTTTTGGTCGAGCGTCGTGGCCTCGGCGGCGGTGGTGGCCATTTACATCTACCTGGGCGGCCTGACCTCCTCCATCTACAACGAGGTGCTGCAATTCTTCCTGATCGTTTTCGGGTTCCTCCCGCTGGCGATTCTGGGGTTGAGGGAAGTGGGCGGGTTTGCGGGTCTCGAGCGCAGCCTGCCTAACCCCAGCTACGCGCACACCTGGGCCAACATCTGGGGCCCCAGTCAGAATCCGATGGGGATCAATTGGGTGGGGACGATATTTGGTCTGGGCTTCGTCCTCTCGTTCGGTTACTGGTGCACGGATTTCCTGGTGGTGCAGCGCGCCATGGCCGCCAAAGATATGGCGGCGGCCCAACGGACCCCGCTCGTCGCGGCGGTGCCCAAGATGTTCTTCCCGCTGTTAATCATCCTGCCTGGACTGGTGGCGATCTCGCTGGATCCGAGTTTGACGAAGTTCCTGGACGGCCGCTACGACAACGCCATCCCCGCTTTGCTCGGCAGGTACTACCCCTCGGGGCTGCTGGGGATCGGGCTGACGGCGCTGCTGGCCAGTTTCATGTCTGGCATGGCCGGCAACGTGACCGCATTCAACACTGTTTGGACTTTTGATATCTACCAAACTCATATCAAGCCGGGGAAAGAGGACAGCCACTATCTGCGCGTGGGGCGGCTGGCCACAGTGTTCGCTGTGGTGGTCGGCATGGCCACCGCCTTCATCGTCCTGAGGTTCAACAACCTCATGGACTACCTCCAGCTCCTGTTCGCGTTCTTTAACGCGCCGCTGTTTGCCACGTTCTTGCTGGGGATGTTCTGGAAGCGGGCCACGCCGAATGCCGCGTTTTGTGGACTGCTCTCAGGGATTCTGGGCGCTGCCGGCCACTACACGCTCTACCACTACAAGCTCATCAACTATCCGAGCGACATGGCAGCGAATTTCTATCAGGCCATCTATGCCTTCTCTATCTGCTTCCTAGTGACGGCGGTCGTGTCGTTGTTTACCGCGCCGAAGAAAGATGAGGAGCTGGTCGGCTTGGTGTACGCGCTTACTCCGAAACCTCGTACCTCGCACCTGCCGTGGTACGACCGGCCCGGGGTCCTGGCCATCGGGATCCTGGCGCTTTGCATTGTCCTGAATATCATCTTCTGGTAGCTACTATGGGCTTAGACATTCGCTGGCCGATTGGAATCATCTTCACCATCTACGGTCTCATTCTGATCGTTTTCGGGGCCTTGACCGACCCCGCGATTCTTGAGCGCTCGCTCGGCGTTAACATCGACCTGTGGTGGGGCGCGGCCATGCTGGTCTTCGGGTTTTTCATGGGGGGGCTTGCCTTCAAGGCCGCACGCAAGAACCGGCCATGACGGAACTCCGTTGGAATCCGACCGTTCGTGAATGGGTTTCGACAGCTTCGCATCGGCAGGATCGCCCCCTGATGCCTGCCGACTGGTGCCCCTTCTGCCCGGGCTCCGGGCGGGTCCCGGAAAACTACGACGTTCACATCTACCCCAACGATTTCCCTGCCTTCTCCGTCCCTGCACCCGAGCCTGCCATCAAGGGCGACGCTCTCTATCGGATTGAGCGCTCTCACGGCAAGTGCGATGTGGTCCTCTACCATCCAGACCACAACACCTCACTCCCGCAGCTCTCGCTTGACCACCTGGTGAAGCTGGTGCGGCTCTGGCGCCAGCGATTCGTGGAACTCAAGAGCAGGGCGGGTATCCGCTACGTGCTCATTTTCGAAAACAAGGGCGCCGTCATCGGCGTGACCATGCCGCACCCTCACGGGCAGATCTACGCCTTTCCCTTTGTCCCGCCGCGGCTGGAGCGGGAAGTGGCGGCGGCCCGGGCCTATTATCGCGCCCACGGGCGGTGCCTTTACTGTGAGATCCTGAAGAAAGAACGTCGCGACGGGCGCCGCGTGGTGGCCGAAAACAAAGCCTTCACCGCGTTCACCCCTTTCTACGCGCGCTGGCCCTATGAGGTTCATATCTTCTCGCGGCGCCACCTGGGCACGATCGACCAATTCCGGCCCGCAGAAGACAGGGCGCTCGCCGAGATCCTCAAGTGGGTGACGCTGAAGTACGACAACCTGTTTCACTTCTCCTTCCCTTACATGATGCTGCTGCACCAGGCGCCGACCCGGGGGCGGTTCCCGTATTTTCATTTTCATATCGAGTTTTATCCACCGCACCGCAGCAAGGACAAGTTGAAGTACCTGGCGAGCGTCGAGACGGGCGGGGGGGGTTTTTTGAACGACTCGCTGGCGGAGGAAAAAGCCGCAGAACTGCGCGCGGTTAAGCCCACCTGCCGACGCGAACTCCAGCGAGATCCCACATTCCAGGGGGATTACCGCGATCGAAGGAACATTTGAAAAGATCTTTGGCACGAGGCCGGACGTGGTGGTCCGCGCCCCGGGCCGCGTCAACCTGATTGGCGAGCATACCGACTACAACGACGGATTCGTGCTGCCGGCGGCCATCGACCGCTACATCGGCTTCGCCGGCCGCCGCCGCGCTGACCGCCAGGTGCGCGCTCACTCGGTAGATTTTCAAGACTCGGTCGAGTTCTCGCTCGACGACATCCAGAAAGATGCTGCGCATTCCTGGA
The DNA here is from genome assembly GCA_964495535.1 of uncultured Acidobacteriota bacterium. GTDB lineage: Bacteria > Acidobacteriota > Terriglobia > UBA7540 > UBA7540 > JALHUF01. The sequence goes on along the minus strand of CAZBWJ010000026.1, from coordinate 22,247 downwards.
GCAATTACCTGCGGGGAGTTTCGAAGTTCCTCCAGGGCGACGGCTACCGACTCTCCGGAGCCGACGTGGTGCTCGGTGGGGACGTGCCGCGGGAGGCAGGGCTGAGTTCCTCGGCGGCCCTGGAAGTTGCCGCCACCGTCCTTTGGCAGCGGCTGATGGGCCTCGATCTCGATCCGGTTTACGTGGTTAAGCTTTCCCGCCGGGCGGAAAACGAGTTCGTGGGCGTGCCGTGCGGAATCATGGATCAATTCATCTCGGCGCTCGGTCGGCAAGACCATGCGCTGTTCCTTGATTGCCGCGACCTCACTTACCGCCACGTACCGCTGCGCGACGACGTGAAGGTCGTGGTGTGCAACTCCGGCGTCAAGCGGGCCCTGGCGCAGTCGGAGTACGAGGTCCGGTTGAAACAGTGCCGGCAAGCTGTGGCTCAACTGGGAACCGCCGGGCTGGCGGTCAAGACTCTGCGCGAGGTGGAGCCGCAGGATCTGGAAGTTCACCGGAGCGCGCTGAACGAGCTCTTGCTCAAGCGGGCACGGCACGTGGTGACTGAAAACGAGCGGGTGTTGGAGGCTGTCAAGGTCCTCGAGGAAGGAGATCTCGAGCGCTTCGGCGAGCTGATGAACGCCTCGCATGAAAGCCTGCGCAACGATTACGAGGTGAGCTCCAAGGAACTCGATGTGCTGGTGGAACTTGCCTGGAAGCAGCCCGAGACGCTGGGGGCGCGCATGACGGGGGCGGGCTTCGGCGGGTGCACCGTTAACCTGGTGCGGGCTGAGGCCGCCGAGGCGTTTGCGGAAGCGGTGCGGGAAGGCTATCAGGAGTCCCTCGGCCTCAAAGCCGAGGTCTACGTCTGCCGCGCCTCTGACGGCGCGCTGGCAGAAAGCTAAAAGCTAGTGCTCCGCAATCTCACCCATCTCACTAGTCTCGCCGTTCTCGTGACGAGTGACGGCTTGGAGTTTTGTCCTCGTCTCCATCGTGGTAAGTGTCACCCACCCACCACCTACGACCTAGTGCCTACTGTGGCCTACCTAGGCGGCGGCCCTTTGAAGATGACGAGCACTATGCTCAGCAGGAAGAAGACCATGAGGGCGAACAACAGGGCGCGGGTCACGCGGCCAAGTTCCCCCTCGACAAAGGGGCACGGGGCCTCAGGCGCGCGGCGCCGCGCAAGGTACCAGGGAAAGAACAGAAGCCACAGAAACAGTGACCCCAATCCCCAGCGCAGCGGCTTGGGCACCCGCCTTCGCTGCGCATCCTGAAAGACCCACACGGCCGACACAAACTCCCCGACTGCGAGGGACATCTCTGTCTTCATAAATCCCCAATGCTGCACAGCCACGACTGCGATCCCCAACCGCAGACCCAGCAGGAACAGAAATAAAAGCCAGGGGAATCGCACCGGCTCGCGCGCGGGATGCGCGACCATTGGTGCCCGCGCCTCGGGCTCAGGTTGCGGCCTTCTGATCCGTGATGGATCTACGGGTTGCTTGCAGGCCACGCAGATGCGGCAGGGCGCGGCCAGCATCTGCCCGCAGGCGGGACAGGCAAATGGCTCATCGGAAGCGTGGTCGAGCGCCTGGAGGTCCGTTCCTGCCATACTCAGGGGATCGGTGTGGTCCATCCCTTTTCCTATCGGCTCATCGGGCCATTTCATGGTTCGAATCCGAACTCTCAGTTGACAACAATTCAATGACCCGATGGCCCGGTGATTCAATGAGTCAATTCTTTTCGTTCCACCCTTCGTGGTCCATCCAGTCCAGGATCTGCCAATGGATTTCCTGGCGGGGAAGCTGGTCGAAAGTCCGGATTCTCCCTAGGGCTCGGTTGCCGCCTTGCGATTGATAGAACCAGCCAGCCTCCTGGGCGCGGGCCCGCGCTTCTCCCGAAACGAAAAGGATGTGTTTCTGATAGCGGTAGGGCGCATGGGCCTGGGGACCGGGTCCGTACACTTGGTCGGCGAGCAGCTCAAGATTAGCGGAGATTGCGCCCTCGCGCCGCAATTCCTGGAGCGCTTTCACCACGAAGCGGTTGTTGGTGCGGTGGTCCACGTGGCGTTCGTCGGGATGGCCCGTGTAGATGACTTCGGGCTGATACTTGCGGATGAATTCCTTGACCGCTTCGACCACGGATCTCCGCGCGTAGGGCAGGTTCGGTCGCGCTAGGCCCTCGTAAGGTGCGTGGTCGCTGGCGAGCAAAACGGAAAAGTAGGGGTCGGAAGGTTCGGGGTGCTGCGACCAGATCTGGCCGGACCCGCCGTCGGGCAAGCCCAGGAAGAAGATGTTGTCGCGTGGCACGCCCAGGTGCCCCAGTGCCGCCCGCGCCTCCTCCATGCGCAGGGCGCCGAAATTCAGCGCCTCCGCCGGGCTGCACGAGTGCTGGTAGTAGCGGTCGCAGGAGCCGGCGTCGCCACTGGTGAAATAGGCCACGTGCAGCGGGATGCGGCTCTCGACCGCCGCGCGGATGATGCCCGCATGCGCCATCTCGTCGTCCTCGTGCGCGCAGAAGATCAGGATGGACCGAGGCAGCGGGTTCACGCCCAGCTCAAGACGGTTCGAGGCCAAGACCAATCCCGACGAATCGCTCACCTCAACGTCAACGCGGAAGATTCCGCTTGCGTCGGGGGGTAGCGTGAACTTGGCCTCCTGCTCCCGCGGGGAACCGTGGGCGCCTATGTCCACCTTTTCTGCCACGACGTTGCCTGCCAGCTCCACGCCGCCGGGGCCGCGGAGCGTGGCGCGGATGGTGACTCCGCGCCAGGGCTGATCAGTGGGGTTGATGACGGAGAATTTCAACGTCACCTCACTCCCCGAAGCGAACATGGTGTGGCTGCGATCAAACTGGATTGCGGCGGAATTGAGTTCCGGGCCAACGAACAGCCGGTAGCTCGAAGTGTCCACGGCGCCAAGATCGGGATAGACGTATTGCAGGGGATACGGCTTCCGCGAATCTGCCCCGGGTGGTTGAATGAGGATCAGGGGACTGAAGGCAATGTCATAGACGTTCTTCCGCTCCTGGTCCCAGACCACCGCAGCGTACTGCTGAACCGTGGACTGCTTCACAGCCTTGGCTACGACGACGTGCGGGTTCTCCAACCGCGCGTTCCCCTGGGGCTCGAGAGCGAGAGGGTCCCGAAGCGTGACGACATCGACTCCGGCGCGCTCGGACGAGGGGGCAATCCAGGGCCAATACCGCTCGGAGAATTCCACGCGCAGTCCACTCAGGGGCCGGTCACTCAGATTGGTGAGGGCAACCCGGCAGCCGACCGGGTCGCCGGAGGTATAGAAGGTCTTGTCGAGCTCGATCCATTCGATCCGGAGCAGTTTCCGGTGCACGGCGAAGGAGGCGGCACGCGGCAGGTTCCAAACAACCTCGTGCGATTTGGAGTCACGCGCCGCGAGATCAACCTCGTAGCGACCGGTTTTGGCCTCGTAGGGGACCCTCCAGACCTCGCGGTAGCCGGTGGAGTAATCCGACCTGGAGGCGATGAAAGAACTTGCCAGCGGGACCTGATCCAGCACAGCTTCGCTTTCCCCTGCATAGTGGATCGTTGCGGCGAGATCCAAAGGAAACTCGATATAGATTGAAGGAGGGTGCTGGGAGGCGGCGAGATTGGGGAAGACAACCTTCAGGCGGAGCGTTTCACCCACGTTGTAGCTGATATTGTCCGCGACAGCCTGCGGCCCTGCCTGAGGCCACGCCCGAACGCTCGCGAGCGCGAGAGCGATTGCCAAGGCCACGCATCTGGCGATTGCCGGCGTTATGTTTCTCGCCAACCGGCGGCACACGACCAGCGTCCTCCTGAGCATGAATCCCCCAATCAGAGGAGCAGCAGCGATTATAGAGTCCCTGCCGGACCCCGTCCAGTTCATGCGCGCCGAAGGCGCCCACAACTGACGACTGAGGATCGAGACTGGAAGGCGGCGCCGGCGGCAACTTGGCGTATACTTCCTGCACGCTCACGGGGAGGATGCATCCGTGGGTAGAGGGATAGGTCCCTTTCTAGTCAGCCGGGGGAGGTTTCTCACGACAACGGGCGGTCTGTTCGTGGCCACGCCGGCCGCGGGGCGCAGCTCTGGAGAGACATCGTCCAGGCGCATATGGAGGTGGGCTTCCAAGGCATCCTGAGCATCGAAAACGAAGACCCGATTCTGCCCGGCGAGGTCGGCGTCGAGCGGGCGGCGTTTGTGTTGAAGAACGTCCGCGACGAATTGCTGGGGACGAAGTCTTAACAGAGGGCCCACAGCATCGGGGACCTTGCACTCACTTGTGGGTCTGAGGGTCCAGTTGAAACCTTGGCACCACGGCTGGGGGTGAGAAGTGCTTACTTACCTGTTCGATGCCAGCGCTGCCGTCGAACTGTATGCTCCCCGAAACCAGAGGACCTGCCGAACGCTCCAGTTCATCGCGGAGCAACGCACGATCTACCGCCAGGCGGTACTGCTCATCCCTAACTTCTGCATTGTGGAGGTTTTCAACGCGCTGGCGAAAAAGCACTTCGCCGAGCGCTCCCTAAAAAGAGAAGGCTACGAGGAAAGCCTCAGGCGTTTCCGGCAGGACATCCATTGGGGGAAGACCCTCTATGCCTATGACCTCAACCGCTACCACGTGCTCGCGGCGGACGAGATCATTCCCATCGAACATTCGGTTGCCGTCGACCACGAGCGCGACCACCTGAGCACCTTTGACATTCTGGTCATCGCGATGGCGTGCGAGCTGGCCTTCGTCCGTCCCGCCGAGGCTGTGTACCTGCTTACCTGTGATCGAAGGATCAAGAAGGTCTGCGACCAGCTGACGATGACGGATAAGAAGGTGCTGCTCAGCCTGAAGGTACCCGGGTTGCTCGACGAGCCGGAAGGGACAAGATGGCTTCCACCCAAGGTGCTTTACTTGCCGCAGACGAGAGCGAGCGACATCCCGCGTGTGGAACGACAGCCTGCCCCGAATTTCTAGCTGCGGGTTACCCCCCTAGCCCTTCTGTCTTTCTCGTGATTCTCGGCCACCCGGGTCGGCGTGGGCCCGCGCGGCCTTGAGTGCGGGGCTGCAGAGATCTCCGGCACTCGGTGCGATGTGTGCGGACATGATGCGGCGGGCACGTAAATCGGTTTCACAGGTTTCAATAGGACGATTCAGGAGACGCGAGCGAGTTCTTGCTGGTGCTCTGCCAGTTGACTTATGCCTCGGCGGGGATTTCAATACGGAGGAACGTAGCGCAGGATCTGTGTTGCACCCGGCGGCAGTCAGAGACTGCCGCTCCAGCAGCGCTCAACAAAGGACTTCCCATGCATCCTCTTGATTCCATTTTCAAGCCGCAATCGATTGCCGTGGTGGGGGCCTCGCGCCGAGCTGGTTCGATCGGCCGCGAAGTCCTGCACAACCTGATTGAGTTCAACTTCCACGGCAAGGTTTTCCCCGTCAATCCCAAGGCCGACTTCATTCATTCCATCAAAGCCTTCCCGACTGTTTCCGCCATCCCTGACCCGGTGGACCTGGCGATCATCGTGGTGCCGCGCGAGGAAGTGCCAGCCGTAGTGGCGGATTGCGGGAGGAAGGACGTGAAAGGGCTGATCATCATCACTGCCGGCTTTTCCGAGACCGGGGAAGAAGGCCGCCGGCTTGAGCTCGAGCTTAACCAGACGGTCGAGCGCTACGGCATGCGTATGATCGGGCCAAACTGCATGGGGATTATCAACGCGGACCCCGAAGTGCAGATGGACGCCACCTTCGCCCCGACCTTGCCGCTCGGGGGCCGCATCGCCTTCATGTCGCAGTCGGGCGCCTTGGGCGTGGCCATCCTGAATATGGCGCGGCAGCTCGACATCGGTTTCTCCATCTTCGTGAGTATGGGCAACAAGGCCAACGTCAGCGGTGACGACCTGCTGCTCTATCTGGAGGACGACCCCCGCACGGATTTGATCCTGATGTACCTGGAGTCCTTTGGCAACCCACGCCAGTTCATGCCTATTGCGCGGCGCATCAGCAAGCGCAAGCCGATCCTCGTGGTGAAGTCGGGGCGGACGCTGGCCGGGGCCCGGGCGGCCTCGTCGCACACGGGCGCCCTCGTGGCGCGGCAAGGGTTGGATATCGCCGTGGACGCCTTGCTCGAGCAAACCGGTGTGATCCGGGTAAACACGGTCGAGGAATTGTTCGACCTGGCTCTGGGCTTCTCCAAGAACCCCATCCCGCGGGGCAACCGCCTGGGGATTCTGACCAACGCCGGCGGCCCGGCCATCATGGCTACCGACACAGCGATTAGCCTTGGCCTGGCTATGGGAAAACTCTCGGAGCGAACTTGCGCGGAGCTGCGGCGATTGCTGCCGCCGGAAGCGAGTGTCCAGAACCCCGTGGACATGACGCCGAAACCCGACCGCACGAAGTATGAGGCCTGCGCGCGGGCCGTGCTGGAAGACGACGGCATCGATTCACTGCTGGTGGTTTCCGTTCCCCCCATCATGGTCAGTGCCATGGACATCATCTCCGGGATCGAGGGGTTGCGTCGCCAGTTTCCCAAACCGATTCTGGGCGTCGTGATGGCTCCGGAGGACTTTTTCCAGGAACTGAACGAGCAGCGGCCGAACCATATGGCCATCTACCATTTCCCGGAATCTGCGGTGCGAGCGCTGGCGGCGATGGATCGGTATCGCCAGTGGCGCGAGCAAGCCGTGGGCGAGGTGAAGCAGTATGAGGTGAACCGCGCCGCGGCCGCGGCCTTGCTGGAAGACGCCCGCCGGCAAGGCCGCCGCCAGTTGACAACACACGAGGGTCTGCGCCTGCTCGAAGCCTACGGGATTCCCGTGGCGCGCTCGGTCATCGCTAGAGACCTCGCTGAGCTGGAGGAGCGGGCGCGCGGGTTCCATTTCCCGGTGGCTCTGAAAGCGATTGCTCCGGATGTCGTCCACAAGACGGAAGCAGGAGCTGTGGCACTCGACTTGCGCACGCCACAGGAATTAACGGACGCAGCTCGGGAAATGGTCGATTCCGTGGCTAAGTATCGACTGGCGCAGCGCCCGGTCGGCCCCACGACGCCCGCTGTCTTCCTGCTCCAGGAATACGTGCGCGGTGGCCGGGAAGTGATTGTCGGGATGACGCAGGATCCTAGTTTTGGTCCGCTGGTCATGTTTGGGTTGGGCGGCGTTTATGTCGAGACGCTGAAGGACGTGGCTTTCCGCGTGCCGCCGCTGACGGACCTCGATGCCGAGGAAATGATCCGGCAGATTCGAGGCTATCCACTGCTCGAGGGCGTGCGCGGCGAGGCGCCTATTGACCTGAAGGCGCTCGCGGAAGTCCTCCGGCAATTCTCGCAGTTGGTGGAAGAGCTGCCGCAGGTGGCGGAAATTGAGGTCAATCCTTTCCTGGTCTTTCCTGACGCCGCGGACTTCCGCGCCGTGGACGCCCGCGTGCGCTTGGCGGACGAGGGGTAATAGCCGCGACACCGGCCCGGCGGGGCGCGATTTCGGTCACCTACCCCAACGGTGAGACGAAGGAGCTTCAGTATCGGAGGTCTGGGACAGACCTGAATGTTGGGGGAAGGACGTACGCGCGCTACGGCGACGGGTCCTGCTCGAAGCGATCTCCGGTCTATGAATAGTAGTGCGCGTCGGCGGGATCGCCAGCTCAGCGACGGCTCGGGTCTTGCGGCCGGGACTCGATCTGGCGGATTTTCAGGTAGAGCCCGCTGATGGCGAGGACGATGAAAATCAGGGAGACGCCGAGGCCCTTACGCCGCACGTCGCGTTCCTCAAGCGCCGCCACGCCCGCCTGGTAAGCTTTCTGGGAGATCTCGACTCCCTGGTCGGTGAGCTTCTGAACCTCGGCCGGGTTGGAACTGTGGACGTTGACGCGGGCCTTGACGAGCGCTTCATGCGCGCTGGCCAGCTCGACTTTGGGCTCTGAGACTTCCATGCCAGACCGCTCCGCAGTCCCCAAGATCTCCTCGGCCCGGCCGAGGAACGTCCTGAGCTTGGCTAGGTCGCCGGCCATCTTCTGTGCCCCTGCATAGCCCTTGTCACCCGCCGTATGGCAATTCACGCACACCGCCCTGGGGCCCACGCCCACCCAATCGTCCGAAGGCTTAACGACTTCGTGATTGGAGTGGCACTGGACGCAGCCGGGCAGTCCCATCCTGGCAAAAGCCGGCTGGTGCGGGCTCTTCTCGAAGAGCTGCGCGAAGAACACGTGGCAGGTGCCGCAAACATTCGCGACGGAGCTCACGCCGGGCGGCGTCGCGCCGTGGTTGCCGTGGCAGGTGGAGCAGGTGGGCGCAGCGGTGTCGCCCTGGGCCAGCATCTCCGCGTGGACGCTCTTGCGGTATCTCTCCACCTGGTCCGTCGGAATGTTGTAGCCCTTCATGTGCGCGGCGTCAGCGTGGCAGCGGGCACAGGCTGTGGCGACGTTCATGGGATGCACGGGCGAGCGAGTGTCCGAGGCTGGCAGCATGTTGTGCACGCCGTGGCAATCCACGCACGCCGCCACCTTCGCGTCGCCTTGTCTCAGGCGCTTGCCGTGGACGCTCGTGAGGTATTGACTCAACTGGTCCGCGCGCATCTTGGGATTGAAGCGGTGCATGTAGGCGATGTCCGAATGGCAACGGGCGCAAAAGCCAGGAATCTGGGCCTTTTTCGGTACGCCGCGAAAGCCCTTCGCCCGACTCATGGCGCTCATCGAGTCATCGCTGGGATTGCCGCCGTGGCAGTCCGCGCAACCTAGGCCCGCCTGATGGTGGACATCGGAAGGGAATCGTTTTGCGGGTTCGGCTAGTTTTCCATCCAGCGCCGCGTGACAGGCCATGCAAGAGTCCTTGGGCGGAGCGGCAAGGGCCGAGGTCAGAACCCAGAGCAGCAGCGCGAACGTCGGAATAACAATCTTCATCAATGCTTCCGTCTCGAGCGCTGGATGCGGCAGCGGTCGCAGACCACCGCCATGATCACCGCAACGCCAGGGCCGACATCACCACAATAAATCCCAACGCAAAAATGCCGAGTCCCGTGAAGAAGCGCGTCAAGCGTCCAAAACCCGCGCGATAATCAAGGAACGGCACGACCACCCAGACCGCCGCCGCCAGGCTGAACCCTGCGAGGCCAGCGAACTCGCCTTCCAAGAAGAGGACTTTCGCCGGCAGCAGCTTGAGGGTTTGAAACATGAAGAGGAAGTACCATTCGGGGCGAATGCCAGCGGGCGCGGAAGCAAAGGCGTCGGCCTTGGTGCCCAGTTCCCACGGGAAGATCGCGGCCAATGCCCCAAGCACGCCCAACGCCGCGTACCAGCCGATGATGTCGCGCAAGAGGAAGTTGGGGAAGAAGGGCATCGCCCGAGCGGGCTGGCGGCCTGCGGTGATGGCCCGCTCGACGCCTGGCGGAACGCTCATTCCCAAGTGCTGTACGAGCAGCAGATGCATCGCCAGGAGGACCGTGGCCAGTCCGGGCAACACCGCCACGTGGAATCCGAAGAATCGCGTGAGTGTGGCTCCGGTCACTTCCTCGCCCCCGCGCAGAAACGTCAGGAGCCACTTGCCCACAAGCGGAACGGCTCCGGCCATTTCCGTGCCCACCTTGGTGGCAAAAAATGCCAGCGTGTTCCAGGGCAGCAGGTAGCCGCTGAAGCCAAAACCCAGCACAATAAAGAACAGGAGCATTCCGCTGATCCAGGTCAATTCGCGGGGCTTGCGGTAAGCCTTCAGAAAATAGGTGCTGAACATGTGAACGAAGGCCGTGAAGACCATCAGGTTGGCCGACCAACTGTGCACGGACCGGATCAACCAACCGTAGCGGACCTGCGTCATGATGTGTTGCACGCTCTCGAAAGCGTCGTCGGGGGTGGGGCGGTAGTAGAGAAGCAAGAGAATGCCCGTCAGCACCTGGATGACAAACAAGAACAGCGTCATGCCACCGAAGTAATACCAGATGGTGTGCCGATGAATAGGCACCGTCTTATGGCGGAGGAAGTCCTCCACCGCGCCGGCGCCGAAGCGCTCGTCCAGCCATTTCAGGATGTAGCGAGAAAGGCCACGCATAAGTTAGGCGCCACGTGTCACCACAACGTCCTCGCCCTGCACATGGACCTCATACTTCTCGAGGGGACGGGGCGGCGGCCCGCTCACGTTGCGGCCCTCCAGATCGTAGAGGCCGTTGTGACACGCGCACCAGATTTGGCGGAGATCCTCCCGGTACTGCACCGTGCAGTTCAGGTGCGTGCAGACGGCGGAGAATGCCTGGAAATTGCCGTCCGCGGTGCGGACCAGCAGGGCGGGCCGGGAACCGAATTTGAAAATCTTGCCGCTGTTGCGCTTGAGCTCCGCGACTTTGGCTGCCACCACGGAGCGGCTGGGGGATTCCCCGACCACCGGCGGAATGATGTAACGAATCGCGGGATAAATGAACGAGGCGATGGAAGCCACTATCCCGGTGCCCAGGAGCAAGTTGACCCAGCGGCGCCCCGGGCGGATACTCTCGCGTGGAGAAGGGTCAGGAATTCCCATCGCTCTCCTTGGGTGTGGCGGGCTCGGAACGGCGAGCCTCCCCGGGCTTCACTCCGGAGGCCGCATCAACGCTTGTGCGTACCGCTGCCCCGGGCCCGCCATAAGGCAGGCCCGTCGTCGACGGCACTGTCCTTGGCCTTGCCCCAACATCCAGGCTCCCTGGGTCAGGCAGCCTTTTTCTCCTCCGGAGGCTTGTAGCCTTCCAGCGAGTGGTTGTGGTCCTTGTAGTACTTCCCCATGGGCGTAAACTTCTTGGGATTGCCGCCCTCGTGGCAATCCACGCATTTCTTGCCCTCTTTCTTGGCGTATTCGGGCTTGGCGTTGGCGAGGCTCAGCAGCATTCCGCTGACGATGGCAGCGGCAAGCAGAATCTTGAGCAGCTTCATGAAATCCTCCTCTCGCGTATTTTAACTGCGAATTCCGGTTTTCACCACCTGCCATCCGGCGTGAAGTCGCCGGGCGAGCACCGAACTCGTCGGCTCAACTTCCTCCTGAGAGTTCGTGGAGAATCTTGGGGTCCGGGTCCTCCATGGCCAAAAGGTTGTGACAGGCGTTGCAGTCCTGCGTGATCTCGCGGCCATCTTTGGACTTGTGGTTGCCGTCGTGACAGCGGAAGCACCCCGGGAAATCCTGATGCCCCAGATTGTTAGGGTGCGTACCCCAGGTCACATTCATCTCAGGGAAGATGTTGCCGCTGTAAATGTCCAGCAGCGCCGTCGCCGCCTGCTCGATTTGCGCTCGCTGCGCGTGGTACAAGGAGGCGTAGTTCGTCCGGTAGTACTCCCGCAGGGCCTCGGGCAACTGGGTCTCGGCCGCGAGCTTCGTGGGGTAGTGCCGTTTCAGAAGCTCGATCGATACCTTGTGGACATAGGGCAACGAAGGGCTGATGCGGCCTACGGCCAGGGCTTGATTGACGGCCTCCTCGGGCAGGTCGAAACGATGCGTGGGGCGGTTGTGGCAATCCACGCAATCCATCTGACGCCGCTCGCCCTTGGCCAACTGCTCCCCAGTCGGCGGCGTTTCCGTCGAAACATATTCCGTCACGGAGCCATTCTCGTTCTGGTAGCTTACCCAGGGGATCTTCTGCCGCTTCTCATCCGCGGGCAAGTAAGTTGCCAGACCCAGGTGCCGGCCGTGAATGCCAATCCGCTCCTGGCTCGCGCCGACCCCGCCGATGTGCATCAGCAGCACCGTCTTAGCGGGCGTGTTCTTTTCATCGTCGCGGAATTTGGTCCTCACCTCGAACTTGTCCCCCGAAAACTTCTCGGGCCAATGGCACTGCTCGCAGGTTTCGCGTGCCGGGCGCAGGTTGTGCACCGGGGTGGGAATTGGCCGGGGGTAGAGGTTGAACATCACCGCCAGCACCTGGTAGCTCCCGGAGAGTTTGGAGCGGACAAACCACGGCGCCCCGGGCCCGATGTGGCACTCGACACAGGCGACGCGCGCGTGGGGAGAGCGCTGGTAGGCCGTGTATTCGGGAGCCATCACCTGATGGCAGGTCAGCCCGCAAAACTGCACGGATTCCATGTACACGGTGCCGCGGTAGCTGGCGACGGCGAACAGGGGAATGTTAATGGCGGTCATCACGGCTATGAACAACGCCGTGCGCCGCAACTCCCGCTGAGAAAAATCTACGGTCGGGTAAGTCACGGGCAGAAGGCCCAGACGCCGCTTCCGGCGGAACTCGCGGTAGATGCCGACGGGAATCAGGACCAGTCCAGCTACGAAGACCGCTGGCAAGACCAGGAAAAGCAGGATGCCCGTGTAAGGGTTGGGTGAGTACCCGAAAAGCTGGAAAGCGTAGGTCAGCAGGAGCGTGACACCGGAGGTGGTGGTCAGCACGACCCCGATGCGGCTCGTCAGGTTCGCACTGAGATAGACGACCGGGCGGACGAAATGAGCCACAACTTCCCACAGCTGCTTGAGGACAACTCGTGCGATATTGCCAACCGGGATTTGGTTGCCTTTCTCAGGCACGTTGACTCGTGGCCTCCTGCTCCCAGCCGAGCGGCGACAAAGCAACATCCCCCTGCGTCGCACTCCAGGGTGATCTGAACTGTGTCATGTGCGTTGTCTTGTACTACGTTTGCCCTGCCCGTTCAACCAGCGAGCTACGGGCGAAAGAGCGGGCTTTTTCCTCTCCCCCGTCCGCCGAGTAGGCTCAGCTACTTCTTCTCTTCGCTAATGCCCTGCACTTGGCCCTGTTTGCCTCGACCACTCACCGCGTGATCCATCAAGCTCCCTGCCCCGTGCTGGCCGTGCACATCTGATCTTTCTCCATGGGGCGCCTTCCAGTTGGGATAAGCGTGCCATTCTGGCTCTGCCCAAACGGGAAAGGGTCGTTCTGGAGGAAAACCCTGCTTGCGGATACGGACGCGAATTGCGTGCTGACACAGCCCTCGTCCCTGTGCCCTGGGGATCCGCCCCGGCAGTGGCCGACCGTCCACAACCCGCTTGACACGACGTACCAACTGTAATAATATACCATCGAACGTGGTACCCCGACTGCTACACCTCGCAAATCGCCTGGACGAGATCGAACGGGCTTGCCGTGCGCACGGTCTCCCGCTCACCATCCAGCGTCGGGCGATTATCGAGACCTTGCTTCACCACACCAATCATCCGACGGCCGATCAAATCCATGACAACATCCGGAAGCGTGTGCCGGGGCTGTCACGCGCCACGGTCTATCGGACTCTGGAAACACTCGTTCGCCTCGGGGTGGCCTGCAAGGTCTGCCACCCCGGAGCCGCGGCGCGCTATGACTCCAAGACCCAACGCCATCACCACTTGGTTTGTCTGCAATGCGGGAAAATGATTGATCTGGAAGATCCAAAGCTCGACAGCATTCCTTTGCCGGTGCCTGGTTATCTGGGATTCGACATCGCTGATTATTCAATCCAATTTCGAGGAACCTGTAACGACTGTGGCAAAGAGCTGTCTAGAACCCGGCGCGCTGCGGCCAGGGGCTCGCGGCGCGGTCGGAGGGCGAGATCACGGAAGGAAAGGAGGAAAACATGAGCGTGCAAAGCAGCAAAAGCACAGGGATCATAGTCGGGATTGCTTTGATCACCGTCGTCGGCGTGCTCTGGGCCCAGGAGTCCGGGAAAAAGCCGTCGAGTTACGCGCCTGTAGCTATCCGTGAAGACTTTGCCGCGATAATGGCTCGAATGAGGGCTGCAAAGCCCGACGTAATGAAACGCCAGATGGATTTACTGAATCAACGGTACGACCTCAGCAATCGCCCCGCGAAGGGCGTGACGATGTCCCGCGGCAAGCCCATCCAGGAGGGCGTCCGGGCCAAACTCCCCTCGGGTGTGACCTGGGACAAGCTGGCGACAATGAGCCCCGAGGAGGTCCGTGAGAAGGATGTGTTCCCGGCGGGTTTCTATCCTCTTCCTCACCCCAACCACCCCGAAGGGGGTATGGTTTTTCCCCAGTCCCACATCGACGAAATCAAGAAGCAAGAAGGCCGGGACCTCACGCGCTTCGACCTCGATTTCGACTTGCCCGACCACTTCCTCCCTGAGTTCCCGCCACCCATTTACCTCACGACCCGCCCTGATCTCGGTGACGTCTCTCAGGGCAAACTGTTGACCATAGACAACTACTACGAGCTTTTCAACGGGACGCTGAACCCAAAACAGATTGAGGGCCTGCGGTTGCTGTTGACGCCCTTCCCGCAGCAGCAGTTTAACCAAACCGAGGACCGCCGTTCGGAACGGCCGAGTCGCGGAGTTACTTGCTTTGACTGTCACGCGAACGGCCACACCAATGCTTCCACCCACCTCGTGGGAGACATTCGCCCCCAGGAGTTCCGCCATCGTCTTGACACTCCAACCCTCCGGGGCGTGAACATTCAACGCTTGTTTGGCTCGCAACGAGCCTTGAAGACTGTGGAAGACTTCACGGAGTTCGAGCAGCGCGCCGCCTATTTCGACGGTGATCCGGTGATCGCAACCAAGAAAGGCGTGAATATCCTGGAGCGCGGCAGCCAGGTACATTTCATGGCAGAATTTCTGGCCCTCCTGGACTTCCCGCCCGCCCCCAAGCTCGGTGTTACCGGAATGCTGGACCCCAAGAAAGCCAGTGAATCCGAGTTGCGCGGGCAGTCCCTGTTCTTCGCGAAAGCCGACTGCGCCAGGTGCCATCCCGCGCCTTACTACACGGACAATCTCATGCACAACCTGAGGGCGGAGCGCTTCTACAAGCCGCGTATGATCAACGGGCGCATGGCCAGCGCCGATGGCCCCATCAAAACCTTTCCCTTGCGGGGCATCAAGGACTCACCGACCTACCTGCACGACGGGAGACTGCTGACATTAGAAGATACGGTGGAGTTCTTCAATCTGATCCTTGAACTCAAGCTCACGGAACAAGAGAAGAGGGATGTGGTGGCGTTTATGCGACAGCTTTAGACGGAAGCAGGTATGTAGGCCCGGCGGAGTACGCCTGATTCGCCAAGGGCCGGGCAATAAGGAGTCTACAGATACGGAGGGCAGTGTCGATGGATTTTGTTAATAGCTGTAATTGGATCAGATCAATCAAAGGAGGGAAACTATGGCTCGGGTAGCTCGCGAAGTTGTGCAGAAGGCCGGAATTGACGTGGACAAGCTGCTGGACCTGCTGGTCCGCAACGCTGCGGCGGAGCTCACCACCTACTACTATTACACCATTCTACGCGTCAACCTGATCGGGCTGGAGGGTGAGGGGCTGAAAGAAATTGCCGAAGATGCCCGGATCGAGGACCGCAATCACTTTGAAGCTCTAGTGCCCCGCATTTACGAACTGGGCGGGAAGCTGCCGCGGAACATGAAGGAGTTCCACGATATCTCAGCGTGCCCGCCCGCCTACCTGCCGGATAACCCCGCGGATGTTAAGGCCATACTCGATGTGCTGGTGAAGGCTGAGCGGTGCGCCGTCGCCGGATACACAGCCGTCTGCAACCTGACCGCCGGAAAAGACCACCGGACCTACGACCTCTCGCTCGCCATCCTGCATGAAGAAATCGAGCACGAAGCGTGGTTCGCCGAGTACCTGGGGGAAGGCCCGTCCGGCCACTTCCGTCGCCAGGGCACAGGCTTTGAGCGGAATTCTCCTCACGTCAGGAAGTTCCTGCACGCTTAGAGCGGCAAGCCCAACAATGCAAGGGTCTTTGCGCGCCAGCGAGGTCCAGCCGCGCTGCTGGACCTCGCTACAGGCGAATCCGGGCGGGACGGAAACATTATTCTTCCTTTTCCAATTCCTTGGCGAAAACGCTGTAGCCCGGATTGGGGGGGAAAAGCTCGGCTAGCAGACGCATGCGGCGGCGCAACGGTAGAAGGGGAAGGTGTTCGGGGCCGACACGGATCTGCACGTCGTGCCACAGGCCGTGCATATATTCGGCCACCGTGCTGACGAAGGAGATGTTTAGATAGCGTTCAAGCTCCTCGCGGTTTCGCCGGTGCCGCCGGTGGCCGGTGAGGAGCGCCTGCTTGGCGGCGTAAGCTTCCTCGTCGATCTCGCCCGCGACTTTCGTCCGGAGTTCTTCGTCCAAGAGCCGGCGGTACTCATCCAGTTCATCTCGTGTGAGCCGCGGCCAGAGCAGCTCACCCAGGCTGGCCAGAAACTCGAAGCCGGTATCGTGCGCGTCGAGTTCGCGGCAGGGGAGCACCAGATCGACGCGCTCGCTCGTTTCCACCCAAACCACGGAGTGGGTTTCTCCCTCGGGCTTGGAGAAGCAGACCACGTCGCCGGACTCGCGGCAAGCCACGAAGGGCACTACCAGCACGCGCAGCTTCCCCAGGCGCGCGGCGATGGTTGCGGGTACGGCCTGGGCGGGCTCGCGCACCATGGTGCGCTCCTCGGCGGGCGTGAGGGTCACGGCTGAATGGAACTCCCAGCCGTGGGCAAGGTGGGAGACGGGAACGAACGCCCGCCGGGCGTACTCAGCAACCGGAACGTCTCCCAGCTCTCGAGGTTGCGGGGAATTCACATTGCACCGTCACAAAACGGAGTACACCTTCTGGAGGACCATTCTGAGCGATTCCGCGCCGCCTGTCCAGAGTCGAAAGGTCTCATTTCCCCTATCGGGGTTGCGAGCATGTAGTGGGCCGAGAACAACACGCACGTCCGGTCGGCATGGCGGAGAGCTCCGAATTCTCCCAACCCAGGCAGCCATCATGCTGTGCAGGCTGAGCACTCGCTACCACGGGAAGAAGGAAGACTCGAGCTCACACCGCGCGGACACTCTGTCCGTGGACTTCTGTGCCAATGTGTGCTAGAGAGAGGTTGGGAAAAGCTCAGAACCTGCGCTTTGGAGAACGCCATGTCCAGACACAAGAAGCCCAACGGGAAGCCGCGTATATCGCGTCGCCACTTTCTGAAGACTGCCGGGGGAGCGGTGGCTACGGGTCTGCTCGTCAAGTCCGCGGGCAAGCTCAGGGCGGCACCTTCGCCTGGAAGCGAGCCGCTGGGGCCCGGGCCGGTGGAGGTCACGCTGGAGGTCAACGGCAAAAAGCACGTCTTGAAGCTCGAGCCCCGCGTGACCCTGCTCGAGGCCTTGCGCGAGCACCTGGGTCTGACTGGCACCAAGCGCACCTGCGACCACGGCGAGTGCAGCGCCTGCACGGTGCTCGTGGACGGGCGCGCCACGTGCTCGTGCATGACACTCGCGCTGGACGCCCAGGGCAAGAAGATAACGACGATCGAGGGGCTGGCCCAGGGCAAGACTCTGCATCCGCTGCAGAAAGCTTTTATCGACCACGATGCGTTCCAATGCGGGTTCTGCACCCCGGGGATGATTCTGTCGCTGAAAGCGCTGCTCGACCAGCACCCGCACGCCACACCTGAGCAAGTGAAAGCCGCCGTGGCGGGCAATTATTGCCGCTGCGGGGCACTCCCCAACATCTTGAAAGCTGGAAACGCCGTGGCGAAAGGCTAGGGTTCCGGCCGCGCGATTCGAGATACTCGGAAGGCGAGTGATCGGGAAAGGAGAACGGCGATGCCCAAGAAGCTCAAAGCCAAAGTCGGTCTGGCAGAGAAGCCGCAGCTGGTGGAGATTGAAGTTCCCGACCAGGAACTGCCGGTCTGGGACTTGGATGCCAAGCTGGCCATCGTGGGCAAACGCATTCCCCGCGTCGAGGGGCCGGAGAAGGTGACCGGCGAAGCCAAGTACACGCTCGACTACACGCCCAAGGATATGCCCGGCCTGCTTTACGGCAAGATCCTGCGGAGTCCTTACCCGCATGCGCGCGTGGAGAAGATCGACACCTCGAAAGCTCAGGCGCTTCCGGGCGTCAAAGCCGTGCTGGTGTTTGGCAAGGGCGAGGGCTTCAATCCAGGCGAGATTCTAAGTGTGATGTCGGACGGCCCCGTGGCAGAGCCCAAAGACCGCGTGGTGATCTTCGCGGGCGAAGAGGTGGCGGCCGTGGCTGCCGAGTCCGAGGCCATCGCGGAAGACGCGGTGCGCCTGCTCGACGTGAAGTATCGGCGCCTGCCGCACGTGGTGGACCACGAGGAGGCGATTAGGCCCGGCACCCCAATTGTTCACAAGGGGATGAAGGACAACCTCCGGCGCCAGGATCCCCAGGTGCGCGGCGACGTCGAGCAAGGGTTCAAGGAAGCGGAAGTCACCATCGAGCGCACTTTCCGCGTGCCTGTCCTGCTGCACAACTGCCCGGAATGTCACGTCGCAGTGGCCAGGTGGGAAGGCAATAAACTCACAGTGTGGGCTTCGACCCAGGGGGTGAACGGGTTCCGCGAAGAGCTTTCCAAGGCGTTCAAAATACCCAAGGCTGACGTGCGCGTCATCACCCAGCACATGGGCGGAGGATTTGGCAGCAAGTTCGGCATGCAGGCTTACGGAGCCATCGCCGCGGCACTGGCGCAGAAGGCTGGGGCGCCGGTCAAACTCGGCTACGACCGCCACGAGGAGAACCTGGCGGCAGGCAATCGGCCGAACGCCACCATCTGGGTGAAACTGGGCGCGAAAAAGGAGGGCACGCTCACCGCGCTCCAGTGCCGCTCGTACGGCACGGCGGGTGTCGGCTGGGGTGCCAGTGTCACGCCCATCATGGGAATTGTCTACAAGTGTCCAAACATCCGCCTGGAGGATAGCGACGTCTCCACGCACGGGGGGCAGGGCATGCCCTTCCGGGCGCCGGGATTCCCGCAGGGCTCCTTCGCGCTCGAATCCGCGCTGGATGAGCTGGCGCTCGAGCTGAAGATGGATCCGCTGGAACTCCGCCGCAAGAATTTTGTGGACCAGCCG
This sequence comes from uncultured Acidobacteriota bacterium, assembly GCA_964495535.1. Lineage (GTDB taxonomy): Bacteria > Acidobacteriota > Terriglobia > UBA7540 > UBA7540 > JALHUF01. Next base: position 3,525 of record CAZBWJ010000026.1, on the reverse strand, counting down.
CTTCTGGCTTTGGACAAGATCTATGCCCTAGGCGCGCAGAGGATTGGCTGGAGCCGTCGCAGCGAGCTGGGCTCCCGTGCCTCATCTCCGGTCAAGCGAGGCATCGGCATGGGCACGGCAGTTTGGCCGAATTATTCCGGCCCACCGGCGCGTTGCCGGGTGACCATCAATTCCGACGGCTCGGTGGAAGCCGCCATAGCCGTGCAGGACATCGGCACCGGCACACGCACGGTCGTGGCTATGGTGGCGGCCGAAGAGTTGGGAGTTCCCGTCGAAGCCGTGAAGGTCACGATCGGCGACACCAGTCTGGAGTTGATTGCGCCCGACAGCGGCGGCAGCGTCACGGCGCTCTCCATCTCGCCGGCGGTGCGGGCTGCGGCGGCTGATGTCAAGGCGCAACTGTTCAAGCGCGTCGCGCCCGCGCTCAACGCGATGCCCGAAGACCTGGTCATGGAAGAGGGGAAGATCTTCTCCCGCGCCAAGCCGAAGAGCTTCCTGACCTGGAAGCAGGCGGCGGCGCGCCTGGGAGCTGCGCCGGTGGCGGGTCTGGGCGAGCGTCTGCCCAACGTGGAGCCCTACGCCAGACTCCCGCTTTGGGGCGCGCAGTTTGCCGAGGTCGAGGTGGACACGGAAACCGGCCAGGTGCGCGTGATTAAGGTCGTGGCCGTGCACGAAGCCGGCCGCGCGCTCAATCCTGCCATGTTCGAGAGCCAGGTGAACGGCGGCGTGATGATGGGCGTGGGCTACGCGCTGCTCGAGCGCCGCACCATGGACCAGGTGGAAGGCCGCGTTATCAACCCCAATCTGGAAGACTACAAGATGGTGAGTTCGTTCGAGCTCCCCGAAGTAGAAAACATCATCGTGGAGCCGATCACGCCCATGAACAACATCGGCGGCAAGGGACTGGGCGAGCCGCCTACCGTGCCGACGGCCGCGGCGGTCGCGAACGCCGTGGCCCATGCGCTGGGCATGCGCATTTACGAGCTACCGCTCTCTCCAGACCGCGTCCTGGACGCGCTCGAGGCGCAGAAGGAGGCCTGAAATGAAGCAGTTTGCCCTCTACAACCCCACGACCCTCGCCGAAGCCGCGCAGCTTCTGGGTGCAGACCCGAGGCGGACCCGGCTCCTGGCCGGCGGCATGGATCTGCTGGGACGGATGAAGCATCGCGTTGATACTCCGGAGCGGGTGGTCAACTTGAAATCCATCCCGGGACTCGATGCCATCCGCGAGACGCCCGAGGGTCTGAGCCTGGGGCCGCTGGTCAAGCTCGCGGAGTTGGCGGAAAGTCCCGTCGCGCAGAAGAACTATCGCGCCTTGGCCCAGGCCGCCGAGTCGGTGGGCTCCGTCCCGATCCGCAATTCCGCCACCGTGGGCGGCAACCTCTGCCAGCATCCCCGCTGCTGGTACTACCGCCATCCGGATTTTCCCTGCCTGCAAAAGGGCGGACCCATCTGCTACGCCCAGGGCGGAGAGAATCGCTACCACGCCATCCTGGGCGGCGGGCCTTGCTTCTTTGCGCATCCCTCGGACCTCGCACCGGCCTTCATCGCGCTCGATGCCAGCGCGCGCCTGGTTGGCCCGAAGGGCGAGCGCACGGTGGCCGTCGAGAAGCTCTATCGCCTGCCGGCGGAGCAGTTGGGCGTTGGCCTGGCGCTCGAGCCCGGAGAGATTCTGGCGGGGATTCGTGTGCCGGCTCCGAAGCCGGGCAGGCGCAGCGCTTACTTGAAATTCAAAGAGCGGCCGTCTTTCGATTTTTCCTTGGCGGGTGTGGCGGCTTCGCTGGTTGTCGAGGGCGGGAAGATTGGCGCGGCCCGGCTGGCGCTGTCGGGAGTTGCGCCGATTCCGTGGCGCGCGGTCGAAGCCGAGAAAGCCCTGGTGGGATCAGCGCTCGATGCAGCCACGGCGCGCAAAGCGGCAGAGCTGGTGGTCGAGGGAAGCGTTCCACTTCGGCACAACCGCTACAAGATTTCTCTCACGCGCACCATGGTCCGCCGCGCCCTGCTGAGCTTGGCGTAACGGCGTCTCACCAAACGTCTCCTCACCCGGCCCGGCGGGCCTTGAAGGAAGTGTCTCTCCTGCAAGAATCAGCCCTTCTGCGATTGCCGGTAGGCATAAAGAAGGCCCTCATCCACGCGCCCCACGCGCACGTCGAGGAGGGCGTTGGGAGGAAGCTCGGAGAAGGGCAACGCGACTTTCAGGTAGTTGCTGCTGAGCGCCACGCGTATATTCTCGTAGGCCTCATCCAGCGTGAGCACGGAAAGCGTCCGGCCGATTTGAGCCTCAAGAAACGCTTGGCGCTTCCGGGCCATGAGCGCTCGAACTTCCTGGCCGCGCTCGTGAATCACGCGCCCGTTCAGTTGCTCGGGCCGGGCGGCCGCCGGCGTCCCCGGCCGCGCGGAATAGGGGAAGACGTGCAGATAGGTGAAGGGAAGCGAGGCGATGAAGCGGAGGCTTGTCCGGTGGTCCAGGTCGGTCTCGCCCGGAAAGCCCACCATGACGTCCGCGCCGATGCCGCAGTGGGGAATCTGCTCGTGAATCGCCTGGAGGCGCTCGGCATGCTGCGCCGCCCAGTAGCGGCGGTTCATGAGGCGCAAGATGCGGTCGCAGCCGCTTTGCAACGGCACGTGGAAGTGCTGCGCCAGGCGAGGTTCAGCCGCGACCAAGTGAATGAGTCGCGGGCTGATGTCCATCGCCTCGATGGAACTGAGGCGCACGCGGGCGAGGGAGGTTTCAGCCAGAATCCGCTCCAGCAGCCCCAGGAGCGTTGTGCGCCGGTCCAGGTCTTTCCCGTAGCTTCCCAGGTTGATGCCGGAGAGAACCACTTCCTGGTAGCCGCGCTGCTCGAGCTCGCGCACTTGCGCGACGACCTTTTCGGGGGCAAGGCTGCGGCTGCGGCCGCGCACCTGGGGAACAATGCAGAACGAGCAGCGCGCATTGCAGCCGTCCTGGACTTTAAGTGTGGGACGTGTGCAGTCGTCGGGGAAAACGGGAGCGAAGTGGAACTCTGCGCCGACTTCTCCCACCAGCAATTGGGGCCGGCCTTCCGCCCCGCCTCCGTCGTCTCCCCTCGCCGAGTCGTCACCCGCAGGATTTGACGCAGCCGAGATCGGACGGCCCTCTTCAATCTGCACCAACTTGTCCTGCCCCGCCTCTTCTGACTTCTGACTCTGGACTCCTGACTGCTCACGATTACTCAGGACTTCGGCGATGAGGTGTTTGTGTGAATTCCCCACCACCCAGGCGACGCCCGGAAGCTGGGCAATCTCCCCGGGCGCGCGCTGCGCGTAGCAGCCCGTCACCATGATTCGGCAGCGCGGGTTGGCGCGATGGATGCGGCGAATCATCTGGCGGACTTCGGCGTCGGCGCGGGCGGTGACCGTGCAAGTGTTCAGGACGGCGATCTGGCTCTGCTCCGCGCGCGCCGCTTCCTCAAAGCCTGCTTCCCGCAGTTGTCGCTTGAGCGCCGCGCCATCCGCCTGGCTCGCCCGGCAGCCGAAATTCAGCAAGTGAAACGTGGCCATGCC
>CAZBWJ010000025.1:4333-38980 GCA_964495535.1 uncultured Acidobacteriota bacterium | reverse complement strand
TCGGGCAGCAGCTTCTCGAATTCGGCGATGAGAGAAGCCTCATAGGCGCCCGCGTAAGTATGATTGAAGAAGCGGTCCATGGCCTCGCGGTAAAAGCGCTCCCAGGATTCTTCTTCGTGGGCGGGGTTGACGGGGAAAAACGGGGCGCCGTTGGCGCGGGCAGCGGAGAGGTCACCGGGCGCATCGCCGATCATGAGCACGCAATCCTTCCCGTACTTGCCGGCAGCGGCGAGCTTCAGGTGTTCTTTCTTGCTGCCCATCTCCTGCCCACAAATGAGGGCGGCGTACTTGGCGATGTCGTGTTCCTGCCACTCACGCTCCAGGGCTTCGCCGGGCGTAGCGGAGACGCAGATGATATCCGCCTGACGCGAGAGTTTCTCGACGCACTCGCAAAAGTAGGGGAAGGGCGGAACGCCTTCAACTATCTCGGCGATCGAGCGGTTGACAGCCTTACTCCACTCGAGGGTTTGCCTGAGGACCGGGTCGGCGGTCCTTGCCACCTCAGCTTCGAGCGCTGGGTTGCCGAGCGTCGCGCCGGAATCGATCCAAGTCTGGAGGGAGCAGACATCGGGAATCTTCACCCCGCGCCGCATCGGTTCCGGCCAGTCGCGGAGCAACTCGAACGTCTTGGTAAGCGCGGGGAAGCGATTGATGCCCCGCCACTTCGAGTAGAGGTTCACAAATTCCGCGGCGTCGCGAGCGTACTTGGAAATAGCCTGGAGCTTCCAGTACTTGATGATGTTGGGGATGAAGCACTCCTTGTGCTTGATCTCCATGGTGTCAAACACGCAGCCGTCGGAATCGATGCCGACGAAATATGAGTGCTGAGGTTTGAAAGCCAGCAAGCGGTCCTGGGGCGATGAGTCCATTCAATCCTCCGAGAGGGCTAAAAGGGGCATTTGGGCTGCCTTGACGTGGCCAGGGGCCGCATCTTAGCTCAAAACCGGTCAGAGGGGGAACGCCCTGGGCTCACGCGGCGGGCTTGGGGCCTGATTCGGCTGGTGCCTTTGCTCGGTCCCCAGGCTCGTGCCCCGAGCCTGGGGCGGTGGTGGAGTCCTGGAATTTCTTGCATTTTGCAGGGCAGAAGGTCTATAGTTTAAATGGCGAACGCACACCGTGGGCGAAAGCCCACTTTTTTGTTGGCGAGCTTTCGGTCGAAGTAGGGCGCGCCGGCATGCGCCGCCACAGGGGTGCGCGCAAACACGACCATGGCGGTTGACCTGGACAAGATCCGCGCGATTGCTGAGCGTGTGGTAACCTCTGAGGGTCTTACGCTGGTCGATGTTGAACTCAAAGGCGGCCGGGTGAATTCGCTGCTGAGGATATGCATCGACAAGCCTGAAGGTGTCTCGCACGCTGACTGTCAACTGGTCAGCGAACAGCTAGGTACGATTCTGGATGTGGAGGATCCGTTTCCGGCGAGTTACGTCCTGGAGGTCTCCTCGCCCGGGCTGGACCGGAAGCTGGTGAAGCCGAGCGATTTTGTGCATTTCGCTGGGCGGCGTGCGCGCCTGGTGTTGCGTGAAGCCGTCGGGCAGGAGAAGGTTTTCGAGGGTCGCCTGGCAGGATTTGCGGACGGCCGGGTGCGGCTAGACCTGGGCGAACGCGGCGTGGCTGACTTCGAGCTATCCAATATTTCGAAAGCCAGGCTGGTGGTGGAAGTGTAAGAAATCGGGATTTGGGACTCGGGGTTCGGGATCGGAGATGGTCCCCACCCGAAGTGGAGAATGGACGCGGTTTTCCCGAACCCCGAATCCCTGATTCCGAATCCCGAGCTTTTCGGGGGGTATGAACGTGGCGACAAGTCTCCTTTACCAAACGATTGACCAGTTGAGCCGCGAGCGAGGTATCGATCCCGAGATTGTTATCTCCGCCGTGGAAGACGCCATGCTGGTGGCGACGCGCAAGTACTACAAGACCACCGAAGAACTCCAGTCCCGCTTCAACAAGGAGACCGGCGTGGTCGAAGTCCATGCCGTGAAGAAAGTCGTTGAACAGGTGGCTGATCCCAGCCTGGAAATCTCCGTGGAAGACGCGCGGAAGCTTGATTCGAACGCGACGCTGGAGAGCGAAGTCCGGATTCCCAAGAACACCGACGTGCTGAGCCGGGTAGCGGCGCAAGCCTTCAAGCAGGTGATTTCCCAGAAGGTGCGCGAAGCCGAGCGCGACACGGTTTACGCCGAATACAACCAGCGGATCGGCGAGCTGGTCAATTGCACGGTGAAGCGCACGGAGGGTCCGGACATCATCGCAGACCTGGGGCGGACCGAGGCGCGCCTGCCGCGCAAGGAGCAGTCCCGGCTGGAAAGTTACCAGATCGGGGACCGCCTCCGCGCCGTCATTACTGTGGTGGACCGCGCGGCGCGCGGGCCGCAGGTGATCGTCTCCCGCGGCGACCCCGCGCTGGTGCAGCGGATGTTCGAGATGGAAGTGCCGGAAATCTACGACGGCACCGTGGTGATCCGGGCCATGGCGCGGGAGCCAGGCGAGCGAACCAAGGTGGCCGTTTACTCCAAGGATCCCGACGTGGATTGCGTGGGGGCGTGCGTGGGCATGAAAGGAATGCGGGTGCAGTCCATCATCCGCGAGTTGCGGGGGGAGAAGATCGACATCATCGAGTTCGATGAGGATCCCATAGCCTTCGCGGCCAACGCGCTCAGCCCCGCGAAGATCAATCACGTGTCAATCCTCGAGGCGGAGCAGAAGCATCTGGAAGTAATCGTGGACGACACGCAATTGTCACTGGCCATTGGCAAGAAGGGCCAGAACGTGCGGCTGGCCGCCAAGCTGCTGGGCTGGCGCATTGACATCAAGAGCGAAGAGGAAAAGCGGCAGGAGATCGAGTCGCAGATGGCCGCCATGGCTCTGCGCGGTGCGCCGATCACTAATCTGCCGGGACTGGGTGACAAGACGTTGCAGAAATTGCGCGACCACGGCGTGGAGACGGTCGAGCAACTGGCGCAGATGACGCCGGATGAGCTGACTCAGATCCAGGGGATCGGCGAGAAGACGGTGGAGCGGATCCGGCGCGTCGTGACCGATTACTTTGAGCAGGCGCAGCAGGTGGCTGAAGCGCCGGTGGAAGCGGAGGCTGCGACGCGCGCTGGGCAGCCGGCTGCTGCGACGGCTGCCGCTGAAGTTGCGGCGACGGCGGAACCGGCGAGCGATGCACAGGCTTCAGCAGGCGAACCCGCCGCGGAGGAAACAGGAGTGCCGCAGGCGGAAGCCAAGGCCGAGGAGATCAAATCGAGCCAGGAGGGTGAAGAGGAGAAAGGAACCTCTCTGCCCGGCGAAGGAGGCGAAACGGGGTGAAATGGCGTAACGGCGCGTCACGCGCCGTGAAGGTGGGTTTTCACCGGTCGCGGCAGTGGACCGGGGGAGAGAAAGAGGGGAAATGGGTAAGATCCGGATCAACGATCTGGCGCGCGAGCTAGAGGTCAAAAGCAAAGCGGTACTCGACTTTCTTCCCGAGCTGGGGATCACCGACAAGCGGTCGCACTCCAGCGCTCTCGAGGACGATGTTGCGGAAAAGGTGCGCGAGCATTTCCGGGCACTCGGCCAGGAGGCACCGGCCGAAGAAGCCCCGGCGGTCCCGGCGTCCGCTCCGGTTGCGGCGGCGCCGACTCCAGCCCCCGTGCCGGCAAAGAAGCCTGCGGAGGTACATCCCGAGGCGCGGCCGCTGACGCGAACCCTTGCCGAGATCAAGGCAGATGCGCGCCGGGTGGTGGCGCCGCCTCCGCGTCCTGCTCCGGTTGGCGAGCGACCGCCCGTGCCCGCCGCAGGGCCCGTGACCCCTCCGGCAGTCCGGCCCTCAGTAGTCCGGCCAGCGCCAGTCCCGGCTGCCGCCCCTAGAAAGCCTGCCGAGGCGGCGAAAGCCGCGCATGCGGCGGAACCTGCTTTGCCCGGCAAGGCGATTCCTACACCTCCACCTCCGGCGGCGGCCAGGACAACGCGCGCCGGACGAGGTGCGCGCCGGGTGGATCCATCTGCCAGCCAACCTATCTATCCCCCTGCAATCACTCCCAAGGGATTGCCGCTGCGGCCGCTTCCGCCGCGTCGGCCTGGCGAGCCACGCCCTTTGCATCCGACGGCCGTGCGGCCGGGGGCGGCTGGAGGTGCTGTTGCCCGCACGGCGCCTGGGTTGCGGGCTCCAACACCGCATCCGCGCTTTGCGCCTCACGTCTTGCCGGTGATGCCGCCCAGGCCGTTCGTGCCGGAAGAAGTCCCCATCACGCGCCAGATCATCATCACCGAAGGTGTCGCCATCAAGGAACTCTCGGAGAAGTTGGAAGTTCGCGCTAAGGACGTTATCAAGCGCCTTCTCGACAAGGGCATCTTCGCCACCATCAATCAGACGCTGGATAGCCAGACAGCCACGGAGATTGCCCGGGGCTTTGGCGCGGAAGCGAGCATCATCACCTACGAGGATGAGGTCATCCATGAAGTAGAGGAGACGGACCGCCCCAAGGATCTTCAGCCGCGTGCTCCGGTGGTGACCGTGATGGGCCATGTGGACCACGGCAAGACGTCGCTTCTGGACGCGATCCGGGAAACCAATGTCACGGCACACGAAGCGGGAAGCATTACCCAGCACATCGGCGCTTACCAGGCCGAGGCGCATGGCCGCAAGGTCGTGTTCCTGGATACCCCCGGCCACGAAGCTTTCACCATGATGCGCGCTCGTGGTTCGCGGGTGACAGACGTGGTCGTGCTGGTGGTGGCGGCCGACGACGGCGTGATGCCGCAGACCCTGGAAGCCATCAACCACGCGCGGGCCGCCAAGGTCCCCATCGTCGTGGCCATCAACAAAGTCGATAAGGCCGACGCCCAGCCCGAGCGCGTCAAAAGACAGCTGGCTGACCACGGCCTGATGGCAGAGGAGTGGGGCGGCGACACCGTGACGGTGGAGGTGTCCGCCAAGCAGCGCAAGAATCTGAACTTGCTCCTGGAAATGATCCTGCTCGTTGCCGACCTCCAGGCCTTGAAGGCGAACCCCAGGCGCCTGGCCAGCGGGACGGTCCTGGAAGCTAAACTCGATCGGGGCCGCGGGCCGGTGGCCACCGTGCTGGTTCAAAACGGGACTTTGCACGCCGGCGACTCTTTCATTGTGGGTGCGGTCTACGGCAAGGTGCGCGCCATGTTGGACTACTGCGGTCGGCCGGTGGCCGAGGCTCCTCCTTCCACCCCGGTCGAAGTGCTGGGCCTGGAAGACGTGCCCCAGGCCGGAGACCGGATCCTGGCGATCGAAGACACGGGCAAGGCCCGGCAGATTGCCTTGCACCGTCAGGCCAAGCAACGCGAGGCGGCGCTGGCCAAGAGCGCCCGCCTGACGCTGGAACAACTGCACGAGCAGTTGGCGGCGGGAGACGTCAAGGCATTGCCGCTCATAATCAAGGCCGACGTGCAGGGCTCCGTCGAGGTTCTCGCCGACACGCTCAACAAGTTGAGCACGGAGAAGGTCAAGGTCAAAGTCATCCACGCCGGCGTGGGGGCCATCACCGAGACCGACGTGCTCCTGGCTTCGGCCTCGAATGCGGTCATCGTCGGGTTCAGTGTGCGGCCCGAGCGCAAGGCCACGGAGCTGGCGCAGCTCGAGCAGGTTGATATCCGGCTGCACACCATCATTTATAGCGTGACGGACGAGATCAAGAAGGCCATGGCAGGGCTCCTGGCCGTGACGGTCAAAGAGGTCACGCTGGGTCACGCCGAGGTGCGCGACACCTTCCGCATCTCGAAGGTCGGCACGATTGCGGGCTGCGCCGTTCAGGATGGGAAGATTACGCGCGAGGCAAAGATCCGTCTGCTGCGCGACAACGTGGTCATCCACGAAGGGCGCGTGCGCTCCCTGCGGCGGTTCAAAGAGGACGTGCCCGAGGTCAAGACCGGCGTGGAGTGCGGCGTGGCACTGGAGAATTTCAACGATGTCAAGATCGGGGACGTCATCGAAGCTTTCGTGACGGAGAAGGTTTCCGAGCCGGTGGCGGTGTGAAGCTCAAGTCGAGGGCGGGCGAATGCCAGTCGGTGTCCTGACCCTGGAAATTGAACTGCCCTACTCCCATTCCCTCAAGGAAAAGAGAGCGGTACTGCAAAAGATCCGCGACCGTCTGCGCGCGCGGTTCAACGTGGCCGTCGCGGAACTAGACCACCAGGACGTTTGGCAGCACGCGACCATCGGCGTGGTTTCCGTCTCCAGCAGTCAGACTGTGCTCGAATCGACCTTCCGCCAGGTGCTCGAGGAGTCGGAGAAAATTCTCGGCCAGGATGTGGCTAGCCACGACCTGGAATTCCTCTGATCGGGCCATCGGTTCAGCGGGCGGTCGAGTCATTAATGACGCGATGATCCGATGGCTCGCTGGCCAGATTATGTTGTCGTACGGCCACCGACACGAACGCCTGGCAGACCAGATCCGCGAGGAAGTGGCGGAGATGATCGCGGGGGAGTTGAAAGACCCGCGCATCGGATTCGCCACCGTTACGCAGGTGGACTTGAGCCCCGACCTGCGGCATGGGCGCGTGCGGGTCTCGGTGCTGGGGGATGAGGAATCGCAACGGGAGACGCTGGAGGGGCTCTCTTCGGCGGCCGGCTATGTGCGTTTCGAAATCAGCCGCCGGTTGCGGCTGCGGCGTGCGCCGGAACTCGTCTTTGTCTTGGATCAAGGCGGGGAAGAAGGGCAAAAGATCGAAACGCTGCTGCAAAAGCTCAAGGAAGAACATTAGCCTTCAGCAAGTAGCCCTCAGCCAGCAGCGAGTGTTGCCTCCGTTGCCTGCTGACGACTGAGAGTTGGTGACTGACCGCGGAGAGCGTTTCAAGGACGGCGCGGTCCCTTCTAACAGAACATGCTTTCAATACCGCAAGAATTCTCCGGAGTGCTGATTATTGACAAGCCCGCGGGTGTGACGTCGCACGACGTCGTAGCCAAGGTGCGGCGCCTGCTCGGCATTCGCCAGGTGGGCCACTTCGGAACTCTCGATCCATCTGCCACGGGTGTCTTGCCCCTCTCCGTGGGCAAAGCTACTCGGTTTGCGCAGTTCTACCTCAAGTCCCGAAAAGCCTATGATGGGACGATTCGCTTTGGCTACGCGACGGATACCTACGACGCCACCGGGAAACCGACCTCCGAGCCCGTAACGCCCCAACTCGACCCAGCAGCGCTCAACAGGATTTTTCGCGAGTTCACCGGCCGCGTGATGCAAACGCCGCCCCCGTTTTCGGCCAAGCGCGTGGGCGGGACGCGCGCCTACGAGCTGGCCCGTCGGCAAAAGCCTGTCCAGTTGAGTCCCGTGGAGGTTGAAATCTACGCCCTCGAGTTGCTGGGGATTGACGGCGACCGGGTGCATTTTGCTGTCGAGTGCTCAGGAGGGACCTACGTCCGCTCGCTGGCGCACGACATTGGCCAGAAGGTTGGCTGCCGGGCCCACTTGGCGGGACTGCGCCGCACGGCAGTGGCGGAGTTCCAAGAGAGTCGCGCCGTGACGCTTGAGCAGCTCGAGTCGGCGGTCCGCGAAGGGAAGGCGGAAAGCTACCGGGTGCCGCTGGAAGCGCTTCTGCCGGATTGTCCCGAACTCGTGGTCCGGGGGCGGGAGGAAATGAGCGTTCGTCATGGACACAAGTTTGAATTGGCCCAAGCCCTCCGGTCAGGACGCGGAGGCGCTCCTGGGCGCGCCAGCGTCGTGAGTCTGCTGAAAATCCTCAACCCGGAACGCCGCCTAATTGCCGTTGCCCGGCATGTCTCCGGCAGCATCTACCATCCTGATCTTGTCCTGGTTTAACGGCGGGCTTGCCGGCCTTTCAGCATGGCTTCGCGGGCCGCGTGAGCGGGCGCGTGTCAGCTTGCAGGCGCGCGAGTTCTGCAGGATTGGCGAGCAGACGCTCGATGGTGGACGCCAGCTCGGTGGGGCGTCTCATCCAGTAGCCCACGTGCCATTTTTCGATCGGATTTGCAGGCGTGCCTGGCGGGCTTTCTTTCTCGCTCGTCAACAATCTGCGCGTTGACCGGGCCTAAGGGCTCGCGCGGGTTGTGGCCATGCCTGCGCTGCCCCAACGCAGCGCAGACATTTTCCCCCTGGCCACGCCCCAGCGTCTGTCAAGGTACCGTCAGCACCTTCACGCCGAAGGCAGGAATCTGCAATTGTGCTGGCTCGGTTTCGCCTGTCAGAGCGTTCCTGTAAGCCTGCTCGAACGCAACCGCCTGTGTCTCTTCGGTGTAGTTGAGCAGGAAGATGATTTTCTTTCCTGCTTTTTCGCGCACGGCCATTTCCACTCCCTCGGGCAGCTCCGGTCCCAGGGGAATACCGGCTCCCTGGGCTTCCAATTTGGCCCCCTCCAAGTAGGTTTCGGCCGTAAGTTCGGTGCCCACGTAATAGACTCGCCCTTTGCCGAATCTGTTGCCGGTCATGGCCACTTTCCCGGCATAGTAGCCCTTCCTGTAGCTCAGCACCGGTCGCGCCGTCGTCGGCGTGAGGATATCGAACCAGACACGCGCCGGGCGTCCCACCCCATCAGGGCCCGCCACTTCTTGTTCTTGGTTTGTCTGAGGATCAAAGTCGTGGATCTCGATGCCCGCCATCTCCGCCAGCGGCCCGGGAAGGACCTGGTCAGTCACGATGTTGTGCTCGTCCTTAACTCCGGAGCGGAAGCCGAGGATGAGAGTTCCGCCATCCTTGACGTAGTCGGTGAGCTTCTCGGTCAACGCCTTATCCACGACGAACAGTGAGGGCGCCACGATAATCTTGTAGGAAGTGAAATCGTTCTGGGGAAAGAGCACGTCCACGTTGAGCCCCAGGCGGCGGAAGGCGTCATAGTAGAGGTGGAGCTGCTGGTTGTAGTCGAATTTCTCCGCCAGCGGTTGGATGTGGAATGCCCACCGGCTGTCGGGAGAGACCAGCAGGGCCACCGGCGCCACGACCTTTGAGCCGCGGAGTAAGTCTGTAAGCTGCTGCAGCTCCTTCCCTGTCTGCGACACGGCTTGGTAGCGCGCGTTGGGGTAGCTATCCTGGTCGAGAATGCCCTGCCAATACTGTTCCGTTCCGTAACGGCTGGTGCGCCAGCGGAAGTAGCAGACACCATCGGCGCCGTGCGCCACCGCTTGGTAGGCCCAGACGCGATAGAGTCCAGGAGCTGCTTGGCGTGCCCGAAAAACGTTCCAGCCCGGCAGGCCGCCCTGCTGCTCCATGATCATGAAATTCTGGTTGTTCTTGGAGCCCCGCATCAGGTCGTGGGCGAGACCCGGACCGAAGTAGTTGGCGTAATCCTTCTGGAACATCGGGTAATTGTCCCAGGCAACGAAATCCAGGGAACGATGGAGATCGGAATAGTCCACGTTGTCGTACATGCCCATGGCGTTGTGCGTGATGGCCTTGCCGGGTGCAATCTTGCGAAGGATTGCCGTCTGGATCTCCAGATAGTCATGCGTAGACTCGCTCTGAAAGCGCTTGAAGTCGAGCGCGAGGCTGGGATTGTGAGCCCTGCCGAGGGTGTTCCAGGGGAGAGGTATCTCTGACCAAGCCAGGTATGTGTGCCCCCAGAAAATCGTCCCCCAGGCCGCGTTCAAGGCGTCGAGCGTTTTGTACTTTTTCCTGCACCATCGCTGGAAGGCCGCGCGACTCGCGGCGTCGTAACAGTTCGGATCGCCCAGTTCGTTGTCGATCTGCCAGCCAAGCACCCCGGGATGATTCGCGTAGTGCCCTGCCATGGCTGTGACAATTCTCTGCGTGGCGGCAATGAAACTGGGGTTGTGAATGCAGTAGTTGCGCCGTGAGCCGTAGCGGTAGCGCACCCCGTTCTCGTCCATGGCGGCGATGTCGGGATACTTGACGTAGAGCCACGCGGGCGGCGAGGCGGTCGGCGTTCCCAGGACGGCCTTGATCCCGTGCGCGTTCAGCACTTGCAAGGCTCGGTCAAGCCAGGCGAAGTCGAACTTGCCTTCCACCGGCTCCATCTTGACCCAGGCGAATTCGGCCAGCCGCACGAAGTTGATGCCGGCGGCCTGCATCATCTTGGCATCGTTCTCCCACTGGGTTTCGTTCCAGTGCTCGGGGTAATAGTCCACCCCGTAGATAAACTTCCCGCCGTTCCACTGGATGAGATCGAAAGACTTGGGAGGCTCTGTGGCTAGCACGCCGCGGGGGCGTGCGGAAAAGGTGAAAGCGCTCATGAGCACCGCCAGGGAAATGACCACCCGGTTTCTCATGACTCCTCTCCTTTCGCGGGGACTGCCGGTGAGGCCCTTCTCAATTGCTTCACCGGCGACCGGCTTGGCAATTGGACGTGCTCATTATTGGCAGCGCGCCGTCGCCTGTCAATGCAAAGGTCCTCGACTTGGGGGTAGGGCTTCAAGTGGCACTCCGTGTAGGGATTGGCGGAACCGATTGACCTCTGGGCAGGAGTCTGGTTAGATTGTGCTTTACGCTGACCTTCTCTGTTCTGCCCATGGCTGCCGGGGCAAGCCAGCGGGCGGCAGGGAATTATCCTTCGGTTGAGTTCCTCATAAAGGAGACGGAAGCAACTATGACGAAAGAATCCAAAGGCAGGATTGGCGTTCTGACCGGTGGCGGTGACTGTCCAGGTCTGAACGCGGTTATTCGCGCCATCGTGCGTCGCGCGGACATGCTCGGGTACAAAGTCCTGGGCATCAAGGACGGCTGGCAGGGTCTCGTCAAGGGTGTGGCGGAGCCTCTCACCCTAACCTCAATTTCCGGGATTCTGCCGCGTGGGGGCACTATCCTCGGGACCTCGCGCACCAACCCGCTCAAGAAAGAAGAAGACAAGAAGAGGCTGTATGCCAATCTGAAGAAGCTGAAGGTTGATTACCTCATCGCCATCGGGGGTGAGGACACCCTGGGCGTGGCCCGCCAACTCGCCGCCGAGGGCCTCCAGGTCGTGGGCGTTCCGAAGACCATCGACAACGATGTGGAGGGCACAGATCAGACTTTCGGCTTTGACACCGCCGTCTCCATTGTCACGGAGGCCCTTGACCGACTCCATACCACTGCCGAGTCCCACCACCGCGTCATGGTGGTGGAGGTGATGGGCCGCCACACGGGATGGATCGCCGCTATGGGAGGGCTGGCGGGAGGGGCCGACTGCATCCTGATCCCCGAGAAGCCCATGACCATCGAGCGGATTTGCGACATCATCAAGAGACGGCGTGCCCGCGGCCGGCAGTTCTCCATCGTGGTGGTGTCGGAGGGCTTCAAGCTCGCCGGCGATTACACGGAGGTGACCAAAGACCAGAAGCTCGACCAGTTTGGTCACGTGCGCCTGGGCGGGATCGGGGACATCCTGGCCGAGGCGATCCAGGATCGCACCGGGTTCGAGACACGCGCCACGGTGCTCGGCCACATTCAACGGGGCGGCTCGCCTACGGCCTTCGACCGGGTGCTCGGGACCCGTTACGGCGTCAAGGCCGTCGATCTGATCAACGAAGGCAAGTTCGGCACCATGGTCTGCCTGCACGGCAACAAGATCACTGATATGCCCATCTCGAAGGTCTTGAAGAAACTGAAGTACGTGGATCCAGAGTTGGTCGAGACCGCCGAAATCTTCTACGGCTAGTGCCGTTCCAACTATCTGGGGCTGTTTGATGGGATGCTACGATCCCGCGAATAGTGTTGAAACGGCACTAGACAACTGTCGGCGGGCATAGCGTCGGAGAAACCGGCGCTCGCGGTCCCTCCAAATTCCAGTCCCTTGGCTCGGCAACAGTTTTTGCCGAGCCTTTTCTGTTTTGTTGCGGGCCAAGTTTGCCCGATGGCGCCGCAAGCAGCGCCCAGGACCCGCGCGCTCTCCAGCATGCAGGACACCTGCTGAGTCCGTGGGACAACGGAGTGTCTTGAGCGGCTACTAACTTCTTGAATTTGTTGACCGTGCCAAGCGGAAAGGCCAAGCCTTTCCGCATCCCGCAGGGAGGGACGGCCAGGCCGCGAGCAACTGGGGTTTTCACGGTCTCCTGCGGGTCGGGTTGGAGACGCAACTGTGGCGGAAGGGCAGCCTTATCGATCGGCTTGGACGGTGGCCGCGCGGACGCCGTGTGTTAGGAGCGGCCGGAGGTCCGCGGCGAGACCGGCAAGATCTGAATGCGGCAGACAGAGGAGAAGGGCTCGGAAAGCCAGCAAGGTTTCCTTGGTGATAAGGTCGAAGTCGTGGAAGTAGAAATCGAGGCGGTTCCAAAGCTCCGGCGGGCGATCCTCGGTCCGGTCGGCATAGCGATACGCGCGACGAAATTCCGTGCTGAGGGTATCCGCCGCCCGGCGCAGCATGCGGAGGTGAAGCTGGAAGCGCAACTTCGACCTGAAGACCAGTTGGTCGAGCAGTTCGTGCATCCGGAGATAGTCGACCATCACGCGCGACTTGAAATGATGAGCCGTCACGCTACGCGTAGGAATGACGACGCGGGCGCAGGCCACGTGCTTTGCCATTACTCTTGACAGGAGCGTGAGGATCTCCGCCAGGCGGTCCCATTCGGAAGCTGCCAGGCGCACCAGCCGCCAGGCGATTTCCGGTTGGCCAGTATCGCGCTCATTGATGGCGTCGTTAAGGGAAATGCCCAGGATGGCCGCCTGCGTCTCCATCTCCTGGGCAATGGGCTGAAAAATGGCTTCACGGTCCGCGCCGAGCGCCATAAGCCCGCCGATGCGCTGGCCCTCCGGTCGGTCCAGGCGCAGAATCCACCGCAGCAGCACGCCGAGCACGAGAAGGACCAACCCACCCGCAACCCACTTCATAAGCCACATACTATAGGTTATTTGTATCGGCGGTTCAATGCAGAAACTTGACAACAACTTACTGATCTATAAGGAGTAATAGTCGGACTCGGCGCTCCTAAGGAGCGCAGTGTGCCTCAGTCACCTCGGCCAGGGAGCGAAATGGCCTGAACTCAAGCACTCCACCGTTTCGGCAGCCAACCAGCTGAATCCGCATGGGGGTTTCGCTTGGACGGGCGCTCAATTTAGCTTTTGTCAAATTCCGGTGCACATGGTATTCTTGATGCGGACAAAAAGGGAAAAGTTGTGAGAAGTGAGGAGATTAGCGGATGCCCCTGCCCCGGGATACTAAGACGAGTTTGATCGACCGCTTCAAGGTTCACGCCAAAGACACTGGCTCGCCCGAAGTGCAAATCGCCCTGTTGAGTGAGCGCATTTCTTACCTCAACGAGCACTTCCGCGTTAACCGAAAAGACCATGCTTCCCGGCGCGGGCTGCTGGCGATGGTCGGCAAACGGCGGCGCTTGCTGGAGTATTTGAAGCGGCAGAATCCGGAAAGTTACCACCACCTCATCGAGAAGTTGGGCATCCGCAAGTAGCCCGGTTGTGACTCAGCAGTCTGGAGAATTGGACTCTGACAGCCTAGCAAGTCCCGGCGACCCTTCGGGTGTCCCTGGCGGGCGGCTGCTTCCCAGGGGAGTTGCTCCGTCCTGGGTAGAATTGCTCGAGGCGGGCGATTTTTCTTTCGGATCGCAACTTCTCCTTCCGGTTCCCATGATGCAACTAAGGACTGCGCCCTCTCGGCTGCGGAATTCTGGCGGAACGTGACCGCCTGAGAGCGTGCCCCGCAGCGCCAACTGTGCGCGGGCGGCTCAGGAAGTGGAGGCAACACCTTGCAGCAGATCAGCATTCCCCTAGGTGCCAATACACTGACCATCGAGTGTGGCAAGCTTGCCAAGCAAGCCAATGGTTCAGCCTACGTCCGGTACGGGGACACGGTCGTTCTGGCCACGGCCTGTTCCACGGAGCCCCGGGAAACAATGGACTTCCTCCCCTTGACGGTGGACTACCGCGAGTACAACTACGCCGCCGGGAAGATTCCGGGAGGCTTCTTCAAACGCGAAGGACGACCGACGGAGAAGGAAATCCTCACCAGCCGATTGATAGACCGCCCCACCCGGCCCATGTTTCCCGAAGGTTTCTTTGATGAAACCCAGGTGATCGCCATGGTGCTTTCGGCGGACTCGGACAATAACCCGGACGTTGTCGGAGTAGTGGCCGGCGCTGCGGCACTGTACTTGTCTGACGTCCCGTTCCCCACGCCTGTAGGCGCCGTCCGCGTAGGACTGGTGGATGGGCGGCTGATCACCAATCCCAGCTACGCGGAAGCCAAGGCCAGCCTGCTGAATCTGGTGGTGGCGGGCAGCGAAGACGCCATTGTCATGGTGGAGGCGTCGGCCAGGGAAGTCTCCGAGGCCACCATCAGTGATGCCATCCAGTATGCGCACGGCGAAATCCGCAAGATTGTCGCCGCGCAGAAAGAACTGTTCGCGACGCTGGGCATCCAGAAGCGGGCGTGCACGCCTCCCGTGCGCGACGAGGCCCTCTACCAGGAGGTTCTCCAAAAAGTGGCGGAACCGCTACACGAGGCCATGGACACCTCGAAGTACGTGAAGCAGCAGAGCCACCGCAGGATCGCTGCCCTTCGGGAAGAGTTGGTGAACAGCTACCCGGAAGAGGACGAAGAGAAACGGCGTCAGGTGGCACACTACTTCGACGCCGTGGAGGAGAGGCTGTTCCGTGACGACATCCTCCTGAACCGGCAGCGTCAGGACCGGCGGGCCTTTGACCAGGTGAGAGAAATCACCTGCGAGGTGGGCATGCTGCCGCGCACTCACGGGTCCGCCCTGTTCACGCGAGGTGAGACCCAGGCCCTGGTCACGGTCACACTGGGCACGGGCGAAGACCAGCAGCGCCTGGACGTGCTGGAGGGCGAAGCGTTCAAGCGCTTCATGCTTCACTACAACTTCCCGCCTTTCAGCGTGGGCGAGGTAAAGTTCCTGCGGGGTCCCGGGCGGCGAGAGATTGGGCACGGTGCGCTGGCTGAACGCGCTCTGCTTTCGATCGTCCCAGGAGAGGAGATTTTCCCTTATACCATCCGCATCGTTTCCGACATCCTGGAGTCCAACGGTTCTTCGTCCATGGCCACGGTCTGCGGGGGTTGCCTGGCGCTGATGGATGCGGGGGTGCCCATCAAAGCCCCGGTGGCGGGAATCGCCATGGGCCTGGTGATGGAAGGCGACAAGTATGCCATCCTCACGGACATTGCAGGGGCGGAAGACCATTACGGGGATATGGACTTCAAGGTCGCGGGGACCAAGGAGGGCATTACGGCCTTGCAGATGGATATCAAGATCGGTGGGATTACCCCGCAGATCATGTCGGAAGCGCTGGCGCAGGCGAAAGCCGCCCGCCTCCACGTGCTGAACAAGATGCTTGAAACACTGCCGGAAGCGCGGACCACCATTTCTGCCTTCGCCCCGCGAATCTACACGCTCCAGATCAATCGCCAGAAGATCGGCGAGTTGATCGGCCCGGGCGGCAAAGTCATTCGGGGAATCGTCGAGCAAACGGGCGCCAAGATCGATGTGGAAGACGACGGCAAAGTCAACGTGGCTGCCGTGGACGAAGCGGCAGCGAATAAGGCCTTGAAGATGATCAGAGACCTGATGGCCGAGGCGGAAATCGGCAAGACTTATCTCGGCAAAGTCGTGCGTCTGGCGGATTTCGGCGCCTTCGTCGAGATCTTCCCGGGCACCGACGGCCTACTCCACATCAGCGAGGTGGCCGAGCACCGCATCCGGGATGTTCGCGACGAACTCAAGGAAGGCGACCAGGTCCTGGTCAAGGTCATCTCGATTGAGGGAAACAAGATCCGCTTGAGCCGCAAGGCTGTCTTGCGCGACCAGCGGCAGAAGGCCGCCAAACACGAGCAGCCGTAAGCGAAATGAACCCTCTTCTTGGGCGGCGGGCTTGGCCGTCCTGCCCGCCACCCAGCGCACAGGTTTGTCACCCGAGCAAAGGACACTGGAGTTGCCGAGCGACTGTTGACTCCACTTCAGTAACCACGCCTCTTGTCCACGACGTTCAATAGTGGCAAGCTGTTGACGCAGCGCCGGACGTTCTCGGGGAACAAAGCCATCTGGCGTTCGAGCGTCAGCCGCCGACTCCCTTCTCGCAAATGCCCTCGCGCCGTGCTAGGATGCAGCCTCCAGGAGAGCCAGAGGGTGTCCTCTTCGAGGTCATTGAGGAACCCTAACATTCAGGTCGGCGGTGTTTTCCCATGCACCTTTACATGGTGGAAAAGCTGGTGAACGGTGTGATGGTGCTCGACCTGCGCGGGCGAATCACGCTCGGCGAAGAAACGGAAGCCCTGCGCGGAAGGGTCAAGCAGCTTGTGGAGGCCGGGTACACGCGGATTATCCTGAATTTGGAAGAGGTAAACTACATCGACAGCGTTGGCCTTTCGACACTGGTGGCCAGCTACACGTCGGCCCGCAAGCAGGGCGGCAACGTGAAACTCCTGCACCTCACCAGGCGCGTCCACGACCTGTTGCAGATCACACGCCTCAGCACTGTCTTTGAGATCTACGACAATCCCGAGGAAGCGCAGCGCTCCTTCGGCGAGCCAGCGTCTTCCTAGTGGCGCGCGTCGGCGCGGGGGCGGTCGCCCCCGGGCGAAAATGCCTCCCAGGCTCCCTCAGCCCTACTGGGGTTTGACAAAGCAGTTTGGTATTGGTAGAGTGGCGCGGTTAGCGTAGGAGAGGTTTCTTCGCCGGCCGTGCGCTTAGCTTTTCGACCTGCCTAGAAGGCGGTCCCTTTTACGCACACTGAGGTTTCCTATGCAGGGTACAATCAAGCGAGTTATTCGCGATCGCGGATTCGGTTTCATTCGTGCCGCTGACGGACAAGAGATCTTCTTCCATCGCAGCAGCCTCCAGCAACTCAATTTCGACGCTCTGAAAGAGGGAGAGAACGTCGAGTTTGAAATGGAGCGTGGGGAGAAGGGACCACGGGCTGTCAGCGTTCGTCCGGGCAAGTCCTAAGCGTCGCGGTCATTCGAACGCCCCGCCGGCTGTCCCTCCCCTTTCCAGCTTGAGGCGCCACGCCCACTACGTCCTGGAGAGCGAGCAGTGGTGTGTGTCCTTGCCTCGGCAGCGTTCCCGACGGCACTCTTCAGGTAGAGGTTGCCGGTCTGCTTTCATCAGCCAGCACCCAAAGCCGGGATCATCCCGGCCCCAGTTCACGGGCGAGAGCCCGCGTCGAGAGTGTGGAATAGCCGCTTGAAGCGCGTCAGCGATTGAGGCTGGCAGGCGTGGAGGGACTCGAACCCCCGACCCTCGGATTAGAAATCCGATGCTCTATCCTGCTGAGCTACACGCCCGTAGCAAACCACCGCTACTCAGCCATATATAGTAGCAGAAAGCCTGCCGGGTCGTGCTCGTTTCGGAGCGTCCGGCAGGCTTCTGCTGGCCTGCTGAGATGTTAGCGAAGGCGATCCGGTTTAGGTTCCCTTCCGAACGCCGTTACACCGCCTCCATGGTGGAAGGAGGCTTGGGAGCGATGTTGTACGTGACGCTCACCACCTCGGGTATCTCGGCCAGCATCCGCTGGCTGAGGGCTTCCAGAGTCTCCCACGGCAAACGCATGGGGTGGGCCACGCGCGCATCGATGCTTTCCCAGCACCGAATCTCAATCTGGCAGCCAAACTGCCGGCGGCCGTCGCGCATGCCGGTGACGCGGTCATCATGCAGGATGGCCATGCACTGAAACGCTCCCGTGGAGGAAAGCGCCGCTTCGGTGATGGCCGTGGCCTTGCGCACCAATTCCAGCCGCTCCGCCGTGACTTCGCCGATGACGCGCGCGGCCAGCGCCGGACCCGGGAAGGGCATCCGGGCATAAGTCGAGGGCGGCAGGCCCAAGGCTTGCGCCACCTTCCTGACGCCATCCTTCCGCAGTTGAATCAGCGGCTCGATGATCTGGTAGCCAAAGGCTTGTTGCGGGTTGATGCCCAACTGCTCGAACACGTTATGCTGCCTCTTGATGCCTGCCACGGTCTCATCCACGTCGGTCAGGATGGTGCCTTGCAGGAGGTACTTGGCGCCGCTCTCGCGCACCAGGCGCCCAAAGACGTGCTTGTAGAAGGTCTGGGTGACGGCCTCGCGCTTTTCTTCCGGGTCAGTGATGCCCGTGAGCGCCCTAAGGAACTCTTCCCGCGCGTCGATCAACTCCACGTGCACACCCAGGCTGGCAAACGTGGAGACAACTTGCTGAGGCTCGCCCTGTCGCATCAGGGCGTTGTCAATGAAGTAGGTCTTCAGCCGGTCGCCCAGCGCCTTGTGGCCGAGCATCGTCACGGTGGATGAATCCACGCCACCCGACAGGGCGTTGATGGCCAGCCCTCTCCCGACAGCGGCGCGTATCCTCTCCACCTGCTCGGCGATGAATTGCTGCGGATCCAAACGGCTGGCCGGTATTTCGGTGATTCCCATGATGGCCTCGGAAAATTGGATTTCTCTAGAATGTTCCCTTACGAGCAGACGCGGGCCGGGTATCATACCACGCCCGTTCTTTCTGAAAGCATATACCCTTGGGCACGCAGCGTGGAGCGCGACGGTTGCCCTGTAACGTCGCGGCCCTTCAACATGGGCGAAAAGCCCAGGGTCGAAGAGCGGACCTTCGGCTGTGTGCTGTCGCATGGCACAGGTCAGGGGATAGCCACGCTCGGCGCATTCGCAAGCGTGGGCTGTTTCTGCTAGGGGGGGACTCTGCCCTCCGGTCTCATTTCACGCGTCCGGGAGCCCGGAGGGCTCTCCAAGCGCACGCCCACGGCAAATTTGGGAAGCGCATTTGCCGTAGCTACGAAAGCGCGCGGGTCAGGACTTCCCGCAGCTCCTCCTGCGTGAGCACAATAGGGTTGGCCTTCATGCTGCTGGCTTGGGACGCCTTCTCGACGAGCAGTGGCACGTCGGGTTCGCGAATCCCGTACGAACTGAGCGGCGGGATGCTTAGCTCCTGGCAGATTTCCCGCACCCACTCGACGCCGTCTTCTGCGGCGGCGCCTGGCCTGCCCGTCAGAAGGCGGGCAACCTCCTCGTAGCGGCGCAGCGATTCGCTTTCCGGCCCGCGAGCGCGCAGGGCACGGATGTTGGCCTCCATTGCGTGCGGGAGCAAAGCCGCGCAGACCGCGCCATGTGGGGCAGGGTACATTCCGCCCAGCGGCGCCGCAAATCCGTGCACCACGCCCAGGCCGGCGTTGGCTAGCGCCAATCCGCCCAGCAGGCTTGCCAGCGACATATCCGTTCTTGCCCCGGCGTCGTGCCCGTGGTGGTAGGCCCGGCGGAGCGAGCGACTGACGCGCCGTATTCCCTCCCCACAAAATCCGTCGGCCAGGGGATTAGTGCGATTCGAGACATAAGGTTCTATGACCTGGGTAAGCGCGTCGAGGCCGGTGTGTGCGGTAATCGCCGGTGGCAAATCGAACGTCAGCTCAGGATCCACCACCGCCAGGTGCGCCAGCAGCAGCGGGCTGCGCAGGCTGACCTTGACCTTGTGTTCAGGCGAGGCCAGGACGGCGTTGCGGGTGACCTCGGCGCCGGCGCCGGCGGTTGTCGGCACGGCGATGAACGGCGCCGCAGCCACGTTGAGGCTCTTGCCCTTGCCGATGACCTCCAGGTAATCAATCAGGTCGCCGCCATTGGTCAGGAGCGCCGCCATGGCTTTCGCGGCGTCGATGGCGCTGCCGCCGCCGAAGCCAATGACCAGGTCGCATTGTTCCTCGCGCGCGAGCTTGACTCCCTGGCGAACCACCTCGAGTGTGGGTTCGCCAGCCACGGCGAATCTGCTGCAGGCGACTCCCGCGGCTTCCAGCCCGGTCGCAAGCGCGGCTCCGCGTTCCGCTGACCGCCCGGTCACGACCAGGGCTCGCCGGCCCATCTCCCTGGCGGTGGGCACCACTTCGCGCACCGTGCCGGGCCCGAAGAGAATGCGTGTCGCCGTCGCGAATTCAAAGCGCATGAATGCCTCCTGCGCGCAACCTGTTATGCTAAGCGTGGCGGAGCGTCTCAGATCCCTCGCCCGCCGTTGCGGGCTCAGGATGACAATTCCTCCGCTTCGCTCAGGGTGACAAGTAACGCTCACCATCCTTCGTCCGCGGGAAACAGGTTGGAATACTTCACGCTGGTGCGCGGCTCCACTATCATGGGCGCAACCGTGTCCCGCCAAGTCTGATAGTGCGCGGTCTCCTTGTGCTCGGCCGGCGCGTCACTCGAGCGGTACACCTCGACCAGGATGAAACGAGCCGGATCGTCCGCCTGCTGAATCACGTCGAAGCGCGCGATGCCGGGTTCTTTGACGCTCTGGCGCGCATTCTCAACGGTTGCTTCCGTGAAGGCTTTGATGAATTCCGGCTTGACTCGTGCGTGCACATGAACGATGAGCATAGTTCTCTCCCTCGAGATTGGCATTAGAGACGCAACGAGGTGCATATCCTCGCGCCTGCTCCGCTACTCTCTGGCCTTTCCGCGGCTGTAGTTTTAGCCCGAGCGAAACGCCTGGTCAACAGATTCGGAATAATGCGCAGTTGGCCAAAGGCTTGAGTGCGCCGGCAGTCCTGAACGTCCTCGAATCAGCGACAGCTCATCCGCGGGGGCAGATTGGGCATAGCACTGCTCAGCGTGATGGTATAAACTTTGCGCTGGGCTGCCCCGGCCTCGCCCTCTGGTCGCCCGGGAGCACAGGGAAAGAACGAGTCTACACTCATGCTACTCAAAGCGCTCTTCCTGCTGTTTCTCGTGGTTATCGTCGGCGCACTGATTGCGGGCATGACGTCAAAGCGGTGAATCCGAATCTTCGTCGGCTCTGGGGTCGCAGAGGTGGGCTCGTTCGCAAGATGGGCTTCCGGGTCTCGGTGTGAGAGTTTGATTTCTTGGCGGAGTTTAAAGAGGGGACAGGTGCCGGAGTCCAAAATCGTAGGCATCCAAATGGTGCCTGGATTGTGAGGTGTAGCATGCGTCGTTCGGTTTTTCTACTGATGTTGATTGCGCCTCTGTTAAGCGTGGTTCTGGCGCGAGCTCAGACCCGCGATGAGCAAGCGATCCGCGCGCTGGTGGACCGCGCGTTGCAGGCAGACAGCAGCCTTGATGAGAAGGTTGTCAAGCAGGCGCTCGGCGAATACAGCGCCAGTGGCGGCCCGTTCTTCCCGCCTTTCGTGGCCAGCGTGGCCTCCGTGGCGGATGTGGAGCGGCTCATGGGCCAAGCTCTGACGGATTTGAGTGCGCGCAGCGTTTCTGCCACCAGCCCCATCATCGTGCGTGTGGACAAGAACCTTGCCTGGGCGGCTATGACGTGGCGAGCGGACTTGACCTTCAAGGACGGAACGCGTCGCAGCCTTGAAGGCCGCTGGACTGCTGCCTTTGTGCGGGAGGGCAAGAACTGGAGGTTCGCCCACTGGCACGATTCACTGCCGGTGCCGCTCCCACTTAGTGCTTCGGGACTCCAGGCGGAAGCGGATGTCGTATTGCAGGTTGAAAGAAATGCCTGGGAAGCGGCCAAGAACAAGCAGCTTGATGCCTTGGCCGATTACTTCGCCGAGGAAGCTTCGTTCTTTGGGCCAAGTCAGGCGTACCGCATACGAGGCAAGGCGGACCTCATGCGGGATATGGAAACCTGGCTCAAGCAGGTTGATCTGACTTCCTACCAGATACTCGATTCGGAAGTGAAAGTCCTTGGCGACACCGCGCTGCTGACGTACTACTTCACCGAGTCCGGCACGCGAGAGGGGAAGGCGTTCAGCCACGCGGGGAAGATGAGCATGGTTTTCGTCAAGCAGGGCGGAAAGTGGCGAGTCCTGCACGAGCACGAGTCGCTGAATCAGTGACGTGAGGGCAACGGGAAGCTAAATTCCCATCGCCACTGTGAGGGCGGCCGTGTTGCCAATGGATTCCCCCAGGGCTATGGTCACTACCTGACAGTTGCTGGCGGGTTGCGCGAGCCCTTCGCGTTGCGTTGTTTGCGATTTGCCGGAGAAAGGAAAGACTGGGGTGAGCGACGGGATTCGAACCCGCGACGTCCAGATCCACAGTCTGGCGCTCTACCAGGCTGAGCTACGCTCACCACACCAGCGCGCCGCCGAACGGCCTCTATACCTTTGTAGCATCCGGGACCGAGGAGTGTCAACTTGCGCTTGGCCCCGGACCTGTAGTGGCGGTCGGTGCCTGCCCCGCGCTTGCGGATGGCCGAGCGGTCTATATTCTCACGGTTCTCACCAGTCTCACTTATCGCAGCAAGGTATGGCCCCAGGTGGGGGTGGCCTGCGCAATGGACAACAAGTCCGGCTCAAGGCGGGGATTGTCGGCGCTCCGCAAATTGTTGAAATACAAGGCAAAACAGTGAGACCACAGCTATATGGACGGGACTTTTTGCCCTCGGTAATCATCCCTGAAGCCCTGAGGGTCGATGCCGCGTAAAGAATACCCGGTGGGGCGAAATTACCCATTTCCTTGGCCTGGAGGATCTGCCCGGTCTGCTTTACGGCAGCATGAGGCTATTTCCCTACGCTAAGGCGCGGGGGAAAGGCTCGAACCCCGCCCCGCGTTGGTGCTCTCCGGCTTCAAAGCCGTAATCGCTCTTGGCCGGGATGCGGGGCACATCCCCCCGCGGCCTGCCACGCCGGCAGCCACGTAGCACTGGGGTTCCGCCCGTGAAGACGCGCGGCCAAACTCCACGCGCGAGACCCACGGCACGCCGGGCCGGGCAGCCGTGGCACGTCAAGCCGAACATCCCGAGACACGACAAGCGATGTCTGCGCCACCTGCGACAGTCCACAGTTGACAGGCGGGCCACGCCTGACATGTGGCAGATTAGCGCGTGTGAGCAAGCCCGAGGAACTTCGGCTTCAGATCTGACAGGGCAAGGGTGTAGCCACGGCACGGTTTTGGCGCCGTGGGCTTTTGTTCTTCCCAAGCAAGAACCCACGACAAGAAAAACTTATCGTGGCTACCAGCTGCAGTTCATCGTTTTCCAGGAGATCGAGCGTGGGTTCCTGGAGGATGCCGCGGCCAATGCTGCGCGCATGCGTTCCTCGCTGGCACGGACCCGGGCGCCGGGTCAAGTTGCGACTGCACAGCATTATATGGGAGATACCTCCGCGGCGGCGCGGGCTGGACGCCCGGAGGTTGACAAAAGTGGGAGGTCGTGCCTATGATTCTGCCTGAAGGACGTGATGAAATCCGGATCTCTGGCTGGAGCTGGGAAAGAGCCTCATCAATACTGCTGAATAGGCAAGATGCCCTGGCTGCAATCAGCGTGGCAGACTCGAGAAGACGCCGATGTGGGGAAGGTTGCTAGTCCTGCCATCGGCGAGTAGCAGGGGACAGTTTCAACTGGGGCCGGGCAAGGCGGGCCGCGCAGTCTGTCCCAAAGGCAGGGGGCGCCTGCCGCCGGGTTCCTCACTGCTCTAAGGATACCAGAGAGGAGGTCAAGCGAATGCGAAACAGCCGGTTCTCCGTGCTCATTACTCTTGGTGTCTCTATTTTACTAGCAGTCATGATGTCCTCTTGCACAAGGGGTGGCCGGTTGGAGGTCCGCGCCGTCCCCACCCAGGCGTTCGTCTACCTGGATGGGGTCCCCATCGGCGACGCCAGCCGTAGCCGCGACCGCAACGTCATTCTGACTGGAATCAGCCCGGGCGAGCACACAGTAGGCATTTACAATTACGGCTACAAGCCCGAGGTGCACAAGGTCACCATCACCGAGGGGAAAACCACTCACCTCCGGGTGCCGCTGACTCCAGTGGGCGGTACGGTCGCAGGACCTTGGGGCCGCATCCAGATTGAAGGTGGGCACCACGCGGCAGTTCTTCTGAACGGCAAGACACCCGAGTACTTGGTCGGCCATGCCGACGAGTTCAACCACGATTGGCACTGGAAGCAGGAACTGCTCGTCCCGCCCGGCACCCATCAACTTACCGTGCTGGAGCGCGGCACGAACATCTGGTCGGGCCCGGTTACAGTCGCCGCGAAGCAGCGCGTGACCGTTCAGGTCAAAGAGAGCGGCGGCCAGACCACCGCGAGCTGGCCGCGCGGCGAAACGCTGCACAACCTTCCCCGCTTCCAGGCGGGCATCGCCAGCGCCACGGTAGCCGTTGCGGCGCCCAAGGCGGAGGTGTCTGCCAGTTCTGCGCAAATCAACTGTGGCGGCTCCGCCCGATTGACCTGGTCCTCCAGCGATGCTGTGGCCGGAGAGATCAGCGGAGTGGGGGAGGTTCCCGCTTCGGGCGAGCGCGAAATCCAGCCCAAGGAGACGACCACCTACAAGTTCACGGCCTCGGGTCCGGGGGGGACGGCAACCTCAAGCGCCACCGTCAACGTTAACAATGCTGTCCAGGCCTCTCTGGAAGTATCGCCGGCGGAGATCAGTTACCAACGCGTGGGCACCAAGGTGGTCGAGCAAGGCAGCGCGACTATCAAATGGTCCACGTCCAACGCCGAGTCCGTTTCTCTTGCTCCCTTCGGGTCCGTCAGTCCCAGCGGCAGCCGCACCGTGCAGGCAGCGCCGCAGCAAACCGCAGCCGGCACGATCAACGAAACCATTACCTATACGCTAAACGCTTCGAACGCCTGCGGCGGCTCGGAAACGCGCACGGCCACGCTGCGCATCGCCGGCTCCATCAAGTCTGCCGTGACAGAGGCCAGTCTTGAAACTCGTTTGGCCAGCATCTATTTCCCCACCGCCTACCCTCTGAAGGATGCGGCCGACATTGGCCTGCTGGGCAGCCAGCGCCAGAGCCTTTCGCAGTTTGCGGAGGGCTTCAAGAAGTATCTCGAAGTTGATCCCAACGCGCGTCTTCGCCTGGAGGGAAATGCTGACCAGCGTGGCTCGGCGAAGTACAACCTTGCACTCTCCGAGCGCCGGGTGGAGATCGCCAGGCAGTTCCTGCTCAGTCAGGGTATTCCGTCGGCTGCCATCGAGACCAAGGCTTTCGGCCTGAGCAATAACCTCGAGCCCGACGCTGTACGGCAACTGGAGGAGCGGAACCCCAACCAGCCAACCATGAAGATGGTGGGCCGACCCGCCAAAGATGACTGGCTGGCGCACAATCGCCGGGTTGACATCGTGCTCCTTCCAGGCGGCCTCAGCTCCACTCGCTTCTATCCGTACAACGCGGGAGATTTCAAAATCCTCTGGCAAGCGCCGAGGCCAGCACGTCGGGAGGTTGAACAGGCGCAGTAGGCAAAACCGGGTTCGGGCGCCTGATCGGGCCGTCACACCCGGCCACACGGGAAGGCGGCACATGCGCCCTATTGAATGGCGGGCGGTGTGTGCGCGCGGCGGCGTCGCCGCTGTTGAGCTCGCGTGCGATGGTCTTGAAGTAAACGGGAAGGGGGCTGGTGCTCATGTAGCCAGAGGCCGCCCTTGTGCCGCTCGCCACGGCGCTTCGATTTTCAGTCCCTTGTGGCGGGCAGCGATTCCAAGTCGAAAAGCCGGAAGGCCGAACAGCAGGCCTTGCGCTACCTTCTGCCGCTGATAGCTCCTCCAAAGGCACAGGCGGAGCAACATCGAGGCGGGGCGACAAGGAGACGGCCGGCGCAGGCGAGGCGCGGTCGCGGCCGGAAGTAGAATCTTTCGAATCACGGCACCCGATCCCTGGCGAGTATCCGCGCACCTTCCAAGCGGGTAGGCACGGCGGGCTCTTCTTGCCGTGGGCCGGTGTTTGTTTACGGCTTGAAGAGCCCACGACGAGGCAGGCCCTTGCCGTGGCCGTTCTCCTGGTCGGCGGTGGGGACACCGCCGGTACAGCGTCGCTACTGAGACAGACTCCAGGCTCCCGCACTCCGCAGAAAAGCCGCACGGTTATACGACGCGCGATGCGCTAGAATAGCGCCTCGGCGCTTACAGAGCGCCAGAGTTGAAAAGCGGCATCCCGACTCGTCGGGACGCGCTACAAGAGCTATGGATCTCAAGGCAGAAATCCTCGACATCCCGCGCGCGCTGCGGGAGACCCTGGAAAAAGGCCGCCCGGAATACGATGCCCTGGTGCGACGGACGCGCTGGGGCGACGGGCCGATTTACATCGTGGGTTCTGGCTCCTCGCTGATGGCGGGCCTGACGGCCGCGTATGCCTTCGAGAGCCTGCTGGGCTGGCCGGCGGTGGTGCGCGCAGCCGCAGTTTTCCAGGCTTATTCGGCTTCCGTGCTGCGTCCGCGGTCCGTCCTGCTGGCGATCTCGCGGTCCGGGGAGGACCCGGAGACGTTGAAGGTGGCCGAGATGGCCCGCGCGCGGCGCGCCACGGTGTTGGCCCTGACGGCCAATGCCCAAGGCGCGCTGGCCCAAGCGGCCGACGGCGTGTTCCTGGTGCGTGCCGGCGAAGAAAGCGGAGCGGGGGCAAAGGTTGCGGTGTGTCAGCAAGCAGCCGCAAGCCATATGGGTCTCGTGGCGGCGCGGGTCCTCAAGCGACACCATGCGCAACTCGACGCGATGGCAGCGGATTTCGAGAAGCTCCCGGCCGAGGTCGAGTGGGCTTTGGCCCAGCTCACGGATGCGGCGCGGTCGTTCGCTTCCGAACTGAAAGGCCTGCGAAGCCTCTGCGCGGTGGGCGGGGGCTTTTACCATCCGGCCGCGCTCGAGTGGGCGTGGCTGTTGAGGAAGCTGACGGGGATCGACGCCCGGGGTTTCGAGGTTGCGGAATTCCTGCATGGCCCGCTCGCCAGCCTGGAACGCGAGGCAGCCGTAGTTGTCCTCTCCGGCTCGCGGTGCCGCGCCAAGAAGCACGTTCACCAACTAGTCGAGAGGGTGAGGAAGGCCAAGATAAGGACGCTTTCGCTTACCGACGGCAACGATCCGGAGGTTTCCCGACACTCGGATCTCGCCGTGCTTCTCCCGGTTCTTGGTGAGGCGGCAGGTGCGACGTTGGCGCTGGCCTGGCTCGATTGGGTGGCGTATCATGCGGCGCGCGGCGAGGAGCGCGGTCCACGAGGTGCTCTTGTCCGCAGTTAGTCGAGCGTTAATTCCTCCTTTCACCACCGTTGACAAGGCATCGTACTTCTGATTGAATACCGGTATGGACATAGGCAAGCGATTACGAGAGCTTCGCGAGGCCAAGGGTCTGTCGCAGGGCGATATTGAGAAGCGGTCTGGTCTGTTGCGCTCCTACATCTCCCGCGTGGAAGGTGGCTATACCGCTCCCTCGCTCGCCACTCTCGAGAAGTTCGCCAAGGCCTTAGAGGTCGAGCCTTACCAGTTACTTTACCGGGGTGAGGGACGACCCGTAGCGCTCAAGGCGCTTCGGCAGGCGAGCTTGTCGCGGCCCGCCAAGAAGCTGGCGAAACTCTTCGAGGGCATGTCGAGCTCCGACCGCAGAGTGCTCCTCACGCTGGCGCTCAAGCTGAGTAGGCGCTGAGCCAACCTGGGTAGAGCTTACCGGGTGGATGCCCGATGATGAAGCCTGGCCAGAGTTGAAGGTGCTCTGCGCCCGGGGGGTGAGCTGCCGCCACCGGAGCACAGCTCGACGCGCCGCAAGGCTTGGCGCATGGGTTAAACCGGTTCGGGGTAAGCCGGGCGTTCAGCGGCTCTGGCGCGCCTGCGGAGACTCAAACTCCCGGCCGAGAGATTCGAAGCTCCCCAGGGATGAAGGATGAATCCTTGTCCTGTACGGCCGGTTTGAGTCATGCGGACTCTCTGAGCAGGCGACCGACGAGTAATCCTACAGGTCTTTTGGGGTAAGCCCTGTGTGTTTGGCGATGCGCGCTAGCATCTTCGGTCCAAGTTCCTCGGAATCGGCGAAGGCCCAGGTGTATTCGCCGCGCTCTGGATGTTCAAGCTGAACATGTGAAGAGCCTTTCCGCGCTTTCACTCTGTATCCGATGCGGAGGAGTGCGTGGAGAACCTTTCTGCCTTTACAACTGGGCCACTTGCTCATGCGATGGCGAAGGTCACTGTAGCCGGCTTGGCGGGCTTCTTCTTTCTTTCGAGACGGTCGGCAAGCACACGAAGGGCGAGCGCTTCGGCCTTGGCGATGGCCTCATCGCGGGTCTTGCCGTACGCCATCACGCCGGGGAGACTGGGAATTTCGGCAATCCAACGACCATCTTCCTCTCGGTCGATCTCAATCTTGAACGCCATTGCCTCAAGCCCCGTATCGCTGCCCTTCTCGCAGCTAATAATATGCTGCGTTCACGCAGAGCTTCTGTCAAGTGCAATGTTCCGCCTATACTCAGCTTTGAGTTGTCTCAGAATCGCAGAGGTCTCTGGCGCGCCTGGAGGGATTCGAACCCCCGACCTTCAGCTTCGAAGGCTGCTGCTCTATCCATCTGAGCTACAGGCGCGCGCCTTCAGTTTACTCCAACTCGGCAATTCCGAGAAGGCACGGCCAGAGTGTCTGGTTGCTTCTCTGTCCCGGGCCATAGAGAACTCTCTCGGGCGCGTGGATTTCGAAGCCGCTGTGCTATACTACCGCGGCCCGACCGGGTGACTCTGCCTGGGCCGGGATGAGCTTTCGGGCAGTGATATGCTCCAGGCACAAACGTTCGACTGAATTCGGGCGGCCCCGGCGCGAGTGGCCGGCCAAGCGAAGCCGGGGCCTGAAGCCCTGAACAAGGAGTTGAGCTATGTCTGACCGCGGGGTTTTTGTCGTGGCTTTCCTGACGGTGGTGCTGATTGTTGCCGGCGCCTTTGCCATTCCCGAGTATTTCCCCTATGAGCTGCTGAAGTCCCTGATGTTTGTCGTCATTGCCGTGATGGTGTTTTTCGGCGACAACAAATATGGCTATATGCTGGGGATCATTGCTCCGATCCTCGGGATTGTGTTGAACATCCTGCTCGGGGGCTTCTTCAACGAGTTTTCGGTTCTCTGGGCCTCGCTGAGGGTGAAGCCTCTCCCGGCCTTGGAGACTCCGCTTCACGGCCTGGCCATCCTGACCGAGATCCTGCTCGTCATCCTCTGCCTGCGAGCCTGGCGGAAGGAAGTTACCGGCCCCTTCTTCGGTAAGGTGTTCGGTATTTCTCTGGTGATCTCCCTGGTGTACGTGGGAATCCTGGCGGGCTGGTACGTGTTCGGGCTCTCGGCGATGGGCCGATTGCCGTAAGCTCGGATCGCCTTGCGCGACGTTGTGGTGATCGCTGAGGCGCCCGCCCGTGGCGTGCCAAACAACTCCTCCGCATTGGCGCGTACTCTCTTCTGCTATTTCTCCTATGGCCTGACCCCAGCGGCCCCGGGTGTCGGGGCGGAGCTTCGCGCCAGGTCGCGGATTTTCTCCACCGCCAGGGCGCCGAACGCCGCGCCGGTCTTGGGGAGAGTGAGCGAGTAGCTGGCATTTCGGCGCGTGAGGAGATCCAGTCTCCAGAAGAGCACCAGGTTGCGGTCGCGCGCCACCACCACGTCGTTATAGAGAATTGGCGCGACCTTGGGCTTGCGGAAGAGGCGACGCTCCGCCAGCAGCAGGCGACGAGACGTCACCAACAGCCAGCAGCGCCGCGGGCCACGAGACCGATTCCATCCGCTCAGCACGCCGAGCAATTCTTCGCCGGGGTCCAACTCTGCGCTCAGGCTGCGCAGGCGGCTCGGTGCGAGCCCCAGAAGACTCTCTCTGAGAGTGAGAGGCAGCGGCGTGCGGAAAATCTTTCCTCCCAGCCACCTGAACCACGCGCCCACAACCCGCAGGTCGAACCATAGCGTCCGCACCAGCCGCGGGCCGAACAGGGCAAAGAGAAGCGCAAAAAGCAGGACCACGCCCAGCATCACCCAGGGGGCGTAAACCGAGAGCAGCGTGCCCGCCACCACGGTGATGTCTTCACCCAGACTCAGAATCGGGTTGGCCACGCCGAAGCTCTTCGAAGTGCTCATCAGGCGGATCCCGGACTTGGCCGAATGCGCGGCCGTGGCCAGCGTGCCACCCGTCAGCATGGCGAACACCAGTTGCGGAGCGGTGTCGGTGGTCATGGTGGCTCCGGCGGCCAAGGCGCCGGCGACGGGCCGCAGCGCGGTGTGCAAGAAATCCCACAGGTGGTCGAGGACGGGGAATTTCTCCGCCAGGATTTCGCCGAGCGCCAGCACCCCCAGGATGATGATGGCTTCGTCCGAAATCAGCCACTGGAAGCGCGGCGACAAGCTCACCGCGTGCGTGAAGCGCGCGAAGAGAGCCAGCAGGAAAAGCGGCAGGTAAGTATTCAAGCCGCTTGAGAGTGCCAGACCCCACGGGAGTCCCAGTGACATGTGGGTCGCTCTCCAAAACGGAGCTGACTGAGCGGCATTCTGACATCCCGCCGTAGCCGGGTCAAGCTTCTTGGCCTTGGGCCGATCAGTCGAATGCGCAACAGGCATCTTCAGCCAGAACGTCACCCGCGGTTTCACGACCGTGATCTATCTGGCGCTGCTTCTCCACAAGCAAGCCGAGGCGAGTTATACTGCGCTCCCTGAGGTTGAGCCCCTCCCGAGCGTTGAAGTGCCAGGAGAGACAAATGGCGCCTGAAAAGCGAAGCTATGCCAACAGCGAAACACTCTATGAGCAAGCCTGCCAGGTCATGCCTGGTGGTGTGAACAGTTCGCTGCGGAACACCCTGCCCCACTTGGTGGTCAAGAAGACCGCCGGCGCCATGCTGATGGACGCTGACGGGAATGAGTACCTCGACTACCAGTGCGCGTTCGGCCCGCCGCTGCTTGGACACAACCATCCGGTCGTCAACCGCCGGGTAGCCGAGGCGCTGGAAGCGTGGCTGCTGCCGGGCGTGGGAACCACCGAGCTCGAGATCGAGGTGGCGCGTAAGGTCCAGCAGCATGTTCCCTCGGCCCAGAAAGTCTTGCTCTGCAACACCGGCTCGGAAGCCACGTATCACGCCATCCGGGTATCGCGGGCCTTTACGGGACGGAAGAAGATCATCAAGTTCCAGGGCTGTTATCATGGTATTCACGATTATGTACTGAGGAATGTCATCAGCCCGGCGGAGAAGGTCGGCAAACTGGATGCCGGCTCCGCGGGGATCCTCCCGGAGGTTCTAGCGAGCACGCTGGTCTGCGCCTTCAACAGTCTGGACGAAGTCGAGCAGGCTCTTGCGAACAATCGCGGCCAGGTGGCCGCCATCATCCTTGAGCCCATCCCGCACAACGTCGGCTGTGTGCTGCCCAAGCCCGGGTTCCTGGAAGGTCTGCGAGAGCTGGCCAGCGCGCACGGGGCGGTGCTGATTTTTGACGAGGTAGTCACCGGCTTTCGTCACCACCTGGGAGGCTATCAGGCAATCTGCGGCGTGACGCCGGACCTGACCACGCTGGGCAAGGCAATGGCGAACGGTTTCCCCATGGCCGCGGTGTGCGGCAAGGCCGCAATCATGGACCGCTTCATGACGCGCCCCGGCGGCGACACTTTCTTTGCCGGCACATTCAACGGCAATGCCGTGGGTTGCGCTGCGGCCCTGGCGACGATGGAGATGCTGGAGCGCGAGCCCGTTCACCAGCACGTGTTCCGGCTCGGCGAACGTCTTCGCCAAGGTCTCGAGGAGATACACACCCGATTGGGGGTGAAGGCCACGGTGGCGGGCTACGGTTCAGTTTTCCTTACGTACTTCATGGAAGGGCCGATCGCGAGCTATTCCGACCTGCTGCGCAACGACGCGGCGCGCTTCGTGGAATACCGACGACGGTTGATCGAGCGCGGGATTTTCAAAATGCCCCTCAACCTCAAGCGCAACCACGTGAGCTACGCCCACACCGACGCCCACGTGGACCGGACGCTGGAGGCGTGCGAGGATGTCCTGAAGGAGATGTTTGGCTCGAGTGCGCGTCGCCCGGCGAGCCAGAGCGCCGGGTAGGTGCGCGTCTGCCAGTTCGGTTTTTTCCGTGCGCTAGGAGTGCGAGGCCAGCTTCGGCAATTGATATGATTTCATATTAGGAGGAGGAGTAATGCGTGCATCCCGGTGGCGTTTTCCGATTCTCTTCTGCCTGGCACTGGGGTTGGCGCTTGTGCATACCAACCCAGCCCGTAGCCAAACGATCTCCCTGAATGGCGACTGGAACTTCGTGGCCGACCCGACGGGCACACTCCAGGTGGCAGACTTGGCCTCAGCCCCGAATGTCCGGCCCACGCGCGTTCCGTCGTCATGGCAGGCGCAATTTGCGGATCTGCGCGACTACGCCGGAGTGGCCTGGTATTGGCGCTCGATCAGCGTCGAGGCTCCGGGCCCAGACCGCGTGGCGCTGCTGCGTTTTGGCGCAGTGGATTACCTGGCAGAGGTTTACATCAACGGCCAGAGCGTAGGTACCCATGAAGGGGGCTATCTGCCGTTCGAGTTCGACGTCACTTCCCAGCTTCGTCCGGGCGAGAACCAGATTGCCGTGCGCGTGGCCGATCCTGGAGCAAAGCCCAGCGAGGTCGAGGGAATCAAGTACGCCGAGATTCCCCACGGAAAGCAGAACTGGTACGTTCAAACCAGCGGCCTGTGGCAGGACGTCGAGCTGGCCATTCGCCCCCGGACGCACCTGGGCGCCGTTCATGTCTCAGCGGGCGCGGACGGAGCCTTCAAGATCAGCGTCCCGCTCGTGAATCCACCGGCCGAGGCGGAGTTCAAGACGCCTCCTTACGTGGGCGCTGAGGTCCGCGATGCCGCGGAGAAAGTCGTGTGGAAAGAGTCGCGCCACTTGAGCCTTGGCCAAGCCCGCTACGAGTTCTCAGGAAAACTCGCCAGCCCCAGCCTCTGGAGTCCTGCGAACCCTGCCCTCTACACGCTCCACGTGTGGCTTAGTTCCGGCGACAACCGGTACTACCGCTTCGGATTTCGCACTTTCGAAACGCGCGGCGGCAAGTTCTATTTGAATGGCCAGGTGGTATACCTGCGCGCGGCCCTCGACCAGGATTTCTACCCCGAGACGATTTACACCCCACCTTCGCTGGACTACTTGAAAAGCGAGATGCAGCAGGCGAAGGCACTGGGCCTGAACATGCTGCGCTGCCACATCAAGGTTCCTGACCCGCGCTATCTCCAGGCAGCGGACGAAGTGGGCGTGCTGGTCTGGTATGAGATTCCGAACTGGGACAAGCTCACGGAAGATGCCAAGCGCCGCGGCCTGGCCACCTTGCGCGGCATGATTGAACGCGACTGGAACCATCCTTCCATCGTCATCGTGAGCATCATCAACGAGAGTTGGGGTGCGAACCTCCGGGAAGCGGCCCAGCGGGAATGGCTCACACAGGCGTACGGCGAGGCTAAGGCGATGGTGCCGGGCTGGCTGGTAGTGGACAACAGCCCCTGCTGCGAGAATTTCCACCTGGCCACCGACCTCGCGGACTTCCACCAATACAATGCCATTCCCGACTACGCTTCCGACTTCGACCGTTTCGTAGGCGACATGGCGCAGCGTCCCGGATGGCTCTTCAGCCCTTACGGCGACGCCACACCCAGGGGCGACGAGCCCCTGATGCTCTCCGAATTCGGCAACTGGGGCCTGCCCCGCATCCCGGAGTCAAAGCCGTGGTGGTTCGCGCGTGCCTTCGGGGATCAAGCCATCACTCTCCCCGACGGCGTGGATAAGCGGTTCACTGAGCATCAATACTCCTCACTCTTTCCCGACCTCAACGCGCTGACGGAAGCTACTCAGTGGCATCAGTACCGCGCTCTCAAATATGAAATCGAGACGCTGCGCGGCCATCCGGAGTTCCAAGGCTACATCATCACGGAGTTCACCGACCTCAACTGGGAGGCGAACGGGTTGCTCGACATGTGGCGCCGGCCCAAGGCTCACGCTCAAGAACTCCAAAAGCTTCAGCAGGACGATCTCCTGGTAGTGCGCGCGGAAAGGCGGAACCTGACGACCGGTGAAAAAGCTCAGGCCGACGTCTATTTCTCACATTACAGCGCGGAACCGCTCGCCGCCGCGCAAGTGACCTGGGAAGTGGAAGGCACGCCGCTCAGAGGGAGTCTGGCTATGCCGGGAGTCTCACCGGGGACGGTGGCGAGCCTGGGGAAAATCGAGTTCACCGTTCCCTCCGAATCAACGCCGGCCAAGCGCG
This sequence comes from uncultured Acidobacteriota bacterium, assembly GCA_964495535.1. Classification (GTDB taxonomy): domain Bacteria; phylum Acidobacteriota; class Terriglobia; order UBA7540; family UBA7540; genus JALHUF01. The sequence continues at coordinate 5,225 of CAZBWJ010000025.1, read as the reverse complement.
TCCTGAAGGTCCGGCTCAACGCTGGCACGAGATTGGCTTCCGAGACTTCGCTCGACCTTTACTTCTATCCGCCCCGAGCCCCGGAACTTCCGCCGCCGGTTTCCTTCCACGATCCTGCGGGGCGCCTGCGCCGCTTGGTGAACGAGATGCACGCGCGGAATTACCTGGCGCCCACGGGCTCCGAGGCCCTTCCGGTCCTGATTACTTCGACCTTCGATGACGAAGTGAAGAAGACGCTTCAGGCCGGAGGCCGTGTGGTCCTGCTAGCGAGCGACCGGCAGACGCTCGCGCCCGGCATCGAGATCGTGCCGCGCGCCGGATCGTACCTGGACGGAAACTGGATCTCGAGTTTCCTCTGGATTCGCAAGGAGCAGGCGCCTTTCAAACTGATAGGATTTGAAACGCTTCCGGGATTCGAAATGCAGGCGGTCACCCCCACCGCCGTGGTGCAAGGCGTGCGACCTGAACATTTCCGCGACGTGCCGGCGGGAATCTTCTATGGCTGGATTCACTCCAGCGTTGGCGTGCTCGTCCAAGCCCGGTGCGGACAAGGCCGTCTGCTGATCTGTACGTTCTCGCTGGCCACCACCTATGGAACCGATCCGTACGCTACCTACCTGCTTGACGCGATGGTGCAGTATGCCGTTTCCGGGTTTTCGGCGGGTTTCGAGATTCCGCTCTCAGCGCCATGACACCGGCTGGACGAGAAGGACAGACGGCCTGCGGAAGCCGGGCTTTCGTCGGGGCGCCCGGATTTGAACCGGGGACCTTCCCGATCCCGGATCGGGACGCGCTACCAGGCTGCGCCCCGCTGAAACTGGAGCCCTCGGGAGGATGGTCGGGGCGCCCGGATTTGAACCGGGGACCTTCCCGATCCCGGATCGGGACGCGC
>CAZBWJ010000025.1:0-4233 GCA_964495535.1 uncultured Acidobacteriota bacterium | reverse complement strand
GTCGGGGCGCCCGGATTTGAACCGGGGACCTTCCCGATCCCGGATCGGGACGCGCTACCAGGCTGCGCCCCGCTGAAACTGGAGCCCTCTGGAGGATGGTCGGGGCGGGCAGATTCGAACTGCCGACCTCTTGCGCCCAAGGCAAGCGCGCTACCAGGCTGCGCCACGCCCCGAAAAAGCAGGTGTGAGGTGTCAGGTTTCAGGTGCCAGGGTCTAGAAGAACGGTGTGTGAGAGCTCCAGCCAGTGCATTCCACTACATCGATTGCATCGGTCCACGCCGCTAACTTCAAGCTTGCTGACACCCGACACCTGGAACCCGAAACCTGCTTTCCCATTCTGCCAAGCTTCGCGATGTGTGTCCAGTCCGAATCGGCCGTCTGGCTCGGGGCGCTCGAAGAGGCAAGGCTGATCGCCGCTCGCTTTCCTCCAGGCCCCCGAAAAGGCTTCTTTCCTTCTTCCCTAGGCGACTGAGATGCATACTGTCCTGCTGCTTCGGCACACACGAGGAGTGCAAAGCACAGCCCGAGGGCGACCATCGAGTATCTCCCTTTTGGTAACCTGGCTGTTCTCGCTCCGGTTGCAGGCTGTTACTAGCCCGCGAGATCAAGACTCCTGCCGGTCGGTTCACCTGCGGTCCCTCGAACGGCCGCTACCGAGGATGACCTCGGAGCACCAGTGTAGTAGAATCAGCGCGGAAGTGCATGCGGGCTGGTGTCCGCCCGGGACTTCAAATCCTGTGGGTCTCGCGCTGCGGGACCGGTCGGTTCGATTCCGACACACTTCCGCCAAACCTTCCCTATGAGTCCCCGCAAGCCGCGCAAGCCGAAACCTTTCCGTGCGGCCAAGGAAGTAAAGCGGCAGGCACGGATACGAGTGGGTTCGCCTCCGCCCGTCGAGCGGCACGAAAGCCGCAGACACAAACCTCCCAAGCACAGGCAACGCGACCTGGATGAGGCCGCAGAGGAAATATAGCCAACATCGAACCTCACCCGGTTTGGACCGGACACCTAGCACCCAGTTCCCAACACCTAGCACCTGTTTTTCCGGCTTGGACCAAGCCTAGCTCTTTGATCCTCAACCCGGCTTGAATTCAGGGACCCGGTCACTGGCGTGGAAAAGGGCGGGTGGCGAAAGGGAGAAGTGTTTCGCCAGCGACTTCTGCATTTCGAGGAGGCCGGCCTTAGCGAAACCGTCGCTGGCAAGTCTCACGCGGCCGTCAGGGGCAATCAGGAAGAGGGTGGGGACGTACTGCAAACCGTACGCGCGCGAAACCTTGTACGGGTAATCGTCGATCAGAACGGGGAAGGTCACGCCGTACTCTTTGGCAAACCGCTGGCTGTCGCGCGCGTCGTCCTGCGCGATGCCCCAGATCTGGACTCCCTGCGCGCGGAACTGCTGGTAAAGGCGTTCGACAAAGGGGAATGTGTACTCGCAGGTTGGACACTCTACCTTGAAAAACGCCACCAGCACCGGCCCTCGGCCCAGCGCCTCTTCGAGCCCGTGTTTCTTGCCGTCCGTGCCGGCCAGTTCGAAGTGGGGTGCCTTCTGCCCGACTGTAACAGTGGACATTGTTTCTCCTCCGCGCGGATGGAAGAGCTATTCTAGTGCCGTTCCAAGTATTTGCGGCTTCTTTCCTTGAGCCATATGGTGGCACGGGAGGTGGCAGCAGGTCGGGGTGATATGCAGGCTGAGTAAGTTGGCACGGCACTAGCAGGCCCTTTGGACCCGGCAACGGTTGCGCCGGTCCACGCGCACAGCCCGCGCTGCCGCGCTCCCCTTCCGGGCAGGATTTTGGGTTGAATTTTCCAGGAGCCAAGACTAGCATCTTGTCCCCGAGGCGGAGCGGTCTGGCTAGGATCTCACGATGAACTATCCTGTCTGGGAACCGCCGCTGCTGGGCGGCGGGCTCGTCATCGGCATTATTGCCATCCTGCACGTGTTTGTGTCGCATTTTGCGGTGGGTGGCGGCATGTTCCTGCCCGTCACCGAGCGCAAGGCCTACCGCGAGAACAACACCGCCCTTCTGGAATACGTGAAGTCCCATTCCACGTTCTTCGTGCTCGTGACTCTGGTGTTTGGCGCGGTGAGCGGCGTAGGTATCTGGTGGGCGATTGGGCTGGTCAATCCCGAGGCGACCGCCACCCTGATCCACGTCTTTGTCTGGGGCTGGGCCATTGAGTGGGTCTTCTTCCTCGTGGAGATAGCCGCAGCGTTCATCTACTACTACGGCTGGGATCGGCTGGACGCGAAGACTCACCTCCTGGTGGGCTGGATCTATTTCGGGGCTGCCTGGCTCAGCCTGTTCGTCATCAACGGCATTCTGGCGTTCATGTTGACGCCGGGGAAGTGGCTCGAGGCGCCGAGCTTTGCGGCGGCATTCTTCAATCCTAGCATGTTTCCCTCCTGCCTGATGCGCACGGCGGTCTCGGTGGCGCTGGCAGGGGTCTACGCTCTGGTGACCGCATCCACGGTTCGCGATGTCGCGCTGCGCATCGACGTGGTCCGCTATGCTGCCAAGTGGGTGCTGGCGGGGACACTGGTGATCCCGTTTGCCGGGCTGTGGTACATCGCCGTACTCCCGCCGATGGCGCGAGAGATCTCCATGGGTGCAGCGCCGCCGGTGATGATTTTCACCGGCCTTTCGATCTTCTTCTCTCTACTGGTGGTGATCTTCACCTATTTCGGCCCCTACCGGCACCCGCGCTATTTCAATTTGACCTTTGCTTTCCTGATAGGGGTGCTGGCCCTTTCCGTCACCGGTGTCACGGAGTGGGTTCGCGAGGCGGTGCGGAAGCCTTACATCATCTACGACTACATGTATGCCAACACACTGCGGGTGGCGGACTTGCCTCGGGTACGCCAGCAAGGCGTTCTGCAATCGGCGCTGTGGGTACGCCAGCATGCAGTGGACACGGAGAGACCTGAGGTCAGCGGCAGAGAGGTCTTCCGGGTGCTGTGCGCGAGCTGCCACACCGTTGACGGCTACAACAGCATCCGCTTTGCGGTGAAGGGCTGGAGCCCGGAGATGATCGACTACCTGCTCGTGCACCTGAATGAGCTCAAGGGCTTCATGCCCCCATTTGTGGGCACAGAGGCCGAGCGCATGGCGCTGCGCGCGTGGCTGCTGACCCTCAATCCGCAACCCGCACTGCGAGAGCCGGCGCACCCAGGAGTGCAGGCTGAAGTCCCGACGGCCGACCGTCCAGGAGCGACGAAACCATGAACCCGGTGATCCCCGCGCCTGTTCCTGTCCCCTTGCCGGCGCCGGCATGGCTGGTGCAAGTACTTTTGGTGTTCACGTTCATTCTGCACCTCGTCCTGATGAACCTGATGGTGGGCGGCGGAGTGATGCTCGCCCTCTCGAGTTATCTTGGTCGGCGAGACCCCCACCATCGGGACTTGGCGCGGCACGTGGCGCGGGTGATGCCCCCCGTCGTCGCCTTCACCATCACGATGGGCGTTGCGCCGCTCCTTTTTCTACAATTGCTCTACGGGCAGTTTTTCTACACCTCGTCGGTCCTGATAGCCTGGGCCTGGCTGGCCGTAGTCCCGCTCCTCGTGGTGGCCTATTACGGCATCTACTGGTTCGACTTCCAGCAAGGGGTGCTGGGCAGGCGTGCCTTCTGGGTGATGTTGGTGACGGCGCTTATCCTGGTCCGCATCATGATGACTTACACTCAGAACATGAGCTTTCTCGAGCGCCCCCAGGACTTCTACCCCAGGTTTCTCCAGACTCCGGTAGGCAACTATCTGGGGTCTTTCGACGCCGGGACCATGGCGCGTTTCGCGCACTTCCTGACGGCCGCCCTAGCTGTGGGTGGGCTAGGGCTGACGCTGCTGGCGCGGGCGTGGCGTGAAGAGGCTCCCGAACTCGCCCGCTGGGCGCGGCGTTACGGTGTGAAGTGGTTCCTGGCGGGGACTGGTATCCAGTTCCTGGTGGGCCTCTGGTTCCTTTTCACTCTGCCCGGCGAAATCCGCAATTCGTTCCTGGGAGCTGACAAGCTGGCCACTGCCATTCTTGTTGCTGCCATCGTGCTTGCCGTGCTGGCCATGGTGGCCGCGCCCAGGAGTCCGGTCGCCGGCGCCGTGGCGATTGTGGGCACCATCAGCCTGATGGCCGTGATCCGGCATCTGGTGCGTATCGCGCGCCTGCGGCCGTACTTCGATCCCCACGCACTGCCCGTGCAAGGGCAGTGGGTGGTGTTCGCCATCTTCGTTGTACTCTTGCTGGT
>CAZBWJ010000024.1:0-41038 GCA_964495535.1 uncultured Acidobacteriota bacterium | reverse complement strand
TGTTCCGGAGAGCGGTGGAAGTAGCGGGCGAGATCCGCGACTGCCCTGATATAGCAGCGCGTGGTACTCGGAGAGTAATTACGACGCTCCAGTTCCTCGAGCATCATTTGGCGTAGTCGGGTCATAGGGAACCTCCTTATGACCCGACGATATCGCGATCACACCCTCAGCGCTGCCACCACACACGCAAAGCGTCCGCCGCGCGGGCGGCTTAGTTCAGACAAGCTTCCCTGACACTGAGCATCTCGTGCCTTAGACAAAGCCGGGGGCCCGCCCAAGGGCAGACTGCGGGCGGGATCTCAAGAAAGGATTTAGTATTGACGGCTGATCATTGTCTTGCCTGGGTGTCCCACTTCAAGGGCCCATAGGAGAGCGTGCAGAGATTCTCAGCTAAGCACGCCAAGTGTGGTGTCATGCTTCGTTCATCTCCTTTACTTTTTTTTGAAGTGGTGGGCGCCCTCTCCCTAAGCCTTCAGTAATCCGAGTGCTGGGGGGCAGGGGCCCCTTGCCGGAAGGTACGCCGCGAGACTAGGCGCTCGCTGGTCCCCCTTCGGTCTCCCGAGGCTGCCTGCCCGTCCAGTCCTGAACAGCGATCTCAAGCCCTTCCTCTCCGGCGGACCGAGCAGTGGCTGCGTCCGGCTAGCGCATAGAATGCCCTGCCATCGCACAGATTTGGCTCAGGGACAGACGCGCACAACGCCTGATAATGAGCAGGCCCTTTGAATGCCCTCTCACGATGCCGGTCCGGACTGCTTGACAGGGGCCGCCCGTGTGCATATTGTGCACCCGTTGGGAGGCTTCAATCGTCCACCGGAAACTGGCACTGAATATCGGAAACCGGCTTTGCTTACTCAGGGAGGAGAGGAACCTCTCCCAGACGGACCTCGAAAAACGCACGGGCCTGCTCCGCTTCCATATCTCCCGCATTGAAAACGGCCACGCGGTTCCGAAGCTGGAGACTCTTGAGAGGATGGCCGCAGCGCTCGAGGTCCCTCTCTATCGGCTATTCTACGATCCTGAAGGCACTCTGGAGCCCTTGCCTCTGCTTCCGGAAGCCATAGCGGCAGACAAAACTCCTTACGAAAGAAGGCTTCACCGCCTCGTTCACAAATTGGACGACTCTGGCCGGCAGGTTCTGCTTGACCTGGCCCGGAAGCTGGCGAGCAAGTAGATAGAGCACATCAAACTGGCAGCGATCTGCCGGCGCTTCCATGACCATCTAGGCCACTCAGCGGATCAAACACAGGGTGAGCTGGGGGCTTTACTGTAGCTCGGAGAAAACCTAATGATCTTTGCAGAATAGAGTAACATTTCTTGCCCCGATTGTGATAGTCTGGGGGGCATGGAACAGGCGTTGCGGCCTCGGCGGGACTTCGCGGCTCTGGAAGTGCGCCGCCGGCGAGCCGCTCAGTTGTTTGCCCAGGGCCATCGGCAAGCCGAGGTGGTTCGTCGTCTGCGCGTCAGCCGCCCCAGCGCACACCGCTGGTATCAAGCCTGGCGGCGGGGCGGGGTGGCCGGGTTGAAAGGCGCCGGTCGGGCCGGCCGCAAACCGCGGCTTGCGGCCGCCGAGCGTCATCGACTCGCGGCCGCCTTGCTGCGCGGCCCCCGCGCTTGGGGATTTCGCACCGAATTGTGGACCTTGGAACGCATCGCCCAACTGATCAGCAAGCTCTGTCATGTGCGTTACTCGCTCTCCCAGACTTGGCGCGTGCTCCAGCAGTTAGGCTGGAGCCGCCAGCGCCCGGCACGACGCGCCCAAGAGCGCGACGAAGCGGCCATTGCTTGCTGGGTCCGAGTCCGTTGGCCCCAAGTAAAAAAAACGCTCGCAGGCTGAAGGCCTGGTTGTGTTTTGTGGACGAAAGCGGTTTCTCCCAGCGTCCCCCGATTCGGGCCACCTGGGCGCCGCGCGGGCAGACGCCCTGCGTGGTGGAACCTTTCAACTGGGAGCGCCTGTCGGGGATCGGAGCCCTGCTGGCCAGCGCCGACGGCCCGCGCACGCGCTGGCTGCTGGCGCTGCATCGCGGCGGCATCGGCAGTAGGCACGTGGTGCGCTTCCTCAATGACCTCCAGCGTCATCGCCGCCGTCCCGTGATCCTGCTTTGGGATGGGTTGCCCGCTCATCGCAGTCGCCTCACCGCGCAAGCCTTGGCCCGCCATCGCCGCTGGTTGCATCTGGAGCCGCTGCCCGCCTATGCCCCGGAACTGAATCCGGTCGAACAACTCTGGGCCCATCTGGATGCCACGGCCTTGGCCAACACGCCCGCCGACGATCTGGACCGATTACGCGCCCGGGTGCGACACAGCCTGAACCGGGTCCATCACCACCCGAGCCGGGGTCGAGCCTTCCTCCGCCATGCCGGCCTTTTCTAGACCTCCAATGTTACTCTATTATGAAAACATCATTAGATCAGTCTCAGAGGTGCTGAAGACGCACAACCAGGTGAAGTTCCTCGATCGGCACGTATCTGCCTCGTGGCAGGTTAGGATCGGGGCGCCACGAGGCATCGTAGGCGAGGTCCCGCAACCGCTCGCGGAAGGCGCGGAAGGCCCCCGTTCGGATGGTTTCACCCGAAGTCCCGTGTGTAAGGTGAATGTCGCTAATGATGACAAGCACGCAATTACCTTCCGCTCACGCCACCCTCAGGCCTGCCTCACGGGGTGCAGGCTGTATCCGAGATCAACCGCCTTCTGGTGATGCACGATGTATTCGTGAATATCAATCGGGTTCGTTCCTCCCGTGAAATAGTGCTTGAAAACGTCCGAGAGATGCTCAATGACGTTGCTGTGTTCATCCATATCGCAGTCAAGCAGAATGCAGTCACCGTTCACGTTTCGTGCCTTCCCCAACGTGAATTGGACGTTGCCCAGTTCATAAGCGCACTTCACGCTGATCATGGAGTCTGTAAGCTGGTATTCGCTGGGGATGTTGTCATAATGCTGCGAAACATCACCGGGGAAGAACTTCTGCTTCTTGAACGCATCTATATTGCGGCGAATATGGCCGATGCTCTCATACAAACTGGTGCTTACGGTGGCCACGAAACGCTCCCGGTCGATGACAAGGATTTGTTGTACGAAGCTGAACCAAGGCTGCGTGCTGACAGGGTCCGCCTGGGTGTTCAGCACAACGAAGAGATTCAACAAAGCCATCTTCGCGAGTAACAGCGCAGGCGAGCCCATATCGTCGTAAGTCGCAGGCGTAATCACGCCGATGTCGGGGCCATGCTTTAGCTTTAGGAACTTGTCCGCAAGGACGGACTTCGAGCTAACAAACTGCTCCGACAGCGAATTCCAGGGAGTAAATTCGGGCCTCCATTTAACAGGATCGCGCAGAACAAGCGCGGATTCATTCCTCTCGGCCCCGTCGGTCAGGGTGAAGAACCCGGATTGCACAATTCGGTACAGTGACGGCGTAATGACACAGCGCAGGTTTTGAGCTTGCGGGAAAGCTGGCAGTGTAAAGCGATGCTTGGGTGGAAACTGCAAACCGTCAGCACGAAGGATACTCACTTGATCTAGTCGCAGGATCTCTACCCCACAACTTGGATCAACCGCGAAGTCGCCTTCGGCATTAACCAGGTTCAGAGCCAAAGTCCCCGAGTTGTCCATAATTGCCTCCCCAAGATGAAGTCACCTGATGTGGTTGTCCGAAGCGCAAAAGGGTTCTGTCCCAGGCACCTGTGTTTCGACAGCTGAGTAGAGGGAAACAACTGACCTATCAACACGTGCGGTTCGGACCAGGATGGATCGATGCCGGCTACGGTGAGCCCTCAGATGATCTGCCTCCGGACATCGGGGTCGGCCGCTGATCTGGGCGCGTTGAGGACACCCACTACGTTTGGGCACTTGGCAAATCTCGCCCCGTCGACGGAATCCGCGCGGCTCCTTTCTCACCCGTCAGGCCCTCGCCTTTGCGTTCTTTGCGGCCGCATCCATGTATCCGGTGAACACAGAAACCAATTTGTGCAAGCCGTCAGCTCCCCCTCCCAGCAGGGCACCCGTCAAGAGCACGTCCACAGCGTTGAACAAATTTCTTTGAACCGCAGATAGATCGGCAAATGCAGCAGGGTCGACGAACAGACCGAGCCCACGGACGCCGAGTGCACTGACCAGGATGCCCAGCACGAGGGCTGCTACGAAAGCAATCTGCCTTGTTCCTGCCTTGTATTTTGTGAGTTCTAGGGTCTTCTGCTTCACATCATTCCGCTCATCCTCCAGGATTGTTGCTTGTGCTGTCTCTTTCTTCTCAATCAGCTCCTTCTTTTTCTTGAGTTCTTCCGTCTTCTCGTCTGATTCACCACCGCGCAGCGGCGTTAAAAAGACTTCCAGAGCCCTCTCGATGAAGAGAGCTATCAAGATTAGCGGTCCGAACTGCTGCGCGAACTCCGTGGCGCTAAACGGCCAGAATCGTACTAGGCCTGGTTTAAGCCAGATGGCAAGCAGTATCAGCAATAGGACGGCGCCACCCAAACTCAGATATAGCTTCTTCATATTGACCTCCTTCACTGAATGGGCCAGTTCGTGGCTTTCATAGCTTCGAGGCGGGATTGAAGTTGTTGAGGCAAGGTTGAGAAGAAGTCCAATCCTGACAAGTGCTGCACTTCGTCTACAGTGACGATGTAGTCTTGCGGCTTACCTTCTGGGACTTCCCTCTGGTTTGGCATCACGAAGGCAAACATCTCGAAGAACTCGTTCGAATGCTGGCACAGGATGACTTTGTAGAAATGCGTCGGTACTGTCACCTGATCCTTCCCAATGTGCTTGGTGGGCTGAGTCGGGTGATGTTCTTGGTCAAGGAAGAGACTACCCGTGAACACCCAGATACTTCCGTGCGCGCCAGCGAGGGAACGAACATCCCCCTCTAGCTTTTGCCACATACGCCTGTTCAGGTTCGGCGTCTGCGGGGCTATATTTGAGAGCAAGAACGTCTCAGAGATTGCGATGGGGCTTCTCTTGAAGTCAGCCGCAGGCGCCATGTGCCCCTTGTCAAAGCCGCTGTTCCGATAATCCGAAAGCTCCGACCTCTCGCCCTCGGGCAATTCGGGATCTGGGCGGAAGTCATCCTTTCGGGCAGCGTTCCCTTTCAGGTCCTCTGCTGAAAGGTGGTAAGTGACCCAACTAGGAATCTTCCATGAACTCTGGTAGCAAATCACGTAGTACTGCTTGACCAAGAGCTTCCCAGCACAAGTGGGTTGACCAAACTGCAGGTTGATATTGCCGGCCGGGGTGGACGGTGGCTCGGGCTGAATTCCCAGATGGCGGAAGAGTCGGTCGACCTTCCGTTCCAGGATCTCGAGCCGCTGGTCTGTGGTGGGTTGTTGAGCGATTGCATTCGGAGCGAAGAGGACGATGCTGAAGGAAAATCCGAGAAGGGAAATCCGTTTCACGGGGCACCTCCCCCCGCAAAGAATTCTGTCGAACTCGAACCGTAGCACGGACTAGTTGCGGACCTTATATCGAAACCTTGGTAAATAGTCAAGCAGATTCGGGTCAGGTGGACAATTTGTACTTGATGCGGGGAACGGAATGCAATGAACTCGGCTGCTGGGTTGTCGGTTACACTGACAGCCAGAAGCTGCATGGACAGGAATTATTGGGTTTCGACGCTCAGTGGAGGAAGGGGGTCAACGAAATGGCCGATGTCCTCAAGACAATCTACATGCATCACAAAGAGTATTTCAGCGGCCACTGAAGGTCGGGCGTTGGACTCCTCATGAGGCATGAGGACGAACTGGAGCGGTGGCAAGTCGCCCTGCGGACAGTGACCGGATCAGGCGGCAACAGGCACGTTGAAGGTCTTGTCAGTGCCGATAGGACGCTCTATCTCAGCGGCGAGCAGTCGGAGGAGAGACGTAAGCTGTGGCACGCGGTCGGTAATGCCTGCCCGTATCGGAAGCGGGAGGTTCTCTTCCCTCGCGACCCGGCTGGCGAGAGTTTCGGCTTTATCAGCGACTTGGAGCAGTTCTTCGACGACGTGTGGTGAGCACATTTCCCGGTCCTTGTTCCTAGTGGTTTCGTCTTGATCGAGCCTGTCTGCGAGACGGTGGAGACGACGCGATAACTCGGTGAGTCTCGTGCGTCGGACTGTGCGGCCCAGCCCGCCTCCGTACTCGATGACTCCTGCCAGGCTCATTTGGGCGTCCCCAAGGGCGTCCGCGACTTCCTCAAGGGTCTGTCGGAGGGGAGCGCAGCAGGGTTTCGGCGACATTTTATTCGGCGGTAAGCTACTCCAGGTGCACTCCGTATGTCAAGAAAATTATTATAACTCTCTTACCCGGCAAGGGCATCGGACAAGATGTCCACAAGGGAGGGTTTCGCTGACGAAAGGCGGGCGTCCTAGTCACGGAACCCCCTGGACTGCGCACCAGCCACCTGTATGGTCCAGGCCCGACAGCAGGCGTTTCGCCCACTCGACGGGTTCCAGGAAGGAGAATAAACTCACCCCCAGCAATTCGCTGCAACTCATCCCCTTGGTGGGGGTGCTGAATGTGAGGACGGCATGAATATCGGGACACGATTCCGTGAACTGCGCGAGGCGAAAGGGTTAAGTCAGGGCCACATCGAGAAACGGACTGGCCTCTTGCGCTGCTACGTCTCCCGCGTGGAGTGCGGGCACACAGAGCCGAAGCTTGAGACCCTGGAGAAGTGGGCCAGGGCTCTTGACCTTGAGTTGTACCAGCTTTTCTACGAGGGCAAAGTTGAGCCAGCGGCCCCCAAGGTCGCTGAGCCAACACGTCGCCATACGAGGGAAGGAGCACTCCTGAACCTCTTCCAGCGAATGCCGGAAAGAGATAAGGGCTTGTTTCTCGCTTTGGCACGCGAGGCTGTCAAAAGGCGGGGGAAGCATGAGTGACCAAGACAAGCGAATTACCGTCCGAGTCGAGGAACTGGCTTTGTCAAACACGATGACCCTGAATGCGCTCGTCGAGTTGTTGGAGGAGAAGGGCGTGGTGAGCAAGCAAGAAGTCCTGGACAGGATCAAGCGGCTGCAGGAGCAGACGAGAAAACCGAACTGAGTGTCAGGATTCCCAAGAATCGAAGAATGAGTCCTTGCGGAGACCGCCCACGGCCGCGGGGCGGGAAGCTGAGCTGGAACGCTCCAAAACAAGGGCGAGGGGTATACACTCACAGCAGGTGCCCGAGAAACCGGAAACGGGGATCCAGGGTGAGGCGAAGAATGATCGCGCTCAAGATAGCCGCAGCCCTCTGTGCTATTTCGTGCTCTCTGTTCGCCGCCGATCCCTTCTCCGGCGTCTGGACACTGAACCTTACCAAGTCGAAGCTTCCCCCGCCCGTTCCGCAAAGCCAGACCGTCCACATCAAGGCGGACGCCGGCAGCATTCGGGTTCGCGAAGAGATTGTGAGTGACAAAGGTGAGCGACTCACGGTTACCGTTGACGCGAAGTTCGACGGCAAGGACTACCCTATAATCGGCTTCGCCGTTCGCCGATACCGTCGCCTACCAGCGTTTGGACAGCCACGCGATTAAGGGCACCGCCAAGAAAGCAGGCAAAGTGCTTGGAACTGAAACGGCGGTGGTCTCCAAGGACGGCAAGACGCTGACAGGCACTTGCTCCGGCACGGACCCCACGGGCAAACCGGTCACCGGCGTCGCCGTTTTGGACAAGCAGTAGTGTGCGTTTTTCGGTTGACGAGTTCGGGCGGGGGGCACGGGCGTGCCTTGGGTTTGGCATGTCTCCAATCAGCCAAGCGGATTCCCCCAGAGCCGCCGGCAATCGCCCCTACCGGTCAACTCTTCGCTACATGAGCATTCGCAGAGATCGAAAAGCGATTCTTACATCACCCACGATTTGAGACCAAGGCTTTCTGATCTGTCCAGGGGAAATCACTGTCAAGAGGCTTTGCTGGGATCAGAGGCAGAAGTGCAGTACTGCACTCGCGGGCAGAAGCCGCCTACTGGCCGTCCTTGGAACCCTTGCGGGGTGAGCCCTCACGGACCCAACCACGCCCGGATTAGTTGAGTATGAATCCTCTGACCTCCCAGCCAAGCGTCTGGAAGGAGGCAGAACGTGGGAACAGCTTTCGAACAAAACCCGCCGAATACCGTGCAAAACCGTGAACGAAGAGGCAGGATAAAGCTAGACGGGCTAACAACATACCATTTCTCGGCTAATCAGTAGGTTTACGGTCAGGGAATTGACCGCATCGAGCCACCGTCGCCGCCCAGTGCTGCTCCATCCGTGGCCGACAGCTAGTGAATGGGGTCTCCCGCGCTGTTTAATGCTTCACTTGACAGCAACCGAAATATAGGCTAAAAACTCATCACCATTTTGGGGGTCCTGATTATGCGCACTCACCCACGCAGCATCGGCTTGCTAGCCGTTCCGCTCCTGATCCTGGTGCTCCTGCTCACCGTGCCGCTCGGGGCAGCAGCTGAACGGCACACTGCGGCTGCCCCACAGCAGAAGCCCCAAAGTGCTGCTGATCACAACGCCACTTCAAAGGGTAAGCCGGCGACCTCGACCGATCCCAGCACCGTCACGAACGACGACATTCTGCGCGCACTCGCCCAAAATGATCCGCCTGAGACCATCATCGCACGTATCCGCCGAAATCGCTCTAACTTCAACAATCTCGACGAGCTTTTCGCAGGCATTCGCAAATACGGAACCTATGCTCCCGACGCAGCGCTCTCCCAGCTCGTTCAAGAGATCACCGCGTCCAAGTGGCGCAACGGCGAGCCAGCCTCCACGGCTGATCCGCGTGAAGCGTCTCCGGTGATAGGTCCTGCCTCGGCGCCGCAGCAGGGGCAAGCCTCCGGGGCCGGCCGAGTGCAACCGCAGCCGCTTGTGGCGTCTCCATCTGCATCCGGGCCCACGCAGTCACAGGATCGCGCCGGTTCAGCGTCGTCGCATAGGCAGCAAATCCCGGTGGAAACTCCCTCTGATCAGCACACCTTGAAGCCTGCCGCTCTGCACCAGTCGGAGGCGAATCAGAAAACTCCGCAACCGGCCGGTGCATCCGCAGCCGGATCCGCCCCGAAGGGCTACGACCTTCAATACGCACCCGATGTGGTGCGTTTTGACGACACCGAGGTGCAGACAAAGAGCTCCTCTTCCTTTTCTGTCACAAACAAGGGAACTCTAGGCATCACGCTCGGTATGCCAATGTTTTGTGACGCCGATGGAGAGAATTGTGCGCAGGAAAGCGGTAATTTCTCACTTGGGGACGGAGCTGACAAGTGCAAGTCACCGCTTGCCAGCGGCGACCACTGTGACTTCAACGTGTTTTTTGCGCCGAGAAGAGCCGGGAACTTCCTCGCGAAAATCAAGTTTGACGCAAAGGACAACAATGGGTCCAGTCACCCCCTCATGATTCCCGTGGTCGGAAGCGGGACAGTGGCGAATATAGCGCATGTGGTCGCGGAAGGGACAAGTCAGGAACACCCCTCGTTCCGCTCGGTGGTGGGCCTTGACATCTCCGGCGCCACCTCGTCCGACACACAACAGAAGGCATTCCTCGATTTTGCGCTCAATGTGCCGATCGGACACCGCGGCTACGTGGGCTGTTTCGATACAACCACCGGCAAAAAGGTCAGAAGCGCTGGGACAAAAGAGGAGCCCGGACGCTTGTTGAGCAGGGAAGGATGCAAAGGAAGGGATCAAGAATGGTTCGAGCAGCGGAGCGACCCACTGAACCGTAGGCTTTGGTTTTTCTTTAATCCGCGAATTACTAGCCTTCCTCAGCAGCCCATCGCCCTCTCGAACCTCAACGTGCAAGGATTCACGGACCTGTTCTCAAATAAGAAGACTGAGCTGGTACAGGGCGTTGATGTGCAAGGAGGCGCCGAGTTTCTTTTGATCAAGCCACGCTCGGGAATTCGGTTTTTCTCTTCTTATCGCAATACGGAGGCACGGATCGGCGTCGCACTGGTAGCCGGCTTAGGTATCACAACGCCTTTTTCTGGGACTTCCGACAATCCAACGGTCTTCGCCCTGGCCGCAAATAGCTCGCTGCGGCATCAGTTTCAAGAGTCCGACCCTACTTGCACACCCACACCGGCGATACCCTGCAAGCTGGTCGACATTCCCCAATCGTTCACAAACATCGCGTTCGTCAACCAGGAACGATCACGGTTCTTCCGAAAGTATTACGCTGGCTTGCGTCTCAAGACTTATCACTTCAGTCCCCTGGTGGAAAACAAGTACGAATGCGATCCTGGCTACCACGGGCCGTGCGAGGGGCTTCTGAATGCCTACCCTGGCGTGATAGACCTGACGGTGGGCCAGGACGAGCAAATTACAGGCGGCCGCTTGTCGCGCTGGCTCTTTCGTCTGGACGCCGTGTACCCTCTGCCATTTGTTCCTGGCCTGCATATTTTCGGCTCGGTCTATTCTGCATTCCAGAAGAACAGACTCAGCGAGCCTCTCTTCCTGCCTGCCACATCTACAACCCCCATCAGCGACCCTTCCGTTTTCATTGTCAATGTGCCCCAGCGTGACCGTGATGTCTATCGCCTGGGGATCGGGGTGGACTTACTCCAAGTCATCAAGAAGTACAAGGAAGTCGGCAAGCCGAACCAATCCATGAGCCCATCTGCGGGCACAACTGAAAAGAGAGTCACGGAGGCTACTGGGGCAGACAACACTGCTGTGACCAAAGGCGAAAGGGAGGCAGCTGGGGACCATGACAAGAAAAATCCGCAGAAGGACAACCCGAATTAGGGCGACAAACCGACCCCACAAGCCGCTTGATTACCCGGAATGTGGGGGAATCCGGCAAGGAGACAAGGTGCTGCCTGGAGAATTCCAACTCTCCCAGGGTAGGGCGCCGAAGAACTTCTCAGCTAGACTTGGGCTGGCAGTTTTGCTCATCTCTTGTATCTCGCTGGTTTGGCCGCAGCGTGTCGTGTCTTGGAAGTTGTCACCGGAGGGGACGGCATTCGAAAAATCCATCGCGAAGAAGTACAGCAGCTTCTGGCAACGGGCGTTGCAGCGCGTCACTGCCCGGGGTGTCCGTCATTTCACGGAACCGGTACATGAGGAGATTACGCAACGCATCTTCGGCTGTCAGGGCGATCGCGATATTTGTGGAAACCCCGATATTGGCTTCGCAAGCCCATTCGTTTTGGCGGGCGTGCGCTGGAATGACGATCCACCTTTTCGACTTAACGCAGGCGAGGCTAAGAACACCGCTTGCAAGATAACCGAGACTATTCGCTTTACCACGCAACCCGATTGTTGGGGGCAACTTTTTCGCGATGCCAAGAAAAGAGCTACTCAAGGGCAACCGCTCGACGCGGAAAGCGGGGCGTCTTTGCTTGGGCGCTCGCACTTCGGAGACCTTCAGTTTCTGCATGCGATGGCCTCGAAGGACGGCGAGCCAGCGATCGAGACCAGGAAGCGGATCCTTATGTGGGCTGAATTCACGTGGAAAGTCGGACGTGGCGATTGCGAACTCGGAACGGAACTCAAGAATGTGAGCATCGCAGGATTTGATGAGTTCTTTGGTCGTAGTGGCTGGACAGTGCAAGACCTCTTTACCCTTGGCAATCCGCCGTTGAGGCCTAGGATCAAGGAGGCAGCGTTCGGAAGTCTGTTACACATGGTGCAGGACAGCTTTGCCAAAGGTCATGTTGACCGGGCTGAGTCTACAATGGGTGAGAAATGCATCGGAGCAGGCGACTATCTCGCGCCTGGGCGGATAAGGGAATTTCACGCGTACAATAACCAGGATAGTGCGAAGCATGCTGAGTACGACAGCCGAAAAGCTTTGGGCGAACATCTGGCGGTTGACCGACCGAATGTAGTTGAAGTGGGTCAAGTGTTGCGTGATTATTTTGAGCGCGGCTCCACCTGGGAAGACGTCAGACCGTATATCGGATGCGTTTTCCAAATAGAGAATCCGGAAGCTAAGGCCTCCTCGGGGGCAGGATTCATGCGAAATGAATAGGCTACTCCCACGGTGTGCTGCACCCGTGCCCGTGGTGGCAATTCGACACAGGGGTTGCGGGGCTGAGCGGCCCCATTTTTCTGCCCCAGCATCAAGGTGAGTTCTCGGCATGGGCAAGTGCAGCTTTGGCGTCGCAAAGAGATAATCCGCTGAGGCACGATCTAGCTCCTCAAGCACAACGAGGATCTCTGGAGTACTCCCCTAATCGCCACAAGGGCTGCGAGCGACTTAGGGGATAGGATGACCCGTGGGGGGGCTGAAATCAATTTGGAAGTGCAGGTGTGCCTGTGCAGTACTGCACAAGCCGATCATGCGCACTACGTGTCCCTCAGGATTGAGGGGTTGGGGGTGAGGCTGCAGCCGCGTCGTCTCATCGAATGGCGGTAGGTGCGGCGGAATTGCGCCAGAACGCGCCGCTGAAGGCAGCTCGGCGGCGGCACCACGCCGACGCGGACGAGCGGGAAAGTTGGTCAGCAGTTTGATGCAGACCTCGCTCAACGCTCATCTTGCATGCAGGCGTATTGTTTACCCGAACGAAGAAGCTCCTGAGCCTGTGCGGTGCGTTTCTCTCCCTTGGGCACATGATCCAGCCGGGAGCTGCGAGCCGAATCAAAGACTCCGACCGTTAGCAAGGGAATACCATCCTAATCGTAGCCGAACTGGCCTAACCGCCCTTGTTTTTGGGTACCATCCGCAGGAGTTAGATGGTGCAAGAAGGCGCCGGAAGCGAGAGTCTCAAGCCCTGAAAGTGCCAGTTTCAGCCTTGTTTTTGCCGCGAATTCTGGAGTTCGGCTGAGTTTCTAGAGTGATATGCGTTGGCTCTGAGTGTTCTCAAATGCTTTCTAAGGAGCGTTATTTCCTGTTTTCGTTTTCTCGGCAGGGTGAGGGCGGGGAGGACCGTGGGCTCAAAGACCAATCGTACCTTAAGAAGTTAACCTCGCCGCGAATCCTGCATGCTAACCGTTAGGGCTGTGATCCACTTTGAATGCGGTCGACGGTTGGCTGGCGTCGAGCGGAAAGTATTGTCTTCGGGGCCTACCTCCTGAAACACGCTCGTCCTTCCAGGCAACGAGCTTACGGCGTTCTATATGCCGTATGACCTTGTGCAACTCGTGCGCAAACAGATGGCTGCGTTGCTGCAGCCACCGACGGCTCTTCCCGGGGTGGCGGTCGATCATCCGGAGTAGCTTCTTGACATTATGCGGCAGGCCGTCTAAGGCCTTTTCCCTGGCCGCCTCAGCTTCCTGTGCTGCGAGGAGGGCTCTCTCCCTGGCCGCTTGTTCGGCCAAACGGGCTTTCTGCTTTTCGGCTCCAATGATTCTGATGACGGCTTGTCTCGCCTCCCTGAGACCGAAGATCTTGGCTTTCGCCATGTGGAAGATAGCGAGTTCGCCCCGGCCGCAACCACCGCGACAGAAGAAATGACCATTGGTCGGCTCCATGTAGATGAAGCCTCCCGGATGAAACGGAAAGGGGCAGTTGAGGCGAAAACGCCCGTTTTCGTCTCGCGCCGGCACCTCGCCAAAGATTGCTTTGAAGTAGAGCAAGACATCTTCTTCACTGAAATTAAGCTCAGTCATGCTGTGGCGACTCCGTGACCCACTGTGTCACTCCATAACCCTTGCGGTTGGTCTTGATCGTCGAGCCCTCCGACCGTCGCTTCGAGGCTGCCCTTGCGCGTTAGACCATTCGCATCCACCGGCGCCTCGCCGAGAAGCTTTGTGCAGTGCTGCACTCGCGGCTACGAACCCTCTCGTGCCGGGGCGACGGGCACATCGAGAGCATCTCCGTCAGTCGGCGCGAAGCTTTCGACAAGGCGCGTACTCGCCTGGCGTCGAAGTTCAGCTTCGACGACGCACGGTAGTTAGGCATTTCCCGTCTCCTTTACTCGTAGGCTCACTCCGACGAGATCAATCTCTGCGGCGGTATCGCCAGCAGTTCCTCGCACGCGAGCCTGATGAATTCGGCGGTGTTTCCGACTCCTGGGGTGATCTTGGCCCGAGTCATGATGCGCTGCCACTGTCGCTCGCCGAACCAGATTCGTTGCTTGACCCTTTTCTCTCCGGGAGCGTTTATGGGGTCAAATTTGTACATCTGACCGCACTTGCGGCACCTAGCAGTGTTGAGCGCTTGGCAGTACGGGCAGGTGAATCGAAAGATTCGCGGGGTGCCTTTTGGCATTTTTCCACCTCCGGTATCGGGTTTGCGTTCGCATCACTTCGGATGGCCACCGGCGGGTTAGAATTGGGGGGATGCGCCGCTGGCTGTCAGATCCCTCTTTCCCCGCTAAACCCTTCGCTGAGTCCATTGCGGGCCTAACACGGTTTGTGCAGTAACTGCACAACTCAATCGGCCCTCCCTCTTTGTCGGCTCGACCGGCATTTGAAGAACCTCTTTCACCCCAGACTTCAGGCTCCGTCGGCCTAATGGCTCCTTCCAGGTCAGAGCGGGCGATTCAGTTCTTGAGATTGCTCTCCATCCTCCGTCCATGGACCGTTGGGCCTATTCTGTGTTGCCGTGCTGCGATATCAGTTTTCTTCTCGGCTTTCGCCCCGCCGATCAGGGATTCGTTCGCTTACGCCATTGGCTAACGGCTGTGCGATGGGCTTCGACCCACTGGCAAAGAACCGCCTTGAACTGCTCAAAAGGGGCATCCGTCTCCCAAAGCGCGTCTATTTCGTGTGGGATGCGGTCGTAAATGTCGTGATAGAGCCGGGGATGGACCTTCTCTAACCATTCCCCAATGCCAATCTCCCAGCCCAATTCGGTAATCTGTGTTTGGGCGTTCGTTGCAGCTTGCCAGTATGGATCACTCCATCGGTTCTCGTGCCGGTCCTTATCGGCCGTGGGGGGAGCGGGGCGGTCCAGGGAAACGCCGTTCGGAGAAGGTAAACTCCCGGTGCGAGTCGGGTGGGACAGGGGTTCTCGGGGCTGGTTCTCCCCTCGTTCGTCACCGCAGTCACCACGGTCACCGGTTTTTGGAGGATAAGAAACCCGGCTTACACTCTCGCGGTCATCACGCTGAGGTGGTAGTTTCACTCGGTACGCCATCTCGCTCCCTACTCCCCAAAACCGGTGACCGTGGTGACTTCGGTGACCGGGACCTGCAATTCCTCACCAAGGACGGATTCAATAGCCCGCCTGGGCAGCTTTAGTACGCGTTTACTATGGCGACCTATCTTGGCAGTTGTGGTGTGGCGGCCGGGTTCGCACTCGCTGAGTCCTTCTTGATCCAGATCCATCTTCAGTCGGTACTGCCTAACCGGGAACTCTTCGCCGGCGTCTCGACAAAAGCGGACGATGGCTTGGAAGACTGCGTCCGGAATCAAGTAGAGGAACTCATTGTCAAACCACCCGATTAGCGGAATCTCAGGCTTGGTCACGCTTCCAAGTTCGTTCTTTGGAAGTAGCAAAACGCGACGTTGGGTTAACAAAGTCTGAAGCGCGCCCAGGAAGCGACGGGATGGCCGCTCTCCTTCAATTTGACGGCCTTGGGCGCGACCCAAAGCCACCAGCGCTTCCCAGCACCGGCCATCGTAAGCATCCGCTTCGCTGGGTGAACATGCACCGATTTCCACTGCATATGTTAGGCCGCAGTGGATACCGAGCCACAGGTGTGCAAGCGCTTCAGGAACTCGCAGGTGTTCGTCCGCGGCGGTAGCTCGCTGCCGGGTCCCTGCAAATGTCTCTCGTAGTAGTTTCGGTAGCTCGTTCATCTGCGGCGCGAGCCACGAGATGTAGCCACTCATCGCGTGCGGCAGTCGGTCTGCCATCTTTTGAGCCTCGGTCAATAGCGCAAGGTTCAGAGTTTCCTTTCGCACCTCTATTAGAAGAAGCCGTGCGAGGCTGCTCACCGCAGGCGGGTGTTGCTCTCCTGTTGAAATGATGAACCCACGCGGAGGGTAGCTAGGCCGCTGAGTTAGGTCGGCGCGAAGCCTTCCTCGACCAGACAGGTTGCCCTGACTCCGGATCAATCTCGCAGCCTTGGCTTCCAGCTCTCGTCTATCACCTGCTGTGGGCACATAATCGTCCACCACGAAGAGCGCATCTTTCAGAGCAAAGGCACGCTGCTCGAGTATGTTGGCGGTTGACATCCACTCGCCCGGAAGGATTAATCGGTTGAAATCACCGTAGTGGCAAAGAAAGAGCGCAGCAAGAGACGACTTAAGAGATCCGCTGAAGCCTTCGAGCCAAAGCATGAGATCGATTGGCAACGCGCTCGCCAGGGGAGCTCGGTAATTTGCTCCCCAGAGTGGGGCTGTCACCGTTATGGGTGCCACGTCAAGCAACCGAAGGCTCGCTTTCATTGCCTCTGCCGGATTGTCCGCAAGACGCGGAAGTCGGTAGCGAGATAGCTTTGGGTCAAGTTCCACTTCGAATCCGTCACACCCAACAGCGCCGCCTGCGGTGAGGTAGATCCAGTTGTCGCCGTGCCTGCGCCACCCCGTGTGTGCATAAACATGCTGCGGTCGCGGGTTGGGGGATAGAAGTTGAATGGCCTCTCTAAGCTGGTCGCGCGCGGCTATTCCAGCTCGCACGACGGCGTTCAGACCCCACAATTCCGGAATCCAGGTCATGC
The DNA here is from genome assembly GCA_964495535.1 of uncultured Acidobacteriota bacterium. Lineage (GTDB taxonomy): Bacteria > Acidobacteriota > Terriglobia > UBA7540 > UBA7540 > JALHUF01. Next base: position 24,546 of record CAZBWJ010000024.1, on the reverse strand, counting down.
CCGAAAATCGCCCGGCGGGGACACGAACCTCCGGGAGAGATGCTCCCGAATCAAGTTTGCCTTGGAGCACGAATTGCCGGGTGGTATCTACTCCATTGTCCACAACCAGCTCTTCGGTGACGCGTGCCACGAAATTACAGAGCTCATTCGTAACAGGGCCCAATTGGGTCATGCGCTTAATACAAATCCGTCCGCCCTGAATCCGGTACGGTCCAGTGTTCCCGCTCTGACTGTCGCCGCTTGGCATGGATCCGGGGGTTTCGGTGCTGGGAGTGGCAACATCAATTCTGCGGAGCTTGTTGACCAGGTCGCGGTAAGCATCGATATCCTGCTTCTTGAGATCAAAGCGCGCCTTGACCTCGTATGTCAGGTAGGCCTCCGCCTTCGCTTTCTCAATGCGAGCCAACTTCCTCAAAACAGGGTCAAGCCTGCGAGGCAGGTCGGTCTTGGGCGTATTAGAAGGTATGAGGCCCAACTCATATATGATCGTGTTCGGCGCCGACTTGATCAGAGCTTCAAAGGATTCCCTGCCGCATTTCCTTAAGAAGCCATCGAGGTCGAAGCCTTGGGGAAGGCTGATAACCTTTGCCCGGTCGCCCAGTAGGTCTCCTATCCTCAACATCCCCTCGAAGCCAGCCTTGTCCCCATCGAGACAGAGGTAAACCGTTTCACACCGCGAGAACTTGGACACATATTCAAGCTTGAATGCGGATGCACCAAGGATCGCAACGGCGTCATATCCAGTCTGAACAGCAGAAATACAATCGGGTATTCCTTCCGCGACGATAGGCTCAGCGCCGGAGAGTGCGTCCTCGTTGTAGAGGTAATGTATTTCGCCCGGAAGGTGAAGGTACTTAGGTTCGTGCCCATTGTGGCTTCTACCTGAGAGGTGGACTACGCGCCCGCGTCGAATGTTTGGGAAAATAACGCGATGGTAGAAGTAATCACGGACCGCTTGCCCCTCGTGATGCTTCAAAACCCCAGCTTCGATGCAAAGGGCTTGGGGGAATCCGCATTTCTGAAGCAGGTGTTCCTTCAGGCCACCGTTGGCATACCCGATCTTGAAGCGGACGACGGTCTCCTCGGTGAACTGGCGCTCTTTGCCGAGATAGTGTCTGACTGAGGGCGTAAGGCTCCGGTGGTAGAACTGGGCCGTCTCTGTGAGAATGTCCCCGAGTAGCCGATCTTGCTCGATGCCCTCTCTCTCTTCGCTGCTAAGATCAGTCACGGAGATCCCGGCTTCTCTAGCAAGGTCGAGTAACACCTCGATGAAGGGCTTCTTTTCGAATAGCTGGAGGAACTTAAAGACATCTCCTCCAACCCCACATCCGAAGCAATGGAAGAATTGCCGTTTCGGGCTGACCGAAAAACTCGGTGTCTTCTCTTCGTGGAAGGGACAAAGTCCCTTCCCGTTGCGATCTAGATTAACGCGTCGACCAATGACCTGCACGATGTCTGTCCGCTCTCGAACAGTTTCAATCAAGCTCCTGAACTCATAGTCTTTCATGACCAATGTCGTAACCCCTCAGTGATCAGAATTCTCATCAACCATGAACGTCGTTGTGGCATTGCATTGGTTTCTTTCCTGGCGCACCTCATTCGCTTCGATATACTGGATCAGCCATTCTTCGGGATAGCGACACAACCTTCCGATCCTCACCCACCGGGGACCTGTTCCATCTCTACGCATTTTCCGAAGCTTGGCGACACTGCATAGCAAAACCTCCGCTACGCCTTTTTCGTCGAGATTCCTCATCGGTGCACTCCCAATCTTTGTCTGTCTCGTTTCAGCGGCCCAACTGACCGTGGGTCAACCACGATCTAAGCCATTACCACCTTGAACTATTCTAGCGCCCTGAGGGATGCCGATTAGTGCTGAGTCGTGTCCATTAATGCGGGGATTTGTGGGCAAGGCTGGGTGGGTAGCGAGGTGCTAGCCGAAGACAGCTTTTTTGACTTTGCTCGGACTTACCCCGAGGACAAAGCCTGCAGTCACGGTGCCTCCGCTCGTGGGTCGCGAATCTAGGAATCCTGTCACGCCATCTTTCTTGCGTAGGCGTTCCGCGAGCCAGGGATAGAAGCCTTTCAACAGAGGTTCCCGTTCTTTACCGTCTTTTTCGAAAGTCCGTAGAAGCCTATCGACTTCACGAACCTGTCGAAACAGGGCGTAGCTCATTTCATATACCTTAGCTATAGTCTCTTCAGCGAAGGGTACCCTGGGGCGTCCTGACTTAATCTGTGAGCCTTTGGCTGCGGCTTTCGCAACAAGAATACGTACCTCATTTCGCGCGTTCTCTGCTTCCTCAGGATCAGGATTCGTGCGGGCTACCCAAGTGTATTCGGCTGCTAACTCCTCGGGTGTAGGAATCCGGGAGACCATTCTCTGGATTTCATCAAGTGGCTTGGCTCCGACGAAGTAAAACTCTGCAATCTCCCTCTGCGTCTGTTTCGAAGGAAAAAGAACGTTCAGCCGGGTTACAGCCGACGGGTCGCGCTGCGCTGCCCTCAGGAACAACTCTCTTGCCTCATCGCCCGTTTCAAGGAGATCGATTGGTGGACCGAGGTCGGGGAAGGGATATATTCCCGACCTAACATCGCCCGCTATCTTCTCGAGGTCAGCCATACTAATGTGTTTCCAACTGTGCTCCATCCATCTCATCTTCGGAAGAAAAAGATGGGGTCCCCAATTAAAAGCTTCAGATGCGAGTTTGGCCAACCCCAGGAACTCTTTTATGATTGCACAGGCTTCATCCAGCGAGCCCGGCCTAAGCTCGCGTAGAGACCACTTCGGTTGAGCGTTGTATAGTAACGATCCAATTTCTGCCTGGCACCGAACGGCGGACTCTGCTTGACGGTGAAGTGCTTCGAATTTCCTCACCCAATCAGATGAGGTCAGAGGACGTTGTTGGGCAGGCTCTCCTCTTTTCTTCTCTTTTTTCAAATTCTTCTTAACGGACGAGTTCTGAGGATGCTGCTGAGCAAACTCTCTACGTTTCTTGTTCACTTCTTTCAAATTTCTCGAGATGACTGGCAGGAAGCGATCTGAAAAAGGAAATACGCAGTATCCGTGACAAGCGAACCATTGCCCCCTTGTTAATTCGGGGTCGGCCATACACGCGATTCTACTCCCAGACCGCAAAGGATTGCACCGACGCTGATGGCATGTAACTCCGGAGTGAAAAGTGCAACTCGGGAATGAAATCGCACTTTTGCATGTTTCCAAATCAGAGATTACAAGTCCGCATCGGCTGAGCAGCGAAACTCCATTGTTTGCGGTAGTGCAGAACTGCACTGGGAAAAGCCAGACTGCGAGATCAAATTCTCTCGTTGGGGACACTAAAGGGCCAATCGATAGGCCGCCGAGATACAAGCCAGGGTGATTTTTGTTTTTTTTGATTTTCTCATGTGATAGAGGGGCGCGAGGACAATCACCTTCAAACAGCGGGGCTTTGTACGGGCGGGGGTACCCCTTGCCGGACGGTCCTCGATGCCCCATAGGGTCTATCGCAAGTTGAGAGGGATCGCGAGGCTTTGTTCCTGGCGAAGCGGCTGGCCCACTAGCCGTAGGCGCCGTAGGTGTGCCTTGTCGTTGAGGCTTCTCTTATTGCGTCCGGTCGAAAGGAAGCCAGGCAAGAGGGGCACACGTTCGCAGTGTCCTCTCTTCCGTTTATCCACGACGGTCGCTCGCCTCTGGGACTCCCTGACGCCCTTTGAAGAGGGGCAAGGCCCACTCGGAGTGCAGTACTGCACACCAGCCTCGGCCGGTGGGAGAGCCCGACAAATGCATCGCCAACGAGCTGGCTGAGGCGTACGATCTACGCCAGATGCGAAGAATCGACCGAGGATGCGTCGGCGTGAGTCATACGAGGGGAGAGGTTTGAAACGGTGCAAATGAGTTGATCTGTCCAACGCGAACTTTTTCGGGATTGTCCCCATCTCGCAAGTAGACTGCTCTTGAGCCACCTTTCGATGTAGTACGAAATACCCGCCATTGTGGCAGAATCAGATTGGGCTACGGGGATGCGAGGCACCGCGTGCATTTTCTGAATTCCTGCGGCATTCCGAAGGGCGTGCAGAACCTTGGCCCCTGGACTTGCCATTCCGGTTACAACAGCTGAAGCCCCGCAGGATTCTATGCAGGCCCGCCTGCAGAAGTAACTTCAGCCCGGGCCATTCGGTTTCCACTACCAGACTCGCGCGTAGAATGGCCTGCCGTGCCGCATGATGGCACCAGGATGTGGCTCCACACGGCACTTGAGAGCCTACCCGGCAGATCTAGCAGGCCGACGATGCTCAAAGATGGTTACCAATGGTGGTTACCACCCGAACGAGGCTGTATCAGGTGATGTCCTGGACTGGGCTCTAACTCGCTGAAGTCATGCGGATTAGATGGTGAGCCGTGAGGGAATCGAACCCCCAACCTACTGATTAAGAGTCAGTTGCTCTACCAATTGAGCTAACGGCCCGTCCAGGAACACGCTAAGTGTATCACAAGGCACGCTGTCGTCGGAAGTCGCGCGCCTCTCAGTTCAGAAGAGTCCCACCACGCGGTCCTGCTCGTCGATATCCACGCGAACAGCGGCGGGCGACGAGCCCAAGCCGGGCATGGTCATCATCTCGCCCGCGAGCGGATAGAGGAACCCCGCGCCGGCGGACAGCCGCACGTCGCGGATGGGGAACTTGTAGCCTTGGGGCACCCCTTTCCAGCCCGGATCGTGCGAGAACGACAGGTGTGTCTTCGCCATGCAAATGGGCAGGCGAGCGAAGCCGAGGTCGGTGTAGAGCTTGATCTTGCGTTCTGCCTCCGGCATGTATTCCACGTCACTGGCGCCATAGATCTGCGTAGCCAGCGTGCGAATCTTCTCCTTGATGGGCAGCTCATCGGGATAGAGAAGCTTCATCGTGGCCGGCTTTTGGGCGGCTTCGACCACAGCTTCGGCCAGCTCGACCCCTCCGGCGCCGCCGCGCGCGTGCACGTCGGAGACGACGCCCCGTTCGGCGCCGAGTCCCTGCGCTCGCTCCGCTACGAATCGCAACTCCGCATCGGTGTCGGTTTCGAAGCGGTTCACCGCCACGACCACGGGCACACCTGCCAGCTTGACGATGCGGATCGCCGCCTCCAGCACGGGAAGCCCGCGCTCGAGCGCCGCGAAGTTCTCCACGGTCAGCTCCGGGGGCAGCGGCTTGCCTGCCACGATCTTCCCCACCCCGCCGTGCATCTTCAGCGCCCGCACGGTGCAGACCACCACCGCCGCCGAGACTTGCAGTCCGCCCTGCCGGCAGGTGATATTCACCAGCTTCTCGTAACCCATATCGGCGCCAAAGCCCGATTCCGTCACTACGTAGTCCGCCAGCTTGAGCGCCACCATGTTGGACAGCACAGAATTGTTACCGGGCCCGACGTTGCCGAACGGCCCGCAGTGGACGAGCACGGACGTGTGTTCCAGCGTCTGCATCAGGTTGGGCCGGAGGGCATCCTTCAGTAGCACGGTCATGGCGCCGGCGGCTTTGAGGTCTTCGGCCGTGACCGGATGTCCGTCTTTATTGAAGCCGACAACGATCCGGCCCAGCCGCTGTCGCAGATCGCGGAGCGAAGTCGCCAGCGCCAGGATGGCCATCGTTTCCGAGGCCGCGGTAATGTCAAAGCCGGTCTCACGCGGATACCCGTTCGCTTTGCCGCCCAGCCCGATCACGATGTCGCGCAGAACGCGGTCGTTGGTGTCGATGCAGCGCCGCCAGGTAATATTGAACGGATCCAGGTTGAGCTTGTTGCCATGCATGTAGCTGGCATCAATCATGGCCGCACAAAGGTTCTGGGCAGCCGTCACGGCGTGAAAATCGCCGGTCAGGTGCAGATTGAAATCTTCCATCGGAACAACCTGCGAATAGCCGCCGCCCGCGGCACCTCCCTTGATGCCGAACGTCGGCCCCTGCGAAGGCTGCCGGCAGGTGTTGCACACCTGCTTACCGATCTTCGCCAGTGCCTGGCCCAGTCCGATGGCGGTGACGCTCTTACCTTCCCCCAGCGGCGTGGGGGGAATCGCGGTGACCGCGATCAGCTTTCCGCTGGGAGCGCCCTTGAGTCGCTCCAGGACACTAAGGCTGACCTTGGCTTTGTGCCGGCCGTAGAGCTCCAGCTCGTCTTCCTCAACGTCAAGGTCTCGGGCAACATCCGCAATCGGCTTAAGATGAGCCGCACGCGCAATATCCAGATCACAGGGAATTGAGGACATAAATTCCTCCTCCAGCGCACAGGGATCGGTTGAACAGGCACGGACAAGGGCAATGTCTGGTAGTGCCAAGCCAGCGAAACGAGAAGAACTCGAGACCGTGACAGATGAGTGTAACGTCGATGGTTCCCGCGTGGCCCACGACCGCTCTGGCAGCGCACCACCTTCGGTAGCCAACGCGGGCCTCTACTTAGGACGGTGGGCCGCAACCACGGCTTGCCCGAGGCTGAGCCCGCCATCGCCGGCGGGCACTTCCGCGTGGGTGAAGACTTCGAAACCATTCGTTCCGAGCCGGGCACACAGGTGCTCCAGCAAGTAGGCGTTTTGAAACGTTCCTCCGCTCAAGCACACACGGTTGAGCCTGGTGCGCTCGCGCAGCAGGCGCGCAAGGCGCGCGAAAATCTCCACCAGCCCGTTGTGAAACCGCCGGCTGATGGCGCCGGCAGAGAGCCCGCGGCGAAGGTCGCGGAGCAGCGCTTCAAACAGCGGCCGGGTGTCGATGAGCCATCCATTACCCTCGGGAGCCAGCGCTAACGGGTAGGCCACGTCTTCGTCGCTCGCCTCGATGGCCATTTCCAGCTCGATGGCCGCCTGGGCCTCATAAGTCACCCGCTGCCGAATACCCACGAGCGCGGCCACGGCATCGAACAGCCGCCCGCAACTCGAAGTGAGCGGCGAGTTCACCCCGCGCTTGATCATGCGCAGGAGGACTTCCACACGACGGCGCTCAAGCTGCTGCACAAACGGAATGCGCAAGTCCTGAAAGGCGTCGCCGAAATGCTCGGCCAGATAGCTGACCGCCATCCGCCAAGGCTCCTGGATGGCGACGGCGCCGCCCGGCATGCGCACGTAGGCAAAGTGGGCGGCACGTTCGAAGCCGGCGTAATCGGCCAGCAGGACTTCCCCGCCCCAGATGTTCCCGTCGGTGCCGTAGCCCGTGCCATCAAGCGCAATGCCGACGACCTTCCCCTCCAGATGGTTCTCCGCCATGCAACTGGCGATGTGCGCGTGGTGGTGTTGCACGCCTACGCGTTCGATCCCGGTTTGCGCCAGCGCCCAGCGGGTCGCGAAGTAGTCGGGGTGCAGGTCGTAGGCCACGATTTGCGGCTCAATTTCCAGGGTGCGTTTGAGATGCCGCACGGCCTCCTCGAAGAAACGGTAGGCCTCCAGATTCTCCAGGTCGCCGATGTGCTGGCTCAGGAAGGCGTGCCGGCCCTTGATGAGGCAGACCGTGTTCTTCAACTCGCCACCCACGGCCAGAACCGGCGGCAGTTCGTCGCGCAGAAATACCGGCACGGGCACGTAGCCGCGCGAACGGCGCCACTGCCGCGCTCGCCCACCCGTCGGCCGAACCACAGAATCATCGCACCGCAAAAGAATGTCACGGTTGTGCACCAGGAAGAAGTCAGCGAGCCCGGCCAAGCGCGCCACCGCTTCCTGGTTGTCAATGGCGATGGGCTCTTCGCTCAGATTGCCGCTCGTCATTACCAGAGCGAGGAAGCCGCCGTCCGCAAGCAGCACGTGATGTAACGGCGTGTAAGGCAGGAACACACCCAGGTCGCGGATGAGGGGAGCGACCGATTCCGCGATGGGATGCGGATACCGCTTCGGCAACAGAACGATGGGCCGCTCGGGGCTGAGGAGCAAGGCGCGACCGCACTCGTCCAGGTGGCAGAACTGTTCCACGCATGCGACATCGCGGGCCATGATGGCAAACGGCTTCCCTACGCGTTGCTTCCTTTCGCGCAGCCGGTCAACGGCCGCCTGGTTCGTGGCGTCGGCCGCCAAGTGAAAACCTCCCAGTCCTTTCACTGCCACTATCGCCCCGGCGTTGAGACGCGCCGCGGCTTCGGTGATGGGATCAGAGGCTTCGACGCGTTTCCCCGAGGTATCCCACAGCTCCGCACGCGGCCCGCACTCCCAGCAGGCGTTAGGCTGCGCGTGGAAGCGTCGGTTCGTCGGGTCGTCGTACTCGCGCTGGCAGGCGGGACACATGCGGAACCTGGCCATCGAGGTTCGGGCGCGGTCGTAAGGAATGTCGCGCACGATGGTGAAGCGCGGGCCGCAGTTGGTGCAGTTGATGAACGGGTAGCGGTAGCGGCGGTCGGCGGGGTCAAAAAGCTCGCGCAGGCAGTCCCGGCAGACAGCTACGTCGGGCGAGATCAGGACCCGGTGTTCCTCGCCGACCCGACTGGCCAGGATGCGAAATTCCCGGTCGTGGTCGCAAGGAAGGTCGCGGACCGCGACATCAGTGATATGCGCGAGTGGCGGCAGTTCCACCGGCAGCCGTGCCAGGAAAGCCTCCACCGCTTCGCGCGGCCCCTCGACTTCGATACTCACGCCGGCCGCCGTGTTGGTAATCAGGCCGGACAGCTGGAGTTCGGATGCCAGGCGGTACACGTAAGGGCGAAAGCCCACACCCTGCACGATGCCGAAGATTTCAATCCCTTTGCGGACTTCCATCGCCGCACCTAGTGCCGTTCCAACTTAATGGGCCGACCGGCTGGTGCCGAAACCTTTCGAGATTGGCCGAGATCGCCGCTCACAGAAGCACCTCCAAATGGTTGGAACGGCACTAGCCGGATTCAGTTCGACCCAGGTTTGCCGGCGCTGGCGTCGCGGCTCGCACTGCGCGCCGCCGCACCTCCAGCCACCGTCGCCAGCTTTCCAGGCCCGCGCCCGTCAGCGAGGCGACTTCCAGAATCTCCATGCCGGGATGCACCCGCAGCGCGTTCTCCCGGGCACCCGCCAGGCTGAAGGGCACATGAGGCAACAGATCTGTCTTGCTCAGCACCAGCAATTCGGCTCGGAAAAACATGGCGGGATATTTGAGCGGCTTGTCGTCGCCTTCGGTGACGCTGAGGATGACGACCTTCGCGGCTTCGCCCAAATCGTAACTGGCCGGACAGACCAGGTTGCCGACGTTCTCAATCAGCAGCAGGTCGATTTCGTCCAACCGCCACTCGGCCAGCGCGCGCTCCACCATGCGCGCGTCCAGGTGGCAGGCCCCGCCGGTGGTGATCTGTTTCACCGGAAAGCCAAACCCGGCGAGGCGCCGAGCGTCGTTGTCCGTCTGGATGTCCCCGGTGAGCACCGCCACGCGCTCAGTTGGCGGAAAGCCCTCCAGCGTGCGCTCGAGCAGGGTCGTCTTTCCCGCTCCGGGCGAGCTGACAAGATTAAGACAAAGGATTCCATGCTCGTGAAAACGTGCCCGCAATTCGGCCGCCAGGCGGTCGTTCTCACTCAGGACTTTCTTCTCGAGCGGCACACGGCTCATGTCTCTTCCAGCTCCAGATAGACCATTTCCAATTCGTCCCCGCCGATGCACCTGGTCTCGGCAGTGCCGCAGTCCGGGCAGACGATGCTGTAATCCACAACGCGGAAAGTGCGGCCGCACTCACGGCAGAGCTGGCGACGCGGGCGAGTCTCGATCTCGAGCGTCAACGGCTCCAGCTCCGTCCCTCGGACCAGCGAGTCAAAGCAGAAGCTGAGCGCCTCCGGTTCGACCCCCGCCAGTTCGCCCACCCGCACCCCTACCTTGAGCAACCGTGCGCCCGGGCGTCGCACCGCCTCGGCTCGAGCGGCCTCCAAAATCGAATTGGCAATGCTCAGTTCGTGCATGAAAAACAGGTTCCAGGTGTCGGGTTTCGGGTGTCAGGTTGCAGGTCTGAGGCTGACACCTGGCACCTGACACCCAACACCTAGCAAATTCGCGGCAACTGGTCGCCCGAGAGCATGTCCACGATGCGCGTCGTGCCCAGCAAGGTCCGCATCACCACCACGCCGGGATCGCATTCACGGACGGTCCCGACAATCTGCGCCTCCTGCCCCAGCGGGTGAGCCCGCATCGCCGCCAAGATCCCTTCCGCCACGTCCGGGGCAACGATCGCCAGCAGCTTGCCTTCGTTGGCCACGTACAGCGGGTCGAATCCTAATAACTCGCACGCGCCCTTCACTTCCTCCCGTACCCGGATCGATTGCTCGTCAATCACCATACCGACCCGCGACTGCGCCGCGATCTCGTTCAAGGCACTGGACAGGCCTCCGCGGGTGGGATCTCGCAGGCAGCGGATTGAGTCCCTTGCGACCGCCAGCATCGCCGCGACCAGAGTGTGCAATGCGGCGCTGTCGCTCTTGACCGGACTCTCAAATTCCAACCCTTCGCGCTCAGCCAGGATGGCGATGCCGTGCTCACCGATCGAGCCACTCAGCAACACCCGGTCACCCGGCCGCCCCTGGTCAGCCGAGAGGCGCACGCCCTCCGGCACCAACCCCAGTCCCGAAGTGTTGATGAAAAGCCCGTCGCCGCTTCCCTTTTCCACCACCTTGGTGTCGCCCGTCACCACCTCGACGCCCGCGGCGGCCGCAGCCCGGCGCAGCGAATCGACCACGCGGCGCAGGGTTTCCATCGGCAGGCCTTCTTCGATAATAAAGGCGGCGCTCAGGAAGAGCGGCTGCGCCCCGCCCATGGCCAGATCGTTCACCGTGCCGTTGACGGCCAATGACCCGATGTCTCCCCCGGGAAAAAACAGCGGGCTGACGACAAACGAATCCGTAGTGAAAGCCAACCGCAAGCCGTTGACACTGACAATGGCCTGGTCGTCCAGGCGCGCCAGGACGGGATTCTGAAACGCCGGGAGGAAGAGATTCCGGATCAACTCCGCCGTCAGCCGGCCACCACTCCCGTGACCCAGTAAGACCTCGTCGCGAGCCGGCAAGGGCGCGGGGCAACTGAATTCCGCTTTGCTCTCGTCGTCCACCGCTGTTCTCCTTACGAGGCCACGGTGTGCCGCCGATAGTGGTAATAGGCAGCACAGGCACCTTCGGCCGAGACCATCGGCGCGCCCAGGGGTGACTCGGGCGTGCAGCGGCGGCCGAAAGCCGGGCAATCAATCGGCTTCTTCAACCCCTGAAGCACCTGGGCGCTGAGGCACTCGGCAGGCTCCTCGGCGCTTGAGTCTTCCAGCTTGAATATCTTCTCAGCGTCGTAGGCGGCAAACTCCGGCCGCAGCCGCAGGCCGCTCTGCGGGATCAGCCCGACGCCGCGCCACTTGCGGTCGCAGACCTCGAACACCTCCCCCATGATTGCCTGCGCCGGCAGGTTGCCCTCGTAACTCACGGAGCGCGCGTACTGGTTTTCCACTGCGGCGTGGCCCTCCTCGAGCTGAGTCACCAGCATCGAGATGGCTTCGAGCAGGTCTATCGGCTCGAAACCGCCCACGACGATGGGCACCCGAAACTCGCGGCTGAGCGCCTCATACTCGCGATAGCCCATCACCGTGCACACGTGTCCGGGGGCAATGAAAGCCTGGACGCGGTTGTGGGGCGAACTGAGTAGCAGCCGGATAGCAGGAGGCACCAGCACGTGCGAGACGAGCATGGAGTAGTTCCGGAGTCCCTCGCGCTTCGCTTGCCATACGGCCATCGCGTTGGCCGGCGCAGTGGTCTCGAACCCGATTCCAAAGAAGACGACCTGGCGCTCCGGATGCGCGCGCGCAATCTTCAGCGCCTCCAGGGGTGAATACGCCACCCGGACATCCCCGCCCGCCGCCTTTACCCTGAGCAGGTCGGAACGGGAACCCGGCACGCGCAGCATGTCCCCGTAGGAAACGAAAATCACCTCTGGCCGGGAGGCGATCTGAATGGCCTTGTCGATGGTTTCCAAAGCGGTCACGCAAACCGGGCAGCCGGGGCCGTGGACCATGGTAATTTGCGGCGGTATCAGCTCGTCAATGCCGTAGCGCATCAGGGTGTGCGTCTGTCCGCCGCAGATCTCCATCAGTACCCAGGGGCGCGTGACGCGGCGGGCGAGGTCCGCCACCAAGGCACGGGCAATGCGTTCGTCGCGGTACTCGTCGATGTACTTCATATGGTGCGGCAGGCTCATCCCCCGACAAGTCGGGGCCTAAAGCCGCCTCTACAGCCCGCCGGATCCCTCGGCCTCTACGACACCCATGGCCTCGAGGAGCCGGAGGGTGCGGTCAGCCTCCTCGGCATCCAACCGGCTGATGGCAAAGCCCACGTGCGTTACGACGTAGTCGCCCACCTGCGCTTCGGGGACGAAATCGAGCCGAACAGGTTGGGTGACGCCACCAAACTCGACTCGAGCAGTCCGGTTACCGTCGTGATCTTCTATCTCCAAGATCTTCCCGGGTACCGCCAAGCACATCACTGACCTCCCGCGGCGATGGGGCCCTCGCCGCTACCACCGGGAAACGAGGTGTCGCCGGGCAAAAAGCGGCGGGGACTGCACCGGTCGTCTTTTTCTGGCTCAGTCAGAAGAGCGCGGAATTCGGCGAACTTCTCGACCACAGTCTGAATGGCCTCTTCGACCGCCTGCGTGCGTGCTCGGCCTGGCTCAACCGTCCCGACCTCCACGCCCAGGAGCATCAGCCGTGGCGTTTGCCGCCGCATAGCGCTGGCCAGCCCGAGCATCTCCGGCAAACCCCAGCCGTGACTGGAAAGCAAACCGAGCGCTCGCGGCTCAATCCCCGGCGATGGTAGCGCCGCCAAGTGCAGAGTGCCTGGCGGCGCGCCGCTCGATACGGCATCAACAAACAAAACGGCAGCGGCGTCCTGCAGGAGGTCGAGCAACTCCACGCTCGCCTGCGGCATCTCGAGGAGCTCGCACGCGCAGTCGCCCCTTGCCCGCAGGCGGCGGACGACTTCCAGACCCGCGCTGTCGTCCCCCGCATAGGGATTGCCACAGCCGACTACCCGCAGGCGCACGCCCGACCCCCCAGCGCCGCTGCGAACCTCGGACTGGCCTGCGGGTTTATCCACGGTCGAGCTTCAATCTCAGGAAATGGGTGGAGCAGGAGATGCAGGGATCGTAATTGCGGATCAGGTTCTCACAGGCACGGGCGATCTCAGGCTCCGTCCGCTCCAGAATCCCCGGCAGGAAGAGCCGCAGATCGTCCTCCATCCGGCGATAGTTCTGCGCCGTGGGCGGGACGATCTTGGCAAACTCCACCAACCCCTCATCATTGATGCGATAGCGGTGGTAGAGCACGCCGCGCGGCGCCTCGGTGGCGGCGCAGCCCTCCCCCGCGCGCACCTTGAACTCCGCTCGGCTGCGCGCCGGCTCCTGGTACGACGCGATGATGGCCAGCGCTTCCTCATACGCGTGTACCAGCTCCACGGCCCGCACCACGATGCCCAGGAAGGGGTTCTTGCAGGGCCAGGAGATTCCCGTGGCACGCGCCGCCGCTTTGGCCCGGGGAAAGAGCTTCGCAAAATTCAGATTGATGCGCGCCAAGGGACCCACAAAGTAACTCCTGCCAGTGTCGGCCCGTTTCGAGTGCAGCGCGGTGGAATGCTCGACGTGTTCCTCCAGGAATACCCGCTCGAACTCCGTCGGCTCGATATCCACCCCGGCGGAGGAAACAATCTTCCACTCGTTCATCGGATACTCGTCGGGATGGGACACCGAGACGAACTCGTAGTCCGGAGCAAACTCCGGGAACGGCAACCCGGCCACGAAGCGCACCGTTTCGAGCGCCGCCTCCAGGCCCCACTCGAGGTCGGCGCGCAGCGCCTCCAGTTCCTTGCGGCGCGGCACCTTGTAGAAGCCACCCACGCAGACCGAGACGGGATGCGTGGCGCGGCCGCCCAGACGGGCCAGCAGGTCGTTGCCGACCTTCTTCAACCGTAAGGCCTGCTCCACCTCGCGGGGATGATCCGCAGCCATGGCGATGGCGCTGTCGTAACCGAGGAAGTCAGGAGCCTGCAAAAGGTAAATGTGCAGCGCGTGACTTTCAATCCATTCCGCGCAATAGAGCAACCGCCGCAGTTGTCGAATCTCCGGGCCGGGAGTCACGCCCAGGGCCGCTTCCAGAGCATGCACAGAACTCATCTGGTAGGCCACGGGGCAGATGCCGCAGATGCGCGCCGTAATGTCGGGCACTTCCTGGAAATAGCGGCCCCGCAGAAACGCCTCGAAAAAGCGCGGCGGCTCGAAGATGTCGAGCTTGACCTCGCGCACTTGGCCGTTCTCCACCCGGGCATAGAGCCCGCCTTCACCCTCCACCCGGGAGAGGTAGTCCACCTTCACCGTGCGCTGGGCCGAGCCGGCGGAACCTGATTTCCTTTGAGTCATGGAGCTGCCTTTTCCAACTTATCGCTGGCGGAGCGGAACGCCTCCGCATATCCCGTGAAACCGCGCAACAGCCGGAGCAGTTCGCCCGCCGGCACGCCCGCTTTCTGCAAGAACGCGGTGAGCGAATCCGGGTTCGGCTTCTCCATCGGTCCGAAGCAGCCGTAACAGCCCCGGTTGTAAGCGGGGCAGATGGCGCCGCAGCCGGCATGGGTCAGCGGGCCGAGACAGGGAATGCCCTGGGCCACCGTCACGCAAACCGTCCCGCGACGCTTGCACTCCATGCAGACCGAGTGGGACGGCAAGTGCGGCGCGCGCCCCTGCACGAGCGCCGTGATAACCTCCAGAAGTTGATACTTGTTGATGGGACAACCGTTGAGTTCGAAGTCCACGGCCACGTGCTTGGAGATGGGCGTGGAATCCTTGAGACTGTGGATGTAGGCCGGCGTAGTGTAGATTACACGGATGAACTCATCCACGTCCTGCCAATTCCGCAACGCCTGGATACCGCCGGCGGTGGCGCAGGCGCCGATGGTAATGAGGTATTTGGCCTCCTTTCGTACCGCCTGGATGCGCTCCGCGTCGTGCGGAGTGGTCACCGAGCCTTCCACCAGGGCCACATCGTAAGGACCTTCTGCCGTAGCCGAACTCGCCTCCAAGAAGTAAGCAACCTCAACCTCACCGACCAAGCTGAGCAGCTCATCTTCCAGGCTCAGAAGCGCCAACTGGCAGCCGTCGCAGGAGGCGAACTTGTAAACCGCCAGCTTGGGCCGCGCATCGGAGGTCATATCAGAAATCCTCCTTGCCGAAGAAAGGCTCGACTGCCGCAAAGTTAAGCACCGGGCCCTGCTTGCAGATGAAGGTGGGCCCAAACTGGCAATGACCACAGAAGCCCACCGCGCACTTCATGTTACGTTCCATCGAGATGTAGATGGCATCCTTGGGAATGCGACGGGCCAGGGCCTCATAGATCACAAACCGCATCATGATCTCCGGCCCGCAGGTAAGGATCAGGGTGTTCTTGTGCTCCATGCGCACAAAATAGAAGAGCTGGGGCACCACCCCCACCTTGCCCCGCCAGTTCTCGTCCCCCACGTCAACGGTGATGTTGACTTCGAGCCCTCCTTCGCGCCAGCGGCCGAATTCACGGGTATAAAGCAGGTCGGCCGGGGTCCGCCCCCCGTAAAGGAGCAGCACTCGTCCATAGGCGTCGCGATGGCTGAGGATGGAGAGAATGACCGGCCGAAGCGGCGCCAAGCCGATCCCGCCCGCCACAATGATCAGGTTCTTGCCGGCGCCACTCTCCAGCGGCCAGTGGCTTCCGAACGGGCCGCGAATTCCCACCAGGTCGCCCACCTTGAGCCGGCCGATGCCCCGGGTGACGTTTCCCGCATAGCGGATCGTGTGGCCGAGCACTTGCGGTTCCCCAGGGTCGGAACTCACCGAGATGGCCACTTCCCCGAAGCCCGGCAGGTAGAGCATGTTGAACTGCCCGGGCTGGAAGCGATAAGCGTCGCGATCGGCCGGGTTCGCGAAGGCCATCGAGAAGCTCCAGACCCCGGCCGCCTCCGGCTTGATGGCCTGAATGACGGCTGGCCGGGGCAGCATGGGATCCACCGGATGCGGTATTCCCGTCGCTCGAAATGCTACGCTCATTTGGCCGCCTTCGTGCGAATGGCGTTCACTTCTTCGGTGATCTCAATTCCCACCGGACACCAGGTGATGCAGCGACCGCAGCCCACGCAGCCCGACGTCCCAAACTGGTCGATCCAGGAAGCCAGCTTGTGACTGAGCCACTGTCGATACCGGGAACTAATGCTGGGACGGATGTTGCCGCCGAACACGTGGGAGAAATCACGATTGAAGCAAGAGTCCGCCAGCCGGATCCGCTCCGCCACGGTCCCCCGCAGATTGCTGGTGTCCTCGACCGTCGTACAGAAGCAGGTCGGACAAACCAGCGTGCAGTTGGCGCAGGAGAGGCAACGGGTGGCCACCGCATCCCACTGAGGATGCTCAAGGTTCTCGTAAATGAGTTTCGGGAGGTCATCCGTGTTCAGTCGGCGTTTAATCTGCCGCTCGGCCTGCTGGACGGCCCGGGCAGCCCGGCCCAGGTCAAACGCTGTGGCCGGCTCCCAGGACGTGTTTTGGAGCATTTGGGAACCTGCTTCCGACCCGATCTCCACCAGGAAAACATCGGGCAGTTCTGTCACCGCCAAATCAAATCCACTGGTCACGCACGGGCCAGTCTTCATGGAGGCGCAGAAACAGGAAGAGCTTGCCTGGCCGCAGTTGACCGCCAGAACGAAGACCTGTTCCCGCCGGCTGGCGTAGTGGGGATCACGGAACTCTCCATCCATCAGCACCCGGTCCTGGATGCCGATGGCAGCGAGGTCGCAAGCCCGGACCCCAACGAAGGCATAGTGTGGCGGAGGTTCCTGCGGCAGTCGGAAGACCCAGTTGCCATTCTGCTTTTCCACGGAGAAGAGCCGGAGGCGGGCTGGGTGAAGAAACTGCTTCCAGGAGTCCGGGCCAACGCTGAACGCGAAGTACTGTGCTTCCCGTTCGCGCGTCTTACTCAGGCGGTAGCGGCCCGGCTCCTGCTCGTCAGTCCAACCCAAGGGGAGATCGTCCAACCGGGCGATTTCATCCAGCACAATAGCGCCGTCCCGGACAGTGGGCCCCACCAGAGAGAAGCCGGCCGCGCGCAAGTTGTCAAAGACCTGCTCCAGGGAGGTCTTGGGCATTTCAACGTGGGCGGAAACTCGCGGCAGGCTGGGCGACATAGCGGCTCCTCCTCGTGAGCCTAACCGGCAAGTATGTCGAGCAATTGCAGGCGGGTGGCAATCAGGCGAGCGCTGATAACCTCCGCCAGCTCGTGATACACTTCAAAACCGAGTACCGGATCTTCCCGGCACAGGTCCATCAAAGCGCCACCTTTGACCCCCAGAGCCTCGGTTTCCTCCACGGCCCGCGCCGAAGCGGTCTCGAGGCGCGGCTCCACCAGAGCCGACCAGCTGAACAAGTCGCCAGGCCCAGCCGTCATGATGGAACGGCGTCCCTTCGACGCGATATGGACGTCGATGGCGACTTGCCCACTCTTCACAATGTAGAGGTAGAGGCTGGGATCGCTTTCGTGGAAAATGGTCTGCCCGGCGGGGTAGCGAAAAGTCTCGCCCAGCCCTAGCAACTTCTCCTGCACTCGGGGTGACAGGTGAGCCAGAAAGGCTCCCAACCAGTGTGTCTGCTCAGCCATTCTATTCTCCTAAAAGCACCTTTCTTATTGGGCTAGCACGCAACAGACCAATTTTATCACAGCCCAGACCGCCTGACGGAGTGTCGAATTGCCTGCCGTGCGTCTCAAAGCCCAACTGGCCAAGCTAGAGAAGTGAGTTCAGAAACAATGTGTCCCCCTGTGCGGGAAACAACGACCATTCGTCACACTGACAATAAGTGTCATGTGTGGGTGGCCCGCCACAAGCAGGTCTTTTCTCGCACCTCTCCTGCCGCGAGTGCGCAAGCCCTGGCAGTCAGCACCGCGTCTGAACCAACCCGCCTGGCGCCTCGTACTCACCGGGCGTGGCGTCGCTCTCGACTCAAGACCATTAGCCAATCCGCCAAGAATCTCAGTATGATAGCGCAGCATCAGACTGTTGGCGGTCTGGATGCAAACCTGCTCATCGAACCTTGAAGGAGGGACGCGGCCATGCTCAGGATCACTGCGGATAGCCACCGGAAGGAAGTCACCCCCAGACTCATCGTGTTCCTGTTGCTTCCGCTGCTGGCTGCGGGCAGAGACTTGCGCAGCGAGGAGAAGCCTCCGCTGCGGCTGACATTGCGGGAGGCGGTTCGACTCGCGCTGAAGCAGAATCCGCAAGTCCAGATCGCGAACCTCAATGTGGCGCAAAGCGAACAGGACGGCGCCGGGGCTGGGGCAGCCTTGCTGCCGCAAGTGGGGATCGAGGTCTATGATCGTGCCCAGCGCTTCAACTTGGAAGCTCTCATGGGCCGGCGTTTCCCTGGCGTCCCGCAGCACGCCGGGCCGTTTCAGACCTTCCAAGCCGGAGCGGGTTTCTCCATGCCGGTCTTTGACCTGACTCTGTGGCACAGGTGGCAAGCGTCGCGTCAGGGTGTTAAGGCCACCGAGGCACAGGAATCCTCGGTCCGCGAGCAGATGGTGCTGCTGGTGGTCTCGCAATACCTGGGGAGCCTGCGGGCCGCCGCGAACGTTCGGGCCGCGCAATCACGCGTGGCGCTCGCCCAGACGCTCTATGAGCAAGCCGCTGACTTGCAGCAGCACGGCGTGGGCACGGGACTTGACACCTTGCGCGCCAACGTCCAGCTCCAGAATGAGAAGCAGCGCCTGATCGTCTCCGAAACGCAGCAGCAGACCGCGCTCTTCGGATTGGTACGGCTGCTCAACCTGGACCCGCACCAAACCCTGGAACTGGCTGACGAGATGAGCTTCTTCGAGACCCCGGAAATGGAGGGGACGCAGACCTTGGAACGCGCCTTCTCCTCTCGGCCCGAGGTGAAAGCCCTGGACGCTCGCGAGGGGGTAGCACGTGCCCAGAAGCAGGCGGCGAGCGGGTCGCGGCTTCCCAAGATCGCGCTGGGAGGCTCGTGGGGTTACCAGGGGCTTTCCGCCCCCACGGCCATTCCCTCCTATCAGTACCAGGTGACGGTGGACGTGCCGCTTTTCACGGGAGGGAGAATTCATGCGGAGCGAACGAAAGCCGACCTGGAGTTGAAAAAAGCAGAACAGGAAAGAGAGGAATTAAGGAACCTGATCGCCTTGCAGGTGAAAACGGCACTGGCCGAGCTCGCCGCCGCACGCAACGAGGTAGACGTGGCGAACCTGGGCGTCAAACTAGCGCAGCAGGAAGTCGAGCAAGCACGGGACCGCTTTCAGGCCGGCGTCGCAAACAATATCGAGGTAATCAGCGCGCAGGACGCGCTCGCCCGCGCCAACGACAACCAGATTAATGCCCTCTACCGCTACAGCCAGTCGCGCGCCGACTTGGCCCACGCCCTCGGCCAGAGCGAAATGCTCTACACGAAGTGAGGTTCCGGCATGGAAGAATACGTTAACGAACTGGAAGGTGAAGTGAAAATCCCAGCTCCACCCGCCGCGGCCCCCTCGCCAGCGACGCGCGGGTTGGCAGAGCGGTGGGCGAATCCGAAGTTCCGCTGGGCTGTTCTCGGCGCAGGCGTGGCTCTCCTTCTGCTGACCCTCAGCCTGCTCGCTTACTACTACAACCGCGTGACCACCGACGACGCTCAGGTGGATGGTCACATCATTCCCATCGCCTCGAAAATCTACGGCAATGTGGCGGAAGTGCTGGTGACGGACAATCAGCAAGTCCAGGCCGGGCAGGTGCTGGTCCGTGTCGATCCGCGGGACTATCAGGCAAGAGTTGACCAGACGCGAGCCGCCCTGGCCCTGGCCGAGAGCCAGGCCCAGGCGGCGGGCATCGGTGTCCCGCTGACTCAGGAAACCACCGAGAGCGGCACCGCCGCCGCAGCAGCCCAGTTGCAGGCGGCTGAAGCCGAACACGAGCGGGCCAAGATTACGTACGAGAAAGATGCCCGCGCGGAGTTGGCCTACGCGCGGGCCAACGTGGACGCGCGGCAGGCCGCCTCGGAGCGGGCACAGGCGGATCTGGAGCGCATGAAGCCCCTCCTCGCCAAGGCGGAGATTTCTCAGCAGCAGTTCGACGCCTACCGCGCTGCCGCCCGCGTGGCAGAGAGCGAGCTGAAGGCTGCTCAAGAAAAAGTGGCAGCCGCGGAGAAGGCCGCCGAAATCTCCCACGCCGCCATGGAGTCGGCCGGCGCGCGTGTGGGGCAGGCGCGCGCGTTACTGGCGCAGGCCCAGGCCAGCCGCAGGCAGGTAGGCATACGCACCGCCGACGCTACGTCCGCGCTCGCCGCAGTCCAACAGGCCAGAGCTAACCTCGCGGCAGCCGAACTGCAACTCGGCTATACGACAGTGGTGGCCCCTTCCAATGGCGTAGTGACCAAGAAGAGCGTGGAGGTGGGGCAGATCGTTCAGCCCGGTCAAGGCCTGTTGGTCCTAGTTCCCTTACACGACATCTGGGTGACAGCCAACTTCAAAGAAACGCAACTGGCCGAGGTCCGGCCGGGACAGAAGGCCGAGGTCCAGGTGGACATGTACGGCAAGACGTTCACCGGGCACGTGGACTCGATCGCGGGGGCCACGGGAACGCGCTTGAGCTTGCTGCCCCCGGAAAACGCCACCGGGAACTTCGTGAAGGTTGTACAGCGGATTCCGGTCAAGATCGTGCTCGACAGCGCGCCCAGCGAGAAAGCCGTTCTGCGGCCGGGGATGAACGTGACAGCGACCATCATCACGAAGTGACAAGTGAAAAGTGACCAGTGACGAGTGAGACTATTGGATGATTGGGTGATTGAGTCATTCGAGGAAAGAGGGTTCGGTCGCCCCATGACCCCATGGCCCGATGGCCTTATGCTCTGGTCACTTGGTCGTGATAGCTGACGGCTGATAGCTTCCTTCCCACATGAGGAACCTGCTCGCACGCGTCCGACAGAACGGTGAAACCCACCCCTGGGCGGTTGCCTTTGCGGTGATGCTGTCCACCTTCATGCAGGTCCTGGATACGAGCGTGGCCAACGTTTCCCTGCCCCACATCGCCGGGAACCTCTCGGCGGCGGTGGACGAGAGCACCTGGATCTTGACCTCTTACCTGGTCGCGAACGGTATCGTGCTGCCGCTCACCGGCTGGCTCTCGACGCTTTTCGGGCGCAAGCGTCTCTACATGTGGTCCGTGGCGCTGTTCACCGGCGCTTCTTTTCTTTGTGGGGTGTCGCACAGCCTCGGCATGCTGGTGTTCTTCCGGGTTCTCCAGGGGACCGGTGGCGGCACGCTCGTCCCGATTTCGCAAGCCATCCTGGTGGAAAGCTTTCCGCGCGAGAAGCGGGGCATGGCCATGGCAGTGTTTGGCATGGGCGTGGTCTTCGCCCCCATCATCGGCCCCACCCTCGGCGGCTGGATTACCGACACCTATTCCTGGCACTGGATTTTCTTGATCAACATCCCGGTGGGGGTCCTCTCCCTGGTGTTGACTTCCCTGCTGGTCTTCGATCCACCGTATCTGGTCCGGAAGAGCCTGAAGCAAGGACTGAAGATTGACTACTTCGGCCTGGGACTCTTGGGTGTGGGGCTGGGCTTCCTGCAAGTGGTCCTGGACAAGGGGCAGCGGGAAGACTGGTTTGGATCACCGTTCATCGTCTGGTGTTCGATCCTGGCCCTGCTCGGGCTGGCGGGAACGCTGTTTTGGGAACTCTCGCGGGAAGATCCCATCGTCGATTTCCGCATGTTGCAGGAGCGCAATTTCTTCCTCTCGTGCCTCGCCATGTTCATGCTGGGTTTTGTAATTTTCGCCAGCACCATGTTGCTGCCGATCTTATTGCAGACCTTGCTGGGCTACACCGCCATGCTGAGCGGCCTGGTGCTTTCCCCCGGCGGAGTGGTGACGCTGGTGATGCTCCCGCTGGTAGGTCGGCTGCTCGCCAAATACGAGGGGCGCTGGCTGGTCGTGTGGGGCATGCTGGTGGTGTCCCTTTCGCTGTTCCATATGGCCAACTTCAATCTGGACATCGACTTTCGCACGGCCATGATGGCCAGAATCTATCAGTCATTCGGCTTCGCTTTCCTCTTCGTACCCATCAACGTCATGGCCTTCTACTTCATCCCCAAAGAGAAGGTCAACAACGCCACCGGGCTCATCAACCTGGCGCGCAACATTGGGGGAAGCGTCGGCATCGCCCTGGTTACGACCCTGCTCGCCCGCCGCGCCCAGTTCCACAACACCGTCTTGGTCAGCCATTTGACGCCCTTTGATGCCCGGTACAATGCCGCGCTGCAAGGGGCGAGCCAGATGCTCATGGGACGGGGCTCAGACCCGGCCCAGGCCGCCAGCCAAGCACAAGGCCTGCTCTATGGCACGCTCCAGCGCCAAGCCACCATGCTCGCCTTCCTCGATAACTTCTGGCTCATGGGCGTACTCGTCCTGGTCATGATCCCCCTGATGTTCCTAATGAAGAAAGCCCACCCACAAAAAGGGCCACCCGTCGCCGCGCATTGAGGTAGCGCAACATCCGTCCTTTGATGTTGCGGCTTTTCAACTGTAGCGGGTAGCCACGGCATGATCTCTATGCCGTGGGTTCGTGATAGGGGGCAGAAGGAAAAACCCACGGCACAAGAACCGTGCCGTGGCAACCTGCCTGATAGCTCATAAGTGGCGTTATAATGAGGAGTTGTCCACCCCGCCCTTCGACAGGCTCAGGGTGGCGAGCGTAGTCGAACCACAATGGTGGGGGTGGCCGCTCTTAGGCCGCCCGCCGTGGCGGTTGAGGCGGGTCGGCCAAACAAGAGTTAGGCACCCGGAGACGCGCCGATGACGATTCGAGACCTGGCATACCCGGATGATGCCCGCAGGACCATTGACTTTCTTCTGTCGGGGCTCAAGTACGACGCGGCCATAGCCGTGAGCGGACGGGTTCTCAAGAACGCACCTCTACCCCATAATGGACCAGATTTCAGCACTGGCATTAGGCTTGGTGGCCGGACGGAAGACGAGGCCGTGCGACGAGACGCGGAGAGGCTCTTGGCGCGGCTCGCGCTCATCTCCATGGTGAGCAGAGTGGAGGTTCACGCCCAGAATCTGCTACTCCAGCGGCGTGTGCTGGAAGAACTCGGACCAACCGGGGCGCGCATGGTCCCGGGCAGATTGTGGCCCATACTCAAGCACACCCACGAGGAGGCAAGGCGGCGGGGACCTGTAAAGCTCTGTAGCGAACTGGTGGTAACGAAACCGTCTCCGCCGCTGCTCGCACGCATGAAGTGGCTTGAGGGAGTCCGTCGGGTTCGCAATTGCCTGGCGCATCGGCTAGGCCAAGTCCAGATTGTTGACGTCAACCCAAAAGGCAAGGCTCTACAAGATACGAAGGATGATGACACACTCAAAGTCGTTTGGCTCAAGCCGGTGGCCTCGATCGATGGCAAGGAAATCGAAGAGTTCCCACACAAGGGAGGAGGCAACGTACACGTATCGTTCCGCGAGTACGAGCGAGAGTGGGCTATCGGCCAGAAGATTGACGTTACCTCGGAGGATTGCCAGGCCATAGCAATCAGTCTGTCCATGCTGGCTACAGAACTCTTGCGGTGTTTTGAGACGGAAATGAACGAGTTTCTTGGCATCAAAGTGCAACCGGGCGCCTAACTTAACTGACGGTTGCAGCGGAGCCGGCGGTCAGTTGTAGGTTGCTTGTGAGCTTGTGCGCGGGTGGTGCCGACGTCCCGCCTTGCGGGACCGTTAAAAAGCCAGGACAGGCCATGGACAGGACGCGGTGACAGAGATGTTCCGCGTGTTCCTGGGGCGCGTACATGAAAGACAACATATGCGCCAGCCGCGATTAGAAAACCGCCTAAGCGACAAATCAACCAGAAAAACGCTCCCCCGAGACTTCTGACTCCGATTTCATCGGGCTTCGCGATCTTTTGCGTTCTTCAAATGGTCTTTTCTTACTGCCTCGCAGACTTCCCGGACGAGAGTTTTCACCAACATCGTGCTGCCGGTTTCCACAACATCCCCGGTTCTCCGATAGACGACCCAGCCAGAGGTTGTTAGACCGTGCATGGCGGTATATTCAGCCTGGTCTTTGTTTGCGGTGACAGTGATGCCCGAGCACGCTTTGGTTTCCCGTATCTTGATTGCCAGCTTGCGCGAAAAGTCGCCTTTACGAGTGGCGGGAAATACTCGTAATGCTTCCACCTGGGACGATTTTTCTTCGGCTTTTTCTGATACCTGGGGGAAGGCAAAAGCTAAAAGAACTACTGAAACGCAGACTGCGAATTGGCCGCTCATAGTCGTCTCCTTCAGGAATTACTCCCACCTGGCGCATACATTGTCTTTCATGTATGCGCCCACCAGCAAGGGGAACTAAACTGCTCGCGTGTCCCACACCGCCCCGCGGGAGTCGTGGTAGCGCGGATTTGATTTGTAGGTCCGCGGTTCTTTCAGTAAAAAAGCCGCAGACCTGTAGAGCAGGTTTGCGCTATAGGTTTCCGACGAACGCGCCTCCCGTCGCTAGCGCCAGTAACGGCTTTTCACATTCCTTACTACCTGCTGAATCGTGCAAGACGAAACTGGAAATTCGAAGCTCGTAAATCACAAATCCAAA
>CAZBWJ010000023.1:1230-41681 GCA_964495535.1 uncultured Acidobacteriota bacterium | reverse complement strand
GCTGTTAGAACCTCATATCTTCCAGGGCCTCAAGACCAGCGCGGACAAGGTCTACCTCTTGGAGGTACGGCACAAAAAGGGCAGACTCTGTAAGGTCCAAACGGCACATGGCGAGCAATTTCACATTGAGGCCGCTATACTCCGCCCCGTTGTGAAGGGCGAGCACGTTCAGCGTTATTGGATCGATTTGTCTGCGGGCCTTCACATCATCTACCCATACGAGGTCTTGGAAAATGGGCGGGCTACCCTGTTGGACAGCGACACGTT
Organism: uncultured Acidobacteriota bacterium; assembly: GCA_964495535.1. Taxonomy (GTDB): domain Bacteria; phylum Acidobacteriota; class Terriglobia; order UBA7540; family UBA7540; genus JALHUF01. The sequence continues at coordinate 41,414 of CAZBWJ010000023.1, read as the reverse complement.
GGCGCAACGGTTTCCCCACGCTTGGGAATACCTCAAGGAAAACAAGAAAGTTCTTGGAGCCCGCGACAAGGGTTTATGGGCGAAACGCCCAGACTGGTATGCATACGCGAGAAGCCAAAACATTGGAACATTCGTCGGAAGCAAACTCCTTATCCCCTATATGACAACTAGGCTTCGTGTTGCACCTGATCCCGAGGGTCATTTGTTCTTCGTAAACATCACCACTGGCGGTTACGGTGCACGTATGAACTATGGCCGCCACCATCCACACTACGTTGCTGGCTTGCTCAACTCCCGCCTACTTGATCAGGCGGTCCAGCAAATGACGAACGCTTTTCGCGGTGGCTACTTTGCCGTAAACAAGCAAGCCGTCGAGCGACTTCCCTTGCGCCCGATCGACTTCTCCAACCCTGCCGACAAAGCCCGGCACGACAAGATGGTGACGCTTGTCAATTCGATGCTGGCCTTACAAAAGCAACTTGCCACCGCGAAGTCAGCCGCGCAGAAGGCCATTATCCAGCGCCAGGTTGACGCAACGGACGCCGAGATTGACAGCCTGGTTTACGAGCTGTACGGGATCAATGAGGAAGAGCGAAAAGTAATTGAAGAAAGCATGAGCGCAAAGCGGGGCTAGCCATGGGTCAGGTACTGATTGTTATTTCGACTGCCGTGTCGGCCCTCGCTGCCTTGAGCATCGCAGTGCTCACATTTTTCCTGGTGCGGGCCACGGATAGGTACGTCCAGGAAACTATAAAATACGTCCGCCTCGTGCAGGAGCAGCTTGATCTCCTTAGGGCGCAACTGGCAGCGCCATTGCTTGTGGATGTCATTTTTATTCAGGGCACGGCTCCGCAACTCATCGCCAAGTGCAGGCACTCCGGTAATCCGTCGAGCTTGCCCGCAATCATCAGGGCCGTCTCGCTGCGGATGTGGCCCCTCGAGGGCGGGGGGCAAGACGAGGTTAGCGACGGGTTGTCCCTCAACGATGTTTTAAAGCCAGGAAAGACGTGGACCAAGTCGTTCAGGGGCGAAATTGCCGTCAAAATTGGCGGCTTTCCCGCCCCGGGCTTGTGGCGCGCCCTCTTTCACGGGGGACCAAGGCAGCAAACCGCAGCCCGCTTGAGCGTGACACTCCGTTTCCAGCGCGGCGGGCAAACCGAGCTGGAAGAGGTAACAAGGGAATATGAAGTGAGGACACGCCACTTTGGAGGCCCCACGCTTGTGCCCTTGTGAAGGTGGACCGCGGGCGCGGAATGGCCACCTCACTGGGGCCCCTAGCTCGGCGGTGGCCACGCCGCCACTACAACCCGAGCGCCCGCCGCGACCGACCCGGAGGTTGACCGGCTGGTGTATGACCTGTACGGTTTGACGGCTGAGGAAATCGCGCTCGTGGAAGGGGCGAGCAGGTAGCCACGGTGAATCGGCGGTTGGATTCGTCGTGGGCTTGTCGTCGGGGAAACCCCAAGACCCACGACGAGGAAAAACGCTCGTCGTGGCTACCACTCCGAGGCACCGGCAAACACATTGAAAGGCCGCAGCACGTAGCGCAACTCCCGTCCCGCGCTGCGGGATTGCGCCACCTGCTCCGGCAAGGTAAAAGCCAGAATGGTCTGGCCCAGAATAAGAGGCTACACAATGGCCGTCAGGAGTCCTCGCGCCGGAACGCCCCACCCCAATAATGAGAACAGTGAGAACAGTGAGACTGGTGAGACGATGTTTTTATCTGATTGATTTCAGGCCACATGCTTTCGCAGAATCGAGTTCACAGAGCAGTCCGCAAGCGGCAAGTGTCCCTTTTCGCCCCGCCGGGTTCCTGCGGTACGGGGTACCAGCGTCGTAAGACTGACTCCGGACTGCCTACTGCCCACTGCCTGCACGAGACTCCGGCTCCCGGCGCACTGCCAGGTCGATGAGGAGCTGAGCGAGGCGGACAGAATCGTGTCGGGCGACGCGGTCCTCCATGAGCAAGTCGACCAGGATGGGCTCGACGCCCTGGGCCCAGACCTCCTCGATGTCGTTTCGGACGGGTTCGGCGCGCTGGGCCGCGTACCGCTTGCGGAGCGCGAGGGAAAGGTCCGTGGTGTTCATGATCATCAGGTCGAAGAGCTTTCTTCGCGCGTGCTGGTGGAGCGCGCGCAGGTGGTCTGCTGCCGAATATCCACGCGTTTCTCCCGGCTGCGTCATCAGGTTGCCGACATAGACCTTCAACCCCTTTGAGCCGGCGATTGCCTCGGGGATGCCGCGCACCAGGAGATTGGGGATGAGCGAGGTGTAGAGCGAACCCGGGCCGAGCGTGATCAGGTCGGCCTTCTCGAGGGCCAGAAGCGTTTCCGGCAATGGCCGACAACGCGGCGGGTCAATCTGCAGCCGACGGATGGGGACGCGAGTCTTACTGATGCGCGATTCTCCGGCAATGACGCGGCCGTCGTCGAGGCGAGCCCGGAGGCGAACGTCCGCCAGGGTGGAGGGGAAGATCTCGCCGCGGATGGCCAGAACCTCGCTCGACAGGCGCACCGCCTGAGCGAAGTCCTGCGTGAGGTGAGTCAGGGCAGTCAATAACAGATTGCCCAGGCTGTGACCTTTCAACCCTCGGCCGCTGGCAAATCGGTACCTGAAAAGCTTCGCGATGAGCGTCTCGTCTTCCGCGAGAGCCACGAGGCAGTTGCGGATATCGCCGGGAGGCAGGATGCGGAAATCGCGCCGCAGGCGGCCGGAGCTGCCGCCCTCATCCGTCACCGTGACCACCGCGGTCAGGCGAGAGATGGTCGGCTGGAAGGTGGCGGGGCGCGCCGCGTCAGCCACGTAAAGCTTCAGCCCACGCAAGAGGGACGACAAGCCCGTGCCGCCGCCGATGGCCACGACCTTCATAGCTCAGTTCTTGTCTCCGACCTCTTATCGGCCGCGGGTTCCGAAGTCTGGAGCTCATCCGGGGGGCCTAGTGCCGTTCCAACTACTTGGGGCAACTCCTGCAAGCGGCGATCTCAGCCAATCTGCAAAGGTCTCGGCAGCAGCCGCTCGGCCCATTAAGTTGGCACGGCACTAGGAAACCCCCGGATGGAGGAGGCGTCTGAAGCGCGGTTCGTCGGCCAGCAACTGGAAGTCTTCATCTTTACGGGCCAGGAAGCGATTCGCCGGGCGAAGCTCGACGGCAGCCTTCAAGTGCCCGAGCGCGGCCTCCACATTGCCCAGCAGCGTATGCGCTGCGGCCAGGGCATAGCGTACGTGGTCTTGGTTCGGTCCCAGTCTGTCAGCCCGGTTCAGATACCCGATGGCTGACTCGAGGTTGCGCGCATTGAGCTGGGCCACGCCGAGGTTGTAGTAGTCTGCCGCAGTCTTGGGCGCCAACTCCCTCCGGCCGAGCTTCTGCTCGCACAGACGTAGGTAGGTTTCGGCCCGGTTCGCCACCTCGTGGGGGGAACCGGCTGCCAGCTTCTCAAAAACCTCTTTAGCGTTCTCGTAGTTCCGCTTCTGGAAGAACCGTACCCCGGCCTCGAAGTTCTTCACGGCGGTGAGATATTGCAGACGCGTCCGCTGTTCTTCGGCGGGTCCTGGAGTCGTCATGCCGCCAGACCTTGTCGCCACGGCCGCTCGTCGGCGGTTCAGTTTGCCGGAGGGCCGCGGCACAGGACGCAGTCGCCGGCGGGTACCGTTGTTGGTGGGCAGGCCAGTGCGCCTCTCCCGGACTCGTTGTCTCCGGTGGGAGACTCCACCCCTCACCCTGCGCTTCTGCCTAACCATTTTGCCTTCAGCAAGTTAGCTTGGCTGGCCAATTCGCCCTGTACCTCCTGAGCAAGCTCGCCAGCGCCGAGTATATACCAAATCCTTACAGCCGAAGTCAAATTGCTCCTATAATGCGGACCTACCGCGGCATGGCCAGGGGCCACGACTTCCCGAGCTCTGACAAGGCCCTTCGAGCGACAAGGAGTCTGAGCGGCACCAACTACGACCTGACTTGGACGGGATAGGACACGTGGCCGGACGGGGTTACTTGGAGATGTGAGGGCCAGGCGAACCCTCACTCTGGATTGACTCACGATGACGACTGCGGCGAGGCCAGCGTCAGAGTTCTCTGGCCGGTTTGTGTGGCTTGCGCTTGCGCACTCCGGCGACGGAGAACATTTCCAGCCGCGCAGCACACCACGTGAGCGAGCCCGGATGCCTCGAAGGGCGGAGCGATGTAGTCGAACGCTCCGGCCTCGACAACTTCGATGTAGAAACGCACATCCACCACGCGGGACACCACAATCACGTTCACCGGTGTGGCCACTCTTTCCGCCAATCGAAGCACGTCCATCCAGCTGCCGTCCAGGAGTTGAGTGTCCGTGAAGATCAATTCCGGGGGGTTCGACCCTTCGAGCACACGCCGGGCTTCACTGCAGCTCGGCACCTGGCTGGTCTTGACTGATAGGCCTTGAAGAGCCGGTTCCAGAGTGTGCAGAGGGTCCGACCGGCTATGCAGTAGGAGCGCCGAGATTTCGGCTTTCATGGGAGTTCCCTCCAAATCCCCAAGCCTGCAGCGTGGCCCCGGCGGCAATAAGACTGGTGGTGTTGCGGTCCGTCTGATCATTTCAACTGTATGCGGAACGTCTTCTTCTCGGGGACGAACTCGATCTTGTCTTCCCGGGCCAGCCACCCCAGGGCATAACTCAGCAACTCGCCTTGGGCATCGAGTTTCTTCTTCAGTTGGGCGAGCGTCAGTGGCCCTTCATTCGTGAGCAGTTGCCAGACTTCGCCTGCCAATTCACCCACCTGTGCTTTGATTGCCATCGAGACAGACCTCCTTGGTTTATCGGCCGATGAGCACCCCGGCATGAGGGGTTCGTGCCACCCTTCGCGCGTTCAGGCCCCTCGGCCTGGCGCATCCTCGGATCCGCTTGGAGTGCCTCCAAGCTCAACCTTGATCTTGGCCCAAAACCGTTATCTCAAATTTTGTACGAAGCCCACTTCGGGGACCACTTCGACAACGGTGATACGTGAACCCTACGCCGCTCTTGCCCCGAATCCTATTCTCATCCTAAAGAGTAACCCGGATGGGCCGACTTGGGAAATAGGAAAATCTTATAGGGCTCATAAGCTGTCACGGCCGGATGAGATGCACACGCTGCCAGTGAATAGGGCCTGTGTCATTCTACGGGGTTGCCGGGCTACAGGTGCCACAGCCTGCCGGCAGAGACGCTTGTTTTCGCGCTATTGCCCCGCTGAGCCGGCCAGCTCGTCGAGTTCCAGGGCGTTGCGGGCAGCGTAACCCGCCTGATCGTTGTCGAAATAGACAAAGACCTCCCGCGCCCCTTGGGCAAGCCAGTTGCTTGCCGAGCGGAGCCAGCCGGACAACTGGCGAGGGGTATAGCAACCGGCGTATTTCTGCGCGGCTGGGCCGTGCAGGCGCACGTAGGCAAAGTCGGCCGTCATAACCCGGGGCGATTCCATCGCAGCCAGGTCAAAAACGCAGAAGGCGGCATTGTATTGTCTGAGCAGGGCATAGATCTCGGGATGGAACCACGAGGCATCACGACACTCAAACGTGTAACGGTGATGTCTCGGCAGCGCCTCGAGGAACGCCGCCAGCCGTCCAGCATCGCGCCCCCAGTGAGGTGGCAGTTGGAAGAGAATCGGTCCCAGTTTCGCGCCCAGTTCCTCGGCGTGCGAGAGGAATCGCGTCACGGACTCTGCGGGGTCTTTAAGCTTTTTCATGTGGGTAATGTAGCGGCTGGCCTTGACGGCAAAGACGAAATCCGCCGGCGTGTGCTCCTTCCACTGGCGGAAAGTCTCTTGGGCCGGCAAATGATAGAACGAGTTGTTGACCTCGACGGTGCGAAGGCGTCCGGTATAGAACTCGAGCATCCTATCGCTGGGCAGTGCTTCAGGGTAGAACGGCCCTCGCCAGTGCGCGTAGTGCCAGCCCGAGGTCCCCACGTGGATTCGCGTGCTCATTGGCTCACGCTGCGAGATTCCCGATCGCCCGCGTACGTTTCTCACCGTCGCTGTCTGGGTCCGCGGCGCAAAGCAGCAGCGGTGTTCAGAATCCCATACACGAGCAAGCAGAACCAGAGATCGACAAGGATGCCCAGGTCAAGGCGGAAAGGTTGGTGGCGCGCCGTCGGCGGAAGGTGGGGGGCAAGCGAGAAGTAGAGAGCGTTGCCCAGCAGGACGGCCAGGAGGGACTTAATCCAACGCGCCGCATTCGCACTCATGTCTTCCGCGCCTCTCCCGGATATAATGGGCTTGCGATGCCGGCCTTTCCGCTAACGCTCGCCTCGGAGGTAAAGTACCTGAAGGGCGTTGGGCCCGTGCGGGCTGAACTCCTTGTTTCCCGGGGAATTCGCACCGTCGAAGACCTTCTTTACTATACTCCCTTCCGCTACGAAGACCGAACGCGCCTCGCGCGCATTCACGACCTCGTCCCGGGCCAGACGACGACGGTGCTGGCCAAGGTGCTCACCTGCGGCCTGATGCGCACGCGCAAGGGCCTTTTCATCTTCGACCTCGCGGCCACGGATTCCAGCGGCATGCTCCGCTGCAAATGGTTCCATGCCGCGTACCTGGAGAAGAACAAGGTGTTCCGGCAAGGGCAGCGGGTCTTCTTCTACGGCAAAGTCGAGCGCGATCCTTTCGGCCACGGCAACCTGCAAATGGTCCAGCCGCAATTCGAAATCCTGCCGGAGTCGGAGGAAGAAGGGAGGGATTCACTGGAAGTGGGGCGCATCGTGCCCATCTACGAAGCGGTGGGGAAGCTCGGCACCAGGGTTCTGCGGCGGTTGATCTCCACCGCGCTGGCGGTGGTGAACGCCGGGATCCCGGACCGCCTGCCGGCTTCAGTCCGACACCGGAACAAGCTGGTGGACCGGGCCCAGGCGTTGCGCCAAACGCATTTCCCTGATCGAGACCAACCCCTGGATGACTTGGTTCGCTTTCGGACGCCGGCCCAGGTGCGGCTGATTTTCGAAGAGTTCTTCAGCGTGGGCGCAGGATTGGCGTTGAAACGCCGCAGGGCTAAGGCCGCGCCGGGGATCGAATTCCGCGTGATAGAGGGCGTTCGACAGGCGATCAAGAAGATTCTGCCGTTCCACCCCACGGCGGCGCAAAAGCGGGTGCTGAAGGAAATCGCCGACGACATGTGCTCGCCGCGTCCCATGAACCGTCTACTGCAAGGTGACGTGGGCTCCGGCAAGACGATTGTGGCCATCCAGGCGGCGATCTTGGCCATTGAGAACGGCTACCAGGTGGCCCTCATGGCGCCCACGGAAATCCTGGCGATGCAGCATTACCTCTACATCAAGCAGTTGCTGAAGCCTTTGCCTTACGACGTCGATTTGCTTATCAGTGCGCGCAAGCCCAGCGAGAAGTCAGAACTGAAACGGCGCATCGCCCAAGGGGCGCTGAACTTTGTGGTAGGCACGCACGCTTTGATCGAAGAGGATGTGGAGTTTGGGCGGCTCGGTTTGGTGGTGGTGGACGAGCAACACCGCTTCGGCGTGATGCAGCGCTACAAGCTCATTCGCAAGGGAATCGCTCCCGACGTTCTGGTGATGACCGCTACGCCCATCCCGCGGACCCTCGCCCTGACGCTCTACGGCGACCTCGACTTCTCCGTCCTTGACGAGCTTCCGCCGAACCGCACGCCCATCGAAACACGCCTGCTGAGCGAGGAAGACCTCCTGCGAGCCTTTGAGTTCATCCGCGAAAAGGTGCGGGGTAGGGGACAAGCCTACGTGGTCTATCCGGTCATCGAGGAGTCTGAGAGGCTGGACCTCAAGCCGGCCGTGCGGATGTACGAGCACCTTTCCCGGAACGTCTTCCCCGAATTCCGCGTCGGCCTCTTGCACGGGCGCCTGCCGAGCGAAGAGAAAGAAGGCGTCATGCAGCGGTTCAAACAGGGTGAGGTCCAGATCCTGGTGTCCACGACGGTGGTCGAGGTAGGCGTGGACGTCCCCAACGCCACAGTCATGCTGATCGAGCACGCGGAAAGGTTCGGGCTGGCACAACTGCACCAGCTGCGCGGTCGCATCGGGCGCGGAGGCGGAAAATCCTACTGCCTCCTGCTGGCGACCGAGCCCCGTACGGAGGTCTCGGACGAGCGCCTGCGCACCATGGTCGAGACCACCGACGGCTTTCGGATTGCCGAGATTGATCTGAGGCTGCGCGGCCCCGGCGAGTTCTTCGGTACGCGCCAGTGGGGGATTCCCGCGTTTCGCATCGGGAACCTGCTGCGGGACCAGGAGATCCTGGAATGGGCCAAGCGCGAGGCCACGGATTTTGTCGAACACCCGGAAGCACGCGAAGAACTCGAGAGCTTCGCCAGCTTCTTGCGCAAGGAATGGCCGCGACGGTACGGGTTGGCGGCGGTGGCTTGATCGTACATTGAATCATTGAGCGATTGAGTCATTGGCAGGACGAAACTTGAAACCCGGAATTCGAGACTCGTGCAAGGAGCATTTCCGAGTTTCCAGTTTCAAGTTTCGGCTCTCCATGCCCCGATGGTCCAATGACTCAATGACTCAATCACCCAATGGGACAATTTAGCGATGCGCATCATCTCTGGCACATATCGTGGCCTGCATCTGGCGACCCTGAAGGGCGGGAAGCTGCGTCCTACCTCAGAGCAACTGCGCGGCACGCTGTTCGACGTGCTCGGCCCGCAGGTGGAGGGCTCGGCCTTTCTCGATGCCTATGCCGGCTCAGGGGCGGTGGGCTTGGAGGCTTTGAGCCGCGGCGCGCGCGAGGTGGTCTTCATCGAACATCATCGCCCTGCCATCGAGCTCATTCGCAAGAATCTCGCCGCGTTAAAAATCGAGGCCGGCTTCCGGCTGATGACCTGCTCAGTGCTGACGGGGTTCGAGAGGCTGGCCGAAGAAGGCGCGCGGTCTGACTTTGTTTTCCTTGATCCGCCCTACGACGAGATCCGCGAGTATCACCACGCGCTTCGCCAGCTCGGCCGCATGGATCTCCTTTTGCCAACCTCGCTTGTCATTGCGGAGCATTCCCGCCACGTAACACTGGAAGAGGTGTACGGCAGCCTGCGCCGCACCCGCCTCCTGTGCCACGGCGACGCGCAGCTTGGGTTCTATCGGCTGGAGTGAGAGCTGTCCGAGCGGTGCACGCGGGGCGGACGCGCAGATTTCTTGACGGCCCAGGCTCTCATGCCCTAGTATGGCTGCAGCCCTTCGTCGCCCGCGCTCAAGTCGGGCAGTCGGCGGCAATGGCGGGGTAGCTCAGTGGCAGAGCGAGGGTCTCATAATCCCTAGGTCGGGAGTTCGATCCTCCCCCCCGCTACCATTTTATTGTCAACAACTTACAGCGAATCTCAATTCTCGAAAAAAGGGCCAACTGTGGAGACTTTTGTGACGTAAATTCTTAAGACCTTAGAGAGGCGCCGGGCTTGGCACATTTACGCCGCCCAGTCCTTACCCAGCAGTTCAGCCTGCTCAAGGACCGTCCCCGTCGCCTTTTCCTGCTTATCCGGCGGATAGCCGTACTTGCGCAGGATGCGTTTCACCGTCGTGCGCAGTTTGGCGCGCACGCTTTCTTTGACGGTCCAGTCGATGGTTGTGTTCCGCCGGATAGTCTCCACGAGCTCGCGAGCGATACTCCGCAAGACTTCGTCGCCCATGATTTTCACGGCGCTGTCGTTGACCTCCAGAGCGTCGTAGAAGGCCAACTCCTCCTCACTCATCCGCAGCCTTTCGCCGCGCCGGTTCGCCTCGCGCATCTCCCGCGCCAGCTCGATCATCTCCGCGATCGCCTGCGCCGACTCGATCGTCCGGCTCTGGTACCGGAGAAGCGTTTGTTCGAGCATTTCGGAAAATCGCCGTGACTGGATGAGGTTCTTGCGCTCAAGCAGCTTGATCTGGTCGGCGAGCAGCTTCTTCAAAGCCTCCAGCGCGAGGTTCCGCTGCGGCATATCGCGAACTTCTTCAAGAAACTCGTCGGAGAAGATCGAGATGTCCGGGGTTTTAAGTCCAGCCGCCGAGAAGATCTCCAAGACACCCGCCGAGACCCTAAGGAGCGCCTGCAGGTGTTCCCGGTTTTCGGCCTGAACGGGCGTTTGCCGAAGGATGTCCTGGCAGGCTGCAAACGTGTCGAAAAGCTGGTCGTCGAGGTCGTTTCGGTCGGTAATGACCACCACTGTAGGGTTCATCATCCTCGCATGCCGGATGACCTTCCCCGCATAGAAGACCATGGTGAGGCTCTTCCCGCTGCCCTGGGTGTGCCACACAACGCCCACGCGCCGGTCGCCGGCGGGCGCCGAGGCTTCCACCGTGCAATCGACTGCCTTGTTCACGGCATGGAACTGGTGATAGGCCGCCATCTTCTTGTTGATGTTCCCGCCATCCACCTCAAACACAATGAAGTTCCGGACCAAATCCAGGAACCGGCTCTTCTCCAACAGGCCTTTGATCAGGACCTCGAGCTCAAGCGAGCCCGCCGCGGCGACCTCGTCGCCCGCCACAGTTCGCCAGGGCATGAAGCGGTCCCAGCCGGCAGTCAAAGTCCCCACGCGCGCTTCAAGTCCGTCGGAGACTACCAGCACTTCGTTCGACTGGAAGAGGCTCGGGATCTCCTGCTTGTACGTCTGGAGCTGGTTGAACGCCGTCCGCGTGGTGGCGCTCTCGTCCTGAGGATTCTTGAGCTCGATGACGGCAAGGGGCAGGCCGTTGACGAAGACCACCATGTCCGGGCGGCGCGTGTTCCTGTCCTCAACCACCGTGAACTGGTTCACCGCCAGCCAGTCGTTGTCGGCGGGTTCTTTGAAGTCCAGGAAGCACACGTAATCGTGGACGACGCGCCCATCCTCGCCCTGGTATTCCACCGGGACGCCGTCCGTGAGGAATCGGTGGAAGCGGCGGTTGCTTTCAGTGGGGTTGGGGCTTTCGGTGCGCGTGATCTTGCGGATAGCATCTTCGATGGCGTCCGAGGGGATGCCGGGGTTGACTCGGCAGAGGCCAGCCCGCAGGCGCTGGATCAGGATTACGTCGCCGTAGGTCACGCGTTCGGCGAGCAGTTCCCCGGGCGCAATAGCGGGCGCAGGCAACACTTGGTAGCCAAGGCTTTCAAACCAAGCCAGTACGGCCTGCTCGACTACTGACTCGGCAAGCTCACCTGTTTGCACACGCTTCGTCATCCAATTGCCTCTGGCGGTTCTTCAGCGACGGGTTTGTCGGCCTGCTCAGTGGAAAACAACGATGTCAGCATATCTATGTACGCCTGGTAATCAACGCTATGTGACGTGCCCCCCGAAAACTGGGCCAAGTGAAATGTGAGTTCTCCGGGTATAACAACCCAAGGAGGACTCGAGATGAGGCGAAGTCGGTTCAGCGAAGAGCAGATGATTGGGGTGCTGAAGGAAGTGGAAGCGGGGATCCCGGTGGGGGAGGTGTCCCGAAAGCACGGGGTCTCGGACCAGACCTATTACCGGTGGAAAGCCAAGTACGGCGGTCTGGAGGTCAGCGCGGCACGTCGGCTGCGGCCGTTGGAAGACGAGAACCGGCGGCGGAAGCAGATGGTGGCCGAGCAGGCGCTGGACATGCAGGCCCTGAGGACGGTACTGGCAAAAAAGTAGCGATCCCGCCGAGCGGGACGAGGCCGTAGGGGTGATGAGGCAAGCGCATGCGGAGTTGAGCGAACGACGGGCGTGCGCGCTGGTAAGGGTGGGGCGGTCAAGCTATCGGTACGAGCGCCAGGAGCAGAACCAGGTGGAGTTGCGCGGCCGGCTGCGAGAGCTCGCCGCGGAACGGCGCCGGAATGGTTATCGGCGGCTGACGGTGTTACTGAGGCGGGAAGGCCGGAGGGTGAATCATAAGCGGGTGTACCGGCTGTACCGGGAAGAAGGGCTCGGCGTGCGGCGGCGGAAGCGCCAGCGGATCGGGGCGGTCGAGCGGCAGCCTTTAACGATTCCGACCTACTGCAACCAGCGCTGGTCGATGGACTTTGTCTCGGATGCTCTGACGGAGGGGCGGAAGTTGCGGAGCTTGAATCCGTCAGCTGACGGATGGATGATTACAACCGGGAGTGCTTGGCGGCGGAAGTGGACAGCTTGATTCCGGGAGCCCGGGTAGTTCGAGTGCTGGAGCGCTTGCGGGAGCGGTGCGGGTCCCACAAGGCGGGACGGACAACGGGCCGGAGTTCGCGGGCCAGGCGCTGGATGTCTGGGCTTATGAACAAGGCCCGAAGTTGCACTTCATCGCGCCGGGGAAGCCCCTGCAGAATGCTTTCATCGAAAGCTTCAACGGCAAGATGCGGGATGAATGCTTGAACGAGCACTGGTTCCGGACGCTGGCGGAAGTTCGGCAGACCATCGAAGCTTGGAGGAGGGACTATAACGAGGTTCAGCCCCATAGCTCACTGGGGAACCAAACCCCGAAAGAATTCACAGGCGCCGGGGCGGCTCTCCCCCCCCGAGCCGCCCCGGAGAAAAGAAGAAAACCAACCCCTGGAACTCGCATTATGATTGGTACAGAAAACGGGGGCGGTCAGGGGAACTCTCGCCCCCTGCTTTCTTGCGGGCTGCTCGCCTCAGAAGTCCGACTAATTTAGAACTTCCTAATACAAGCCTGGACAGACAGGTAAGTACCTCGTGGTTGTTTGGCTCTTCTGCGTCCGAAGGCAACAACTTCCCCTAATTTAGGTCTTCGACCGACATTCCGATCTCCTGTAAAGGAGGTCGGGGCGTGCATAGACGGCTGAGGTTGGTGATCGTAGTGACGGTTCTCTTCGGCTCAGGGCTAATCGAGTTGCCTGTCGCATCGTCACAAGACGAGCAGCTCAAACTTCTACCATCGGCGGACATTACGGGCCCCAGGTTCGGGGCTGGAAACACGGTTGGAGAGCCGACGTCGACTTTCAGTGAACCGCCGACTCCTAACATTTCCGAAGATCCTCAAGGACGATCGAGTGCAATCAAGTGAGAGCCCGACGCGCCATCGAAGGCCGCCGTCACGCCCCAGCGCTCTGCCCTTTTGCCTGCCCTCTGCGTGTCGCATGGCGCGCTACAGTTGCTCGACGCTGGTTCGACCTTGCGCGCAGGCGGACCGCGCGGTGCGCGTGAGGCTAATCCACTCCTTCGACCCGTTGTCGCTCACCCCTGCGCTTTCATAGCGCTCAAAGCCGGGATCGGGGTAGGGGTGATCTATGGAATCCATCGCCTTAGCAAGCGTCACCCGCTGGCGGCCATACTGATTATTTCTGCGATAAACGGTGGCTGCGTGTACGTTGCGCAGCGCAACCCCCGTGATTTTACGCGGCGGTGGTCGCGGAACGTTTATAGCACGACCATCCTAATACGAACGGGCTAAGCAGTTGGGCATATCCCCATCGTAATGCTGGCCGGTATGCATAAGCAGAGGCCGAATGGCCGGATGCTTTCGCACTTCCGCCAGCAAGGGCGCGATCTTGGCCGAGGTTGGCTCGGCTCCGACAATATTCGGTACTTTCATTGATTCACGCTCCCAAATGCCATGACCACTTGCTGCCGGATCCAAAGCGCCGCGGAACCAGATCACTCCCGCAAAACTTTTACGTTCAAGTTTTCGAGGGCGCCTGGAATCTGGTTCTCAAGGCTCAAGGTGCGGTAGGGCTCACAGGGCCACGGGTAGCCAGAGGAACCGATACGGCTGCCGCTGCGCCTGCCACCGCCGTTGCCGCCACGGCAATTGAAGCCGCGTGAGATAGAGATCCAATATGCCAAGGCGCCTTAGCAGCGCCTCCCAGCCCTCCGGGCCCACCGGCTCGCTCAGTTGGAGGCCCCACGTTGGTTTGGTTGATTTGGCTCTGCAACTGGGCAGGTGACGCTTGCACGGGCGCGGTGGGGGGCAGCCCGCGGGCTACAGTCGTGAACTGGCCCGCGTGCAGTGTGACCTGTCCCACAATCGCCGGATTGATGTTCCGAACCGTGAGGACGCCCTCCACGCAGAAGACCCGCGTCAGATCCCGGAAAGCTTCGGTTATAGGAATCGTCCCCACCACGCCGATGATCGCCGTCTGCGTTTGCACCTGAAAGCCTGCGCCGGGTTTGGTGAGTTTCACCACCTCAGCGCGCAGGCGCCCCAGAGTCAGCTCTACCTGAGTCTGCTGCGTTTGGGGGTCGTGCCTGATAATCCGCATCACCGAGCGAGCGCCGACGTTCAAGAAGGAACCGTCCAAAAGCGCAATCCGAACGCGGCCGGTTTTCAAAGTGCGGACAACATCTGCCCAGTTGATGCCGTCGCTGACCTTCAGCGCAGTCTCCGCACCCTGCCCCTGGCGTTGTACAACGTTATCCGGGATAGCGTTGGTGACCGTCCCGGCTTGTCCGGCCAGGGCCCGCTCGCCCCCTGCCTTCTCTTGCGAGGGAACTCCTACCGAAGAGGCGGGGATAGCCGCATATTTCCCCTCCGGCAAGACGTACCGCAGCCCCGAACTAATCTCCGTAATCGATACGCCGCCGTAGCGAGCTGCCACCACAGTAGTCTCATCGGGTAACACTGCCACCACATGTATCGCCTTCCCCTGCTCCGCGGGCGCAATTCGGTACTTTGAAGTTTCGACGATTAAAGCCTCGGTGCCCAGTGTCGTGGTTACCATCGTCCCCGACGATATTTGAGCTAAGGGATTGGCCCCGGCATATCCAAAGCGGACCGTCGTTACTTCCGCGATGTTGGCTTGGCTGGTCGGCGAAAACTTTACGAGCGCGGTGCCGCCCCTCGGGGTCGTCAATAAATCTCCCGCAAGAATCGTGTCCTCATTCGGGATGGGGACACCCTCGAGGGTGACGCCAGAGGACGCAACAACCCGTCCAAGTACTTGCCGACCATCGGCGGCCCTAAGGGACAGACCAAAGAGCCACCCCATCACTAGGGCCCATACGACGACCATGCTCTTACCTGTGTTTAACATGTTCTCCTCCGGGGAAAATAGATTCTGGCACTCCCTGGACCAGTGCTCGACCCACAGATTGCTGGCGCATATTTTCGTAACAGCATGCTGGAAGAAGGAAGAACTAGGCCGAATCAGAAGAATAAACCGCCCCTGGCCCTGCCGCGGGGCAACGACTCGCGGATGCGGAACCAGGCGCCTCACGCGAATCTCTTCAACCCCAGAAGTTCAAGCGTCACACACCACACAAACTCCGAGCCGCCGATCAAGTAGCGCCGCCACAGGCGTCGAGGCTCCATCAGCAGCCGCCAGAACCATTCCAGTCCGTGCTCGCGCATCCACCGCGGCGCCTGCTTCACTCGACCAGTGTTCAGGTCAAAGGCTGCGCCGGCGCCAACGAGCACCGGGATGTTCAGCTTCTCACGATGGTGGTACATCCAGCGCTCCTGCTTCGGAGTGCTGAGCCCGATCCACAGCACGTCCGGCGCAGCCCCATTGATGAGGTCGATGATTTCGCGGTCTTCCTCGAACGTCAGAGGCCGGAAGGGCGGCGAATAGCGCCCGCAGACGTTTATTCCAAATAGGTTCTCGAGGGATCTTGCAAGCTTTCGGGCCACGTCCTCCGCGCCGCCATAGAAGAAGTGCCGGTAGCCTTTCCCGGTGGTGGCCCGGCAGAACTCCAGCATCAATTCCGGGCCATACACCCGCCGTTTGAGCGAAAAACCCCGTAGTCGCCCCACCCAAACCAGGGGCATGCCGTCGGGCACGACGAGGTCCGCGCTATTCAAAATGTACTTCAAGGCGCGGTCGTGCTGGGCCTCCATGACGCCGTGCATGCCCGTCACGGCAATGAAGTGGCCGCCGTCCCGCTCCTTGATCCACTGCTCCATCTGCCGGACCACGTCTGGGATCTGCACCGCGTCCACGCGCACCCCCAGGACGGAGAACGATTTGCGATTGAGGATTGACGATTGGGGGTTGGCCTTCAAGCTGCCGGTGCTTCTGACTCCTGACTTCTGACTCCTGTCTCCTATCACGCGCCCGTAGATTCCCATCAGCATCTGGTAGTTACGCTCGGCGGTGTATTTGGCCTCGTACTCGGCACGGGCGGCACGGCCATATCTAACTTTGACCCCCCGGCTTCAGCAGAACGGCGAACATGGAAACGCCGAAGACGCGCAGGCCTGTTTTCTCGAGGTACCAGCTAAGTCGGCGGTAGGCGTGCTTGAATGGCAGCGGAAAGGAGTCAACAGGCGGGAGGATGTAGCCGATCTGCCCAATATCGAAGCCCGCCGCGCGCGCCATGGAAACAAGTTGCCGGCGCGTATAGATTCTTGCGTGACAGATGCGTCGATGAATGAATTCCGGCAGCCAAGACGCAAAGGGAACATTGCGGCCAATGGAAAACTCGCCCAAATGACACGGGTGGCTCTCCATGGGATACAACCTGTTGGGAACGAACAGCACCAGCCGGCCACCGGGTTTCAAAACCCGAAAGCATTCGGCCAGTGCGCCTGTGTCGGATGTCGTATGTTCCAGGACTTCGATCATCATGACGGCATCGAACGTTTCGGGCGCCAAAGGTAGACTCTCCCCCATTCCTTGAACGCGGGGGATCGGTTCGCGGAACGCCTCAAGGTTCGACATCTGTATGTCCAAGCCACATACCGATGCCGCGCGGCGCGCAAGCTCAAGCGTGTAGCAACCGTTTCCACACCCCACGTCCAGCACACGCATCCCTTGGAGAGATAGCTCCTGATCGAGCTTGGCCATACGTTTCTCGATGGCGTATGAGCCGTATGGTGTGGGTCCTCCTAGCTTGTTCGCATGGAGAGCCACGGAATGTAACTAAGCGGCGCCGCGAGCCGCCAGTACCCTCCTGTAGATTCCCATCAGCATCTGGTAATTGCGCTCGGCGGTGTACTTGGCTTCGTACTCGGCGCGGGCGGCGCGGCCCATCTCCTGCATCTCGTTCGGATGCGTCCAGGCCCACTCAACCTTAGCGGCTAAGTCTTCGGCGTCGCCGGCGGTAAAGTGGAGCCCGGTGCGCCCGTCATCGACGATTTCTTCCATGGCCCCCAGGCGCGACGCAATCACCGGCACGCCGCAGGCATAGGCCTCTATCACCGTCCTCGGCATCCCCTCATACGATTTGCTGGGGAAGACCAGGAAGCGCGCGCGTTTCATGGCCGCGAGGGTTTGGTCCATTGTCAGTCGTCCGTGGAAAGAAATGGTTGAAGCGCCACGCTTCGCTGCCTGTTCTGCAAGCTCCGCCCGTAGCGGCCCATCGCCCACGATTGCGAGCGGAACGCGACGGTTCAGACGCCCCCAGGCCCCGAGCAGAGTGCGCAACCCCTTCTCAGGCGAGAGCCGCCCGACAAACAACGCGTATTCGCCCGCGCCATTCCGCGCCCCCGGGTCCGGATGGACGAGGTTGGGCTTCACCACGATCTTCTCCTCGGGCAGTCCCGCCTCAACGAACTTTCGCCGGCCAAACTCCGTCGGCGCGATGTAGCAATCCACCAGGCGCGTCCAGGTGCCCAATCGGCGATGTACAGCAAGCATCAGGGCCACGGTGGCCGTCGCCGCGCGCGACCTGCGATAGCACCCGTGCGCCACGGCTCGCCACAGACTGTGGCTGACGCACGCCTCGCAGACGCGCTCGCCGTCGAAGAAGGTCGCTGCCGGACACACGAGCCGGTAGTTATGCAGGGTCTGCACCACGGGCACGCCCGCATCCCGGCAGGCGTAGTAGGCGGCGGGAGAAATCAGCGGAAAGGTGTTGTGGAAGTGGGCGAGGTCGCGCCGTTCGCGCTCGAGCAGCGCCCGGATTTCCTTGTAGCTATCCCACGCCCAGACCGTGCGCGGCGCGAGGGTCGCGATTTTCCACATCCCGTAATCCTTGATCTCGTCGTTATGCCGGGCGTATTCAACCACCCGATGCCCGAAGCCACTGAGCAACTCCTTCTCCGCCCGCACCACCGCATCCTCGCCGCCTGGTTGCCGATACCGATTGTGCAGTACCAGAACCGAGATCACCCTAGCTCAAGCACCGCCACGATGGTGTTCCTAAACCGCTTCGGTAGGAATACGCGGACAAGCTTCCAACAGAACGCGAAAGTCTTGTACCAGCGAGAAGTAACCAGCCCTGGACAGAGGTCGTCGACAAAAACCAGTTTATTCACGGACAAGCCAAATCTTTCGGCCAGTTGCCTCAGGCTTTGCGGACAAAACCAGAAGGCATGACCAGGATTGAAAGCTCTGTCGAAGTTTTTCAGATACATCAAGAAATACATCAAAGAGAAGGGATTGGGGGTCGACACAATAACCCTCCCGGCCGGCTTGAGGATTCGCGCACATCCCTCAAGGAAACGTCCCGGATTTGAAAGATGCTCGATCACTTCTCCCGCAACAATTGTGTCAAAGCGAGTGTCAAAGTCCATCTGCTCAGCGTGGCCGACCATGACGTCAAACCCCTTGTCCCTCATCTGCCGGACCCCGGCGCTGTTTGTGTCAATTCCCAACACCTCACAATTGGGCAACCTCTTGCAAAGCTCCGAATGCAGCCAGTGCTTCCCTTCGGCTTCTCCCACGCACCCAACGTGGAGAACGTTGGAGCCTCTTACCTCAGCAATGATTCGCCCGATGCGTTCGGTTGTTATTTGCAAGTACGCTAGATTCGAACTGTCTGGGCATGATATCCAGCGCCACACCCATGAGGAAATAGAATGGTATCGCTCCGTAGGAGAACTCTAGGTGAGGTTGGACGGTTGTAGCGATCATCGAAAGTAGATAGAAACAAAAGAGCCACAGAACCAGGCCGGACAAGCTCTTGTCCGTGTGACGCCGCCAGAGAAGAGTGTGAAGGAAGCGGCTGATGATGGAAAGATGGAACAGTGTCCAAAACGCTAGGCCCACGAGACCCAATCGCGCCAAGACAGTCAGGTGAGTGTTGTGAGGCTGCCGCACGGCAACGCCACCCCTCCCCTGAAATTCGATGAGAGGCTTGCCAAACCCTTCACCGAAGATTAGGTTTGTGGTGCTTGACCGGGATCGCTCCCATACTTGCTTGTACCATTGCCAGCGGTGATAGATCGTGCCCAGCGCCGGTGTGCCGCGTTCCAGAAGAAGACTGCGCGCGTGTTCTTTCAAGAAATCCACCTTCGTGGGACCTACGCGGCCGGGCAGGTCAAAAGGCAGGAGGGAGGTCACAAGGAGGAGTACGCCGAGGCCCAAGAAGACTGTGAGTGTCAGTTTGGCCAATCTGCGAAATTCGGTCAAGACCAGGAGCACGACAGGAAGTACTAGAATTCCGACGTACATGGATCGCGCTTGGTGAATCGCGAGGCCAAAAAGTTGCAGCACAGCTAACAGAAGCAAGACCCAACCGGGCCATTTGATTGTCTCTGGGGCAACCCACAAACAGAAGAGCGCGCCCGCCAAGAGGTACACGTAGTTGTGGGCGTAGAACCCCATAACTGGCACGAATCGAAAGATCCCTGACTTCGGAGACCACGCGCTGAGAGATCCAGCCCAGAAATAAGAGAAGCTATACAGAAGGTTTAAGAGAAACAGACAGAAAAGAAGCTTCATCAACACGCTTGCGGCTCGTTTGCTCCTTACCCACCAAAGCCCGAGCAACAGAAAAATCCCTTCCAGGAAAACCGAACTATCTCGCACCGCATACAAACCATAGCGCGGCACGTCATAAGCTAAGTGAATGCACGCGAGGAGGATTAAAACGGAAACGCAAAGCATCGCCGGCTCTCGGAGCGCGATGAAGAGTCTCTCGGGGTTGCTGAGCACCGCTAACGCGAGCGCGGTGAACATGAGCGTGTGCCCCACAATTAAGGGAACCCCCGCGACACGAAATGCGAGGTTCGCGAAACCGTAGTTGAGAACGATGTACCCACTCAAAGTGACATAAACTAACACCTGCCAGAATCCGATCCCTGCAGCGCGCCTGAGAAAAGATGCCAACACGGCAAAGACTGCGTAGCTGAGGGAGATGACCAGCATAGCCGGCGGGTAAGCCACCACCAGAGCGCCGACCACGGCCAGTATGAAAAGATACCCCAGGGCTCGTGTGGGCATGTTAGGGTGTCTAGCCTCAAGCCATGCGAGCATTCAAAGAGTCAGCCTTTGCCGCGGTATTTTGGGCGTTCGCGACAGTTTGGTAGATTCGCATCATAAAGTCGCATTTCTTGTGCCAGTCGAAGCGCCGCTCTACCCGTTCGCGGTCCGCTCGGCCCATCCTGGCGCGAAGGTCAGGGTCAGCAGCGAGCTTGTGCATTGCCGCAGCCAGGTCGCGCACGGCCTGTTCCGGTGAAATGGCGGGGACCTTGATGCCGGTTTCTTCCGTAACCTGGAGAGCCGGGCCGCCGAGGTCAAGGCATATGACCGGGCGTCCCGCGGCCATCGCCTCCGCGCATACCCAGCCACCGGAATCATGTAAGCTCGGGTGAACGAGCACATCACATTCAGCCAGCTTCGCGAGTACCTCAACTCTGGGCAGGGCGCCCCAAAAGGTCACCCTTTCCCCCACGCCCAGCTCACGAGTCAACCTCTCCAGGCGTTTGCGTTCAGGTCCGTCGCCGATCAGCCAGAATTCGCTTGAAGGGAAGGAAGTATGAAACTGCCCAAACGCCCTCACACCAAGCTCGAAGCCTTTCAAATGGATGAGCCGCCCGACGCTTAACAGGCGAAAGGGACCGGTCCGCCGCATGGGTATGTTGGCGAGCATGGTGATTTCTTCAGAGGGTAGGGCGACCTGTGAAAGGATCGAGAGCTCGCGACAACCGAGCTTGTGCATCCGGGCCGCTGTTTCCTCCGTGGTCGCCAGACCGACTGCGGCCCTCCGAGCGGTGAATCGGACGAAGGGATCGAGATGGGCAACCGCGCGCGCGATGTCACGAAAAAGCTCGTATGTCTTCCCCCTTAGGCTGAATGTGGACGAGAAGGCGCGTGGCGCCGACTCACCGCCCCCCACAGGCCCCCAAACAAAGCGGACGGGCAAAAGCGCCAGAAAACTCGGCCTCCAGTAGCACGCAATGGTCACATGGTGGATAAGGTCGAGGCGGACTTGGCGATGCAGCTTTCGCCCCACGAAGTAGGCCCCGAGCTGCCAAAGATAGTAGCGCAGGCTCGATCCCACAGCCCCGCTCTTCCACAAGCATGCCCAGCGAGGCAGGTCATAGTAAACCCACTGCACGTTCGGCAACGGTTCCTTCGCCAGCGCTGCTTCAATGGCATGACGACTGTTGGGCCGGGTTATCACCCACACTTGGTGGATGCGCGCGATCTGCCGCACCCAATTCCAACCTATCCCGGGCTCGGAACCGCGTCCGGGCTCGCAGGCATAGGCCGAAAGCAGGATTTTCAAGCACTCCCTCCACTTGGAGGAACGGGCGGCGCAGGGTCGCGGTGGTAGATCTGTGGTTCTCCGCGCTGAAGTGCCGCCGACCTCAGCCATTGACGCGAGGAGGAGCAGAGTCTCTGCATCCAGATCCGGTGTAGCACGTATCGCGGATTCAGCAGGAGAGCCGCTGCCAGGAAGAGCAGGCCGGAAAGGTACTCTCTGTTCAGCATCTTGATACCAAAGGAGCGGTAGTAGTACCCGCTGGTATCACGGAGACGCCTTTTGGCTCGCACCAAAACCCGAGCACGTCTCTCCCGCTCGATGAAATCTTCGAGGCCTGGAATCCGCTCGCCCCTAGACCTAGCGAGCGCGCGTGCCTGGACGTATCTCATAAGGACTCTCTGCCGGAAAAAGTTCTTCATGGTATTGCTTGAAGTGTGGAGACGGTAGAGCAGCAAAGGCTCGGGAATCGCCAGCACAGGACCGTATTCGGCCATGCGATCAAAGAGGTCCATGTCTTCGGCGGTGTGAAGCCGTGGATCGTATCCGCCCGCCCTTAGCACGATCTCTTTCCTCAACAGCACGGAGGCATGGCTTAAGGTGAAGGCTCCTTCTCGCCGCCGAAGTTCGTAAAACTCTTCTTCGCTCACAGGACCGGCATTGGAAACGCTCGATATCTTCCCAGTAGGACCGAGGTGATAGGCATAGGCGCCCCAGGCCACCACGCGGGGATTGGCGGCAGCCGCCTGGAGTTGCTTTTCCAAGCGCTGGGGGAGCCACACGTCGTCATGGTCCATGATGGCCACCCAATCGCCCTGGGCGTGCTGTATGCCGGTGTTCCGGGCCCTGCTCTGACCGCCGTGGTTTGCTCGGATCACTCTCACGCGAGAATCTCGTTCCGCATAACTCGCAGCAATCGGGAGGGTTTCGTCGGTTGAGCCGTCATCCACAATGATCAGCTCGAAATCCTGGTAGGTCTGATTCAAAATGCTCTCAATTGCTTCCCGTATAAACCGCGCGCCATTGTACGCTGACATAACTACGCTAACCATGTCGTTCATGCCTTTAACCGTGGATGCAGAACCGAACGATTCGCATCAAATCGCGTCCTTCTGACGCCAAGACCTTATATAGAAGAGAAAGATGAGGACACCCGTCGCCAGGCAGGAGATCACGAGACCTCCCATCGCGCCACCAACCCCTAAGGCCGCACCAAGCGGGACACCGGCGAGGAGGGCAGCAATGCTGGTCCCGATGTAGCTCCAGAAAGCCCGGTCAGGGCGTTCGAGGGCCCGCAGCGCGCTGCCGAGCATGGCCGTCACACTTGCGGCGAACGGAAGCAACCCGACCAAGAGTAAGGGCCAGGAGGCGTACTCCTGGTATTTTCCGGCATAGAAAAAGCGGAAAAGCTCCAAGCGGAGGCCCCAAAGCAGCGCCAGGTACAGCGCGGAGCCGGAGAGGAAAAGGACCAGAGCGAGCCGCAGCGTTCGGCTCATGCTGCGGATGCCGCTTTCCTGCCGGTTACGGACAAGAAGGGGAAGCAGCAACAGGGAAAGCCTCGAGAACATAATCCAACCCGCCACCGAAAATGACACCAAGCGCCCTGCCAGCGCGCCTAAGACTCGGAGCACGCGAGCCAGGGCAAGTCAACGCCCTCACGTTCGAATCCACGAAACAGTTCACTCAAGAAGGCTCCGAGCGAACCGGCTTCTGCTTTAGTCCCGATAGGGTGTGTTTCGGAGCCGTCAAATTCTTGTTAGTATTGCTCATGGTGACCTAGGGTGTTCCTGGTTTCCGCAGAGGGGGTCCTGCAAAGAAATAGGTTCGAAATTTGGAAAGAACATGATGAGGATGCAGTAAGAAGGCCAGCGACAGTCGTAATGCGGCCCGGAGAAAGTGACCAGCCCCCCAGTCAGCGCCTCCAAGCCGAAATTGCCTTGCCCCCTCCATTCTTAGCCGCTTGCAACCGCGAGGCCAGTGCTCCCTGAAGAAGCTGTTCCGCTCCGGCTCGGGGCATCCTGTTCTCCGGGCCCTTGAGCAGGCGCGTGCATATTTCCACGTCGCACGCTGCTCAACAAACTTCCGCGCGCTTATTCCTCCCGCGAGCACTCTCACCAGCATGAGCACATCCGGAGTTGAAGTCATCAGGTAGCCTGCCTCATCAAGCCGCAGAACAGGGTCCAGGCCTTCGGCGGGCCCCACAATTCTGTATCCGCCAACTTCCACCACCGCGTCTCTCCTGAACATCATCCCTTGATCTAAAATCATCGGATCCATCATAGGCTGATAAATCGGAGGAGAGGCGAGCTCCGGTGCGTGGGTGGCTTTTAGCCGGCGTCCGTTCTGTCCTATGTAGCCAAAAGCGCAACTAATGAGGGCATATTCCGGATTTCGTTCGAGAAAATCAACCTGCTTTTCAAGTCTTCTTGAAAGCGCTAAGTCGTCAGCATCCATGCGCGCAATCCAGTCATGCTTCGCTTGTCTAATACCGGTGTTCAACGCAGTTTCCAAGCCTCCCACCTGACGAATGACACAGATCCGCGGATCACTCAACGAATTCAGATAGCCTTTGCTTTCGCCGGTGGACTCGTCGACAATCAAGAATTCGAAATCCTTGAACGATTGTGCCAATATGCTTTCGACCGCTGCTTTGAGAAAGGGCATCGCATTGTAAGTCGGCATAACCACGCTGATCTGGTTGATCATGTCCTAGACTCCGATCTCCTCGCTCGAATCGTCACGCTCCGAGCTTAGCCGTCTGGCGTAGGAACCTTTGGTAGAACCAGAACATCAGTGCGCCTGCCGTCAAGGACGAGAAAAGTTGCCCGAGCAGCGCACCCGTAACCCCGATGCTGAGGATCAGCGGAATGCCCACAAGAAGCGCCACGATGCTAGAACCGAGATAGCACCAGAAAACCCAGCCTGGCCGTTCGAGGGCACGTAGCGCATTGCTGAGTACAGCCGTGACACATCCCCCAAGCGGAAGCACCCCGGTCAAAAGCAAAGGCCAGGAAGCATATTCTGTATATTTAGCCGCGTAAAAAAGGCGGAAGAGTTCAGAACCCAGCCCCCAAAGAACTGCAAGGTAAAGCGCCGCGCCAAAGAGGAACAGAACAAGGAAAGATCTCATCGTTTTGGCCATGGCAAGAGATCCGCTCTGTTTGCGGTTTGCAGCGAGGGCGGGCAGAAGTAACCCCGAGAGCGCGCCGATGCTGTGCAGCGCAGGCATCGCTAGGTTCAGCAGAGCCTTGAGGGCGCCGGCGGCTTCCAGGCTGAACCAGGCGGGCAGGAGCACGAAGTAGATATTGCTGGGGAACCAGGAGACGCCGGCGGTGGCCAGGGCCCAGCGGCCATAGCGCCAGTGGTCGGCAGCGACGAGGGCGGGTGCGGTGGGATTGCCCGCGATGGCGCGCAGGCGCGGCCGGAGGTGCGCCAGCAGCAGCGCGCTGGCGGCCAGCGCTCCGGCGCCCATGGCGAGGAAGCCGGTGGCAGGCGAAAGGGCGTCCGCGGCTCGCAGGGCTTGGATGGATACAATCAGGACGAGAAAATAAAGCCCTCCGCCTACGGCTGCCCAAGCGGGCTCAAGTCGGACGTAGAACGCTCGGCGCACCAGCCATAGAAGCAGAATGAACGGCCCCGCCAGCGCCAAGCCGAGAAAGGCGCGCTCGACAGCCGGGGAATAGAGACGGCCCAGCAGGAACGCCGCAGCGAGCAGCAGGAGCCCGCTGGGAAGCATCAACGCGAAATGGCCGCGCAGCAGAATCCCGAGATATTCGCGGAAACGCCCGGCGTATTTGCCCGGACCGAAGACCAGCATGGGCTCGGTGAGGATCGCGGTGTGGAAGACGCCCAGCAGCAGGAAGAGGGAATAGGCCAGGGCGAAGGCGCCGTAGTCGGCCGGGTCGAGCCAGCGGGCGAGCAGGACGTTGAGCAGGAAGTTGGAGCCGGCGAAGAGGCCCTGGTCGGCGATGGCTAGGCTGCCCTTGGTGGTCCAGGAGACCATCTGCCGCCAGGAGAGGCCGGCGACGACGGGCGCGGCCGCAGCCGCCCCCACGGGCGACGCAAAGGAGTCCGCCGGAGAACGAGCCGCAAGATTACTCGCCATTACCCGCCACGACGGCAGGAATCGTCTTCAAGAGGATTTTGAGGTCGAGCCAGAGGTTCCAGTTCTCGATGTACTGGAGGTCGAGGGCGAGGTTGCGCTCGAAGGAGGGGGCGCGGCGGGCGCTGACCTGCCAGAGGCCGGTGATGCCCGGAGTGACGTCGAGCCGGCGAAGATGCTCGAGCTGGTATTGCGCGAAGTCGTCCGTGGGATGCGGGCGCGGGCCCACCAAGCTCATCTCGCCTCTCAGAACGTTCCAGAGCTGCGGGAGTTCGTCCAGGCTGGTTTGCCGCAGGAAACGGCCCAGGCGCGTGATGCGCGGGTCGTGAGAGATCTTGAACGTCGGCCCTTGGCGCTGGTTGAGATTGCGGAGGCTGTCCTTGAGCTCGTCGGCGTTCGAGATCATAGACCGGAACTTGTAACAAGTGAACCGCTGGCCCTTCTTGCCTACGCGCGTGGAGCGATATAACACCGGCCCGGATGAGTCCAGCCTGATGGCTATAGCGATGACGGCAAGGAGCGGCGAGAGCATCAGCAGGCCCAACGCCGCGCCGACAACGTCGATGGCACGCTTGGCAATCAGACCAAGCACGGGAATCGGCTCGCGATGCAGGCTCATCACGGGGAAGTCGCCCAGGTACTCGAGCGGTGCCCGCCAGGCGAGACCGTCGTAGAGCTCGGGAACGACCTTTACGTCGAGGCGATTGCGGCGCGCTTCCAGCGCCACCGCGCGCACCAGGTCGCGGGCGGAAGGAA
Source organism: uncultured Acidobacteriota bacterium (assembly GCA_964495535.1). Lineage (GTDB taxonomy): Bacteria > Acidobacteriota > Terriglobia > UBA7540 > UBA7540 > JALHUF01. The sequence continues at coordinate 15,351 of CAZBWJ010000023.1, read as the reverse complement.
TGGTGATGAAAACCTCGTCCACAAAATGCGCGCGCGCGATGCGAGAGAGGTCTTCAATCCCGCCCAGCAGGCGCGGGTCCGCGTTGTGGGTCTCGTCAAGGAAGCCTTTGATGACGAAGCCCAGCCGCTGGTTCGCGTCGAAATAACTCGCCAGCGCCTGCCCAACCTTGCCCGCACCTACAATCAGGACGTTGCGCGTGCCAATGCCTCGGGCCAACCGCCGCTCGACGACGCGCCGTCGCCACAGCCTCCAAGCCGACAAAGTGACGACGTTGAGCACGGCGCTGCCGCCCACCACCAAGCGAGAGATGATCTTGACGTTGGAAAGATAGATAAAAACGGTTAGCAGAAGCGTGGCGATCAGTACCGCCTTGAAAACCGCCAGCGTCTCGTCCAGCCCCGAGCGCGTCCGCGCAGTGCGGTAGAGATCCTGGCTCTGGAAGAGAAGCAGGATCAGGACGCCATAGAGAAGCAGGAAACCCAGGTATTCGCTGTAGGACGGGTATGCCGGGAGGTTGAGGCGCTCGCCGCGCAGCAGGCTCGTCGGTGCGCCATAGGCAAACCGCAGGACATAGATCGCGAACCCGTTCAGCAGTATGAAGGAGGCGTCGGCCAAGACGTAGAGAGCCTGAATCCAGCGGCCACTGGGGAGGGGCAACTCGCTGGCAAGCGTCCAGGTCAGGCTGCGTGCGTGCAAAGGGCCTCCAGCTTTGCCTTGAAGAAGGGAATCACGCGCTCGATTCCTTCGCGGCGGCTCACCTTGGGCCGCCAGCCCAGAACCGCCATGGCCTTTGAGATGTCCGGTCGGCGACGCACAGGGTCGTCCGTCGGAAGCGGCTGGAACACGATTGTGCTCTTGCTGCCGGTGAGCTCGATGATCTCTTCAGCGAGCCGCAGGATGGTGACTTCCTCCGGGCTTCCCAGATTGATCGGCCCGGTCTGGTTCGAAAGCAGCAGCCGGTAGAGTCCGTCCACCATGTCGCTGACGTAGCAGAGGCTTCGCGTTTGGCTCCCATCGCCATAGACGGTCAGCGGCTGATCCTGCAAGGCCTGCATCAGGAAGTTGGGCAGCGCACGGCCGTCATCGGGGCGCATCCGCTCGCCATAGGTGTTGAAGATGCGGGCGATGCGAACCGGAATGCCGTGCTTGCGGTGGTAGGCCAGCGTCATTGCCTCTGCGAAGCGCTTGGCCTCGTCGTACACGCTGCGCGGGCCGAGGGGGTTGACACGTCCCCAGTAGGTCTCCGGCTGTGGGTTAACTTCCGGGTCGCCGTAAACCTCCGAAGTGGAGGCGAATAGAAAAACGCTCCCGTGAGCTTTGGCCAGACCTAAGGCGTGCCAGGTGCCGACGCTGCCGGCCTTGAGAGTCTGGATCGTGTGGCGCGCATAATCCGCCGGGCTTGCCGGCGAAGCCAGGTGAAGGATGAAGTCCAGTGGGCTCGCTTGCCGCAGTTCTCGGCCCCACCAGTCTCCTGCTTTCTCAAGCAGAGAAGGCAGATCTATAGGCCGGGTAGCGTCGTGCTGCACAAAGGCAAAGCGGGGGTGCGCCAGCAAGTGACGGATGCTGTCCAAGCCGCTGGTGATGAGGTTGTCAAGACAAATGACCTCCTGCCCTTCGGCAATCAACCGGTCACAGAGATGCGAACCGATCAGCCCCGCGCCACCGGTCACCAGAGTCCGCGGCCGCCGCATCTTTATTGCCAGCGCGCGTCGTGGGAACGAACCGGAGCGAGCCTCATTGTCCAGCCTGAAGTCGGCGGGACGCGCACTCCGAACTGCAGAGCGCCCGATGCAGAAATACTCGAAGCCCGCTCGCGTCACCTGGGCGGGATCAAGATGATTCCTTCCATCCACGACAACAGGGACTTGCATGACCTGGCGCAGCCGAGGCCAGTCCAGGTGGCGATATTCCTCCCATTCGGTCACGAGAAGGAGGGCATCAGCGCCCTGCCCAGCTTCGTAGGCGCCGGAGCAGTAGGTAATCCGGGCCGGGTCCTGGGGAAATACGCGCTGCATGTTGGGCATCGCCTGCGGATCGTGCACGCGAAGAACGACACCCTCACTCAGAAGGCGATCGATGATCTTCAGACTGGGAGCTTCCCGAATGTCATCGGTGCCGGGTTTGAAGGCACCACCCAGGACGGCGACGGTCTTCCCGTGGAGGACCCAGAGAGCCTCACGTAATTTCGCCAGGCAAATATCGACACGTCGCTGATTTATCCGTTCGACCTCCCTCAACAAGGAGAAGTCCACATGATGCTGCTCAGCCAGGTAAATGAAGGCGCGCAGGTCCTTGGGAAGGCAGTAACCGCCAAAGCCGATCCCCGGCCTCAGGAAATCGCCCCCGATACGTGGATCCAGCCCTATGCCACGAGCAACCAGGTCGACATCGGTCCCCACCGCGTCACAGAGATCAGCCACGATGTTGATAAAGGAAACCTTCATGGCCAGGAAAGCGTTAGCGGCGTGCTTGACGAGTTCCGCTGTCCTTACGTCAGTAAACACGAGCGGGCATTCAAACGAGCCGTAAATCTCCTCCAGGATGCTCCGCGCTCTGTGCGACTCCACCCCGCAGACAATCCGGCTCGGGTGGAAAAAATCGCGAAGCGCTGTCCCTTCCTGAAAGAACTCGGGGTTCGAAGCAACCTCGAAGTTGGCCGCTCGTCTCCCTGCGTGCTGCATCGAACCGCGGCATGTTCGCGAAGCACCGTTGCCGCCGTTTCTGGGCTTCTCCGGCTCTGCGTACCGCTGGACAGTTTTCTTAATCCAACTCGCGGTGATGGCGGGGACAGTGCTCTTTTCGACGATTAGCTTGTAGCCGTTCAGATTGCGCGCGATGACCCGGGCGACCGACTCAACCTGGGTGAGGTCGGCCTCGCCGTTCTCGTTTTGTGGGGTCCCGACACATAAGAACACAACCTGAGCTGACCGAATTGCGACGTCGAGGTCTTCCGTGACTTTGAACCGGGAACCGTGCAAGTGTTTGTCCAGCAACTCCTGAAGGCCTGGCTCATGGAACGGAGCTTCGCCGCGTTGGATGAGGCGGACTTTTTCGGCGTCACTGTCCGCGCCGGTCACCTGCCATCCAAGCTCCGCCAAGCCCAGAGCGGTTGGCAAGCCTACGTGGCCCAGACCCAGCACTGCCAGTCGCTTTTCTCTGGAAGAGTGGTTACCCAACGAGTTATCCTTGCTGACACTCACGACGACCTCCCCAACTTCTTACGCAGTCAAGAAGACGTAGTGCTTTGCTCGGCAAGCTCATCCCGCGCAGGCATGTTGTCTCTTGGGAATCACGCCTTGGTCGAGGGGACCTGACAATCTCCATCAGGCTGCCGCAGCGGTGGGAGCAGTGGGAGCAGACCTTTCAGCGAGCCTGTGTCCCAGGATCGAACGCACCTGATCGACGCGTTTAGTGCAGAAGTACCAGTCGATGGTCTGGTGGAGCCCGTCGACGAATTTCACTTTCGGCTTCCAACCCAGAAGTTTCTTCGCCAAGCTATTGTCCGCGACACGGTTCAAGGGGCCGGTAGGCATTTCAGGGTGGAGCTCGATCCTTGCGCGGTGGCCGGTGTACCTGAGGACTTCATGGACTGCGTCGAACACCCTGATCCGCTCCATGGTCCCCAGGTTGATGGCCGTGCCGTCGTCGATCGTCTCAGCCGCCAGAAGAGTCCCTGAGACGATGTCACTGAGGTGCGTCCAGTTGCGAATCTGCTCACCGTTGCCCCAGACCACGAACGGATCTTGCCTAATGAAAGCGCGAGCGATCATGGCGATCACTGCGTGATTCTCGTGCCCGCGGGGACCGTAGACCGTGAAATAACGGAGCGAGGCGGACTTCATTCCCCAGTCCTTGTAGTAGGCCTTGAGCAGCATCTCACCCATGAGCTTGGCCCAGCCGTAAGTGTTATCGGCGTCGTAAGGCGGGCCGACCTTGTCTTCGGTCAGGTACAGGACTTCGTTCGGGTTAGTTTGCAGATAATTGGGATAAACGCAGCCGGAGGAGGCGTAGACGACCTTTTGCACCTTGGCCTTGAGGCAGGCTCGGAAGACCAGACCGTCAAGGAGCAGGTTCGTGGCGCAAGCGGCTTGGTGAAGGTCCACGTAGCCCCGGCCCCCGTGGTCAGCCGCTAAGTGAAAAACGACATCCATGCCCTGAGCCGACCGTTCTGCCGCGCCTTGCCCCAGGAGGTCGGCTTGGATGAATTCCACCGCTCCGCGAGCCACGTGCTCCTGGATGTTCTCCAGCTTGCCGCTGCTCAAGTTGTCCACGATGCGGACTCGCGCCCCTCGCTCGACCAGCGCATCAACCAGCGCGGAACCAATGAACGAGGCCCCGCCTGTCACCAAGACGCTGCAATTCGTCCAATCCATTGCTCACCTCCTGGGACCTTCATCGTGGGGCGCCCCTGTCGCCGGCAAGGGTGCGGGGCGATTGTGTGTCCGCGCCTGGCAGTTGAGAAAGCTTGAGGGCCAGCCGCCGGACACATGACGGGTTTCGGGGCCTCAGGCTGATTTCTGGGGTTCTAACTTGCATGGCTTCGCGGGAGCGTCGGCTGGGTCGCGATGGCGGCGCAGACCGCGAACCAGGCAGCGTTGGCGGGGATGTGAAAGTTGAAGTCGCCGAAGCTGTGGACGAGAAGGCCACAGCAGCCGAGAGTCGCGCCGAACTGAATCCAACCGACCTCATGCTTTAGGCGCCCGCGCAAGTCGCGGAACGCCAGCCGGAAGAACAGTCCCAACGCTATCAGGATCAGCACAGCGCCTACGATGCCTGTTTCCGCAAGCGCCTCAGCGTAGTCGTTGTGCGCGTGGTCCCACGTCAGGTCCGTGGCGAAGCTCTGGTACCGGGGGTAGGCCACTTCAAAGCTTCCCAGACCCACGCCGACCCAGGGGTAATGAGTGAACATGCGAAGGGTATCCTGGCTGACCGTCAGCCGCTCTGCGAGCGGCACCTCGGGCCTTTGCGGGAGGTCTGCTACCGTCGCTAAGCGCTTGGAGATGTGGCCGGGATCCATCCAAACAAAGAGGATAGCGCCCGTTGCGATCCCAAGCGTCAGCGCTAGCGCCCGCGACTGGCGGCGCGATGCGGGCGCGCAGCGGATAAGGACCACGCTGAGAATCAGGGTCTCTGCGACGATGGAAATGAACCCACCCCGCGACCCTGATAGCAGCAGCGACGCCATCGCCACCAACAGGGCAAAGCCGAGCAAACGGCGGACGGGGCTAGGCCGCCTGCCAAGGAGACCTCCGACAGCTATCGGAATCAGCATCTCCATCAGGCCGGCATAGTGGTTGTGATTCAAGTAGGGACCGAACGTGCAGCCGGAGGCGGTTCTGACGCGCCAGTAAATGAGCCCCCCACTCGAAAAATACTGAAAAATGGCAAAGAGCGAGACACCGAAGGCGAAGATGGTCACAGTTGCTGCGAACGTCCGCCAAGCCGACTTCGGTGCGGTGGCAAGAAGCTGACGTACAACAAGGAACAAGAGGAGATCCGTCGCTAGCTTGATCAATGCTTCCCGGGTGGCAATGCGGTCGCGCGTGAGTTTCATGAAGAATTGCGACGCCGCGAAGGCGAAGAAAAGCAGCACGGGCGCGTAGAGAGGTGACCAGAGGATTGCCACCTGGCGTTGCTTGACCTGCTCCACCGCCCATAGGGTGAGCAGGAGCACCACCAGCGCCGCGAGAGCCGCCCAGGCCCAAGGGGGGACGGCCCCGAAAGCCAGCGGCGCCGCCAGTAGCCCAGCCGCCAGCAGTCCCCGCCCGAGGGGAAGTGAAAGTCCCTCCCTCTGGCTCGTGGCCTGCTCAGCCAGCACACCGCGTTGATTGACCATGGCCGAGGGGATTGCAGTCATGGCGAAGGGGTTAGGCCCAAAGCGGCGTGCTGCGGGGCAGGCCCTAAGGGCGCCAGGGAAACGCCGTCCATCCAGAACCGCCCAGAGATCTCAGTGGGGAAGACTCGGCTTCGCGCTCGCCGCATTGACACGCGGACGATCCGCGTTTGTGGTCCCGTGGCAAACGTCAATTCGATCGGATGCCACGAGGTTGTCCCGACGACGGCGAGCGCTGACACGTCAAGACGAGTCCGATCGTCGGGGTCGAGAATGCGCAGGCGCGGCCCGCTGTCGGAGGTGATATTCTCGGAGCGGACATACGCCCGCAGCAAATACCTCTGAGAGGCAGCCACGGGAACGATCTGCGATACCACCTCATACTCCTCATTGTGCTTGACGGTGAAGTCCACCCGCAGGCATTTCGCACCCTGGTACGCCGAAGGAGATTGGAAGTCCACTGAAACGTAGGGCAGGGGCAGATGTCGCCAATCGAAGCCGGCATTCAACGGAGGCTGCTCAAAGTCGCCGTCAAAGACCAAGTTAGCAGTCTCTAGAACAGCCGGTCTCGGGACGGCCTCCAGCCGGATCAGATCCTTCCAGACGCTTATTGCTTGGTCGTAACGGTTTAGACTCAGTAGCCGATCAAGGTAAGCCTGCGCGGCGGAGAAGCCGAGGGCGCGGGGAGGGAGAACTGAGACGGTCCTCGTCCAGACCTGGTATGCCAATTCGTGTTCACCACGAACACTTAAGAAGTTCACATACTGGAGGTTTAGCGCCGGGTGACCTCTCGGCGGCAGTACTCTCTCGTACACAAGCTGCGGATCGCCCGAGGCTTGCAGGCAGAGCCGAAAGGTAGCACCAGCATGGCCGGGGCTTAATTCGAGCAGGCGCCGAAAATGCTGCCAGGCAGCGTCCGCGCGGTTCGTGCGGAGGAAGTAGTTCCCGGCGCTCCACCAGAATTGAGGGCTCATAGGCCAGAGCTCGAGTGCCTGCTGCATGGCGACGTCGGCGCAGGCGTTGTCACCCACCGCTTCACACACCGTCGCGAGATCCAGCCAAAAGCGCCCTTGATGAGGTTGCAGCTCCGTCGCCCTGCGGAGATGCTGGACAGCGTCGGCCAGGTTGATCTCTTCGAGAGAGTAGAAATATAGCAATCCGAGTCGGTGGTAAGGCTCTGGGTTATCCGGGTCGAGCTGCAGGGCCTTGCGCAAATCGGTGGCTTTGGAGGATCTGGCAAGGGTGGCGGCGGCCGCAATCCTCACCGTCACGAGAATCAGCCAAAGGCCCGGCAGAACCAGGAGTGCCGCGAAAGCGATCGCGTGCCACCGCCTTTCAAGTGGAAACTGGAGCACGGCATCCGAAAAGCAGCCCGAGAAGGCCTTCATCGTGATTGCGAAGAATCCTGGTGCGGTGCGGTTGGAGAGGCGCGCGCCTCAAGTGGGGTGGGCTTGGAATCGTCTTCGAAGTATGATCGGTAGTAACGCGAATGGTAGTACCCATAATAGTAGTCAAGGTCGCTGTTCCGCGAAGAGACCCGATTGAGAACCACGCCCATGACTCTCGCCCCGGCGCTCTCGAGCAGCTTGTGGGCGCGGGCGAGAGCTGCCCGTGTGGTCACGCCTGGTTGGGCGACCAATATCGTGCCGTCAACCAGCGAGGAGAGGATCGTGGCGTCCGTCACCATAAGAGAGGGGGGAGAATCCACGATCACGTGCTGGAACATCTGGCGCAGGCGTTCGAGCAATTGCCCCATGCTGGAAGAGCAGAGCAACTCGGCAGGGTTAGGAGGCCGGAGCCCTGCCGGCATCACCCAGAGGTTAGGCAGCGTCTCGAGTTGGTACAAGACCTCCTCCAGGCTGTGTGCGCCGGTTAAGATGCTGCTCAGCCCCCTCTCCTCAGACAAGCCGAGCGGCCGGGCAATCCCCGGCTTGCGGAGATCGGCATCCACAATCAGCACGCGCGCCCCACGCTGAGCCAACGCCAATGTGAGGTTGAGCGCTGTGCAGGTCTTGCCCTCGTTTGGTTGTGGGCTGGTTACCAGTATGGCCTGGGGCGGGCGAGGAGCCATGGAGAGCAAGATAGCTGTGCGCAGCGAGCGGAAGGACTCAGCCAGAAGTGAGCTGGGCTGCTTAAGCACGGTCAACTCCACTGCGCCGTCTGCTGAGGGCTTGGGTTCTCTCAGCCTCCTCAGCCAGGAGGGTCGCCCGCCGTTCAATGCAGCCTCTGGCACGATGGCCAGGGTTGGTGCCGCGATCAGCTTTTCCACGTCCTCAGCGCTTTTGACCGAGTTGTCCAGACCTTCTTCCACGAAGGCGAGCGTCACCCCGAGAATCATTCCTACCAGCAAGCCAATGGCAATGTTCAGCAGCTTCTTCGGCCGAACGGGAATCGAGGGCAGCAATGCCGTATCTACCACATGGATATTGGTAGCGCGGAGGCCGGCGGAGACCGTTGCGTCCTTGAGGCGCCGCAGCAGGTTCTCGTAAAGCTGCTGGTTGGTCTCGAACTCCCGTTTCAGGATGTTGTGCTGGATGAGGAGCTGATTGAGCCTTCCCACCTCGGCCTTTTGTTGCGCTACGGCTGCCGCGAGCAGCTTTTCCCGACCCACCGCTGCCAGGTAATCGTTGCGAATCCGGCTGACAATGCGTTTGCGCTCGCGGTCGATGAGGGATTGGATCTCGTTGACCTGATCCCGAAGCCGGATAACCTTCGGGAAGTTGGGGCCGTACTGCCCCAGCGCGTCCACGTATTGAGTCTTGAAATCCGCGTGCTTCTCTTCCAGCCGTTGCAGCAGCTCGTTTTGGGCAAGAAAGGCCACCTGTTCTTCGTTGACCCGGACCAGGTTGTAGAGAGATTCTTTTTCCAGGCGCTCACTCTGGGCGTTGGTCAGGTCGCGGCTCAGGTCTGCCAGCTGCTGTTCGACGACGTTCTGCTTGTCGCTGATATTGACGATAGTGTTTTGCCTCTCGTAATCCACCATCGCCTGCTGCGACCTCTCCACCTTGGCCTTGAGCTCATCAAGCTGCTGTTCCATCCATCCGGAGGCCTGTCGCGTGGCGTCATAGCGTTTCCGGAAATTGGCCTCGATGTAGTTCTGGACCAGGGCATTGACGACTTGGACCGCTAGCTGAGGATCCGTGCTTTCGAACTTCACCTCGACTAGGCGGCTGTCGCGGACACGCTCCACCTTTAATCGGTCGGTGAATTCCTTGATCAGGCGCGCCTGCACAGTGGCGAGCGACCCTGGGTCGGATTCGCGACCCTTGATCGAACGGGCGAACGCGGGCTTTTCAGCGAGCCAAAGCTGCTCAATGGTGCGCCAAGCCAAGTTATCGGTCTGGATGACTCTCACCTGAGTCTCGACGAAAGCTTCGTCGCTGGGCATACTGCGGTCCAGGTCACTGAGCGATTGTATCTGAGGCGTCTCCGCCTCAATCTCCAGCCGTGCGACCGCCTGATAGACCGGCTGCATTTTGAAGGATATGATGGCCACCAGCGTGGTCAGGACAAATGCCACGGTCAGCACCGTCCAGCGCCGCTTGAGCAGGATGTGCCAGTACGCGCGCAGATAGAAATAGGTGTCGGAATCATCCCTCTCTAACTTGGTCACCGCCGGAACCGACGCGGCCATTCGTTCCGGCACGCGGCGCTCGATCGGGACTAATCTTTGAACTTCGTTCATGTCAGCCAAGCCTGTCGCAGAGAGTTCTGAAGGTGAAACGAAACTAGCGTCGCCAAATGATCACGCCGGCCGTGACCTGAATTGCCGCTTCCGCGGCCCGCCGCAACGCCTTCTTGCCGGTGCTGTCCGGCACAAACAGGATGTCGCTGGGTTGCAGGGGGGCGTCGGGGGCGCGTCCGGCGAGGACTTTCTTCAAGTCGATTGGAATCTCCTCTCGGCCTCCCGGGGCCTCCGGGCTCTTTCGAATAATGAGGGCTTTGCTTCGGACCGCCGTCTCCTTCACATCCTGCGCGAGGGCGATGGCCTTCAGCACAGTCATCTCTTCGACACTGTCGGTGAGCGGAAAACCGCCCGGGCGGTTGACGGCTCCCACAACGTAGACGATCCCAGCGCGCTGCACCGTCACGCGATCGCCGGGGAAGACTTCGTAGTTCAGGCTGGGGTCAGGGGTTTCCATCAGGCGTTTCAGATCCACGGTAACCGTCGGGACGGGGGTCGAAGCCGGAGATTGATCACCCTGCTGTTGCGTCAGAACTCGCCTGGCAACCTCTCCGCGGCTGATGGTTGCTGTATTCCCCGCATCCTCGGAAAGCCCCTCGGCCTGGGCCAGGACGTCCAGGAGCGTCGTGCGGCCGAAGACCGGATAGATCTGCGGTTTCTTCACCGCCCCACCTACCGCGACCGAATGCAGCCGTGACTCCTTGACCTCAACGGTCACGTACGGACTAGTCACCAGCCCTGCCGACCGAAGCTCCTCAGCGATCAGTGAGGAGAGCTGACCCGGACTAAGCCCTGCGGCGGCCATCGGATGCGCAAGCAGTGGCAAAAGGATCTCCCCGCTGGGCGTCACCCGATACTGGCGAGAAATCTGCGGCACGTCGAGAACGTAGATGTCTAGCAGGTCGTCCGGGCTGATCAGCAGTTCGGGACTCCGGGAGGGCGATGGAGTGGATGGCGCGGGCGAGGGTTGGGCCACCCCAGAGCCAGGGGAAGGCACGACTTGGGCCTCCTGGCCGAAAAGGAAGCTGGCAAGCGCCATGAAAAGAACCCCTGCGGAGAGGGTCAGCGCAAGTCCTCGCCGGCTCGTTTGCGCAGGTGAGCCCTTCAACCCTCTAGGCACACGGAACGTGGACAGATCACCTTGCGGGCTTACACCGTAATCTCGCTGCCACTTTTCCATCGTTCGCAGATCATCCTTCGGACAGTTGACGTGCAGGATCACCAAGCCTAAGCGGCAGGCCAAGCCAGTGTTCTCATGGCGGACTCCCTTGCGCGCTCGTGCGGGACGCGCTCTACAATCGAAGCATCCACCTCTACGGCCACCGACTTTTCTAGCAGTTCAACCGAAAGCACCAGCCGATAGAGGTTCTTCTTTCGAACCACGATGCCCTCGATTCCTGCCAGCGGACCTGCCTTGACTCTTACCCAGTCGCCGCACTTCAGGTACGGGTGTGGCTCAACTTGGGTGCTGCGCGTAACAACCTGCCGTACTTGGTCGATCTCATGGTCAGGGATCGCCGCCGGCTTGCCGCCGCACTCGACAAACCCATGGACCCCCGGCGTCATGACGACGTCCAGACGCCGCGTCGCTCCTCCATGGATGAAGACGTAGCAGGGGAAGAGTGGCAGACTGAGTTGCATGTCACGATCCTTCCATCGATGGACTGCCACGTACAATGGCAGAAAGACTTCAAATCCTTTGCTCGACAAGATTTGTGCCGCTGCCTTCTCGTGCTGGTGACGCGTATAGAGGGCATACCAGCTTTGAGGACTTCGGCAGCCAACTGTCAGCGTGACGATGCCTGGCATCACTACTCAGCTCCGCCCTGTGACTTACAGAGATGTTCTCCGTAAGCCGCGTGGCTTGTGCTCTCTTTTTGGCTGCGGGGTCAACTCCGCCCTCTCGGGCGCCGTCAGTCCGTTGGTGGCCACGGCGCCAGCGCTCTAAGCTTTGCCGGACGAGTCCTGCCGCGCAGTTCTTACGTCGCCTGGCTATCTGCGAAAAGGCCGGCTGCCTCCTCACGCAGAATCCGGCCAGCGCGGCGAAACTGGACAGCAACCTCGTAGGCCGGCTGCTCTTGCACTCGCCGGACAACCCCCTCAAAGCGAACCGTGGTCACGCGTTGTTTTGCGCCACGAAAGTGAGCTTCGAGAATTATCCGCGCGCCCGTTTCCAGTCGCCGGGCTACTTGGAGGCGCGCGCCACCGATTCCGACATCCAGCAACCGCCCATTAAGAAGCTCTGGCGGTTTTCCCCTTGCTGCAATCCTTAGTGTTGCCGGACAGTTGATCCCCAGTCGCTTCCCATGTCGTTTCTCACCGAAATGCGAGAGACTCATCAGAAAAGCTCTCGAACGTAAATGAGCACTCCATTCTCCGCGTTCACGGCTGGGTAGTGCAATACTCCGACGGTATGAATCTAGTTTGTACGTCAGCAGGAGATGGGTGAAGCTGGGAGGAGAAATCTGGGTTAACCCAAATTGCGCGCGGGGGCCAGCCTGGGCTCCCGGCTTGGCTAATCCGCTGTCGAATCGTTTTGCAACTGACGATTCAGCCGGGCGGCGTAGCAGGGCCGCAAGAAGAGGCTCGCGCAGCTTGCCCGACGGGAAGTTCACGTCGCGCGGAGCATTTCGGAATGAGGCTTGTCTCACCTCGCTCGCAGGCGCCGGTCCCGGTGAGGGGTGTGAATCTGGGGGATGGGGCGGACTGACTCGGAAACTCCGGCTGTGCTACGCGTGGCGCCCCGGGCACCTCGCCCTATCGTTATTCGGCCCGGTGAGGTGCGCTCGGAGCCGTTGGTGACCGGAGTAGATGAAATGACTCGCACTCCGCCGTTCTCCTTCGCCCTCTGGAAAAAATGCAAGGCGGCTTCCAGCCGCGTCGTGACGCGAAGTTTCCGGTAGATGCTGGCTAGGTGGGTCTTGATAGTGTTCTCGGAAACGCAAAGACGATCTGCTATCTCCTTGTTCCGGCAGCCCTGGGCGACGAAGGCAAGAATCTCCCATTCGCGCTCGGTGAACTCTTCTGACTTTGCTTGCTCGGCCTCGGGCTGGTGGGTGACGCGCTCAATCAGCCGGGCGGCCAGGTGGTGGCTCGCCCAAATCTCGCCTCGGGCCACGGCGAGGAGAGCCTTTTCCAGGGTTTGCGGGTCCGCGCGCTTTGAAACACAACCGCGCGCGCCCGCCTTGATGGCGTAGAAGTCGAAGTCCTCGTTCGGACTGTCGCTGAGAAGCAGGATCTTTGTCTTAGGGAGAAGCCTTCGCAGCGTGGAAACGGCCTCCAAATCACTGCCGGGAGACGTCGAATCAAGAAGCACAATTTCGGGGTGTCCCTTCCTGATCGACTCGAAATCGTCGCCGATGCTGTCCGCTTGCGCAATCATACGAAAAGCGCCTTTCTCACCCAGCAATGCGCGGAGACCTTCGCGGCCGATCTTGTATGACCCTATGATGGCAATATCCACGAGCTAACGTCTTTCGCCGCGGATTCCGCGCGGCGTTCCCTGGGACGAGCATAGCCTGTGCTGATGCCCTGAGATGCTAGGACGCGCCCGGAGGGCTGTCAAGAGTTAATTGCAGATTGTGGTTAGCACATGAAATGTCCGCCTGAATTAGCACGTGATCTGTCCGCTGAGGGAGGAATTCGGGTATAGCTCCCTGCCGGGAAGGAGGCAGGGATGAGGGGATACTCGGAGGCCGCCTGGGAGCGGGCGATGGCGAGACGAATGAATCACTTGGTGGCAGGCAGCGGAGATTTTTGGGGATTTCGGTGCGCAGCATGTGGCGCTGGCGGTGGCGCTACGAGCAGTACGGCTACGACGGGCTGTTCGACCGGCGGCGAGGTCAGCCCAGCCCGAAGCGCGTGCCGCTCGCCACGGTGGAAGAGATCCTGCGGCTCTACCAGGAGCAGCACGCCGACTTCAACGTGCGCCATTTTCACGAGAAGCTGCGCGAGGAGCAGGGCCTCCAACTCAGCTACACCTGGGTGAAGCTGGCGCTGCAGGGGGCGGGGCTGGTCAAGAAGGGCCGCAAGCGTGGGGTGCATCGCAAGCCACGGCCGCGGCGCCCGCTGCCGGGGATGCTGCTGCATCTGGACGGCAGTCGCCATCGCTGGTTTCAGGACGCCCGCTGGTACGACCTGATCGTGGTGCTGGACGATGCCACCAGCGAGATCTGCTATGCGCAGTTGGTGGAGGAGGAATCGACGCGCACGGTGATGGCGGCGCTGCGCGAGGTGATCGCGCGGCAGGGGCGATTTTGCGCGCTCTACAGCGACCGCGCCAGCCACTTCTTCGAGTCGCCCAAGGCCGGCGGCCCCGTTGACCCACGACGGCTGACGCAAGTGGGGCGGGCGCTCGGCGAGCTGGGGATTCAGATGATCCCGGCCTACTTGCCGCAGGCGCGGGGGCGCGTGGAACGCAACTTCGGGACTTGGCAGGGGCGGTTGCCGCAGGAATTGCGGCTGGCGGGGATTGGCACGCTGGAGGAAGCCAATCGCTTTCTGTGCGAGCACTACATCACGGAGTTGAATCGCCGCTTTGCGGTGCCGGCGGCTCAGCGGGCACATGCCTTCCTGCCGGTGAACAGCCAGGATCTGGACCGG
>CAZBWJ010000023.1:0-1130 GCA_964495535.1 uncultured Acidobacteriota bacterium | reverse complement strand
GGCGGCTCAGCGGGCACATGCCTTCCTGCCGGTGAACAGCCAGGATCTGGACCGGATCTTGTCGGTGCAGCACGAGCGAGTCGTAGCGCAGGATAACACGGTGAAGTTGGGAGAACAGATCTGGCAGATCGACAAGACGCCCTGGCGAGGGACGATGGCGGGCTGTCGGGTGCTGATCGCGGAAGCATCTGGATGGACGAGTGACGACCAGCCACGGGCCCCACGTGGTGGGCCGCTACACGGCTCAGGGCGCGCCCCTGGCGGGGCCGTCCGGCGCCAGGTCGGGGAGGGGGCGGCGCGACGGGCCTTGGGCGCTAACCGCAGTCGCCCTACGGGCTCCTTCGGTTAGCGCCCAAACCACCAGAGCATGAAACCATGAAACGGGACAGATCATGTGCTATAAAAACCGGACATTTTCATGTGCTAACGACAGAGCTAATTGCAGATTCCGGTAATGCTGTCGGCGAATCCGAACCTCGGTCAATTTATCGTCTTGTCGAGACAGTACCTTCCGACATGGTGGCCCGGGTCGGTCAGCGGCGTAGCGCTTGCTACGGCACGCCCGAATCTTTTCCTCGGAGCGGGGCCTCGACGAAGGGCCGCATGAACCGTGCTGGCTTCGATTTGGTTACTTGAACCGAAGGAAATAACAGTCGCCTGCAAAGGCTTACTGGGTACCGGCGGGGAGCCTGACCCTTTTCACCAAGTTTCGAGTGCTCGAGGGTGCCTCGCTTTCGGGAGGCGCGGCCATTTCTTGTCACCGACTCTCCGCACACCTGGGAAATTTTCAAGTGCCAATCTTGGGGATTCCTAACTTGCCACTAACAAAGGCACGAAACTGCCCTGGGACACACATTATCATTTGGACAAAACGACGGGGGGCAGCTCCTGCTCTGTTTCTAGGGGTCAAAGACCGCGGGTGACCGCTTGAGAAGGGATTCCACCATCGAAGGCCCGAGACGAAGAGCTGGATTGGGTGCTTGCTTCCGAGCGGGTCTGATTCGCCTTTTCAAGGACTTGGAGCCTCTTGATGGCGGCTACCTTGTGCTCCGGAGTGGGATGGGTGTACCGCATGGTCATTTGGATGTTGGCGTGGCCGGCGAGTTCACGCAAGGTGGGGAGATCGATGC
>CAZBWJ010000022.1:17309-42552 GCA_964495535.1 uncultured Acidobacteriota bacterium | reverse complement strand
TTGCGGTCGAGGGAGCGGTACTGGATGGCCTCGGAGATGTGGGGGACTTCGATGTTTTCCACGGCGTCCAAGTCGGCGATGGTGCGCGAGACCTTCAAGATGCGGTCGTGGGCGCGGGCGCTCAAGCCCAGGCGGGTCATGGCGCTTTCGAGCAGCCGCTCGCACTCCACGGAGATGTTGCAGTACCGGCGGATTTGCCGGGGACTCAACTGGGCGTTGCAATAGATCTTCTCACCCTCGTAGCGCTGCAACTGGCGCTCGCGGGCGGCGATGACCCGCGCCCGAATCTGCTCGGAGCTTTCCCCGCTGGCGTCCGCGCGCAATTCCCGGTACTTGACCGCAGGCATGTCGATATGGATGTCGATCCGGTCGAGGAGCGGCCCGGAGATCTTGGAAACGTAGCGCTGGATCTGCGGCGGGGTGCAGGTGCAATCGCGCGACGGGTCGTTGAAAAACCCGCACGGACAAGGGTTCATCGCCGCCGCCAGCACGAAGCGCGCCGGAAAGGTCAGCGACATGGCGGCGCGCGCAATGGTCACGGTACCGTCCTCGAGCGGTTGCCGCAAGACTTCCAGAACGTTGCGTTGGAACTCCGGTAGTTCGTCGAGAAAAAGCAGACCGTTGTGCGCTAGGCTCACTTCTCCCGGACGCGGCACCGCGCCGCCGCCAATCAAACCCGCGTCGGAAATAGTGTGATGTGGCGCGCGAAAAGGACGCGTGCCCACTAAGCCCACCCCAGGCTCGAGCACGCCGGCGACGCTGTGGATCTTCGTGGTCTGGATGGCTTCTTCAAAGGTCAGGGGCGGGAGGATGGTCGGGAGGCGTTTCGCGAGCATCGTCTTGCCCGCTCCGGGCGGCCCGATCATCAGGATGTTGTGGCCTCCGGCGGTGGCCACCTCGATGGCCCGTTTGGCGTGAAGCTGCCCTTTCACGTCCCGGAAATCCACCGGGTACTGGCTGGCGGCCGCCAGCATTTCCGCCGTGTTCACTTTGGCCGGAGTGAACGGGCGCGTCTCGTTGATGAGGTCGAGGACCTCCGGCAGCGAGCGCAATCCGTAAACCTCGATGTCTCGAACCACGGCGGCCTCGCGCGCATTCTCCGCCGGCAGCACCAGTTTGCGGATACCCTTCTGCCGCGCCATTCCCGCAATCGAAAGCGCGCCCTTGATGGGTCGCAGGCCTCCGTCGAGCGAAAGCTCGCCGAGAAAGATGTGCTGTTTCAATTCGGTTCGGAGCAGGACCCCTGTGGTGCCCAGAATCCCCAAGGCAATGGAAAGGTCGAATCCGGAGCCCTCTTTCTTCACGTCCGCCGGCGCCAGGTTTACCGTGATGTTCTGGAAGGGAAAATCGAGGCCGCAGTTCTTGATGGCAGACTTGATGCGCTCGCGGCTCTCGCGCACTGCCGCGTCCGGCAAGCCGACGGTCATGAAGATTCCGTTGCCCGCCGAGATATC
The DNA here is from genome assembly GCA_964495535.1 of uncultured Acidobacteriota bacterium. Taxonomy (GTDB): domain Bacteria; phylum Acidobacteriota; class Terriglobia; order UBA7540; family UBA7540; genus JALHUF01. The sequence goes on along the minus strand of CAZBWJ010000022.1, from coordinate 41,098 downwards.
GACTTCGACTTCAACCAGGTAAGCATCGATTCCGAAGGTGGCGGCGCTGAACGTTTTGAACAGCATGGAAGTGCGCTTCAATGGGCGGAGAAAAGCAGCTGGCTGGATCGCACGCCAAGCTCCCGCCCCTCCGATTGCTGGCCCAACCGCCTAGTCGGCGGTAGGGCTCCGGGTGGGACTGATTATACCAGAACGACTTGCCCGCGGCGGAGAATGTCCAACCGCGGCTAGGCCGGTGGTCGACTCAGGACTAATTGCTATCGCGGGCCGCGCTGCACAGTTGCTCGGCCTGGGCGGGGCTGGCAATGCGGGCAGAAGTGGCTGCTGCGACCGGAAATAACTAGGCGGCGAATCAGTAGGCCGCAACGGCGACAAGGTTCACTGGTTCTTTGATAGACGCGGAGTTGGGAAAGGAAATTACCGGGGCGCCCTTCGGCGTTCAGATAGTCACGAACGCTCGTGCCTCCCACAGCCAGGGCGCGGTCAAGGATTTTTTCCACGGCCCCGTGCAGGCGGCGAGCGCTGAGGGGCGTGACCCGCCCCGCTGGGGTCAGCGGATGGATGCGCGCCGCAAACAGCGCTTCGTCCGCGTAAATGTTGCCCAGGCCCGAAAGGAGCTGCTGGTTCATCAGCCAGCTCTTAATGGCTCCGCGCCGTCCCCGCAAGGCCGCCAGGAACTGTTCTTCAGTAATCTCCAGCGCATCCGGCCCAAGGCGAGCGAAAACCTCCTCGAGTTCGCGGCACGTGCCGCAACGCAGCCGCCCAAAACGGCGCACGTCGCGGAAGCGCAGCTCTTCTTTCCCTTCTCCGAGGACCAGCCGCACGTGGGTGTGGGGCGCAATCGGAGATTCGCGTGGGCAGACCGTGAATTGCCCCGTCATGCCGAGCCGCACCAGGAGGTGGCGCAGCGCGCGATTCCCGCGGGCGAGTCGGAGGGCGAGCACCTTGCCCTTCCGTTCAAAGCCCACGATACGTCTCCCTGCAATTCCCTGAACAAAGCCATCCAGCGAGCCGAGGATGACCGCCCGATTTCGCACCTCGACGGCTGTCACGCGCCGTCCCAGAACATGCTCTCTGAGACCGCGCAAGACGGTTTCGACCTCTGGAAGCTCAGGCATATGTCAGTAGTCAGTTGTCAGTGGTCAGTTGTTGGTCGTCGGCTGTCACTCGCAGGGGCCTCGGGCTTCTCGGAAAGGGTCCGGTGTGTCAGGCTCCGTTCCGGCGCAACTTCAACGGACCACGGACAACTGACAACGGACTAAACCGCAACCTTGATGGCGTCCCCTTCGATTTGCACGGCGTAGGTAGGAACCTTAAGAGAAGGATTGCCAAGCTTCTCGCCGGTGCGCACATTGAATTCCCAGAAGTGCCAGGGGCAGGTGACAACCTCGCCCTCAAGCATCCCCTCGCCGAGCGGCCCGCCCTGATGAAGACAGGTATTGTCGAGGGCGTACACCTCGCCGCCCACGTTGAACAGCGCAATGACCTTGCCATTCACTTCGACGGTCCTACAGGAACCTACCGCGAATTCGGAGATGCTGGCGACCTCAATGAATTCAGCCACGCGTCAATCTCCGGACGTCGTGCTCCCCGTCCCAGTCAGGAAGAGCCTTAGCCGATCTGAACTGCCTCGGGGGTGCCTACCTTGCCGATGCGGACTGATTTCTTGAACTCTTCGAGCATGGTCTCGTCCAGACGGACCTGGGTAGGTCGCTTGGCCAGGGTCATGCTATCGATCTTCTCCTGCAACTTCAGAAGACCGTAAAAGAGATTCTCGGGACGCGGCGGACAGCCGACGATGTAAACGTCCACCGGCACAATCTTGTCGATGCCCTGCAATACGGCGTAGGTGTTGAAGGGGCCGCCTACACTGGAACACGCCCCCATGGAGATACACCACTTGGGGTCCGGCATCTGTTCCCAGATCCGCTTTATGGCCGGCGCCATTTTCAAGGTGACTGTGCCGGAGACAATCATCAGGTCTGCCTGGCGCGGGCTGGGGCGGAAAACTTCCGCGCCGAACCGGGCGATATCAAAGCGTGAGGTGGTGGATGCAATCATTTCGATGGCGCAGCAGGCCAGCCCGAAAGTCAGAGGCCAAAGAGAGGATTTTCGCGCCCAGTTGAAAACGTAATCCACCGAAGTGATGATGAAGTTCTTTTCGAACCTGTTTTCAACGTATCCCATACATCAGCCTCAGGGCCTCACCACCAACAAAAACCTTGTCTGAGATGCCCCGATCCTGAACCAGCATTATACTCCGTGCAGACTCCCTCCTGCCAACGATTCCCGCCGCACCCTCTCCGAGATGCGAAAGAGTGGCAGGTAAAAGACTCGAAGGAGAATCACAAACCACTAACGTTGTCACATCTCTACTGGTCTGGTATCAGCCGGCGCACGCGCGAGGCCGCCTCGGAGTCCCCCATCGCCTCCAGAGCCCGCGCCTCGGCCTCATACGCCTGCTGGTAAGCGGGATCAACTTCCCGGGCGGCCCGGAACTGCGCTGCCGCTTCCCGGTGCTTCCCGAGTTTCATTAAGCACGCACCCAGGTAAAAGCGCGCGCCGAGGTCTTGGGGGTTAACCTTCACCGCCTGAGCGAAGTACTTCGACGCCTTCGCGTAATCGCCGCGGGGAAAATAGACCGAACCCAGGGCCTTGTAAGCCGGGCTGTGGTTGGGCAAGACTCGGGTTGCCTTCTCCAAATAGCCCACCGCTTCCTGCTCCCGCCCGCGCTGGAGAGCAATCATGCCAAGGCCAAAGTAGGAGTTGTAGGTCACGCCCGCCAGCGGCCGTACACTGGCCGAATTGAGCTGGAGTGCGGTTTGGAATTCCCGGACAGCCCCCTCCAGATCACGGTCCCGGAATTGGAGGACCTCGGCTTGCGCGACGTGGAGCATGGCTGCATTGGGAGATTGCTGAAGCGAATAGCTCGTCAGCGCCGTGTTATCGCGCCAGTGGGGAACTGCTCGGATAGTCTGAACGGCATAAAGAGCCATGAGGGCGACCAGCGCCGGCAGAGCGATCCGTGCCGGGCGAGCGTCCGGCAGCCGAGCTGGGAGCCAGGCGATGAGCACGTACGAAACCGCCAGGCAAAGACCTACCGAGGGAACATACGCGAACCGCTCTGCCAGCAGGGGGAAGCTCAGGTAACGAATGTCCAGACAGGGGAGCAGCGCGATGGCCCACCAGGCAACCAGGAAACCGAGAACCGGCTGGCGTTTCCGCAACCCCAGCGTCCCCAGGAGCGCGAGCAGCGTGAGCCAGGGCCAGGGGGAGTGCAAGCTCGGGCCCGGTTCAAAAGTCCGGAAGACGTTCAAGTGCGTAGGCCACAGGAAGATGCGCGTGTGTTCGCCCAAGAGCGCAACAGCCGCGCCTAGCATGCGCAGGGAAATCCTCCACGCTTGCGGCGTTCGCACGACGTAGCCTAGAGCAGCAACGCGAATTGCCACGTAGACCGAAACCGCCAGGAGATAGGGCGTCCAGCGAAGCGCTCGCTGGCGCCAGCCCACCCCGGAGGGATGCGAGCCAGCGAACAACCAATAAGCCACCAACAGGAGCGGAAAGCTGACCGCTGTCTCCTTGAAGAAAAGCGCAGGAAAGTAAACGAGCGCGGCAAGGGCATGTGCCATGGCCGGCTTCCCCGCGGACTTTTCCGCGCGGAGAAAAGCCAGGAAACCCAGAAGATAGAAGAAACCATAGCCTATGTCGGGGAGGGCGGCGATCCAGGCGACGGCCTCTACGTGCAAGGGGTGCAAGGCCCAGAGCAGCGCGCCCGCGAAAGCCGCCGCTTCATTTCGGAGTAACTCGCGCCCCACGCGGTACACCAGCCATACTGTGGCGGCATACATGAGGAGCTGGAACAAGTGAAAGGCGGCGGGATTAGGGCCCGCCAGACGATACACCAACCAGTGAGAAAAGATGTGCAGCGGCCGGTAGAAGTTGGTGGGGAACCCCGCCCCCTGAAATGACCAAACCGACCCAGTGAAGATCTTCGGCCACAGATGCTGGTTCAGGACGAAGGGGTTCTGTAGGATCTGCTCTACGTCATCGTAGACAAATCCGTTGGCGAGCGATCCAGCATATACGGCGAAGGCGACGAGCACCAGCACCGCCGCTGCGGCACGGGGATAATTCTTGAGCCACTCGTCCGGCCAGCTGGACAACGCTTGACCTCGTCCGCGACGTTACACCGGGGGCCTACCGGATGGCGCAACGCCCCAAAGGGCAAATGCTACTCCACTCCAGGAAGCGTTCATATTGGCAGGGTCCGAGCGCCAATCTCCTTTCGCTGGTGGGTCGACATCCGCGGAGAACATTGTTCTGCTTCGTGTGGGCGTCTCGCCAACTGAAAAGGGGATTCTAACCCTATAGCTTGCTCAGCAGCTCGACGAACTTCTGCTCGCGTGCGGCCTGGTCACGCCCCAAGTCCTCCTCCAGGACCTGTGTCGTATTCATGGAACAGAACTTGGGGCCACACATGGAGCAGAAGGCGGCTTGTTTGTAGCACTCGTCCCGCAGCGTCTCGTCGTGCATGGAGCGCGCGGCTTCCGGGTCGAGCGCCAGCTCGAACTGCTTGTTCCAGTCGAACAGGAAGCGGGCGTAGGAGATGGCGTCGTCCCGGTCGCGAGCGCCAGGCCGACACCGCGCCAGGTCGGCGGCGTGGGCGGCGATCTTGTAAGCGATAATGCCCTGGCGGACGTCATCCTTGTTGGGCAGCCCCAGATGCTCCTTCGGCGTGACGTAGCAGAGCATGGAAGCGCCGTGCCACCCAATCATCGCCGCGCCGATGGCGGAGGTAATGTGGTCGTAACCCGGCGCGATGTCGGTGACCAGTGGGCCCAAGGTGTAGAACGGTGCCTCATGGCACAGCTCTATCTCCTTGTCCACCTGGAGTTTGATCTGGTCCATGGGAATGTGGCCAGGGCCCTCAATCATCACCTGGACGTCGTACTCCCAGGCCTTCAAGGTCAACTCGCCCAGGGTTTTCAGCTCGGCGAACTGGGCCTCATCGCTCGCGTCCGCTAAGCAGCCGGGCCTCAACCCGTCGCCGAGGGAGAACGCGACGTCATATTTCTGGAAGATCTTGCAGATGTCTTCGAAATAGGTGTAGAGGAAGTTCTCCTGGTTGTTCTCCACCGTCCACTGCGCCAGGATGGCGCCACCGCGGCTCACGATGCCCGTGATGCGCTTGCTAGTGAGGGGAATGTGCCCACGCAGCACGCCGGCGTGGATGGTCATGTAATCCACGCCCTGCTCGGCCTGTTCTTCAATCACCTCCAGCATGAGTGACGGCGTCAAATCCCGCACGTGACTCACGCGCGCCACCGCCTCATAGATGGGCACGGTGCCGACGGGCACCGAACTGTTCCGCAGGATGGCCTCGCGGATCTGGTGGATATCGCCTCCAGTCGAGAGGTCCATCACCGTGTCCGCGCCATATTTCACCGCGGCCCGAAGTTTCTCCAGCTCCTGGTCGATGTTCGAGGTCGTCGCGGAGTTTCCGATGTTGGCGTTGATCTTGCACCGAGAGGCGATCCCTATGCATACGGGCTCGAGTTCGATGTGACGGACGTTAGCGGGAATGATCATGCGCCCGCCGGCCACTTCAGACCGGACCAGTTCGGGCGCGAGGTCCTCCCGCTTCGCTACGAACTCCATCTCCTCGGTGATGACGCCCTGCCGGGCATAATGCATTTGGGTCACGATGGGTCCCGTACGTTTGCGGACCCACTCGCTGCGGATTGGAGACATCATGGAATTACCTCGCTCTCAATAAGAACACCGGCGAAATTCCAGTGTACAGCCAGCCTCGGCCTTCCGCAACCCGCGTCGATTGCCGCACTCCTGCCAATGGACAGGTTGGTGCGCCGCGCCGCCTAAATAAGCGCTCCGGGCGCGCGCCAGCTCATGGGTCGGCCTTTCGTGGGTCATCGCGCTCTTTCCGATGTTGCCCGAAGGTGCGGGGGCCGTCTATTGGACGCGCCTGGAGCCGTGAGGCAGTCCGTCAAGGGTGACGTCCTTCAGCGGCTTGCGCCCTGCAAATCCTTTTTCGATCCCGTGCCCGTAGGCAATGCGCGCTTCGCCCAGCTCCCAGCACAGATGCACATCCCCGCGCACCCCTACGTGATCTCCAGCATGCGGTCCAGCGCCACTCGCGCCCAACGCTTGGTCTCTGGGTCCACGCTCACGCGGTTCACCACCTGACCCGCCAGCAGGCTCTCCAGGGTCCAACACAAATGCTGGGGCGAGATCCGATACATGGTGCTGCATAGGCACACGCAGTCGTCCAGCGTAATGACCAGGCGGTCCGAGTACTCCTGCGCGAGACGACGGATCATGTGAATTTCGGTCCCCACCGCCCACTGGCTTCCCGGAGGCGCCTCCGTGACGCGCTTGATGATGAACTCCGTCGAGCCCACCTCGTCCGCCAACGTGCAGACGTCCCAGCGGCACTCGGGATGAACGATGACGCGGATGCCCGGATACCTGCTTCGCGCGCGCTCGACGTGCTCCGGCAGGAAACGCTGGTGGACCGAACAGTGGCCCTTCCAAAGGAAGATGCGGGCGCGGCGGATTTCCTCCTCGCTCAACCCTCCAGCTTCCTCGTGCGGGTCCCACACGGCCATCTGGTCGAGCGGGATCCCCATGCGGTAAGCCGTGTTGCGCCCCAGGTGTTCATCCGGCAGAAACAGCGCCTTCTGCCCGCGGGCCAGCGCCCACGCCATGACCTTGCCGGCGTTGGAGGACGTGCACACGGCGCCACCCTTCCGACCCACAAAAGCCTTGATAGCCGCGGTGGAATTGATGTAGGTGACTGGAATAATCGTGGCGCCGTCAGTCGAGTTCCGCAGTTCCTCCCAGCAGGCCTCGACCTGTTCCAGGTTGGCCATGTCCGCCAGCGAACACCCGGCGTTCAGATCAGGGAGGATCACCACCTGATGCTCGCCGCTCAGGATATCGGCGCTTTCCGCCATGAAATGGACGCCGCAGAAAACTATGTACTCAGCCTCCGTGCGGCTGGCGGCCAATTGCGACAGCTTCAGGGAATCGCCGCGGAAGTCGACAAACTTCACCACTTCGTCGCGCTGGTAGTGGTGACCTAGGATGACCAGCCGCGAGCCCAGCGCCGCCTTGGCGCGAGCCAGGCGCGCGTCAAGCTCCTGCTCGGAAAGCTCGACGTAGGCCTCGGGTAGCAGGTCGAGAGCAATCGTTGCCATGTTCTTTACAGTTCTAGTTTAGCCCAATTTGGCTGGACGTGCAGGGCCAGGGCCGCGCGGCAGCAGATCCTTCGCTTCGCTCAGGATGACAGCCGAGGCCGTGCGTCGCCACCCTTCCGTGGACACGCTAGCCGCCGATGTACACCATCGCGCGGTCGGGCTGGACAAAGTCCGGCTCGTTGATGCGATGCCCCGGCTCCTTCTGGCTTACCGCCTGCATAAAGAACTGCGCGAGGTCACTGTCCCGGGCACCATTGCGCACCAGGGAGCGGACGTCGTGCTCACCCAGGGAGAACAAGCAGGTGCGAATTTTCCCGTCGGCCGTCAGGCGGATGCGGCTGCACTGGCCACAGAAGGGGATGGAGAGCGGCGCGATGATGCCAATCTCGCCCTGGCCATCCGCGAAGCGATAACGCAGCGCCGTCTCGTTGGGCGAACGGCGAGGAATCTCCACCAGCGGGAACACCGCGTGGATGGTTTCGAAGATCTCCTTGGCGGTTACCACGAGGTCGCGCCTCCAGGCGCAGTCGGCGTCCAGCGGCATGAATTCGATAAAGCGCACCACGATGTCGCGGCGGCGGGCCAGACGCGCGAACTCCACCAGCTCGTCGTCGTTGAATCCCCGAACCAGCACGACGTTCACTTTCACCGGAGCGAGGCCCACGGCCACCGCCGCGTCGATTCCGGCCAGCACTCGCTCGCACGAGGCCGCGGTCCGCGTAATCCTGGCGGACTTCGCCGGGTTCATCGAGTCCAGGCTCACGGTGACCCGTGGTGAACCCGCCGCAGCCAGTGGCTTCGCGAGCTCCGGCAGCAAATAGCCGTTGGTGGTAATCGCGATATCGTCGAGGCCCTTGATGTGCCCCAAGCGCGCGACAAAATCGATGATGCCCGGGCGCAGCAACGGCTCGCCGCCCGTCACGCGGACCTTGCGGACGCCCAGCCCCGCCAGAACCCGCGCTACCTTCAGCAACTCATCCCAGGTCAGCAGGTCGCCTGGAGGGAAATAGTTGTCGGAGTCTGTAGACTTGCAGTACACGCAAGCCAGATTGCAGCGGTCCGTCACCGAGATGCGCAAGTCGCGGATTTCGCGGCCGAGCTTGTCCTTCAACATCTTCGTAGCGCCCGCCTTCAGGCGGGCGTATTTCTGCCGGCCCCGCAATGCGGGGCCGCTTCTACGCCTAGAAACAAAAATGCCTACCCGGGTTTGGAGTAGGTCGTGTTCTCCTTTCCAAACACGGGAGGCGTTGCGATTTCTCGGAACACCCTATCGGCCCGCCGGGCTTAGGTTTGTCCGGTACCCTTAGCGCCCCGGGCTCGGAGAACCAAAGACATTGTAATCCATCGGAGGAGCGGTGGCAAGCAACGTCGGGCGTGGGTGGCCGCCGGCGATTGCCTGGGGGAAAAGATTCCGCTACACTCTCAGGAGTAGGTCGCTGCCTTGGCGGGCCCATAGCTCAGTCGGTTAGAGCAGCGGACTCATAATCCGTTGGTCGCAGGTTCGAGTCCTGCTGGGCCCACCAAGTCACGCTGTGATTGATCTGAGCCTTTCTTGTTCATTCGCACATCCCACGCGAAGCCGCGGCCGACGCGGGCCGGGCGCATATCCAGGCCGCCTGCGCGAGTTGTCGTGCCCAGGTCTTACATCTGCTTGTGACATCCTGTGGGCGACTGACAAGGCCGAGAACCTGGCTGACGTTTTGGATGCGGCAGTCTTGATGGCCGCGTGAGACATCAGCGATCGGTCACCGGCTCTCAGCCGTCGCCTATCGCTGCGGTGAACTCCCCTGCCGCTCTAGCTGGCGCCGCAAGGCGAGCCTGGCACCCTCCTCGTTGAAAGCACATCCACATTGGGCCGAGAAAGCCTGAATTTCGTCGAGGGTAACAACTTATTGCCAAGCGTCGGGTCCAAACGGCAGCGAAATTCCGAGCGAGGGCGGAATGTTTAGGGGGAAAAAGGTCAACCGACGAAAGCCGAAACCTCGTCCAAAACAGGCGTGGTCAGTGCCGAGAATGCTCGCCAATGCAGCCTTGCGCACTGTTAACGTAGCCCCAAACGGCGGCGCGGTACCCCGCCACGTGGCCTAGGCTATCGCCCCGGAGAGGCTGCGGGCTCGTTCAGGATCCTGAGCAAGCCTTCCAGTGACTCGCGCGTGCTTTCGAGCTTGTTACCGTCGGCCCGGACGTAGTGTGTTTCCAGCGACATCGTTCCCTCGTACTTGTCCTCGCGCAACGCTTTGATCTGGCCGCGGTAGTCCACGCAGCCGGCTCCCACTGGCGCCCAGCTCAGTTTGCCTGTCTGGGGGTCTTTCTTCACGTCCTTGAAATGCATGTGCGAGAACAGCCCGCGGACTTCCCCGTAACCATCGGGGTAGGGAACCTCGCCGAGCATCACCGCGTTGCCCGGGTCCCAGGCGCCGCGCAGATGGGGCGAATTGATTTCGCGAATGACGCGTCCGAGCTCTTTTCCCGTTCCGATGTTGCAGGCGTGCTCATTTTCCAGGACAAGGGTCATCCCATTCCGCGCCGCGACTGCCGCCGCCTCTCGCAGGCGATCACGCACGTAGGGATAAGCCTTTTCCGGCTCGTCCACCCGCCAGTAGCTGAAGATCCGAACCTGGCTTGTGCCAAACAAGCGGGCGAGCTCAAAAACTCTGCGCAGCAAGTCCTCGCTGTCCTGGTCGGTGAAGTTGGCGCGGAAGGTGTCCCGCTTTTCCTCACGCGCGGGCATCTCCGGGAGGTTGTACTTGAAGACAGGCGAAGCGATGGCGCTGACGTGCAAACTCCGCTTCTGAATCATCTGTTCCGCGCGGGTCAGCTCCTCTTGGGATAGGTTCATGATGTTCTTGTCCCAGAGCTCGCGCAACTCACAATAGGCCAGGGAGTACTCTAAGAGGAAATCAAGCGCCGGCTCCAACTCCTCTGCGATCTCGTCGGTGATGATGCCCAACTTGTAGGGAAGCCGCTGCCGTCTTCCGGCGGCTCGAAGAGGGCCTAATCTCCACAGTGGCAGGGCAAGCCATGCGGCCCCCAGGAACCCTCTTCGCGTCAGGGTTAATCGCACGGCCTTACCTCCCAGGAGGCACTCGAAGCGGCTGCGGAGGTGCCGACAGACTTCTCGCGATTAACTGCAGGTCCCATGGCTGGAGGAAAGACAGTGACGCCGCGGTGTTCTCAGGGGTTAAGGCGAAGGCCGTAGAGTCTCCTGCCGCCGAATGCGTATGTGGCACGGCGACGAACCTCAGCCTTTTGCTCGATATTCTGGCCGCCCGGGCTATATGGGTACACGACTCTTACCACGTCGCCCATGGCCAAGCCCATGGCCAGTGAGACCGCTAAGCCACTCTTGGATACATCTTCTGTCTTGCTGACCTCCTCTTGGCCGAATGGCCCTCGCACGAGGATCGGCAGCCTCATTCCCAGGCGCTTGCTCTTGCGCTTTTCGGCCTCTTTCTCAGTCTTGACGGGCGGTGGTGAGGGTATGGCCTCCAAAGGAGGAAACTCCACGGGGCGGCGATTGACGTCGGCGTGCATCCAGAAGGTGGGCTTCCCACACTGGTTACAGTGGCGTTGGACGACGCCGGCTGTGTCGAGGACCTCCACCTCCATAGGAGTCAGGGCCCAGAAGGCTCGTCGGTGGCAATCTCGGCACTCAACCAGTGTTCCGGCCTCCCCGGAAAGCGGAGGTGCAAACTCAATGCCCCAGATGTTGCGGTCCGGCTCGAGGCACTCCACGCCCCACTCGTTGATCTCACTCCCCGTCCAGCTGGTGGGCGCCACGACGCGGAAGTCAGCCTCGTGGTGGTTCTCCAGGTTTACAATCCGCAGCGTGTCGCTGACCGCCACCAGACGGCTCAGGGCAATCCGCGCCCCGGCGCGATTCACCGTGACGGTGTAGGTGTCTTCCGAGAACTCTCCCTTTGTAGTCTCAAACCCCATCACCCGGATGGGAATCCTCAGCAGGAGACGCGCGGTTCTTCTTTGTTCCGGTTGAGTCATAAGAGCACGAAGCTCACCCGCCCCTTACATCAGGCCCCGCGCATCCACCCCTGGGGCAGTAGGGGACCGGTTCCCGCCGGGTGGATCGGGCTTTCGAACTCCCGCTTGCTGCTCCTCAGAATCTCCGGTTTCCCCAACGCGCCCGCAGGCTTTCGAGGTTCCAGGACTCATCGGCTTCCACGAACTCCAGTCCAATCATGGCATCGTAGAAGCTTCCTGATTCACCCCTCCAGACCACCCGCATGCGCTTCGCCTTGTCTTCAGAGGGCACTTGGATCGTGACCTCGGCTCCCACCTTCAAGAAAAAACGGGTGCGAGCCCGCCCTCCGCGCTCGTCGATGGAAACCACCTCGGCCCGATCAAAAAAGTCCCGCCCTGCCGCATCGGTCCCTCGCAGGACCGCAGGCATTTGTACAGGCAACCGTCTATGTCGCCTTCGATCCTGCTGGGGCGGTGTCATAAGGTTGGTCGGCCGGACCTGCCGGCGGACAGGCTAGGCCGGAAGTCCCTGGCTGCGATCTCGCATTGGTTCGACGTTCGAAGTTCATCATCTCCAGATGGGGAGTGTCACGGAGGCGATATTAGATGAGGGCAGGAGCTACGTCAATCGTGAAGGAGGGGGAACATGTATGTCTTGGCAGGACAGTGCCCTGAGTGCCGAGCTTCCTCTTGCGCCTTCTGGCTGGGTCATCACCGAACATCGCAAACTTGATGTCGGACCCAGCAACAGGAGCAAAGCAACGCCTGCTTTCAACCCCTGGGTGAGGATTTGCGAGGTCTTGTGGTTCATACTCATCATCCTTACTGGTGACACTCCCCGCACAGCTCGGTTTCAGCCTTGATGTCCGCGGGCAGCAGCTTCGCCGCTGGTGAGCTGTGCGGGGCGTGGCAGCTCAAGCAACTTATCGTTGCGTCCTTCTGGCGTGGGTCCTTGCCCGTGATCGGGTGGCCCATGATGGGATGGCCCCGGGTGCCCGAGCGATCCAGGCCGATCTTCACGGCTTGGCGATAATCCTCGAGAGCCAACGTCTGCCGCCCCAGCAGCGAAACAGTCTCGACCTCCCTGTTTACCTTTACGTCCGGCTGGTTCACACCGTGGCAGCTCAGGCAAAGGAGGTTGGTCTCGGCCCGCACTTGGCGGGGGAAGTTGCTCGTGTGAGGATCGTGGCATATCAGGCACTGCCCATCCCTGTAGGGCTTATGGAGGACAGAATCCTTCTTGGCCTCGTGGCACGTGGCGCACAGTTCACCACCCGTCGCCACCGGCGTGACGGTTGTCTTGCCCTTCCCAGAAGCGGCTTGATGACAGCTCTCACACCCCATGCCGACGGCGGGATGGACAAACTTCCCCTCCTCCTTGTCGGGATGGCAGGTGAGGCAGGTTTCAGACTTGATGGCAGCAGGCTGAATGTAGGGATGCTCGGTTGTCTGCGCAGTTGCTGATAGCTGCCCTGAAACAAGCAGGAGGCCGGAGAGTACGAAACGGACAGCCAACCATGTACCGCGTGGCCTGGCCTTAGCGTATGCAGGTGACGATTTGTCCATGTTCGTTATGGCCCACTCCGGATAAGGCCGCAGAGCAATAGTGTCTCTAACTATAGCGCGATCCGTTCACAAATTCAACGCACATCTGGGATTTCCTGGAAGTTTACGGAGATTGCGGCATGTCGAAAATGCAAATTGACTGGGTTTCTCAGTGGGCGCGCAGATTTGCTCAACACTCCGTCGGAAATGTACACTCCTGCGAAGCCATGACAACAAGTAGCCAGCAATAAATTGCTACATATCAGCATGCCACACGCTCTCTGTCACCAATGTTCTGCGGATTTGTCAGGCCGCGCCTTGGAAGACTGCCATCCGGTTTTGAATGATGCTTGACTTTAGGACAGAATGGGCGTAACCTGTTTGGCGTGGGTAGACTACTGAGGCAGGTTACCTACATCCTGCTCGTCGCCGTATTGATCTATTTGTCAGGGCTGCGAGGGTGGTGTGCTCCACCTTCCAGCCCAGCGCCCGATTGCTGTGCTCCGGTGAGGCAAGGCGCACCTCAGAGGTCCGCGCCGGTGCCGGATTGCTGCCGCGTCTCTCCTGCTACCGACCAGACTCCGGTTGGGCAGTCCAAGGCCGGAAGTGACCTCGCAAGCCGACTTGCGCAGTCTGCGCAGCACGTTGTCCCGGGGTTCGTACTCCCACTCGTATTTACTCCCGCGAATCCCGATGCGCTTTCACACCCTGTTTTTCCCCCCTTGAGTCCATTGCTTCAGACCTGCCTGCTTCTCCTATAGGTTCCCGTCCTCTCAGCTTGACCTAGTCTCCCGGGCATGACTCTGCTTGAGCAAAGGGAGTCTGGCCACGAGAGTTGTCATGAGTAACTCGTGCGCCGCCGATGTTCCCGGGGCGGGAAAGGATGGAGAACCAAAATGGTTTGGCGAAGAAATCTTTCCTTAGCGATTCTGGGCGTATTTCTGGTCGCGCCGGTTTTTTGGGGGGCCGCTGATCCCACACCGGCTTTGCAGGCAGCGGAGCCCGCTCCTGCCCTCCAGCTTCCGGTTCTGGTCCAGCAGGCGCTGGAGCGCAACCCGGAGCTTCAGGCGGCGCGTCGCGCGGTCGAGGCCAAGCGCGCGCACATTCCGCAGGCGCGGGCCTGGTCGGACCCCTTGCTGTCGGTAAGCTACGGGGGCAACCTGCTGCCGCCGTTCACCCTGATGAACGGCGACCCGTCGAGTGCTCGTCAGTTCACGGTGGAGCAGGAGATCCCGTTTCCCGGCAAGACCCGCCTGCGGGGCGAGATCGCGGCCCGTGAGGCCGACGCCGAAACGCTCAACTACGAGGCCGTGTGGCGACGCATCGAGGCCGAAGTCAAGCAGGCCTATTTCGACCTGTATTTCACTGACCGGTCACTCTCCACGCTGCGCAAGGACCGCGAGCTTCTGCAAAGCTTCGCCAAGGTCGCGGAGATTCGTTACTCCGTGGGCAAAGCGGCGCAGCAAGACGTCTTGCGGGCGCAGGTGGAACTTTCGCGGCTCGCCGAGCGCCAGACGCTGCTTGAGCAGACGCGCCAGACGCTCGTAGCCCAACTCAATAGCTTGCGCGACCTACCGGCGGACGCGCCCGTCGGCTCGCCCGCCGGGATTCACCAAAGCGCGCTCCCTCTTTCTTTCGACGACCTGCTGGCAGCGGCCCAGGCCAGTTTCCCCGCGCTCAAGCGTCAGCGTGCGCTGGTGGAGGGAAATCGCTTCGCGGTGGAGTTGGCGCGGAAGGAACTGAGGCCGAACTTCAGCCTGGGATACACCTACATGCAGCGCGCCGGCATGCCTGACATGTACGGCATCAGCTTCTCGACCAGCCTGCCGGTCTTCCATCGCTCGAAGCAAGACCCAGCCATCGCCGAGGCAGCCGCGAACCTAGAGGCCTCGCGCCGGACGGAGGCCAATGAACTCGCCCTGCTGCGCTATCGGGTGAAGCAGGAATACTCCCAGGCGCAGGCAGCAGAGCGCCTGCTCAAGCTCTATTCGCAAGGCATTGTGCCGCAGTCCACGCTCGCGCTGGAGTCCTCGCTCGCCAGCTATGAGACCGGCGCGACGGATTTCCTGACGGTGCTTAGTAATTTCATCACGGTGCTGGACTACGAGTTGAGTTACCACGGGCAACTGGCAGCTCACGAAAAGGCGCTGGCGCGGCTGGAAGAGCTCACCGGCCTGAATCTGATCCAGTAGGGTCACGGCTCGCAGTGGCCCACGCACGCAATTCCGGGAGGGGGACAATGAACAAGAACAGCAGTCTCAACCAGCCAAGATGGACGCTTGTGGTGGGCGCAATGGTTATCGCCGTGATTGCCGCCGCAGGGCTCTCAAAGCCGACCAGAGCGCGGCTCACCGCTCTGTTCCTGCCGCCTGCGGGATCGCCGCCTGCCTCTGCCGCGACGGCTACCGGGGAACGGAAGATTCTCTACTACGAAGATCCCATGCACCCTTGGTACAGATCCGACAAGCCGGGCATCGCACCGGACTGCGGCATGAAGCTGGTGCCAGTCTATGCTGCGGAGACAACCCCGGCTGCCGTGCCGACCCCCGGCACAGTCGCGATCAGCCCTGCCAAGCAGCAACTCATGGGGGTTACGACTGCGAGAACTGAATACCGATCGCTCGACAACACGATTCATGCCGTAGGCAACGTCGCCATCGACGAAACGCGGCTCGCCAATGTGCACGTGAAGATCAGCGGCTGGGTTCAACAGGTTTTCGTGGACTACACTTGGCAGTACGTCAAGAAGGGTGACCCGCTATTCAGCATCTACAGCCCTGAGCTCCTGGCCAGCGAGCAGGAGTATCTGCTGGCGCTCAAGGCGGAGCGGGAATTGGGCGCGAGTTCCTTTCAGGAAGTGACGGCAGGGGGAAAGTCGCTTCTGGAGGCGGCGCGCCGGCGGCTTTCGCTCTGGGACCTCTCCGACGACCAAATCCGCGAACTAGAAGCGACCGGGCAGCCGCAGCGCGCGGTCACTTTCTACGCCCCCGCCTCCGGGCACGTTCTGGAGCGGAAGGCTTTTCCCAACCAGTATGTCACGCCGGAGACCGAACTCTACAAGCTGGCGGACCTGAATACCATATGGGTGCAGGCCGAAATCTATGAGTTCGAGATGCCGAACGTCGGCCTGGGACAGGAGGCGGTCCTCACGACGGAGTCCCTCCCTGGCCAGACGGTCAAGGGCCGCCTGGTTTACCTCTACCCGGAGGTCAAACCCGACACGCGCACGCTGACTGTCCGGATGGGATTTCCCAACCCTGCGCTGAAGCTCAAGCCGGGCATGTTCGTGAACGTCGAATTGCGTCGCCCGCTGGGTCGGCAGCTGACCGTGCCGGTTGATGCCGTGCTGGACTCCGGCTGGCGGCAGGTGGTTTTTGTGGATCGCGGTGGCGGAAGCTTCGAGCCGCGCGAGGTCAAGGTAGGGGAACGCACTGAGAAGTATGCCACGATCCTCGGCGGCCTCCGTGCCGGCGAAAAGGTGGTGACGCGCGCCAACTTCCTCATTGATTCTGAGAGCAATCTTCGCCAGGCCATCGCCGGCATGGCGGGAATGCCAGGGATGCAACCCGAGGAACCGGCGGGAGAAAAGCCTCCGGTTCGAGCGCCGGCGACCTCGTCGGCGGCCAACGCGCACGAACACCAGCACTAACCAGGTCTGCAGCGGCGCTCGGCGCCCGCCCCGATGCAATCGGGGAGCGGCGCTTCTAGGCGACGGCCACAGACCGCCGCTACAACCGGTGAGTCCGGGAGAAAGCAGCAGGTTATGATTCATCGCATTATCGAATTCAGCGCCAAAAACAAGTTTGTCGTCTTTCTGTTCGTGGCTGGGGCGTGCGTGGGCGGCTGGTGGTCGCTCAACAACTTGCCGCTCGACGCCATTCCCGACCTCTCTGACCCGCAGGTCATCATCTACTCACGCTGGGACCGCAGCCCCGACATTATGGAAGACCAGGTGACCTATCCCATCGTCACCGCCATGCTCGGCGCGCCAAGGGTCAAGGACATTCGGGGCTTTTCGGATTTCGGATACTCCTACGTGTACGTCATCTTCGAAGAGGGCACGGACATCTACTGGGCCCGCTCGCGTACCCTGGAATATCTCTCCAAGATTACGCCGCGCCTGCCCGCCGGTGTCCAGGTGGAACTGGGGCCGGATGCCACCTCCATCGGTTGGGTCTTTCAATACGCCCTGGTGGACACCACGGGCCGTCACAGCCTGGACGCGCTCCGCTCCTATCAAGACTGGTACCTGCGGTACTACTTGCAGAGCGTCCCGGGCGTGGCGGAAGTGGCGCCCATTGGCGGCCTGGTGCGCCAGTACCAGGTGAGCGTCGATCCCAATGCCCTCGCCGCCTACAGGATGCCTCTGGAAAAGGTTGTGGAGGCGGTGCGCCGCGGCAACAACGACGTAGGCGGACGGCTGGTGGAATTCGGCGGGCGGGAATACATGGTGCGGGGTCGCGGCTACGCCCGCTCCATCGCGGACCTGGAGCAGATCGTGATTGGGGTGAACGCCCAGACCGGCACGCCGATTCGCGTGAAGGAGATCGGGCAAGTAACCCTGGGCCCGGACATCCGTCGCGGCATCGCCGACCTTGACGGTGAGGGAGACGTGGTCGGCGGCGTCGTCATCATGCGCTCGGGCGAGAACGCGCTGAAGGTCATTGATCGCGTCAAGACCAGATTGAAAGAGATTGAGCCCTCGCTTCCGCCCGGGGTGAAGCTTGTCACCGCGTATGACCGCTCTGAACTGGTCCTCCGCTCCATCAAAACCCTGAAGGATACGCTAATCGAGGAAGTGGCTATCGTGAGCCTCGTAATCCTGCTCTTTCTGTGGCACATCCCGAGTGCTCTGATTCCCATTCTCACCATTCCCATCACGGTCCTGATCTCGTTCATTCCCATGAAGATGATTGGGGTCACGTCTAACATCATGTCGCTGGGCGGCATTGCCATTGCCATCGGCGCGATGGTGGACGCGGCCATCGTGGTGGTGGAGCAGACGCATAAGAAGCTGGAGCTCTGGGAAGCGGAGGGGCGCAAACGCGACTATCACGAAGTGGTCGTGGAGGCGGTCAAGGAGGTGGGACCAGCCAGTTTCTTTTCTTTGTTGGTCATCGCGGTGTCCTTCATGCCCATCTTTACCCTCGAGGCGCAGGAAGGGCGCCTCTTCAAACCGCTCGCCTTCACCAAGAATTTCGCCATGGCCATTGCGGCCGTGCTGGCCATCACGCTTGACCCGGCCATGCGGCTGCTGTTTACTCACCTAAAGCCTTACCGGTTTCGTCCCCGGCTCCTGAGCTGGATCGCCAACGCCGTCCTGGTGGGCAAGATCCACCGTGAAGAAAAGCACCCGATCAGTCGCATTCTGATGCGTCTTTATCATCCTGTGGCGGAGCTGGCACTACGCTTCAAGTGGACTGTGGTAATTGCGGCGGCCGCCATGGTGGCCGTGACAGTCCCCGTGTTCAATCGCCTCGGCTCCGAGTTCATGCCGCCACTCGATGAAGGCGTCATCCTCTACATGCCCACGACGCTTCCCGGGATTTCCGTTACCGAATCGGCCCGGCTGCTGCAAATCCAGGATCGCGTACTACGAACCTTCCCCGAAGTAGAGCGCGTATTTGGCAAGGCAGGCCGCGCGGAAACCTCGACCGATCCAGCGCCCTTCGCCATGATGGAGACCACGGTGGTGTTGAAGCCTCAGGACCAGTGGCGAAAGAAACCTCAGTGGTATTCGCGCCGGGCCCCCGAGTGGCTCCAGAGGATCCTGCGGCATGCCTGGCCCGACCGCATCAGCCAGGAAGAGCTGCTTGACGAGATGGATCGAGCTTTGAAGATTCCCGGCACAACCAATGCCTGGACCATGCCGATCCGCAACCGCATTGACATGCTCACCACCGGCGTGCGCACGCCCGTGGGTATCAAGATCTACGGTTCGGACTTGCGGGAGATCGAGAGAATCGGACGAGAGATCGAACCCGTCCTGGCCCAGGTGCCCGGGACGCGCAGCGTGTATGCGGAGCGCACCAGCGGCGGCTACTTCCTTGATTTCAACTTGAAGCGCGAAGCCTTGGCCCGCTATGGGTTAACTATTGACGACGTTCACGGCTACATCATGTCGGCGGTAGGCGGCCAGAGCGTGACCACGACAGTCGAGGGCCGCGAGCGCTATTCAGTGAACGTGCGCTATTTCCGGGATTTCCGGAGCGACCTCAACGCGCTTAACCGCGTGCTGGTCTCGACCCCTTCGGGCGCGCAGATCCCTATGGCGCAACTGGCCGACATCCGTCTGGTCGAGGGCCCGGCGATGATCCGCGACGAAAACGGCCTGCTGAGTGGCTACGTTTACGTGGACGTGGCGGGGCGCGATCTGGGTGGCTACGTCGAGGAGGCCCGGCGGGTGGTGCGTGAGAAAGTCGAAACCCACCTGCCCACGGGCTACCGCCTCGCCTGGAGCGGCCAGTATGAATACCTGCAGCGCGTGCGGGAAAGGCTGACGTTTGTCTTGCCGCTCACCATTTTCATCATCTTCGTTCTGCTCTACCTCAACACCAAGTCGGTGGTGAAGACGCTGATCGTCTTTCTCGCTGTTCCGTTTTCTGCCGTGGGCGCTATCTGGCTGCTCCACTGGCTGGGCTACAACATGAGCATTGCCGTCTGGGTGGGGTTGATCGCTTTGATGGGCGTGGACGCGGAGACTGGTGTGTTTATGCTGCTTTACCTCGACTTGGCGTACCAGGAATGGCAGAAGGAAGGTCGCCTGAAGAGCTGGGGTGATTTGAGGGCAGCGATTCTGCACGGGGCAGTGAAACGCGTCCGCCCGAAGGTCATGACAGTTGCCACGATGTTCATGGGGCTCTTGCCCATCATGTGGTCTGTGGGATCCGGGGCCGACGTCATGAAACGGATTGCCGCGCCCATGATTGGTGGAATCTTCACCTCGTTCATCATGGAGCTGGTCGTTTACCCGGCCGTCTACGCCATCTGGAAGTGGAACTTTGAGGTGAAGCCGGGACTGAAGTCCGCTTAGGGAGACTGGAAGCACTATGGGATTTTGCCGCCCTGTGATTCGCCAGGTCTGGAAACCTGCGGCCATTCTGGTCTGGGTAGCGGTGGGGCTGGTCAAGCCAAGACCGGCACGCGCTCAAAATGCCGACCTCGCTCCCGTCGAACTGGATCGCTGGAGGGCAAGCTTCAGTGAGCGGCTGGAGCGGGACTTGGTCGAACTTAGCGCGGCCCGCCCTCAGGCGCTGTCCAATCCCGTGGCGAAGAGGGACGGCAATGAGAGGGCGGCTCCCCAGTTTGATCTCTTGCCGGGCCTCACCGGCAGCCGGCGCGCACTTTGGCTCCCCACGGTTGCTGCCGTCCTCCGCCAACACGGGCTGCCGGCGGGACTCGTCGGTGCTGCCGCCGTCGAGAGCGGTCTTGACCCGTGGGCACTTTCGCCCAAGGGAGCACGAGGCTTGTGGCAATTGATGCCGGAAACGGCAAGACGGTATGGATTGGTGGTTGATTCCCAGCGCGACGAACGATTGGATCCCGTGAAATCGACCCGCGCTGCCGCGCAGTACCTGAGGGACCTGTACGCGCAGTTTCAGGACTGGGCGCTGGCGCTCGCCGCCTACAACACCGGGGAAGACCGCGTCGTGCGCGCGCTGGAACAGTTGGGGGCGCGCGACTTCTGGACGCTCAGCCGCCACGCCGCCCTTCCCAATGAGACTCGCCGCTATGTCCCGGCCGTACTGGCCAGGGTGGCGGCGTCGCTTGGTCCGCGCAGCCTCCCGTTGCAGGAGGCGCCGATCCCGAAGCCGGCCGGGAGTTACGCACCCCTACACGCGGACCACTCACTCGCGCGGGCGCATGTCGTCTATGCTGCGACTTCACCCGCCCTCTGAATTTTGGAACGTTAGCGTGTCTTGGGATGGGCCATCCGGGGTTCGTAAATGCAGAAGGGTTCCTCGTCCAGGTAGTCGCCCGTGGCGGCATAAGCGCGGGCGCGACAACCCATGCAGAGGTCGCGAAACTCGCAACGGCCGCACTTGCCTTTCAGATTCGCGGTGTCGCGAAGCTGCTGAAAAACAGCCGAGTTCTCCCAGATCTCAGCAAAAGTTTGGTGCCGCAGGTCGCCCGCCACGACCGGGAGGTAGCCACAGGGATAGACTTCGCCCTGGTGGGAGATGAAGCAGACTCCCGTACCTGCCAGGCACCCTTTGGTTATCGCGTGCAGTTCCCCAGGATCGCCCTTCCCGGTCGTCCTGGTGTGAGCGTGCAAGGCGATGCCCGTTGACCCCGGCATGGTAATTTCCGTGGGGCCAATTGCCCCCTTATCAGGCACGGAGGCTGGCCCCGCGACCGCACCGGCAGGGGAAGAAGCTGCCCGCCGCTCCGCGGCGCGACGCTGCCGCATCACGCGGAAATAATGGGGAGCGCAAGTGGCTTTCAGCTCGATTCCGCCTTCCTGGGAGCGGTCATAGAACCAGTTGAGAATCTGCTCGTACTCCTCGGCAGGCACCATCTGTTCGGCGGCGATGTCCACTCCGCAGCCGACCGGCACCAGCAGGAAAGTGTGGAGGGCGTCGGCTCCGATAGACTTGGCCATTTCCAGAACCTCGGGAAGCTCGTGAGCGTTGTGCCGGGCAATCGTCATGTTGATCTGGAGCGACATACCCAGTTCCTGCAGATTCCGAAAACCCTTGAGAGCCGCATCAAAGGCACCGGGGAGGCCGCGGAAGGCATCGTGGGTGGCGGCCTGGGCTCCATCCAGGCTGATGGAGACACGACGCACGCCCGCGTCCACAATCTGACGCGCCACTTCCTTTGTAACCAGCGTGCCGTTGGTGGCCAAGGCCACGCGCAGGCCGCGGTCGGTCGCAAAGCGAGCCAGGGCGAAGATGTCGGCGCGAAACAGAGGCTCGCCGCCGCTCAGAATCAGAATTGGCAAGGCATACTTAGAGACTTGCTCTATTAAGTTCAGGCCTTGGGCCGTAGGCAGGTCTAGCGGTGAGGAGAGCTCCGTAGCAGTGGCGCGACAATGAATGCAGCGCAAGTTGCAGCCCTTGGTCACCTCCCAAAAGATGAGTCGCGGTTTGTAGTCGCCAGCGTCCATCAGTCTTACCCGGCTCGAGCTCGCTCCCAACTCCTTCAGGCTGCCTTTTCTCTTGGCAGCATATCTTCTGCCGCATCCTGAGCAGGCTCGGGCAGGTTCCGCCGAATCTCCTCGTCGGTCAAGTAGCATTGCGGGTCGTGCATCCAGGGATCGCCGTAAACCTTCTCCGCGCGCGCCCGGAAGCTGCCGCCGCAGAGTTGTTTCCAGCGGCAGTCGGCGCAACGGCCCTTCAAAAGCGGCAGGCGATTCTTGAGTCCCGCCATCAGTGGGTCCGACAGATCCGTCCAGATCTGGCTGAACGGCCGCTGGCGAACGTTGCCGAAAGTGTGCTCCATCCAGAACTGATCGGGATGGACGTTCCCCTGGTAATCAATGTTGCCGATTCCGACGCCGGAGCTGTAAGTTCCTCCGCCGTTCCACTTCAGGAGCTGGTAAACCTCGGCGGCCCGCACCGGATCTTTCTTGAGCAGTTGCAGGTAGAGGTAAACCCCGTCCACGTGGTTGTCGACGGTGAGGGTATCGATGTTCAAGCCGCGGCGCTGGAAGTCTTCGGTGCGCTGAAGGATGATGTCCATGGCCTGCCGGCTCTGGTCGTGGGTCAGGTCGTCCTCCAGCATCTTGTTGCCGCGACCGGCGTACACGAGATGATAGAAGCAGGCGCGATTGATCTTCTCGCGCTCGATGAAATCGAAGATGGCGTTCAGCTCCTGGAAGTTGCGCTGGGTCAAAGTCAGCCGCAAGCCGACGCGCTGGCCAACCGCCACCGAGTTTCTGAAGCCGGCCATCGCCGCCTCGAAGGCGCCTTTCTTGCCGCGAAAGCGGTCATTTACCGCGCCCATACCGTCCAGTGAAATCCCCACGTAAATCAGACCAGCATTCTTCAGGCGCGCGGCCACCGCAAAGGTAATCAACGTCCCGTTGGTCGAGAGCACCGGGCGAATGCCGCGCTCGCGCGCGTAGCGGACCAGATCCAGCAGGTCGGGACGCATGAGCGGTTCGCCGCCCGAAAACAGCAGCGCTGGCACGCCGAACTGAGCCAGGTCTTCAATCATCACGCGTGCTTCGGCCGTGGTGAGTTCGCCGGAGTATTCGCGCAGCCGCGAATCGGTGTAGCAGTGGACGCAGTTCAGATTGCAGGTGCGGGTCACGTTCCAGACCACAATCGGTCTGCGCTCGGCGGCGGAAGGGGAAACCTGGTGGGTGAGGGGCTCGGCGCCTTCCAGGCGGCCCACAGAGTTCTGGCCGTAGCGTATGGCGTCGCCTGTAGTCGCGCGAGAACAATACAACCTCGTGATATCAATCATACGTTCCTCAACTGGTTTGGTTCGCCCTGGTTGCGCAGGAGGACTTCACCCGGCCGGCCTTACGCCCACCGATTTTCAGGGTGGGGATAACGGTTTCGTCCGATGCCGTTATCCCCACTCCCTAATCCGCCGGAACGCGGATTCCTAGGACCCGAAGTCCCTCGCACCCAACCGTTGGGCAACCTCTATGCCAAAAGTACCCAAAACCCCCTCGCTTTCATTCAACACCACAATTTCAAGGAAAGAAAGAACTTATGTCACTGGGGCCTGGATTCAGCTTTTGGCAAATGTTGAGACTGGCTACAGGGCGAATTGTGACGAATAGCTGGCGCTCGTGCGGGGAGGGTGTGAAAAGCCGCAAGCGGCTGCTGAAAGGGACATATCCCCCATGAAGAGGGCTGCTCAGGGAACAGGTGCTTTGGAGACGTGGGATGCTCGGCCACGCCTGCGGCCCGGTTTTTGTGTGCGGCGAGGGTCCACCAGTTGAGTAAGCACGCAGCCGGCGAGCATCTCGGCTTCGTATGGTGGTAATATGCCAGGGCCTATGGCCGATATGGGGCTGGAGTATGACGGTCTTCACGGCCGCGTCCGCCCGATCTGCCAAGCCTATCCTCCCGGGCCGGGGATGTAGCGGCG
>CAZBWJ010000022.1:0-17209 GCA_964495535.1 uncultured Acidobacteriota bacterium | reverse complement strand
GCCGCGTCCGCCCGATCTGCCAAGCCTATCCTCCCGGGCCGGGGATGTAGCGGCGGCCTTTAGGCCGCCACTGTGACGGCACGCTTCAGAGCCCTCCACTTTGACATGCCGGCACCGCAGGGCGGGGCCGGCGCTACGGTAGGGGCTGGGCGCGCCGTGCCCCTCGCCATCTGAGGTCGGCTGTGGTCGCAGTCATGGAAGGAAACGTAGGGCGCTGGCCGCTATCGCGCCTGGATGTCGCCGGTGCCTTTGGCGATGTCGGCGTACTGTTTCCTCTAGCCATCGCTCTAATCACCTTGAATCAAATGAATCCCACGGCGGTATTCCTTGCCGCGGGACTCGCCTACGTCCTCGCCGGAACCTATTTCCAGTTGCCGATTCCGGTGCAGCCCCTAAAAGCCGTGGCGGCCATCGCGCTGGCGCTGCACCTTCTGCCTACCACGATTGCGAGCGCGGGTTTGCTTATGGGTGGGCTGCTCACCGTGATTGGCATTACTAATCTCGCGCCTTGGCTCGCGCGGCTTTTCACTTTGCCGATTATTCGCGGGATTCAACTGGGTCTCGGGTTGCTGCTGGCGCGCGAAGGCCTTCGGCTGGTCTTAGGGGTTCGGGCAGGTCAGGCCCTCTGGAGTGGCATCTCGATCGCGCCCTTGCTGATTGGCCTCGCTGCAGCCGCGATCCTCCTGCTCTTTCGGAAGTCCCAGCGATATCCGGCGGCGCTGGTTTTGCTCGGGGTTGGGGTCATCGTCGGGCTGGCGGCCCACTGGCGAGCCCTGCCAACGCTGGCTTTGGGGCCGTTGCCCGTGGCCTTCCTGCACCCGCAGATGGCGGAGCTGAAGTTGGCTTTCCTTACCCTGGTTGTCCCCCAGTTCGCGTTGACGTTCGGAAACGCCATTGTGGCCACCGAGAACACGGCACAGATTCTCTACGGACCGCAAGCTCGCCGGGTGACCACGCGCGCGCTGAGCTTTAGCATCGGGCTGATGAATCTGGCGAGTGGGATGTTCCTCGCCGCCCCGCTGTGCCACGGTTCGGGCGGCGTCACGGCGCATTACAGGTTTGGGGCACGCACGCCAAAGTCGTGCTACGTCATCGGGAGTGTGTGCCTTCTCCTGGCCTTGTTCGGCCGCTCCGCTGTCGGACTCCTGAGGCTGATTCCGATGGCCATCCTCGGTGTCTTTCTGATCTATGTCGGAATTCAGCACGCCGCCTTCGTGCGGGACATCGTGAAGAACAGAGGGTTCCTCTTTATCGCCGTCAGCGTGGGAGTGGTCGCGCTGGCCACCACAAACCTGACTTGGGGATTTCTGGTGGGGTTTGTGCTGCAAGGACTCTTAATGCTTTACGGCGGCTTTCAGGCAAGGCGTGCCGGTTCTGCTCGGACTGCAGGTGAAAGCCCCCGGGGGCTGTAGCGGCGGTATGACCGCCGCCCTGTAAAGACGCCCCGGGGGTGGCCTCTACTTTGCCTCCTTCAGCACCCGGAACCCAATGTAAGCAGGGTCGGGCGCCAGCTCGCGCGTTCTCTGGTCGGCCGGACGGTCGGCGCTCGCGCCCAGTGCTTTGCCTTTGCCGTCCTTGTCCATGACCCACTCGGCCACATTGCCACCGAGGTCGAACACCAACTCTTCTTCGCCGCGGCCCCTGAAGCTGCCGACTTCCTTGAGCAGCGGCGCTGTGCCCCCAAGCTCCTTGATCTTCTCCGCCAGGCGCGTGGCGTCGTCCGGGTTCACGCTGTAGCCCGCCCAATAATCGAGCGTGTTCTCGCCTTCTTTCGAGGCTTTGTAGATGGGCTCCAGCTCCGCGACGTGTCCCAGGCGATAGGTCTCACCTGTAAGTTTACTGAGCCAGGCGCAATAGGCTCGGGCGTTCTCGAACGTGACGCCGCTCGCAGGATAGTTCTCCGTGCCGGGCTCGATCCTGTAACCCGGGTCGAAGGCGGCATACTGCGCGCGGGTCACCTCAAAGCGGCCGATTTCCGCGCCCTCGTACCTGACCACTTCCGGAATCAGCGTCGCCTTAGCGAGCAGGCCGTACTTCAGCCCGACCTTTTTGATCTTTTTGCGTTTCCACTCGGCGGCCAGCGGAGAATCCTCTTTGAGGGCTTCGTTCTTCGCCGCAGCCGGTTTGAAAAGGTAGCGATCGAACCAGGCCAACTCTTCCTCCACCTTGCGCTGCCGGTGGGAAATCTTGCGCAGGCCGTGGGGCTCGCCGGGGAAGGAGACGAACCGCACGTCGGGCTGCCCGAGTTGCTGGAGGGTGCGGAAGTGCATCCACGCCTGCGCGTGGCCCACGGCGCGGTCTTCGGTGCCGGAAAACACGATAGTCGGCGTGCGCACTTTCTTGAATTGATAGACCGGCGATTTGCGAATGTAGAGTTCGGGATCGTCGTAGGGCGCCGCCCCGAAGTAGTAGTTGTCAAACGCCGCGCCAAAGGTCGTGTACGCCCAGTCGCTGACTTGCTCGACGTCGCCCGCCCCAGCCGAAGCCACTTTGTAGCGCGGAGTATTCACCACCAGGGCGATGGTCAGGATGGCGCCATTCGACCAGCCCATCGTGGCCAGTTGTTCGGGATCGACCAGGCCACGTGCCATCAGAGAGTCCACGCCCTGCTCGATGTCAGGAACTTCCAGGTCGTAGTATTTTCCCCCGCCGATCGACTCAGCCCACTTGAGGCCGTAGTTGCCGCTGCCGTGGTAATTCGGCTTGAGCACAAAAGCGCCGCGCTGGGTGTAGAGGTTCGTCGGATAGGCATAGTCGTCGTTCCAGGAATCCATGTCCGCTCCCAGCGGACCGCCGTGAATCATCACCACCAGGGGATATTTCCTTCCGGCTTCGTAGTTTTGCGGGTAATAGAGGATGCCCTCCACCTCTTCCTCCAGCGCACCCTTCCAGCGGATGACCTCGGTGCGGGCGGCGATTTTCTTCTGGAATTTGGGGTTCAATTCGGTGGTTTGCGCGCGGCCGGCCAGCGCTGCTCCTTCGAGCGTGGCGCGGAACCACTGTTCCGGGCGGCTGGCGCCGCTGGTCAGATAAACCAGCGTTCTTCCGTCTCTGCCCAATTCGAGAGCGAAAAGATTGCTGGTGCCGTCGCCTTCCAGCCAGGCGCGCTTCCAGCCGTCGCCTGCACGCGTGTAGCGAGCAGGCTTGTAGCGCGCACCGGCAGCCAGCAGGGCGATGAAGCCATCGGAAGTCACGGCGTAGGTGGCGGGGGAATCCATCCCGAGTTCGTTCTCCCAGCCGAGATCCACCTTGGCCGCCTTTTGGGCGCGCACGTCGTAGTAATAGAGGCGATTGACCGTCGCAACCAGGTAAACCGGATGCGTGGAGTAGGGTGAGATGGCGTAGAAGCCGGAACTGTCGAGCGTCCAGCGAATCTCGGAGGGAACGACCTGCACGTCCGTGAAGATCTGTTTCCCCTGCCCGGTCTCAAGGTCATACAGAAAGGTTGCCGGCTTCACTTTCTGGTCGAATTCGTAGCTCAGGCTGCGCTGATGGACGGCCACGGCCTTTTTGCCGTCGGGGGAAACCGCCAGGCCGTCGATCCAGTCGTCGTTCGCGGTCAGGCGTGTCATTTCGCCGGTTTTCGCATTGATCTTGAACAAGCGCACGGGAGGCGTGTGGGCGACGTCTTCGATGGCGCGCGAGTCATCCTTCTTCTCTTTCCGAGTGTGCTCATAGAGGGTCAGGTCCTCCTCGGCCGCCATCAGGATGTTCTCTGCGTCGATCCAGTCGAAGTCCTTGACGCTGCGCTCGAGGCGCGTGAGGGGCCAGGGCTCGCCGCCAAAGGGATTGATCAGCCAGAGCTGAGTCTTGGAAAGCTCCCCAGGCGGCGGTGTCTCCTTACCCGGCGGCTTGGGCAGCGGGCGATCACTGATGAAGGCCAGCAGTTTCCCGTCGCGCGACCAGCGTGGCTGGGTGTCCTGGTTGGGTCCGCGCGTCAATTGAATCTCTTTCTTTTCGGTGAGGCTCGTGAGATAGAGGTTCGAGACCATCTCGTCCTTGTCGGCGTCAGGCGCCTGCTTCACCCACACCACCCAATGGCTGTCAGGCGAAATGCGGAATTGCTCAGCGCGCTCCGGCGCGATCATGTCGTCCACCGTCCACTGGGTGTCCTTGCCCGCGGCCAGGCTTGTGGCAGAGAGTACGGCTGGCGAACTCACGGATTGTCCAAGCGTTTGACCAAGGCCGAAAACCAGAATAGCTGCTGACAGATGGAAGACCCCGACGACCTGTTGTTTCCTCATACTCTTCTCCTCACTGGAACTGCACAACCGCCGAGCGCAACGAGAGGAGATTGTACAATTCTTGGCCGCAAACTCGTAAGGCAAGATTCGCTCTTTAATCTTGCGGTTCTGCCACCCCTGGGGCGACAGAGGATTTTGAAATGCCGCGCCTTCAGAGCGCGGAAGTTGCGTTACAGGGTCCGGCGCGGCGAAAAACCTGAGCGGGGCTCGCCCGGGAGGGTACACCAGGAGCCGATTGGATTATCTCCCTAGGCGGCTGGTCTCTCGCCTGCAAAAACCAGTTGAAGGATTGACAAGGATTGGGCTAGGGTATGTCCAGGCGCAGGAGGGCTTTCCGAGAGGAGGGAGGAAAACCTCTCTACATGAAGGAAATAGAGACCCGGCGTAGGAGCGAGAGGCTTTATCGGGAACTTGCCATTCGCGTCTCAGGGACTGACGGCCAGGGCCAGAGCTTCGGGGAGGTGACCTGCACGCTGGTGCTCAGCCGACATGGCGCCAAGATCCTTCTGACTCGCACGCTGTTTCCGAATCAGGAAGTAACCATCCGCTCCCTGGAGACTGGAAAGGAGTCGCGGGCGCGCGTGGTAGGGCGAATTGGAGGAGACGAGGAAGGCTCCTACTATGGCCTAGAGCTTCTGGAGCAGAAAGCAGACATATGGGGCATCGAATTCCCCTCCGCGGACGACGCCGAGCTGGCCGTAGGCCGCGTTTTGCTTGCGTGCGTGAATTGCCACGCCCAGGAGCTTGCTTACCTCGACGAGTTCGCGCTGGAAGTTCTGTTGGCCAATCAACGTCTCTCCCGTCCGTGCAAGCGCTGCGCCGAGACAAGCCTGTGGCAGGAGGCTCCGGCTCAGGAGGGGCCCGAACCTCCGTCGCCCGCGGCACGCGGAGCAGGGTTACCACCTGCGCCGCAGCGCCGGACGCGCAACGATCGCCGGCACGTTCGTCTGAAGCTCAAAGTCGACGCCTGTATCCGCCGTCCCCAGGGTGGCGAAGAAGTCGTGCCCACGATAAACGTCTCCCGCGGCGGATTTCGCTTTGCGAGTCGCTCTCGCTATCCTGTCGGGTCGCTGATTGACGCGGCGCTACCGTTCACGCGCGATGCCGCCAATATTTTTGCTCCGGGACGAATCGCGTATGCCGGGCAGGCGGCGGGCGAAGAAGAGGTGTGTGTCTACGGAGTCTCCTACGTTCCCCTGCACAAGTGAGAGCGCGGCGGCAACCTCTTGCTGCGTCGCGTCTGTTTGCGTTGGCGGGACTGGGGAGCGGAGAACCTGCCTGGACGGTCTTGCTGGGCCGCGCGGCGCCGAGCTAAGGAGGAAGCAACCATGAGAATCCTAAAGTATCTGTGGGCGGCAATGATTGTGCTGCCGCTCCTGTTGGCCACCGTTCCCCTGCTGGCACAGGAAGAAGAGGAAGAGGCCCCAAAGGTGGCGGACATGCCCTACTTCTCCGGCATGCCGAGCTATGGCGCTGTCGACGCCAACGACAAGGAGTTCGACGCCTGGAACTTTTACAACGGTACAGCTTGCGTCACGGTCGAGGGACGGAAGTTCTACCGCGTTTATACGCTGAAGCCGGGCGGTAAGCAAGCGAGCGAGCTTCAAGTCATGCGCAACTACGCCAACGCGATCAGGAGCATGGGCGGGACGGTCACCTTTGACGGCCAGGCAGCGGACGAGTGCCTCACAAACAGGGGCTACCGCATGGTGGCCGGAAAGGCGGTCAAGAGCAGCGACGAGCTTTGGGCGGAGATCATTGCCTGGGCCGACGGATCGGAATACTCCATCACAGTGGTCGTAAAAGAGGCGATGAAGCAGGACGTTACGGCGAGTGCGCTGTTCGAGGCGCTTAACCGCGACGGGCACGTTGCGCTTTACATCAACTTCGACACCGGCAAGGCAACGATCCGGCCGGACTCGCAGCCGATCATCGAGCAGGTGGTGCAGATGCTCCAGTCGAACCCTGACCTGAAGCTGAGCGTCGAGGGGCACACCGACAGCGTCGGGGCGCCGGCCTCGAACAAGCTCCTGTCGGAGAACCGCGCGAAGGCTGTGGTGGCGGCGCTCGCCGCGAAGGGGATCGACGGAAAACGCCTAACGGCCGTCGGCTGGGGACAGGACAAGCCCGTCGCCGACAATAGCACCGACGAGGGGCGGGCGAAGAACCGCCGGGTCGAACTCGTCAAGAAGTAGCTGGCGCGCGACGGCGGGAAGCACTGAGCCGGGAGGGCACCGATGAGGTTCTACTCGTTTCAGATCGTCATCGAGAAGGAGGCGGAGGACGAAGGGTACTTCGCGTACACGCCGAACGTCTCCGGCTGTTTCAGCAACGGCAAAACGATCGAAGAGACCAAGCGCAATATCCGCCAGGCCATCGAGCAGCATCTCGTCTCGATGCTCGCTCACGCCCAGCCCGTTCCGCAGAATGACCGGTTGGTGCACGTCGAGGAACTGACCGTGGCGGTTCCCGAATGACCCGCCTGCCCCAAGTGGGTAGCGCGGACTTGTTCTCTGAGTCCGCGGCTTGCCCGTTGGGCGACGACAAACTATTTGTTGGTTTGTCTAAGGATCTTCAACGGCGTTACGGAACTCAGAAAAACTAGGACTGGACTGGCAGAGCCTTTCTATATCGATGAGCTGCGCGATCCGCAGGTTATCACGCATGTAGTCGAACTCCTTGTTTGCTTTTTTGAAAACCGCGGCCAGAAGTTCCTTTGGTTTGCACACGCTTTCCGGCTTGGAGTAGGCTGCGGGCTCCGTTCCCAATATTTCCCGCAGGGCTTGCCGGTCAGAGGCCAACCAACCTTCCAAAGCATGTACCTTCAGAACGAATTTGGGATTCAGGGAAGGATGCTCGCGGCGGATCTCCTCCTGGACATTTAAGAGCCTCGGCTGGATTTCCTCCGCAGGAGTGCACTCGCAGTCGAGGCACAGAATAGCCTTACTCACATCTGGATGGGTTCGGCGGAGGTAGGTTAGGTAAGCAGAGACCTTCGAAGAACTAAAGAAGTCTCCCCTGGCCAGAACACGAAACTCAAAGCCCGGCGCGGGCTTCCCCTGCGCCGTCAGTTTCCTGGCCAATATCTTGATCGTGTCACGGTCACTCGGGCCATCCACAAAGAGAGCGACCCTCAAGGCGTGCCTCCGAGGCTTCCTGCATACCACATTTCCCCAAGGCCCAGCGTCTTCAAAGCCTCCTTGATGGCCCCCGGGTCCTTGGGTTGCGAGACTTCCGTTGCACCCTCGTGCTTTTCAACAATGAGGATGTCTTCTGCCTCTAGGAAGTTGAGCAAGTATGGCGAATGAGTAGTCAGTAATATCTGGGTCCGCGTGGATGCCTTTTTCAGAATGTGTGCCAGAAGTTCGAGCAAACGTGGATGGATATAGTTTTCTGGCTCCTCGAAGCAAATCAGCGGCGGGGGTGATGCCCCGAAGGCGACCAGCAAGTGTGCTACAAAACGAAGCGTTCCATCCGACATCGCCCAGGAAGGTATCCGGGTCTTCAGCCCACGTTCTTCGATTTGGGCATAAGTTTGTCCTACCTCTGTCAAGCCCGACAGGAGCGCGCTTATTTCTGGCATCGCTCTTCGCAACCAATCTTCAATCTCCCGAAAGTTCGATCGAAATTCAGAATGATAGCTGTGGAGAACGGCGGCGAAGTTTTCGCCGTGCTCCTGCAACCTCAGGTCCTTTCGGACGGGTAGTGGCTTCTCCATGAGGGACGGAACAAAATTGTAGAAGGCCCAATTCCTGACTTGCAGCGCAAAATGGCCTAACAAGGGAAAACGCTGTGGGTCAGCGAAGTCCATAAGAAGAGCCGAGAGTGAACTCGTGACACCGCCCTCCCAACTCTGGCTTCCGCTCGGATCGCACACGCGGTATCTGTTGTGTTCCACCGGATATTCGAGCAGGACTCGGCCATTTGGCCTCGCTTCCGACAAATCCTTCTCAATGGGGCTGATTGCGCCCGTATAATCCAAGGGATTCACGCAGAAGCGTTCGGAGGTGATTTGGAAGTGCGCAGGCCCACCGGCAACGTGCGTCTCATATTTGAAACGATACCGATCGCCGCCTTGTTCGGGGAAGCTCGGCTCATGCCCGGATATTTCGATGCCAATCGAGTTCTTGATTTCCCCGTTCCAAACGATGGAGGAGAACCCACCGCGGGAATGGACGGGCTCGCCTTGCTGGAAGCGGGTAAGCTCAGAGAGGAGGCCCAAGCAGTCGAATACATTGCTCTTCCCCGCGTTGTTCGGGCCAATCAGAACGTTGAAGGCCCTCAAATCCAACGGCACATCTCTCAGACTCTTGTAGTTTCGAATGTGGACCTGGTCGAGCATGCAAACCTCTCACCAGCGGTTATGTAACAGCTGAATCAGCTTCCCCTCGACTCGTTGTTAGTACCCGGCACCTGGCATCGCGGCATCATCGCTCTAGCGCTAATTCTACAGGAACCTTTTCCTTACTGTAAGCTAATTGCTGTGTTCGTAAGAGCCCTCGCGGGTGGCGCATCTATGAACGGGGCAGAGGGGTGTCTGAGGAGTCGCTACGAGAAGAGGCAGTTCTGGTGTTCGGGTTTCCCCAGAGGGGCGGACCGGGCTCTTTCGGCGGTCGGTGGAAACGGCCTGGACTGAAAACAAGGCTGGAAGTGTCCAAGGGAAGGGCGGTCAGGTATATACTGAGCGTTACCCGGGAACCCACAATGGGGATTCTCGTGTAGGAACAAACTGCCGCCGTGGAAGAGAACACCGAAAATCTTCTTTTAGTGTGCGCAGTGATCGTGGCCGGCTCGCTTTTCTTCTTCGCCGCCCTCTACTTTTGGCGCGCTGGGCGCGAGCTGCGCGAGCGTGGCGTGACCACCCAGGCAACCGTCGTCAAAAAGTTCCGCAAAGGCAAGGGTCTAGAGAATTACTACGCTCTTTTTAGCTTCGCCGATCTTCAGGGAAGGCCGCAAACAGTCGAAATCAAAGTCCTCTCGCGCGCTTGGCGCATGTTGCGCGAAGGTGGCACTGAGGCCATCACCTACCTGCCGGAGCAGCCCGAAAAGGCGGGACTGGGTCCGAAGTGGGCCAAGCAGCTCTTGGGCTGGGTCTTTCTGCTTTTCGCCGTGGGGGGAGGCTCGATGGCGGTGGTGGGCCTGGTCCTCCTGATCCAGCTTCTCACCGGCAAGCTCAAAGGGGTGAATGGCTGAGGTCTCGTTCTCGCCTCGCTCGCGGTAGAATCGCCGCCATGGCAAAAGGTTCCGGAGGCAAACTGGACACCACGGCAATTGTCACCCTCGCCATATTCGGGGTCCTGGCGGCCACTGGGGTCTTCCTCTCGCTGCGCCAGAGCACGAAACAGAAGGCCGCGATGGAGCAGTTCGCGGCGAGCCACGGCTGGAGATTCCTGGGACGCGACCAGTCCCAACTGCGCCCCCTACTGGATCAGGTTGACCCAAGCGAGTCCTGGACAGCCGCCGACATCGTTTTGGTTGAGGGGCCGCCGGCAAGCGTTTACCTCTTCAGCTACAGTTCAAGCCGGCGCGGCAGGCGAACCTATGAATATGGGTTTGGCTGTCTGGCGGAGCGCACTGGCTGGGGGAGTGAGGAACGCGTGTCCATCTATCGGCGAGTGCCACTCCTGGAGAAGATGCTGAGCGACCGGGTGGAAGTAGGCGAGCCGGAGTTCCGCCGCGAGTACACCGTGGCGTGCCGGCAACCCGACGTTGCGGCCACGGTGGTCAACTACGCGGTGCAGAAGATCCTGCTCGAGCACGCCTCCCATCCCCAATGGGCTCTCCAGGTCAGAATCGTCGGCCAGCGCGTCCTCGTGACCACCGCGTGGGCGCAAAAACCGGAAGAGTGGGATTATCTGCTCGCGCTGACCAGAAGGCTGCGTGCGGCAATGCCATAGGTATGCCGACTCGGCACCTAGTCCGGGCGTTTCACGCCCGACTATTCATCTTTATCCCCTGCGGGGATGTCACATCGCACACATGCCGCACGAGGGCAGGTATGCGCCAGCCGCGGAGTTCCTGGCTTCTTTCTTCCACCGCCAGTCTACTCTCCCCGTCGCGGAGCCGATGACCTTATGCCATCAGAGTTGTTCTGCGCGTTTGCGGCTTTTGGCCGCGCGCAGTTCTGGTTGAACGAGAGGTGTGGTAGAGTGACCGGCACCGCCGGGCAGGTGCGTGAGCGGGGCTTTGCGGCGCCGATCCCTCGGTCCGGCAGGTCCTAGCAAGGGTCCGCCGAATGGCCGGAGAGCACTGGCCAGGGCGAATTCTCGCGGTAGGAGGTCCATTATGGTTCAATCAAATCTGAAGTTCCTGGTCGCATTTCTGTTCTGTATCGCCGCGGTCCCCGCGCCGGCTCAGCAAGCTGACAAGCCCGGGTTCAAAGATCCCGCGCTTTTCACGCGGCTGCCAAGCTATTGGGGAGACTGGGTCGAAGAGAAACAGTTCGATGCGCACGATTTCTTGGTGAGCAGGGGCAAGGAAGAGCGCGTCGAGGGACATTTTCTCAAGTACCTGTACCGTTTCGACGAATCGCGTGGGGCAGCTCCCAGCACACTGCAGGTGATCCGGAATTACCAGAATGCGGTGAAGCGGATCGGGGGGAAAGTCCTGTACGAAAGCGACGAGCTGACCACCCTTCAAATCTCGAAAGACGGCAAGGAGACGTGGGTCTCGGTGGAACCGTACGGCGCCCAGTTGACGCTGGTGATCGTCGAGCGTCAGGCGATGCAGCAGGAGGTGGTGGCCAACGCCGCGGCCTTGCAGGGCGGCCTGGCGCAGGTTGGCCACGTTGAAGTGCCCGGCATCTTCTTTGATTTTAACCAGTCCGACGTGAAACCCGAGTCCCAGCCCGCCCTCGAAGAGGTGGCGAAGCTGCTCAAGGCGAACCCCACCCTGCGCGTCTGGGTGGTCGGGCATACCGACAACGTGGGTGCGCCGGAGTCCAACTTGACCCTTTCCAACGCGCGCGCTGCCGCGGTGATTCGGGCGTTGACCCAGCAGATGGGCATCGGGCCGAATCGGCTGGTGCCGCATGGCGCCGGGCCGTTCGCGCCTGTCGCCAGCAATAAGACTGACGAGGGGCGGGCGCGAAATCGGCGCGTGGAGCTGGTTGAGCGATAGTCACACCTTCTGGGTGAAGGGGAGGAAGGACTCCCGTGAACGGCTAGACTGGAACCCCGGAGGTCTCAGGAAGCTCAGGCTTCATCCGCGAAGGCTTGCGGGAATTAGGACGCAAGCTGGGGCGAAGAAAGCTGCGAAAACAGGCACAGCACCAGGAGCAGGAATGCAGCGCGGCGCTGGGGCAGGTCGGCCAGCGCGCCTGGCAAGAAAACCTCGACCTCGCCGGCTCGGCCGGGCTGCGCGACCAGCTCGCGCAGCCTAGCTCTTCCTCTAAGAAGGAAAGCTCGCTGTACCTTCAAGAGAGATTTCTCTCCTGAAAAACAAGAGGAAATCTACCCAGCTTCTTGGCACTGTCGGACGCGTCGGGTTATTCTTCAGGGATGCTCCGGGATTCGAGTGCGACTAGACCGACCAAGAACCGCCAGGGGAATAACTCGACCGGGCTTGCCTTCGCCTTGCGCGCCCTGCGCGCGCGGAATTATCGGCTGTTTTTCGGAGGCCAAAGCGTCTCGCTCGTCGGCACCTGGATGACGCGGATTGCCACGGGCTGGCTAGTGTATCGTCTGACCCATTCAGCCTGGCTACTGGGTCTAGTGGGATTCGCCGGGCAAATTCCCGTCTTCATCCTGGGGCCACTGGCTGGCGTCTGGATCGATCGCTCGAACCGCCACCGCGTTCTCGTCGTCACCCAAATCCTCTCCATGCTCCAGTCATTCTGCCTGGCTTTCCTCGCGCTGCGCGGGACGATCACCGTCTGGGAAATCATCCTGCTGAATCTCTTTCAAGGCGCCGTCAACGCCTTCGACATGCCGGGCCGGCAGGCATTCGTAATTGAGATGGTGGAACGGCGCGAAGACTTAGCCAGCGCCATCGCGCTGAATTCCTTGATGGTGAACGGAGCGCGCCTGATCGGGCCGTCGGTGGCGGGAATACTCATCGCCGCGGCGGGCGAGGGCTATTGCTTCCTGATCGATGGTTTCAGCTATCTGGGCGTGGTGGGTTCACTTCTCGTGATGCGCCTTGCGGCGGCGCGAGCTCCCGCGGCCCGCTTGGGCCTCTGGCCAGAATTGGCGCAGGGGTGGCGGTATGTATCGAGCTCCGTCGCCATCCGTTCCATCCTCCTGATGCTCGGCCTGGTCAGCCTGGTGGGGATGCCGTATGCAGTCTTGATGCCGATCTTCGCCGCCAGCGTTCTGCATCGCGGCGCGCACGCGCTGGGTTTTCTCATGGGTTTCTCCGGCCTGGGGGCACTGGCCGGTGCGTGGCTGCTTGCCTCGCGCAAGTCGGTGCTGGGCCTGGG
Source organism: uncultured Acidobacteriota bacterium (assembly GCA_964495535.1). GTDB lineage: Bacteria > Acidobacteriota > Terriglobia > UBA7540 > UBA7540 > JALHUF01. Next base: position 4,546 of record CAZBWJ010000022.1, on the reverse strand, counting down.
CCGACTCATCCCGGCCACCGCGGGCTTGTTTGGTGCCGCGCTGATCGCCTTCTCCCTGTCCAGACTTTATTGGCTTTCGCTCGTCCTGATGCTGGCCGTGGGATTTGGCATGATGCAGCAGATGGCCGCGAGCAACACCATCCTCCAGACCATCACGGAGGATGATAAACGAGGGCGAGTAATGAGTTTCTACTCCGTCGCCTTCCAAGGTATGGTGCCATTCGGGAGTTTGCTGGCGGGCGCCGTGGCCAGCCGATTTGGTGCCCCGCTGACGCTGGCGCTCAGTGGCTCGCTTTGCCTCGCCGGGGCATTGTGGTTCACAGGCCAACTGCCCAGGATCCGTTCGGCCATCCGACCCATTTACATAAGCTTGGACATCATCCCCTCAGCCGCGGATGAGCCGATCGCCCGATGACCCGATGGCTCGATTCACTCAATCGTCAATCGGCAATCGGCAATCCCCCCGGCCCCTAGCACCTAGCCCCTGCCTTTCAGGTCCGCGGTTCGTTCAAGCATCCCCACCAAAGAGCCGCAGACGTAAAGAACACGCCTGCGGTACGCTTGCTTGAGATCAGGCCCTGCGTAGGTTATCCTTCCCGTCTGCCGGGAGCGGTGAATTGTCCCGAACGCACAAAATTCTCGAGGAGGTTCTGCGCGGCACATCCGACGCGAACATTCCGTTTGCAGGGCTGCGCCAGCTCCTGCTGAAGCTGGGCTTCGGCGAGCGTACGCGGGGAAGCCATCATATTTTCTGGAAGGACGGAGTGGAAGAGATCTTGAACTTGCAGCCTAAGGGGAGCAAGGCCAAGCCATATCAGGTAAAGCAGGTGCGTCATGTTATACTGAAGTATCGCTTGGGAGATGAAGGCGATGCCTAAATACGAAGTCATCATCTACTGGAGCCAGGAAGACCAGGCATTCATTGCCGAGGTCCCCGAACTGCCGGGCTGCGCCGCCGACGGCAAGACCTACCAGGAAGCACTCGCTAACGTGGAAGTCGTTATCCAGGAGTGGATCGAAACCGCCAAAGAACTCGGCCGCCCCATCCCTGCCCCCAAAGGCCGCCTCGTCTTCGCCTGAGTTTAGGGTTCAACGTTCCGTCCCCCGACGAATCAATGGCCCGATGTCCCGATTGCCCGATCGCCCGATGGCTTTTCCCTAGCCCCTAGTCCCTAATCCCTAGCACCTGCCCTTCAGGCCCCTAGTCCCTGGCTCCTGCTTCTTCTGGACCCGCGACTCGGGCTTCGGGAAGAATTGCGCGATTGATCCATTTTTTCATTGATTCAATGAGTCAATGACCCGATGGCCCGATGGCTCGATGCCCCGATGGGTCGATCCCCCGATGTCCCCGATTTTTCGTGGCTCGCGACTCGGGACTCGGGTTTCGGGAAGAATTGCGCGATTGATGCATTTTTTCACTGATTCAATGAGTCAATGACCCGATGGCCCGATGGCTCGATCCCCCGATGTCCCCGATTTTTCGTGGCTCGCGACTCGGGGCTCGGGTTTCGGAAAGAATTGCGCGATTGATGCATTTTTTCATGGATTCAATGAGTCAATGACCCGATGGGTCAATGTCTTCAATCGTCAATCGGCAATCGTCAATTCCTACGGCCCCTGGCACCTGCCCGCGCCGTGCCCGCCCTTTTGCTTTTATCGCGAGGACGATTTAAGATAATCCAAGCGGAGGCGAAGCTTGAAGATCAAAGTTGTGGTTCACGAAGCCGAAGAGGGTGGTTACTGGGCTGAAGTACCGGCCATTCCGGGTTGCGCCACGCAGGGTGAGACGTTCGAGGAATTGATGAAGAACGTTCGCGAAGCTGTCGAGGGATGTCTATCGGTCGACGTGGAACAACCCAAGCAAACTGACAAGGACAAGGTCCTGGAAATCGTGGTATGAGATCGGTTTCCGGCAAGGAGCTCGCCCGAGTCTTCGAGCGCCAGCAGCGCTGGTTTCAATTCACCCTTCGCAATTCACCATTCAGAATTCATCATTCCCTAGCCCCTAGCACCCAGCACCTAGCCCCTGGTCTTCTGTTCCCTGTCCCCTTTTCCCTGACTTCTGCTTTTTCGGGACTCGCGACTCGGGGCTCGGGTTTCGGGAAGAATTGCGCGATTGATGCATTTTTTCATTGAGTCAACGAGCCGATGAGCCGATCACCGGATGGCCCGATGGCTCGATCCCCCGTTCCCGATTTTTCGTGGCTCGCGACTCGGGACTCGGGGTTTCGGGAAGAATTGCGCGATTGATGCATTTTTTCACTGATTCAATGAGCCGATGAGCCGATGGGTCAATGTCTTCAATCGGCAATCTTCAATTCCCTTCCCCCTGACACCCGAAACCTGACACCTGCCCTTTCCCTCTTGCTTTGCGCTCGCAGTAGTTGTATAAGGGACACTAACGCGGCAGTAAGAGACGCGGGGCACGTGTTGCATTCAGACGTACACACCGCAAGGAGCGCGATGTATGCGCCACCCGCCGGAATCATCCGTCGGAAAGGCGACAGTTAGGGCTGCGGAAGCAAGGTAGCGCAGGCTTGGTCTGTAACTCTGCGGCAGGCCTGTTTGCCTGACAAAAGTCCGCTCTCCTCTTACGCTCCCTCGCGCGGGGGTGTACGATAATGCCCTCGAGGCCGCTGACTCCTTCGGTTCGAGAAATGCATCCAGCGGACTGGGGGTTCAAGGTGAGCGTTTGCATTGCGGTTTTGTGCGAACAACGAACGAAGGTGGTGTGCGTCACGGACCAACGGGTATCCTTCGGCGATTTCTCAGCCGAATACGCTACCTTTAAGAACGAGCCAATCTTGCCAAACTGGGTAGTTCTATTTGCGGGAAACGACGTAGAACACGCTGACCCCATTATTAGAGCGGCCCGCGAAAATCTAATGGCGATGCTTACTAAGTTAAAGCGGAGGTTGCGACCGGATGAAGTGGCACAAGTGCTCGATGATGCTTACTCAGAGCAGCTACAAGCGCACATTGAAAACAAAATACTAAGGAAACATAGATTTGACTCTCAGTCTTTTCAGCGGTTGGGAAAGCAGAGATGCACTCCAGAGGTTTATGCCCGCACATGGGACAGGATTGACAAAGAAGAGCTATCGCTAGCCTTCTTGGCTTGCGGATTCGACGAGAAAGGCAGAGGTCACATCTGGCTTGTTACTGGCAACGGAGCGCCGGTAAGCTACGATTCGATTGGTCTATGGGCGATTGGCACCGGGGCTCCATCGGCGATGAACTCACTTTCATTTCATGTCAGTCGGCAAGAACTAGCTACTCATAGTCCCGTTCACAGAGCCGTTTATACTGCCCTGTCGGCAAAATTCATGGCGGAATCCGCCAGCGATGTTGGGAAAAGCACCTTTGTAGTGGTTTTGACGAATGACGCGAATAAACCCCTAGAGTATGTTTCTGATGGGGGTGTGGATACTATAAGGAAACTCTGGGAGAAGCGCGGCACTCCGCGGGTTCCCAAGGCGATCGATGCGGTAGTTCCGAAGTTGATCTACGGAGCGGATGAACCTAAAACCATAGAAGTGCTAGAGGCAATGCTAGGAAAGCCCGGCATGCTGAAACGTCTTATAGAGAAATCCAAGGCCACGGCTAAACCTAACAGTAGTGCTACGCCGTCGTCAGCCGCTCAAACGTGAGAGCAGGCGCGGTAATCATGTGGCGCAGCAAGGTAGCGCAAAGTTGTTCTGTAACTCTGCGGCTCGTGTCTTGGGAAAATAAAAGCCGCAGACTTAGAAGACAAGGCTGCGCCATCTGCTACATCTCCAGCACCGAATCACCTATTTCTGACATATACTGGGCGCGTCCGGCCGGGGACTCGCGAAGCACACAGCCCGGCTGAGGGAGTAGATAATGAGCGTGCGCTTGCACCCGCACGCGCTGGAGCGGTTGGCGGAGCGGGGTGCAACCGAGCAGGAAGTGGTCGCCACGGTCGAGCAGGGAGAGAGCTTTCCGGCTAAGTTTGGTAGAACCGGGTTCCGGCGGAATTTCCTTTTTGCGGGCGCGTGGCTGGGCCGTCGGCACTCTACCAAGCAGGTTGAGGCCTACGCCGTCCGAGAAGATGACACGTGGCTGGTCATCACGGTTGTTGTAAAATACTTCGGAGGAGAGTCCGCATGAAGCTCGTATACGACCCTCGCTACAACATCGCCTATCTTCGCCTGCACGAAAAAACCAACCAGGTGGAAACTCTCCGCCTCAGCGACCAGCTGCACGTGGACATCGCCCCCGACGGCACCGTGTATGGCATCGAGCTGCTGAACGCCAACGACCAATTGCGCGCTGAAGATCAAGGGAACTTGGTGGTCGTCAACGAGGCCCTGGGCCAGCGACAGGAAATCTCCCTCGGCGAGAGGTTGAAATCAGGGGACTAGTGATTCGGAGGGTGGCGCATCCACGCGAGGCGTAACGGGCACGCGCCTCGAGGGTGAGGCCGCAGCCGGTTGCGGTTATTCGCTTCCCAGCAGTCGTTCGTAGTCCGCGTGAGATCCAATCCAAAACCAAACGATGCCGCCCTCGCAGGCAGTTCCCAAGG
>CAZBWJ010000021.1:35652-43023 GCA_964495535.1 uncultured Acidobacteriota bacterium | reverse complement strand
TTGACGGACGTGGTTCTCTCCGATGGCAACTGGATGGACGTCCTGGAGTTGGCCGCCGAGGCTCGGGAATGGGTCAACGTAATCGTGGTGTCGCCGATTGCGGACATTAACCTGTATTTGGATGTCATGAACCGAGGAGCTTTTGACTTCGTAACCGATTCTTTCACTGTGCCGGAACTGGTTCACGTCCTACGGTCCGCCCTGGACAACACACGCCTGCGCCGGGAAAGACAAGTCCGGCTGCCCTCGCGGCAGCCATTGGAAGGCTCGCATGTCTCGCCCTAGAAACGAGGTCGGCGCGTACGATTCACTACGCGCCGGCCATCTAGAGACAGCAATGCTTGGTCGCCTTTGGACACGGCCGTTTGTAGCGCAAATTTCATGGTCTGTTCATGTCCACTTAAACTTCATTGCTCATAATCACTGCCTTTGCTAGCTCAGGGCAAAGTCTGCACAACTGTGAGGGCAGGTTTGGGATTTCTCAACGAGATGTCGAACACTACCTTAGGAGGATCAGATGCAAGTCAATAGAAGTGCCGCCAGAGTTTTCTTGGGCCTGATGCTTTTGGCAGTTTCCGTGACTGGAGAGCTCTGCTTTGCATCACAGGAACCCCGTGAAGACCCGAAAGCCGGCTATCAATCTTCGCCCGCCGCTGCGCGGAGCAGAGGGCAGGAACACGAGATTTCTGCCACCGCCGCGGCAGAAGCCGCAAGCGCAGAGAGCGAGAATGCGGGTCTCAAAAAGCAGCTTGCGGGGCAGCAGGCCCAAATCGAAGCGCTGGTCCGTGCGGTCGCGCAGCTTCGGCAGGCGCTGGAAGAGCAAAAGCAGACGCTCGAGCGTGCGCTTCAGGCGGAGCGCGTTCCTTCCTCTCAGAATGCCAACCTTGGCCAAGTGGCAAGCCTGAGCCCCACGCTTCCCTCCGCTCCAAAGTCCCCCGACGCCGGCCCCGCTCTGGAGTCGACTCCGGCATTGGGGTCCGCTCCAGTGACCCAGCAACAGATGGAGAGCTATGCCCAGAAAGTGGATCAACTGGATAAGGTCGTCGCTACGCTCAACACGGGCTTGGCGGGATTCAAGTTCAGCGGCGATTTACGCCTGCGCTCCGACAACATCTTCCGCTCGTCCAACAGCGTTGCCAGCGCGCAACAGAACGTCCGCGCGCGCTATCGGCTACGGTTCAACGTCGACAGGGCGGTCAGCGACCAGATCGGCACCCACTTCCAACTGAGCTCAGGACCCTTCAACAACGGGCTGACGTACGATAGCGACTACAACGGCACCGTCACCCGCGGTTCCATCCTTCTCAGCGAGGCTTGGGGAGACTTTCATCCCAACAAGATCCTTAGCCTCCGCGGCGGAAAGATGTCGGAAGTCTTCGCGGACAACGCCCGGTTCCTGATCGACGACGACGTCCGGCTGAATGGTTTCCAGGAAATTGCCAAGTCCCAATCTACCTCGAGTTCGCTTGGCAAGATGACGGTCGAGTTTCGCGCCGCCCAGTACATCTTCACCAATCCGAACGTCCAGGTCCTGGCGTCCAATTCCGCTTACGCCACCGCCGCCGGCTATACACCGGGGCAGAAAGTACCGAGCACGAACATGTTTGACCAGGGCATCGTCGTATCCGCATCCCCGAGTGAACACTGGTCTCATCAGGCGACAGTCAACTTTGAACTCTGGCGCAATCCCAACTCGATCCAACTGGCCTCGCTGGCCTCCGGATACGCGCTGTTGGGAAACCCCTATAACGGGGTGACCTTGTCCGGAGCCATCAGCGGAACGGGGAATGGCACGACGACCAACGGGGGGGGAATTTTCACCGCGGACAGCTTCCACGTTGGCCAGGTGGCCTATCGGCTCGACTACAAGAGTTGGAAATCGCAGCGGCAGGGCTTCCCGATCTCCTTGGAGTTCCACGCTGCGAAGAACTTCGGCGCCGACTTCTATCGGAACGCCCTGATGGGTCAGATTTCGGCGGGCGAGACCAAGAAGGCCGGCGACGTCGCTTTCAAGTACGGCTTCTTCTACAAGCAGGCCAACTCCATGATCTCGCAGATTACGGACGACGACGTCGGGACAGGCACGGGCGTGAACATCAAGACTCACATGATCCGGTTTGACATTGCGCTGAACAAGTACATGGCTTGGCAGAACCTGCTCTTCATTCAAAACGAGCTGGCTGGGAACGATCCAGCCCGCAATTTCTATGTGAACCTGCAGCGGGGCGCCAACACCCAGTACCGGTACCAGGGTCAGTTGCAATTCACGTTCTAGCTTCAACAAAAGGGGGGGCAGTTAGCTGCCCCCCTGCTGGTTGTCAACTCGGCTTAACAAAAGCTTAATGTGGCTGTAACAAAACAGCCCCAATCTGAATAGGAGGAAGTCCAATGAAGAAGCTGTCGGCCTTCACCTCAGCGTTGACGCTTGTCATCGCGTTGATGGCGGCCGCTCTAATCTGGGGACCCGAGAGGGAGTCGGCCGCTCCTCCCCCCTCGCCGGCGTCGTTGATCAACGGAGCCGGAGCTAGTTTTCCCTACCCCATCTATTCGAAGTGGTTTGACGAATACCACAAGCTGCACCCCGACGTTCAGATCAACTATCAGTCCATCGGCTCGGGCGGAGGCATTCGCCAAGTCCTGGCGGGCACTGTCGATTTTGGAGCGACGGATGGGCCCATGTCCGATGAACAGCTTGGCCAGGCGAAAATCAAGATTTTACACTTCCCCACCGTGCTCGGGGCCGTCGTGCCCACATACAACATCCAGGACGTCAGCCAGGAATTGAAGTTCACCCCGGAGGCCCTGGCCGGGATCTATCTGGGAAAGATTACGAAGTGGAATGACGGGGAACTCACGCGCGCCAATCCGGGCGTGAATCTGCCCGGCAGCGACATCGTGGTCGTGCACCGCTCCGATGGCAGCGGGACCAGTTACGTGTGGACGGACTATCTCTCAAAAATCAGTGAGGAGTGGAAGACCAAAGTCGGTAAGAGCACGTCGGTCAATTGGCCTGTGGGCTTGGGGGGCAAGGGAAATGAAGGCGTGGCGGGGCTGGTCAAGCAGACGCCAAACTCCATTGGCTACGTCGAGCTTATCTACGCCATCCAGAACAAGCTGCCTTATGGTCTGGTACGAAATTCTTCGGGTAATTTCATCCGGGCCGAACTGGCGAGCGTAACCGCGGCAGCCGCGGCCGCTGCTAAGGAGATGCCGGATGACTTCCGGGTTTCCATTGCGAATCCGGCCGGGGGAAACGCTTATCCCATCGCCAGTTTCACCTGGCTCCTGGTTCCCGCCACGATTGAGGACGGCGTGAAGCGCCAGGTGATTGTGGACTTCCTGCACTGGATGTTGACCGATGGGCAGAAGCACGCCGAGCCGCTGGCCTATTCCCGGCTTCCCAAGGAAGTAGTGGCCAAAGAAGTGAAAGCCATTTCCGAGATCAAATAGTATGGCGAGCACGGCAGTTGTGGCCGGAGGCGCGCGCCGGGGGAGGACGCGCGCCTTCCTTCTTCGCTTGCGAAGCGGAGACGAGGTCGCGCATCTCCTCACCCTGATCTTTGCCTCCACGATCATTCTGGTCACCCTTCTGCTTGTTTTCGAGCTTTACCGGAACTCCGCTCTGGCGCGCGAAAAGTTCGGTTGGCAGTTCCTGTTCACGCGCACTTGGGATCCCGTCTTCGAGAAGTTCGGAGCTCTGCCTTTCATCTTCGGCACAGTGGTGACCTCGGCGGTGGGCCTGCTGATTGCCGTCCCGGTGGGAGTGGGCGCAGCCATCTTCCTGGCGGAACTGGCGCCACCGCGCATCTCGGACGCGCTGACGTTCGTCATTGAATTGCTCGCCGCGGTCCCGAGCGTCATCTTCGGCCTGCTGGCCATCTTCACGCTCGTGCCGCTGCTGCGGAACACTGTGCAACCCTTCTTGAAGGAGACGCTCGGTTTTCTTCCGTTTTTCCAAGGGCCCATGTATGGCGTGGGATTGCTGGCGGCCGGCGTCATTCTGGCCGTCATGATCGTTCCCTTCATCGTTTCAATTTCGCGGGAAGTCTTGATGGCGGTCCCGGTGGAGCAGAGAGAGGCGGCGCTGGCGCTGGGCGCCACACGCTGGGAATCTACCTGGAAGGTTGTGGTGCCTTACGCGCGCGCGGGCATCCTGGGCTCGATCTTCCTGGCCATGGCTCGGGCGCTGGGTGAAACGATGGCGGTGACCATGGTCATCGGCAATGATCCCAGGATTACCTCGTCGTTGTTCGCGCCCGGCTATTCCATCGCCGCGGTCATTGCCAACGAGTTCACCGAAGCGACCAGCGACCTTTACATTCACGCTCTGATTGAGCTGGGCCTGGTGCTCTTCATCTTGACCATCATCCTTAACGGCCTGGCACGCTTGCTGATTCTGGCGACGCAGCGAAAAGGGACAGCGCATCCATGAATTATCGGACGGTCTGGAGAAAATCCGTCAACGCCGTGATGTTCAGCCTGACCGGGCTCTGCACCCTGTTGACGGTTTGCATTCTCTTTTTCATCCTCGGTTATCTGGTTTGGCACGGCGGGCGGGCCATCAATTGGGACTTCTTCACGAAGCTGCCGAAACCGGTGGGCGAGGCCGGTGGAGGAATGGCCAACGCCATTGTCGGGAGTGCCAAGCTGCTTCTCCTGGCTACTCTCACCGGAGTCCCCGTGGGCTTCATGGCTGGCGTGTACTTGGCAGAGTTCGGGGGAAAGACTTTTTCGTTTCTGGTCCGATACACCACCGACCTGCTGAACGGCGTGCCTTCGATCGTCATGGGGATTTTTGCCTATACGATGGTTGTCCTCCCCATGAAGCACTTTTCGACTCTGGCGGGAGGGCTGGCCCTCGGCGTGATGATGATTCCCATCGCCGTGCGCAGCACCGAAGAGTTCCTTCGCACCGTTCCAGTAACTCTTCGGGAAGGGGCATTGGCGCTGGGGGCGAGCAAATGGAAAGCTATCGCGACCGTAGTGATTCCGGCCGCCTTCCGGGGAATTCTGACCGGCATTGTGCTCGACCTGGCGCGGGTGGCGGGCGAGACGGCGCCTCTGCTTTTCACCGCTTTCAACAACCGATTCTGGAGCCCCGGGTGGGATCAGCCCACGGCGTCGCTTCCCGTCATGATCTTTACTTACGCCATCGCCCCTTATGAGGACTGGCACCGGCAGGCCTGGGCAGCGGGACTCGTCCTGCTGGGCTTGGTGCTTCTGACGAACATCACGGCACGCGTGGTTCTGGCGCGCAAACTCTCCTCTGTGGCGGGTTAATCTATGGGCATAACAACGAACCCACCTCTTTTGACGCAGGCAGCTGGCGAAGATCGGCCGGAGAGGGCGCGCACAACATCCTCGGCGGGGGTTGCAGCCAAGCTCCGCGTGATTGATCTGGATTTTTACTACGGGAAGGTTCAGGCTTTGCATGACGTCAGTCTGGACATCGCGGTGAACCGCATCACTGCCCTGATTGGCCCGTCGGGTTGCGGAAAGTCAACGTTTCTGCGCAGCCTGAACCGGATGTACGAGACAGTGCGCCATGCTCGCGCCGAGGGCCAGATCCTGCTGGACAACGAAAACACACTTGACATGGACGTTTCCCAACTGCGCCGGCGCGTGGGCATGGTGTTCCAGAAGTCCAATCCCTTTCCCAAGTCCATCTTCGATAATGTTGCCTACGGCCTGAGGGTGAACGGCTGGAGAGGCAAGGGAACCTTGCAGGAGGCCGTGGAAAGGAGTCTGGTGCGGGCCGCCGTATGGGAGGAAGTCAAAGACAAGCTGCACAAGTCGGCTTACGCACTCTCCGGCGGCCAGCAGCAGCGTCTGTGCATCGCCCGCGCGCTGGCGGTGGACCCAGAAGTCTTACTGCTCGATGAGCCCTGCTCGGCCCTCGACCCCATCGCCACGGCCAAGATCGAAGAACTGCTCTTCGACCTCAAGCGGCAGTGTACCATCGTCATCGTGACCCACAACATGCAGCAGGCGGCCCGTGTGGCCGACCTCACGGGTTTCTTTCTGCTTGGGAAGCTCGTCGAGTTCAACAGGACCGAGATCATCTTCAAGACTCCGGCCATAAAAGAGACCGAGGATTACATCACCGGTCGGTTCGGGTAATGCCTAGGGTACGGTTTTAGAGTGTGTCTGCAAGGCGTCAAAGGGGAGTTGGAAGGGCGGGGCCTGAGGGGAGACGAGACTCAGTTTGTTGATTTGCCACGCCTCCGGCAGAATTAAAGACCTTGTCTTTCCGGTCGGAGGTGCACAGGAGTTTCTAGACAGACTTTAAAGCCCACCGGGCTGACTCCCTTTCCTGCCTTGGTGCGGCGGCAGCCATGCCCTGGCGTTTTCAGGCAGGCCTCGAAAGGAGCAAGCTTTGCGACACTTCGTAGAAGAATTGGAGGAACTGAAGAAGCGGCTGCTGGAGATGAGCGGACTGGTGGAGTCTGCCGTATACCGCAGCGTGCAATCTCTGGTCGAAGAGGACGAGGGCCAGGCCCGGCAGGTCTTACGGAACGAGGCGCGGATCAACCAGATGGAGATCGAAATCGACGATTTGGCGACGCGCCTGCTGGCCCTCCAGCAGCCCATGGCGACCGACCTGCGCTTTCTCACGGCGGCCATCAAGATCAACAATGACCTGGAGCGGATGGGCGATCTGGCCGTCAACATTGTCGAGCGTTCGCTTTCCTTGTTACACGAGCCGGCAGTGAAGCCCCCGATTGATATTCCCCACATGGCGAATCTCGCCGAGTCCATGGTGCGCAAGAGCTTGGATGCTTTTGTGAAGAGAGACGCTGGCCTCGCCCGCAGCGTCCTGGTCTCGGACGATGCCGTCGACGAAATGCGTGACGCCATTTACGAGGAACTGGTCGCCTTCATGGAAAGAGACTCCTCCACTGTCCGCCAGTGTGTTGACCTGATTTTTGTCGTCCGCAACCTGGAGCGAATTGCTGACCACGCAACGAACATCGCCGAAGACGTTATCTTCCTGGTTCAGGGAGTGGACGTCCGTCATCACGCCGAAGCCCACAAGTGACCCGCGCTGGTCAGCCCGATTTGTTTTTCTCCTGAGATCTCTCGACGGACACTAACTGTGGAACGTGCGTAAACCGGTCGCCGCTAAATTTCAGGGATGATAGCAAACATTCGAACGCTCCCGGGCTGCAATTTCGGCCGGCAGTGGTAGGGCGAGCATCCACCGTGTCCAAAGGCCGGCGAGCGCAGAAAACCTGCCACCGCGAGCCAGAAACTTCCGTCGCGACGATGACCAGCTAGAGACCGCCATATTCGTTCCTCACTTGATGCGTTAAGGATTTCTTCCGCCCAAGTCTTTGACCAGCCGCTCGCCAGTCTGCAACGCCTCGCTCG
>CAZBWJ010000021.1:32603-35552 GCA_964495535.1 uncultured Acidobacteriota bacterium | reverse complement strand
TTTCTTCCGCCCAAGTCTTTGACCAGCCGCTCGCCAGTCTGCAACGCCTCGCTCGCGTCGGCGCGCCGGTCAGGGGAAAGTGAAGCGAGCGCTGCTTCCCAGGCCGCAGAGGGCAGCACGGAGGACAGGGCAAGCCAGGCCGCGAGTCCGGCCAGGGCGGCGCGCTGCGGCGAAGCGGCGCGGCGCAGCGCGAGCTGCAAGACGCGCCCCTGAACGACTGGGGGGTCAAGTTCGGCATCTATCAGCAGGAGCGTTTCCGCCCGGCAGCGGGCGAGTGTCCCGTTGGCCTGAAGTTCTTTCAGCCCGTCGTCGCTGGCGATAATGACGACATCCGGATTCTCCATACCCGTGTATTCGATGGGATTGGGACTCAGGCAAATCTCGGCCAGCGAGAAGCCGGTGCCCTGGGTCACCGGGTTGTCGTTCTTCTGGGTTGTATACAGCCCGGCGCCCAGTGCGGCGTGGCAAAACAGTGCGGTCGCGGATTGCACGCGCTCACCGGCGCTCCCCGCCACGACCAGGCGCACTTCCTGGGCGAGGGTTGAGAGAGCGGTCGGTTGTTCAGCCGCGCGTGCGGCCGCACGCGCGGGGCGCGACGGGCATCCACGAAGGTAGAGTTCGCGAAGCGTCGGCCGCGCAGTCTCAGCCTCCAGGCGCCCGATCTGATAGCCCTGGCGCGCCACAATCTCTTTGAGCGTGCTCCCGGTGGGCTGGTTCCAGCGCGTGCCGTAGGCGGTGCAAAGTTCCAGAATCTCAACCAGAGCGAAGCCGGGATAGGCGATCGCCTCGGCGATGACCGCGTCGAGCGTCGTGTCGGTGGCGAATTGCCGGGCGAGAAATCCGGCATGGGCGGCACGCAGTAAGGCGACGAGGTCGAGGGGCGGGATCCAGTTCCCAGCCGGGGTGGTCGCGGTCGTGAAGTCAAGCGGCGTGAGCGCGGAGTGCTGTCCGCCGGTCATGCCAAACAGGAAGTTGTTGTGGAGGAGGACGGTGACGTCCACGTTGAGCTGTGCGGCGTGAACCAGATGCAGCAACCCGATCATGGCTCCGCCGTCGCCAATCATCACCACGGGTTTCAAGCCACTCGGTTCGAGCACCACCTCGGCCAGGGCCATCCCGGTGGCAAACGCCGTCGAGCGCCCGTGCGTGGTGTGGACCGTGTGCAGGAAGGGGAAGAGCGAGTCCGCCAGCCCCACGCAGCCAATGTCGGTGGTCAGCGCCACCGATTGTGGCGGCAGTTGCAGCCGCTCGAGGGCTCGGCTCAGTTGGCGCACCATCGAGGCATGGCCGCAACCGCGGCAATAAGGGAGCCTGGCATCGGGTGCGAGATACTGATTCTCCGCCATCAAGCCTCTGCCGCACGTACGGCCTGGATGATTTCGCCTGGCGCGATGAGCGCGCCGATCTTGTTGATGCCCACCACGCGCCTGCCGTCGAAATGAGGCGCCAGCACGGCGCGGTACTGGCCCGTCAGGTTCTCTTCGGCCACGAAAACCGTCCGGACGCTGGCCAGCGCCCCGTCGAGCGCCTGCCCAGGAATGGGGAACAGAGTCTGCGGTTGCAGGAGCGAAACGCGGACGCCCTCGCGTCGCAGCGCGGCCACTGCTTGCCGTGCTGCCCGCGCCGTGATGCCGTAGCTGATTACGAGATGCGGCGCGCCCGGGTCGAGATCGCTTCGCACCAAAGCCATCGCCTCGGCGTGCGCCTCGATCTTCCGCTCAAGGTGCCGGAGCACCTCGACGACCTCGGGAGCGTTCTTGCGCAGGCGGCCCTGCTGGTCGTGCGCGGAGCCGGTGGCGGTGACCTTGACTTCTCCGCCTACCGCGGCGAACGCCGGCACTTCTTCCGGCTGCGTGAAGCCGTAAGTCAGGAACGGTCGCCCGCCTGTGAAGGCGGCGCGCTCCACGACCGGCGGTGTGGCCAGCACGTCATCGTCCACCACCTCAGTGGTCATGCCAACTTCCTTGTCGGAAAGCAATACGACGGGTGTCCGCAGCCGCTCCGACCAGTTGAAGGCGTGCACGGTCAGGTCATGGCACTCGGCGGCCGTGCTCGGCGAAAACACCGGTATGGTGTAGCCGCCCGAGGTGGCGAATTCGGCCAGCCAGACGTCTCCCTGTGCGCCTTGTGTCGCCCCGCCGGTGCTGGGGCCCAGGCGCTGCACCACCGCAATCACTACCGGCGTCTCGGTCATCAGCGCATACTGAAGGGTTTCAATCATCAGCGCCCAGCCTGGGCCGGAGGTGGCCGTCATCGTTTTCAAGCCGCGCAGGCTGGCGCCCACACAGTAGCAGAGGGAAGAAATCTCATCCGGCGCCGAAAGCGCCATCCCGCCACGCGCCGGCAACTCGCGCATCATCACTTCGTAGATTTCCGAAGCTGGCGTAATCGGGTAGCCCGCGAAGAAGCGGCAGCCAGCCTCGAGCGCCCCTTCTGCCACCATCCGATTTCCCGAGCACAAACGTCGCGCCATACGCTGAGTCCTGTTAAGCGTTAAGCAAGCTATGGGCCAAGAAGAGAACGGTCATCCTGCCTCAAATCCAACCCAGAGTAATGACATAACTCGACGCGCACCGCAAGCAACTCCGGCGCGGCGCAGCGAATTCGCCGGTCGCGAAGCACCGCGCAAGTACCCACCTGCGTGCACGCCGCGAGGACAGACTGAGGTCTGGATTGATAGGCGCAACACACATTGCTACAATCCCGCCCCAGACCCGGAGCAGCTTCCCACTGGCCGGAGGCGCGCCATGATGACGGCGAGGGAGCGTGTGGCTCGAGCTCTGAGCCACCAGGAGCCTGACCGTGTGCCGCTCGACCTGGGGGCAAGCCCCACCACGGGCATGCAGGTCAGCTCCGTGTATCTGCTGCGCCGGGCGCTCGGGCTCGACCCGCCGGGCACCCCGGTCAGAGTCATCGAGCCTTATCAGATGCTGGGGGAAGTCAAGCCCG
>CAZBWJ010000021.1:2811-32503 GCA_964495535.1 uncultured Acidobacteriota bacterium | reverse complement strand
GGCACCCCGGTCAGAGTCATCGAGCCTTATCAGATGCTGGGGGAAGTCAAGCCCGACCTGATGGAGGCGCTGGGCGTGGACGTGGTGCCGCTGCCCGCACCGCGCACCATGTTCGGTTTCCGGAACGAAGGCTGGAAGCCGTGGACGTTGTTCGACGGCACGCCGGTGCTCGTCCCCCAGGCTTTCAACACCGACCCTGAGCCCGATGGCTCCATCTTGATGTATCCGGAAGGTGACCGCTCAGTGCCACCCAGCGCCCGCATGCCCAAGGATGGCTTCTATTTCGACTCCATCGCTCGCCAGCCGCCCATCGATGACACCAAGCTGAATCCCGAGGACAACCTGGAGGAATTCGGTCCCATCTCTGAGGCGGACCTGGCCTACTTCGAGCGCGAGGCCAGGCGGCTGTCCGAGGGGACCGACAAAGCGATTCTGGCCAATTTCGGCGGCACTGCCTTCGGCGACATTGCGCTGGTGCCCGCACCGTGGTTGAAGCGCCCCAAGGGCATCCGTGATGTTGCAGAGTGGTACATCAGCACGGTGTCGCGAACCGACTACATCTATCGGGTATTCGAGCGGCAGTGTGAAATTGCCCTGGCTAACCTGGAGAAAATCCACCGCGTGGTAGGCGAGCGCGTGACCGCGGTGTTCGTCACGGGGACGGACTTCGGGATGCAGGCCGGGCCGTTCATTGCCCCCATGAACTACCGCAGACTCTTCAAGCCCTTCCACGTCCAGATAAACGAGTGGATTCACACCCACACCACCTGGAAATCGTTTATCCATTCGTGCGGGTCGGTCTGGGCGCTGCTGCCGGATTTTGTTGACGCGGGCTTCGACATTCTTAATCCCGTGCAGTGCTCGGCGGCGAACATGGACCCGCGGCGGCTGAAGCAAACCTTCGGAGACCGGCTCACCTTCTGGGGCGGCGGCGTCGATACGCAGCGCACCCTTCCTTTCGGCACACCCGACGAGGTGCGGGCTGAGGTCCGCGCGCGAAGCCGAACCTTCGGCGTCGGCGGCGGCTTTGTCTTCAACACCACGCACAACGTACAGGCACAGGTGCCCAGGGAGAACCTCCTGGCCCTTTACGAGGCCGCGCGAGACTACGGAAAGTATCCGCTGAACTAGAAGGGCAACAACAGACAGCAGCGGCCCGCTCTCAGGGTCAGTGGCTGCTTCCCTCGGGAGCCCGCGGGCCAAAACCTCTGTCCGCGCTACCAGGAAGGCTGGGCGGGGAACCCCATTTCTTCCGCGAAGACGTCCTGGAATTGTGGGTCGGCGTTGAGCGAGATGTGTTCGATCCGGCTGCGCACGGGCCCGTACGTATAAGCCTCCTCATCGGGGTTGAAGAGCGAGAGCTTGGCTCCTAGCAGGGCCGTGTTGCCTGCTGGCGTGACCTTCTCGATTGGGAAGCGTAGCAGACCGATGCGCCGGGCGCTCGAGCGATTGATGTAGTTGCCGAAGGCGCCGGCCAGGTAGAGGCGAGTGAGGTCGCGGGCTTCGGCGTTCCACCGTCCGAGGAGAATGCGGATACCGGCGGCGATGGCGCCCTTGGCGAGTTGCAGCTCGCGGATGTCGTTTTGGCTGAGCGTGACCGGCGGGGAGAGCATCAGGGCGCCGTTGCCGCTGCTCAACCGTCCGCTAGGTTGAATCAGGCCCAGGTCGAGCGCTGCGGCGACCGCGTCCACCAGCCCGCTGCCGCAGATGCCGCGCGGCGACACATTCCCCAGGACGTGACAGCGAAAACGGCCCTCCTCAGCCGCTACCGCCGAGATCGCGCCCGTCGCAGCCCGCATCCCCATCGAAATCCGCGCGCCTTCGAACGCCGGCCCGGCCGCGGTCGAGGCACACAGCAGCCGTTCGCGGTTGCCGATGACGATCTCTCCGTTCGTGCCCAAATCAACCAGCCCGACGAGCGCGTCGCTCTCGCCGAGCTTGGTGGCCAGCACCCCTGCCAGGATATCGCTGCCCACAAAGCTCCCCAGGCAAGGGAGGAAGCGGACCGCGGGATCACCCGCGAGCCTCCAGCCCAGGTCGCGGGCGCGCAACACTTCGAGCCCGTGGCGGACCGGCTCGAACGGATAGTGGGATAGCGGAGTGACATCGAGCCCACAGAACAGATGGTGCATCACCGTGTTGCCGACGACAGTCACGCTGTCGATGCAGGCATCGCTGGCTCTCGCGCCCGCAGTCAGTTCCTCGATGAGCCGACCGATCTGGCGGCGGATGAGCGTGGTAAGCAGGTGACGTCCCGACTCCGCCAGGGCGAACCCCACGCGGCTCATGATGTCGGCCCCGTGACGTGCCTGCGCGTTAAGCGCCGTCCGCACGGCAAGTACGTGGGCATTGCGCAAGTCGAGCAATTGCGCCACC
Source organism: uncultured Acidobacteriota bacterium (assembly GCA_964495535.1). Lineage (GTDB taxonomy): Bacteria > Acidobacteriota > Terriglobia > UBA7540 > UBA7540 > JALHUF01. Next base: position 30,127 of record CAZBWJ010000021.1, on the reverse strand, counting down.
AGCGTCGTAGTGCCCAGGTCCACCGCCACGCCCAGACCCTCGCGGGGCGTGAACTCGAAGATCGAGCTGTCCGCCAGGATGGCCGCTTCCCACTGGCCCAGTTCAAGCGTGAGGTTATCGTCAACCTTACTGCAACACGCCAGGCGCCACCCGGCCGCAAGTTCCTCCCGCGTCAGCAGTTGCTCCTGTTCAGGCGTGATTGGCAAGGAGCCTTGTACCACTCTGACGCGGCAACCCTTGCAGCGCGCACGTCCCCCGCAGGGAAACTCGACGCCGTGCGCAAACAGCACGTCCTGCAAAGGTGTGCCGCGCTCGAGGACGAACTTCTCGCCCAGCGGCTGCAACTCGACCTGGACCAAGTCGCTCATTTCGAAAATCAAGCACTAGCGGAACTGGCGCCTGAATCACGCCGTGACGTCCGCCGTCGCCAGCGCTCGCCCCCGGCTGTTCACGGTGTCACCTTCTCGGCCGCGATGATGCCCTCATCGTAGCTGGCCACCACGCGCCAGCCGGGCGGGACCACGAGAAACTCGTTCTCATCCCAGATTCCGTCCACCAAGCGCTGGAGCAGGAACATGTCGCCCAAGACTTTCTCGAACTTCCAGCCGCGCTGGGCCGCCTCCTCGCGCGTGCGCTGCTCGAAGCTGCCGTCTGGTTCGACGCCCATCTCGATGAAGGTGAACTGCGTGTAATGCTTCGCGTAATTGCCCAGCTCTTCGTACAGGTACTTGGCGTTGTCTTCCCCGTACTTGGCGACCAGGTCGTCATAGGTGAGGTCCATGCCGACCTGGTGGGCAATCGAAAGCTGCTTCAGCTCTCCGGCGGCTTCGCCGCGCTCGATCCATCCGGTGGTCTTGAAATAGACGCCAGGGTGAGTGTTGAAGTACTCCTGGTACCGCTGTCGGCTCCCGAAGAACATCGTGATGCAGTCGTGGGCGCGGGGCACCACGAGCGGGATCGAGCGCGCCACAAGTCCCGAGAGTCCATTGTTGCAGAGCCCGTAGGCGAAAAGCGCCGCCTCGTATTTCGACGCGTCCACGCGGTCGAGCGCGGCCTGGACGCGCTCCAGCATGGTGCTGCTCCCGATGTCATGCAGGCCCTTGGGCAGGAATTCGATGTCGACCGTGTGGGGTGAGCGCGCCACGGCCGCGCACATTTCGCGGTAGAAAATCTCGCAGCTAATGAGTTTGAGGCGCAGGTGGATTTCCTCGACCCCGACGGCTCGGCTACGGGCGCTTCCAGCTTCGCACAGTCTCCTTCATGGCCCGGACAAACTCCGGCCCGGTGCCACAGCAGCCGCCCACGAAGCTCGCCCCCGCCTCAAGCAGCGCGGGCACAAAGGCGGCGAATTCCTGCGGAGTGGTCTTGTAGACCACGCGCCCCTCAACCATCTCGGGGAGGCCGGCGTTTGGCTTAATCCAAATTGGCCGGCCCGTCGCGCCGCGCAGCCGTTGGCAGATGGGAACGTAGCCCGCAATACCCAGTCCGCAGTTGGCGCCGATTACGTCGGCACCCTGTGCGGTCAATTCCTGGGCAGCCTGCTCGGGCGTGACGCCGGTTATCGTCCGGTCCTTGTCTCTGCCCGAGTCGAAAACCATCGAGGCCACAACGGGGAGGCCGATGTCACGGGCAGCAGCCACGGCCAGCTTCGCCTCGGCCACGTCGGTCATTGTTTCGATGGCGATCCCATCCACGCCAGCCTCGGCGAGCGCGCGTACCTGTTCCGAAAACGCCGTTCTTAGGTCATCCTCGCTGACGTCGCCCATCACCAGCATCTTGCCGCTCGGGCCGATGGAGGCGAAGACCTTAGCCTGCCCCGCTGCCGCACGACGCGCGAGTTCAACGGCGGCGCGGTTGACTTCTTCCGTCTTGTCGGCAAGTCCGTAGCCTGTGAGCGCCAGGCGGTTGGCCCGGAAAGTGTTGGTCAAGATGATGTCGCTTCCCGCTTCTACGTAGGCGCGCGCCACTTCTTCGACCCGGTCCGGATGCGACAGGTTCCAGGCGTCGGGGCATTCGCCAGTCTCGAGACCGCGCGCCTGGAGTTGCGTCCCCAGCGCGCCGTCGGTGATGAGGGGTGCACGTGCCAGGAGTTCTTCAAGTAGAGTATTCATCGCTGTTTCTTACTCGCCCCCTTCGCGAGGACGATCGCGGCAGTTGAAACTACGCTGCTGGCAACTCCAGCTTTCCTTCTCGATAGGCGCGGAGATATTCTACACAGTATTCATCGCGCCCCAGCAGCGCTTCCGCTGCTTTGAGGTTCATCATCAGTTGCCGGTCACAAGGGTCCACAATGGCGGCATCCAGCCCGCGCGCCATGAGCAGCACGAGAAAGACTTCGTTGAGCAGCTTGCGCACTGGCAGGCCAAAGGAGACGTTGCTTACGCCGGCGCTGATGTGCACGCCGGGATATCGCCCCCGAATCTGGCCGATCGCCTCCAAGAGTGCTTTTCCGTGCTCGGGCCCGGTACTGACCGGCAATACGCAGAGATCGAGATAGACATCGTCCAACGCCATACCTTCCGCCGTAAGGCCGTCCACCAGCCGGCACGCTGTGGCGACGCGGTCCTCGACTCCGGTGGGCGGCCCTGCCGCGCCCATGCACAGGGCGAGCACTTTGGCGCGGTACTCCTTCAGCAAAGGGAGCACCGCCTGATAGCGCGCCGGCTCATCGGTAATGGAGTTGATCATGGGCCGCTGCTTGCAGAGCGGCAGCGCCGACCGTAGGGCAGCGGGGTCAGCGCTATCCAGGCAGAGCGGGGTTCCGGTCGCTCCCTGCACGACATTCACCAGCCACGTCAGGCATTCCGCTTCCTGCCCAGGGATGCCGCCATTCACGTCCAGCATGTCAGCTCCCGCATTCACCTGGTTGCGAGCGACCTCCTTGATGAACTCGGCGTCTCGGCTCTGCGCCGCCGCGCCGATGCGCTTTCGTGTGCAATTAATGAGCTCGCCTATGATGAACATGGGCTTCCACTCCCTTCTTGATCTTCTCTGGCGAGGTGCAATTCCACCCTCTTCCCGAGGTTGTCCAGGCCGGCCAGGCGATTGGCCAAGGCGTTGGTGCCGTCCAGGCTCCAGTCGCGGGGAGGAATCAAGGTGCGCGCAAATTTCTTCGGGTCGTCGCCCATCGCCCGCGTGCCGTGGTAAATGGTGTTCCAGATGCAGGGCAATTCCGCGTGCGCCTCGCAGGTGCCGTCCACCCGGGAGCCACCGCACGGCCCGTTGCGCAATTCCTTGTAGCACCACCGCATCGAGCAACCCGCGTAGCTTAGATGCTCCTGAATGCAGTCGCCGCAATCGGCGCAACCGAGGGTGGCCTTCCGGTACAGGGTGGCCGGCGCCAGTAGGGCATACCAGAAACCGTGCCGCCGGGAATCGCCGTGGGGCAGCTGCTCATCCGCCTTCAGCCGGGAGGCAAGAAACCGCGCTCCGAACGAGTCTTTCGCGATGAGGTAACGATGCACCAGCCTCGAGAGCCACTGCTTCCACGAAGGATGCCGCTTGATTCGCGTGATCTGGTCGCTGCCGGCACTGTCGCTGAGGCCGCCTTTGCCCGCAGGAAACAGGTAGAACTCGTTCGGGTAGGCAAAGACGAGTTCGTCCATTCTGCCCTGCCAGTCCTTGCCGATAGCCGCGGCGCGCTCAATGATGGTCATGAAATCTCGATGGGTGAGGCCGAACCCGCCAATGTGCGCGCCCGCAAAGCCCAAATTCTTCGCCGCGGCTACCATCAACGCGGCGCGCTCCAGCCGCTGCGGCTTCTTCTCCGTTTCCAGCCGCCGGACGAGTTCGTCGGTTACCACGCAGCCGGCCAGCTCACCTGACTGCATCATCTGAGCAATCTTCGCCGTGGGGACATAAACGTTGGCGAGCACTGGCACGTGCGTCAGCCCCTCTCTGGCCATGTACTGTTTCAGCTCGTATAGCTTTCGAAGGTTAAATCCCAGCTGGGTGATAATGAACCGAGCCCCCACCGCTATCTTCAGCTCCAGCTTGTAGAACTGCATCATCTGGTCCGCTTGGTGAACCTTGAATGGGTTGACTACCGCCCCAGCGAAGAAGTCGAAGGGCGTAGTGCGGACCGTTCTGGTTGCCAGGCTGTACTCGAGGCCACTCCTCATGGCCTGGAGCAGCCAGAGAATAAGCACTGAATCCAGGTCGTAAACGGGCTTCGATTTGCCGGAGAAACCCTCTTTCTGAGCATCCCCCGTCAGGGCCAGGATATTCTCCACTCCCAGGCGCGCCAGGGTGTGAAGGCGGCCCTCCAGGAGTGAACGGTTCCCGTCTTTGCCCGTCAGATGCGCGATGGGAGTCAGGTTGTGCTCGAGGACGTAAGAGGCGAAGCCCTCCGGTGGGAGCGCGGGATTGCCACCCGGCAGATCGGTGACGCTGATGACCTTGATGCCGTCCGGTTGCTGCGAGGCGTCTCTTACAAACGTCTCGGCCTCAACGACGTTGTGATCCCGGCCCAGGACCAGCTCCGCTGTACAGAGGAACCGTCCGTTCTCGAACGCGGATTTCAGGAAGTTCGGGTTCTGGCTTGCGCTCTCCGGACTCATTTCCTTCTCCCGGCCAAAGGGCGGGCGTGCGTTCTCCTCGTGCGGAAGGCGTTGGCTCGTAATCGTGAATCAGGCGCTGACCGATCACTTCCGTAGGGGGACTGAACAATGTCCAACAGCCGACTGGACCTTTGCTTAGTTCCTCACTCGGGTGGCCGTCGGGGGCAATGTGGAGTTGATCTTAGGTATGACTCCGTTGGCGCCAATGCTTGCGCGTTGTCCTCGCCAAGGCGGGGGCGGAGCGACTTGTGGAGAGAAAAGATTTGTCTTCCCGATAACAAGCACGGAAGACTCAACTCCGCCCTGTCATTTCTGGCTGTCGCCCCTCTGCCTCCTTCATGCGGTGACGAGTCGCCTGGCCAAGCCGACGGCTCCGTTGGCGTTGTCGCTGTACCCGTCAGCGCCGATCTCGTCCGCAAACCTTTGGGTTACGGGCGCGCCGCCCACGATGACCTTGACTCGCTCACGCACCCCTGCCTTGCTGAGTTCTTCAATGATGGTCTTCATGTTGGGCATCGTGGTGGTGAGGAGCGCGGAAAGGGCCACCAGCTGCGCTTTTTTCTCCCGGATCTCCGCGATGAATTTCTCCGGGGGCACATCCACCCCCAGGTCGGCGACGGCAAAGCCCGCGCCCTCCAGCATGGAGGCGACCAGATTCTTACCGATGTCGTGCAGGTCGCCCTTTACCGTTCCGATCGCCACCCGCCCCAGCGGCTCAGCTCCGCTAGCGGCAAGCAAGGGCCGGATCAGCTCGAGCGCAGCCTTCATGGCGCGCGCTGAGATCAGGAGCTCCGGCACGAAGCAATCGCCGGTCTCGAACCGCCGTCCCATCTCGTCCATGGCCGGAATCATGTACTTGTTGACGAGTTCCTGCGGGTCCACGTTTTCGTCGAGCGCTTCTTTGGCGATGGCCACTGCCCCCTTGGCGTCACCATTCAAAATGGCGTCCGTCAGCTTGGTCAACTCAGGCATTTGCTCCCCCCTGGTCGAGTGAATATAACGCATCTTAGGTGCCAAGATGGAGAGAATCTTCGCCCCTCGGGCCCGGGGAGCCGCGGCCGACGCGGCGGCGCGGCTGATTCCTCCCTCCTTGTCTCTCACGCCCTGTCCCAGGTTTGCTTTTCTCCGGCGCGTTGGCTATTCTGCGAAAAGTCACCGCTTGGTTGCGAATCCGATGCCGAAGAGAAACATCGTAGCGGGGATCTTCCTGCTGCTGGTTGCCATCATCCTCCTGGCCTTCCGGTATTTTCGCACCCTGAAGCGCGGGCGCTTTCGCGCCTGGGGCTGGATCGGGCTCGGCATCATCCTGGTCGCGGAAGGCCTGCTCTTCGGGGGCTCTCGCTGGGTCGCGATCTTCATCACACCCATCGCCTGGACGGGGTACCTGCTGCTTGCCGACGCGGCGGTCTGGAGTCTGGAGGGCGAGTCACGCCTGGGTAAGACCCCGTCGCACTTCCTCGCGCTCGCCTTCTGGTCGGTCCCCCTCTGGCTGGTCTTCGAGGCCTACAACCTCCGGCTGGAAAACTGGACCTATGTGGGCTTGCCCGATAGTCTGCTTGTGCGCTGCGTCGGCTCCGTGTGGTCCTTCGCCACCATCTGGCCCGCAATCTTCGAAACTGCTGATTTCGTCAAGGCGCTCGGTTTCTTTCGCCCGCAGGCGCCGCGCCGCCTGAGGCTCAGCTTTTCTGCCCACCTGGGCATTCTTCTCGTGGGACTTGTTTTTGTGACCGTTCCCGTGCTGGTTCCGGCGTCCGCTGGCCGGTACTTGTTCGGCGCGGTTTGGATGGGATTCATCCTGCTGCTCGATCCCCTGAACTACTACGCGAAGGGGCGCTCCCTGTTGCGCGACTTGGAGACCGGCAGCACCTCTACCGTATACAGCCTGCTGATGTCGGGTCTGATTTGCGGAATCCTCTGGGAGTTCTGGAATTACGGGGCGGCCGCCAAATGGGTGTATGTATTTCCTATCCTGCAAGTGTGGAAGATCTTCGCCATGCCCTTGCCGGGCTACCTGGGCTTTCCCGCGTTTGCCCTGGAGTGCTTTGTGATGTACGAGTTTCTCCGCACCTTGAGGAGACAGCTTCTCAAGGTGCAGCGAGGACCGGACCGGGAGGCGACGGACCAAGGGGGATCACCTGATGTCGCCGCTCAAGCCTAAAGCCTGCGTGGTGATAGTCGCCAGCTTTCTCGCCACGCTTGTTCTGGCCAGTGTGGCCTTTGACCGGCCTAGCTCGACCGCTGTAAGGTGAAACGAGCGGGAGGTCGTGCGAAGCGCGCCTGTTCCACCAGAGGCAACAGAACGATGGTATTCTGATGTTGGTGGTCAAGACTAGGCCACGGGCGAACGAGGACAGGAGAATGCGGTCATGAGCAAGCGGCCTCCGTTTGTGAAAGTTGCCGAGGTAGCAGAGATTCCTGAAGGCACCGTGAAGCATGTCGTTGTGCATGACAAGCCGATAGCCCTTTGTCGCGTCGATGGCGATTTCTATGCCCTCAATGCCATCTGCCCCCACATGGGTGGGCCCCTGGCCAGCGGCCGGCTCGAGGGTCATGTGATTGCCTGCCCCTGGCACGACTGGACATTCGATGTCCGAACCGGGTTGCCCGACCACCCTGGTGGGCACGCAGTTTCCGCCTACGAAGTGCGCGTCGAGGGCAATGACATACTCGTGGGCTGGCTCACGCGCCCTCCAGCTTGAGAACCTCTCATCCGCCAGCATTGCAGTCTTTCTAGGCAGGTTTGCTGGGAAGGTGTATGAGCGATAGCCGGAGGATACCAGCGAAAGCGTTCGCCTTGCTCCTGCTGTGGAGTGTGGCGAGTGTGGGCCTGCAGGCACAGCCAGCGGTCCCCCAGCCTCAGGACGATTCCGAGTTGCGCGCCTTGGGTTGTCAGGGTCTTGACTTGATGATGGGCGGCGACCTCGACGGTGCCGTCCGAATCTTCCGCGACATCCAGGCCGGAGATCCGCAGTCGCCCCTCGGGTACCTCCTGGAAGCTGACGCCACCTGGTGGAGGATCTACTACTCGACCGCCAACCTAGTTGACCCAGACGTTTTTGCGGCCGGGGATCTGCCTACCACGCCCTACGACTCCCACTTCAAGGATCTCATCACCGCCACGATCAGCAAGTCCGAAACCCGCATTCGCGCGCAGCAGGATGCGGCGCGTAACTATCTCTATCAGGGCATGGCTTACGCGCTGCGGGCGCGGCTCGAGAGCCTGCGGGACAGAGACTTGCCCACCGCTCGCGCCGGGAAGAAAATGCGAGCTCTCTTGCTGAAGGCTTTGGAGCTCGACGCGAATCTCGCGGACGCTTACCTCGGTGTGGGGATTTACAACTACTTTGTGGATACGCTGTCGGCCATCGTCAAGATCCTCGGTTGGCTCATCGGCCTTCCCGGCGGGAGTCGCACCGTGGGCCTGCAACAGCTCCAGCTCGCCGCCGAGAAGGGCGAACTGGCCCGTGGGGAAGCGAAATTCTACCTGGCGAAAGATTACTCCCGCGCCAGCGAACGCCAATATGAGCGTTCGCTCGGACTCTTCCAGGAACTCGCTCGCGAGTACCCTCACAACCCGCTCTGGCCGATGCTTGCGGGGAGCCTCCACTGCCGCATGGGCCATATCCAGGAATGCGAGGCTTTGTACCGGCAGGTTTACAGGCGGACGGTGGGAGAGAAATCGGAAGTCAGCCAGGCGCTTTGTCGCGCCGCACGCAACGCCCTACGGCGCCGGCATCCCAATGAGAAATTCGACGAGTAGGACACTTGGGATGCTGCGCAACCCCGGGAAAAGCAGGGCTTTATGGTCCGTGTGACAACTGTGGGATCTTAAGCGACTGTGCCGCCGCACCGCGTCCGGGAAAACCTTCGCAGGAATCACTCCGGTTGCCGCGGGAAGTTCACGGGAGAGGTCCATCTGCTCTTGGCCACGATGCCTCCGCGCATTCGAATTGTCTCGATTTACATTTCCTGATGCTTCAGGGATGGATCAAGCCATTCTTGAGTGACGCAGTCTGTTCGTGGGCGTGGTACGAACTGCGAACCAGAGGGCCGGACTCGACGTGGCGGATGCCCAGGCGCCGACCCTCGCTCCCGAGTGCAGTAAATTCTTCTGGAGTGTAGAAGCGCGCGACGGGCAACTGCTCTCGCGACGGGCGCAGGTACTGGCCGATGGTCACGATGGCGACGGCCGCGGCGGCCAGGTCGCGCAGCACAGCGCGGACTTCCTCCAGCGTCTCGCCCAAGCCCACCATCAACCCGGACTTCGTGGGGATCGCGGGGGCGATTTCACGCGCTCGGCGCAGCAGGCGCAGCGACCGCTCGTAATGCGAACTGCGCCGGGCCACAGGATAAAGGCGCGGCACAGTCTCAATGTTGTGGTTGAGGATGTCGGGGCGGGCGCGCAGCACAATCTCCAGCGCCGCGTCCGAGCCGCGAAAGTCGGGGATGAGGACTTCGACCTTGCAGTCGGGAATCCGCCGCCGCAGCGCCTCGATGGTCAGGGCGAAAATCGCGCCGCCGCCGTCTTTCAGGTCGTCGCGGTCCACGGAAGTGACCACGGCGTATTTCAAGCCCATGCGGACAGCGGCCTCGGCCACGCGCGCGGGCTCGGCCCAGTCCACCACGCCGCCCGGGTGGCCTTTCGGTACCGCGCAGAAGCCGCAACAGCGCGTGCAAACGTCGCCAAGAATCATGAACGTCGCCGCGCGGTGAGCCCAGCATTCCCCGATGTTGGGGCAGCGGGCGCTCTCGCACACGGTGTGGAGCGCCTGCCCGCGCAGCAACCGCTTCAGCTCAAAATAGTTGTCGCTCGCAGGAAGGCGGACCTTCAGCCACTCCGGCCGGCGCGGCCCGCGCGATGCCGCCCTGATTGGTACGAGCTCCTTCATTGCAAGCATCGATTCTACTCTGTACTCTGCGGCGTGGCAACGGCGCGCGCCAACCAGCGCGAGGCCATCCGTTGCTTTGAAAAGGCGATCCCGGCGCACGGCTTCAGCAACCACGCGGAAGGCACGCGGGGGAACCTCGCGCGTCCCCGGCGGCTCCTGACTGAACTGGCAGAATGGCGGCGGTTCCTATCATCCTGATCGCGTTGTCACAGCGCGCAGTGTAGCGGCGGTCTATGACCGTCGCCGTCATTCCCGCCCGCCCTCGACTCTAGGACGGCCCGTCGGGCCGTCTCTACACCTCGGCGGTCACGGACCGCCGTCACAGCGGGACCCGGGAGCACCGTGGGGGTGCTCCCCTACTCAGATTTCCGCCGCCTGCTTGTAGCCCGTGTTAGATTGGTGGGGAAGGATCTGGCGCCATGGCCGAGCCGGAACGTCACAAGCTCGCTTGGATGGACCTCCTCTGGCTAGCCTTCCTGGCCGGCCTCGCGGTCTTGCAGCCGCTCTTCGAGATCCACAAACAACTCACCTTGGTGGCGATTGGTGCCTTCCAGATCTTCGAGCACCGGTTCATCAGCCTGGTGCCGGCGCGCGGGCGGGCTTACAGCGTCATCATCAAGATCGTGCTCGCCTCCGTGGTGGTCAACTGCACGGGAGGCATCCGGTCGAGCTACTACCTCATTTACTACCTGCCGGTCGTGACGGCGGCCATGTACTTCGAGGCTTGGCCGACGCTCGTTTGGACGGCCCTCACCTCGGCGGCCTACTGCTCGTTCCTCCTCTGGGTGCTTGACCTCATCTGGATCCTCGGCCTGTACGAGCTGACGCCGGAAGGCGCCACAGAGCTTGCCATTCGCAACCTTTTCTTCTTCCTGGCGGCCATTGTGGTCAATCGCTTTGTCACGGAAAACCGGCGCCAAGCCCAGCGCTACCGGGAGCTGGCCGAAACACTTGCCGAGACCAATCGGCGGCTCGAGCAGATCCAAGAAGAGGCGCAGCGTTCGGAGCGCCTTGCAGCGCTGGGGCAACTTTCCGCCGGGCTGGCGCACGAAATCAGGAATCCTCTCGGTGTCATCAAAGGTTCCGCCGAAATGCTCAGCAAGAAACTACAGGCGACAGACACAGTCACGAGCGAGCTGGCCGGCTATATATCGAGCGAAGTGAATCGGCTGAACACCATCGTCAGCCGCTTTCTCGATTTCGCGCGCCCGCACGAGCTGGAGCTACATTCCCAGGAGATTCCTGCGCTGGTCGATCGCGCCTTGAAGGCAGTCCACGACCGCTGGCCCGAGGCCAAGGTAGAGGTCGAGCGGCAGTACAGCGAAAATCTGCCGAGCGTCCCGCTGGACCGGGACTTGTGCGAACAAGTCTTCACCAACCTCTTCCTCAATGCCTACGAAGCCATGGAGACGGATGGCGGCAAGCTCAAGGTGGCGATTGCCGCGACTGAGTCTGACGGCCGGCGCGGCGTCGAGGTAAGGGTTGAAGACACAGGGCCCGGCATCCCTCCGGAACTGCGCGAGCAGATCTTCAATCCTTTCTTCACGACGAAGAAGAGTGGCGTCGGCCTGGGACTTTCTATTGTGTCGAAGATCGTGGATGACCATCGCGGCTGGATTCGCGTGGCGACCCCGCCGGGCGGGGCGGGCAACGGCGCCTGCTTTCGGGTATTCTTGCCGGTCGCGTAGCGCGACGTCCGTCCTTTGACGTTGCGGCTCTTCCATGTACGGAGGTTCGTTTTGGGGAGTGGCGTAGCGGCGTTCTTCAGGTCGCCACTTTTGACAGCCCGCCTAAAGGCGGGCGCTGCGGGGCACGATGCCTACCATCCTGATCGTTGAAGACGAACCGAAGATGTTGCGCTTGCTCGAACTGAACCTCGGCGAGGAAGGTTACACCGTCCACACTGCGCCGGACGCGGAAGCTGGGCTCAACGCCTTGCGGCAGGGAAAAATCGACTTGGTGGTGACCGACCTGAAGCTGCCCGGCATGAACGGCCTGGAGTTCTTGCAGGCGGTGAAGCGGGCCGACGCTCGAATCCCCGTCATCGTGATGACGGCCTACGGCACGGTGGAGACGGCCGTGGAGGCCATGAAAGCGGGCGCGAGCGACTACGTCCTGAAGCCGTTCTCGCTTGAGGAAATGAAGCTCATTGTCCGCAAGGAACTCGATGTTCACAATCTGCGCGAGGAAAACCGCTCGCTGCGCGAGGCGCTGGGGAAGCGTTACGAATTCAAGAACATCGTGGCCCGTAGCGCCAAGATGCAGGAAGTCTTGGGCTCGGTCGAGCGGGTCGCGCCTACCAATTCCACGGTGCTGCTGGGCGGGGAGAGCGGTTCAGGCAAGGACTTGATCGCGCGCGCCATCCATCAGCACTCCCGCCGCGTCTCCGGGCCTTTCGTGAAGATCAACTGCACCGCCATCCCGGAAAACCTGCTGGAAAGTGAATTGTTTGGCTTCGAGAAGGGGGCGTTCACCGGCGCGGTCGCTTCCAAGCCCGGGAAATTCGAGCTGGCTGACAAGGGCACCATCTTTCTCGACGAGATCGGCGACGTGCCCTCCAGCATCCAGGTCAAGCTGCTGCGCGTGCTTCAGGACCGCGAGTTCGAGCGCCTGGGCGGGACCAAGACCTTGAAAGTGGACGTGCGCGTCGTCGCCGCCACGAACCAGGACCTGCGCGCCGCGCTCGAACAGGGCTCCTTCCGCGAAGACCTTTACTATCGCCTGAACGTCGTCCCCATCAATATCCCGCCGCTGCGCGAGCGCAAGGAGGACATTCCCTACCTGGTTGACCACTTCATCGAGCGCTTCGTGCGCGAATCAGGCAAGCCCCTCCGAGGCATCACCCCTGCCGCGCAAAGGCTGCTGATGGAATTCCACTGGCCCGGAAACGTGCGGGAACTCGAGAACATCATCGAGCGCGCCGTGGCCCTTTCGAGCGGGGAGGTGATCGACGTTGCCGACATCCGCCTCGATCTCTCCCCCGTGAAGCCTAGCGCTGCGGCCTCGGCCAACGCGGGGGCTTTCCCGCCCGCCGGCCTGACGCTCGAACAGTTCGAAGACGAGATTGTCAAGGAAGCCCTGCGCCGTGCGGGCGGCAACAAGAGCCAGGCCGCGCGCCTTCTGGGCCTCTCCCGCAACGCCCTGCGCTACCGCCTCTCGAAAATGGGTGTCCCCGACGAAGCCGAGTCGTAGGGGCGGCTCGTGAACCGCGCTTTCCCTCGTCGCTGATGACGACAATCCCGTGGATGTGGTTTGGCAGGGCGATCCATCCGTCCAAATCCATGTAGGGATACCGTCTTGGCAACCATCACCGATACCGATACCGAGCGACGCTCTCCCCGTGTGCATTCGGCCATGGGCAGACAAAAAGTCCTGCTTCGATTTAACAAAGTGAAGTAACTCCTACCTCTTCAAATCCGTCAAACAGCTTGAACGCAGTAGCAAGGGTCGTGAAGCAAGGGTTGTTTGCGCCCAAGCAAAGAAGTCGATTCTGGCGGGAATGCAGGCCGGGCCTTCCCGCGGTCGCTCGAGCCAGCACTAGGCATCGGGGTCTCTGGCTGGTTTCTTGGCCTGAGAGTTGTGGAGCAGCAAGGCGGAGAAGGCGCGTAGTAGATTCCGAAACTTGCGGGCATGCGTCCCACAAGTGTAGCTGAAAAATTGTTGGGAAGGAGATGTTCTCATGAAAAGGAAGTCCTATTTCTTGGCATTTGCGTTGGCATGCGGCATGTTGCTGACCTGGGGCGGCAGGATGATAGCCGCCGACGAGCCGGCGAAGGTTGCCGGGACCTGGGAGATGTCGTTCGAGGGTCCCCGTGGAACCAGGACTCAGACCCTGAAGATCCAGCAGGACGGCAGCACAATTAAGGGAACCGTGAAAGGGCAACGCGGGGAGTCGCCGCTTGAGGGTTCTGTCACGGGTAACAAGATCAGCTTCACGGTCAAGCGTGAAACTCCGAGCGGCACGTTCACGCTGGAATACGCCGGCACGGTTGATGGGGATTCCATAAAGGGAACAGTTCATAGCGAGCGATTCGACGGTGAGTGGACTGCAAAGCGCGTGAATGAGACCGGTGAAAAGTAGCTCGCAGCCGCAGCACTCCGGCTGAGCGGGGCACAATGCGAAGGGTTCCAGGCTGATGCGGAATTCTTTTCGGAAGCCTAGTGGCAACCGAGTGACTGAACTGGGAGGCGACGCAGCATGAAGAAGGGGATCTTGTGTTTGCTGGCGGCCTGGGTGGGAATAGCCCTGGCGCAAGGCCCGGCAACAGCCCCGCCGTCAGCGCCCGGGCCCTCGTCCGCTCAGCCGCTCCGGCCCATCGGCGTGGTCACTCAACTTAGGCCCGGCACCTTAACCTTGCACACAGACGCCGGTCCCGATCTGGTAGTCCTGCTGCCGGACGGGGTCTCAGTTCTGCGCGTTCCACCGGATGTGAAGGACCTGAAGGCCGCGACCAAGATCACCGTCAACGACATTCGCCCCGGCGACCGGGTTTTGGTGCGGGGCCGCGTCTCCGACGACCAGAAATCCCTTCTCGCTACGTCCGTTATCGTGATGACCCAGACGGACCTGGCCAAAGCGCACGAGGCCGAGCGTCTCGATTGGCGGCGGCGCGGGATCGGGGGACTGGTGAAGGCGGTGAACCCGGAGACGAAGGAGATCACCGTCTCAGTTCCGAACACGCCGCCCACGCCGGGAAATCCTACGCATCCTATGATCATTACGCTGGCCGCCAACGCCGTGCTGCTTCGCTACGCTCCGGATTCGGTCAAGTTCAGTGACGCCAAACCCAGCACCTTCCAGGAAATCAAAGTGGGAGACCAGGTGCGCGCGCTAGGCACGAAGAGCGAAGACGGGAGCCGTTTTGCCCCCGAGAAGCTGGTTTCCGGAGCCTTCCGCAACATCGGGGGTACGGTGGTTTCCGTGGACGCGCCGAGCGGCGCGGTGACGGTGAAGGATTTGGCTTTGGGGAAGCCTGTAGTGGTACGGACGAATCCTGACTCGCGGCTGCACCGGCTTCCGCCCTTCCTCGCCCAAATGATTGCGGCGTTCAACTCCGGCGGGCAGGCTTCCGGTGGGATGCCTGAGCGGCCTCAAGGCGACAGTCCCGGGGGGCCGCGTGGCGGCGGACCGCCTTCCGGTGCGACGCCAGCGCGACGTGAAGCCGGCGGTCCCGGGGGCGGGCCTCGCAACGGACCGCCTGATTTCCAGCAGATGCTGGAGCGCGCGCCTGCCTTGACGCTCGGCGAACTGAAGCCCGGTGAAGCATTGATCGTGGTCAGCACGGAGGGAGCAAAACCCTCTGAGGTGACGGCCATTATCGTCCTCGCCGGTGTGGAGCCAATCCTGGCAGCGCAACCCGGGGGCAGCGATCAGATGGTGCTGGGGCCGTGGAGCATGAGCATGGGTGAGGGCACACCTTAGTGTCCATTGCGACGGCGAGCACAACGGCCATGTCTTCAGCCGTGCAAGCCTCTGAACCGCGAAAGAATGCTGAGCCGAAGGCTGCCCCCATGCGAGACGGTGAAAAATCAGGCCAGCCTGCTTTCGTGAAGATTCTCTGGAAGATGTGAAGATGATCGACTTGCTTAAACACCTGGAACGAGCGCTGTGTGCGATTTTGGCGGCGTCATTTCTTGCGGCCATGCTTTTCGCGCAGTCGGGCGAAGTCAGCCTGCGCGGTCAAGTCACGGACCCGTCCGGCGCCATCGTGCCCGCCATCACCATTACCGTCATCGGACCCGACGGAGCGGCGCAGGAGGTTCAGACGAACGCAGAGGGCCGGTACATTTTCCGTAATCTGCCGCCCGGCACATACACAGTGCTGATCCGCGTGAAAGGCTTTGCCGATTTCGAGAAGGCAGGCGTCGTGATTGCCCCCGGCCAGCCTCAGGTTGTGGATGCCGCGCTGGTGCTGTTCCTGGAAAAGCAGGAGGTTAGGGTAGAGGGCGAGAGTCCGGGGGTCAGTGTCAGCCCCACGAGCAACGTCGGCGCGCTGGTGCTGAAGGGTGCGGATTTGAACGCTCTTTCTGACAACCCCGATGACTTGCAGGAGGAGCTGCAGGCGCTGGCAGGGCCGGCGGCAGGGCCGAACGGGGGCGAGATCTACATTGACGGCTTCAGCGGCGGCCGCCTGCCGCCGAAGGAATCGATCCGGGAAGTCCGCGTCAATCAGAGCCCCTTCGCCGCGGAGTTCGACCGGCTCGGTTTCGGGCGTATCGAGATCTTCACCAAACCCGGAACCGACAAGTTTCACGGCCAGGGCAACTTTGACTTCGGCGATGCGGCTTTTAACTCGCGCAACCCGTTTGCGCCCAACAAGCCGCCCTACCAGTCGCGGCAGTTCGGCGGGAACCTGGGCGGTCCGCTCGGCAAAAAGGCTTCCTTCTTCATTGACGCCGATCGTCGCGACGTGGGCGAGGTCTCCGTGGTCAGCGCGCTCACGCTCGATCCCTCCTACAACGTGACTCCTTTCAGCCAGGCCGTGTTGAATCCAACCTGGCGCACGACGGTGAGCCCGCGCGTGGATTATCAGTTGAGTCCGAAGAATACGCTGATGGTGCGGTACAGCTACGCCCGCCGAGGATCACTGAACAGCGGTATCGGCGAGTTCTCCCTGCTTTCCCAGGGCTACGACGTGCGCAACACGGAGCAAACCGTCCAACTCACCGAAACCGCAGTGCTCAGTGTGCGTGCGGTCAATGAGACGCGCTTCCAATATGCCCGTCAGCGCAACAACCAGACCGGCGACAACTCCAAGCCCACGATCTCGGTGCTGGCCGCCTTCACGGACGGCGGAGTCAGCGTGGGGCCGGGCACGAACAACCACGATCACTACGAAGTCCAGAACATGACCTCGGTGACGTTTAACAGGCAGCTGGTGAAATTCGGCGGGCGTCTGCGCGACGTGAACATGTGGGACCGCTCCCTACAAAGCTACAACGGCCGCTTCACCTTCACCTCGCTTGACGCCTATCGCTTGACGCTCCTGGGTCTCGAGAACGGCTTGACGCCGGCCCAAATCCGCGCCCAGGGCGGCGGGGCAAGCCAGTTCTCGATCATGGCTGGGAATCCGCTGGCCAGCATCAACCAGTACGATCTTGGCCTTTTCCTGCAAGACGACTGGCGGGTTCGGTCGAACCTGAGTCTGAGTCTCGGCCTTCGCTACGAGGTGCAGAACCAAATCAGTGATCACCGCGACGTCGCGCCCCGCTTCGGCCTCGCCTGGGGTATCGGCAGAGGCCACGGACGCCCGCCGGTGACGGTCCTGCGCGTGGGCGCGGGCGTTTTCTATGACCGCGTTGGCGAAAACCTGACGCTTCAGGCCTTGCGCCTGAACGGCATCACCCAACAGCAGTACCTGGTTCCGAATCCCGACTTCTATCCCGACATTCCCTCTCTCGGTACCCTGGCGGGCAATAGGCTGCCGCAGGCCATTCGCCAGGTGGCGCCCGACTTGCGCGCTCCCTATATCGTGCAGGGAGCCATCGGGATCGAGCGGCAGTTGCCCAAGAACATCACCGTCGCCGTCACTTACGTCGACTCGCACGGCGTGCACATGCTCCGCTCGCGAAACATCAACGCGCCCCTGCCCGGCACCTACGACCCGCAGGACCCGGCGAGCGGGATAAGGCCTTACGGCGGCACGGAAAATGTCTACCTGTATGAATCGAGCGGGATCTTCAATCAGAATCAGCTCATTGTCAACTTCAGCGCCCGCATCAGCCCCAGGTTCAGGCTTTTCGGTAACTACATGCTCAACCGGGCGCGCAGCAACACCGACGGAGCGGGCAGCTTCCCCGCCAACCAGTACGACTTGACCACGGAGTATGGCCGCGCCGGGTTTGACGTCCGGCATCGGTTCTTTACAGGTGGTTCCATCGCCCTGCCGTTTGGCTTCCGCATCGCCCCGTTCCTCGTAGCCTCCTCCGGTGGGCCTTTTGACATCGTGGTGGGACAGGACCTGAATGGAGACTCGCTATTTAATGACCGGCCGGCCTTCGCCACCGATCTCTCACGTCCCAGCGTGGTGGAAACGGCCTATGGAACCTTCGACGCCCTTCCCCTGCCCGGCGAGACCATCATCCCGCGCAACTACGGGAACGGTCCGGGCCAACTCAACCTGAACGTCCACTTGACGAAGATTTTCAGCTTCGGCGCGGAGGGGAGTGCAGCGACAGAGGGATCGCGCGGGCGCGGCGGCTATCGCGGCGGAGGACGCCGGGAAGGGCCTCCGGGCGGCGGATTGGGCCCGGGCGGCCTGGGCGGCGGGGGAGGACCTCGCGACATGTTCGGCGGGGGGGGAAATAAGCGCTACACCCTTGAGTTCACCATCGACGCACGCAATGCCCTCAACAATGTGAACCTGGCGCCGCCAATCGGCAACCTCAGCTCGCCGCTGTTTGGACAGTCAAACCGCCTCGGCGGGGGCTTCCGCGGAGGAGGAAGCACCGCCAACCGGCGTATCGAGTTGGAGTTACGTTTCACCTTCTGATCGCTGAAAGCTGTCCTGAACTCCGCTTAAGGAGAGTGATCCGACGCGGGGCTCAGATACATCTGCAAGTGGCGCAGGTCCGCCCCTGATCGGACAAGAAGGCGACTTGTTGGTTCTCCTGCATCCCCCGGGACTTCAGGAGTTTGAAGACGTGGCGTTTGGGCTTCGTATCGTAGCTCTGCACAGGCCCGAAACGCGTGCCCGATTTCTTCCCGTTCGTCTCTCCGCGCTGAGACTCCAGAATGCTTCTGTCGGAGACGACCTAAAACCATCCCCTTTCCGCTGGGCGCGTCTGAGCCCGTCGTCTAATCCGACAGGGGGTGGTCGATTGGGCTGAGTTCGCTGAATCCCAAACGTTCGTCCAACTCCCGCACGAGAATCAGACCGCCATCAGAAGTGACACGTGACCCCTGGAAATCGACCTTCAAGGGGCTGTTGAAAGAGACCTGAAAGGGCTGGTTTGGTTTCTCACGCACTTGGCGTGAACCTCCTGAGCGGCTTCATAGCGTTCAAACCTGCATAAACACAGATGGCGGCGGGCTGCCAAAAGTCCACAAGTGAAGTTCAAATTGGGAATCTGGGCTTAAGCGAATCAACTGCTCACGAGATGCTTCGTCGCCTGCAACTCCTCAGGATGACAGCCTCGCAGCCTTCTTCAGCGCTTTGCTAGAGGTCAGCAACCTTCACCAACTGCTTGCCGATGTTCTCGCCCTTCAGCATACCGATGAAGGCGCGCGGCGCGTTCTCGATGCCTTCGACGACGTTCTCTCGGTATTTGAGCTTTCCTTCCTGGAGCCACTGCGCCATCTGCCGCAGACCTTGGTCGAACCGCTCGGAAAACTGGAAAACCAGGAAGCCCTCCGCCTTCGCCTGCTTCACGATGAGGGCCCAGAGCCAGCGCGGCCCCATCTCCAGTCGCTTGAGGTTGTATTGCGAGATTTGCCCGCAGATGACGAGGCGCGCGCGCACATTGATGAGCCGGACCGCAGCGTCGGTGACGGCGCCACCCACGTTGTCGAAGTAAACGTCGATTCCGTTGGGGCAAAGTTCAATCAGCTTCCTGTAGTAGTTGGCCGTCGATCGGTAATTGAACGCGTTGTCGAACACGAGGTCTTCGACTACGTACCGGACCTTCTCGTCCGTGCCGGCGATGCCGACCACGTGGCAACCTATGATCTTTGCGATCTGTCCCACGAGCGACCCGACGGCGCCCGCGGCGCCGGAAACGACCACGGTCTCTCCCAGTTGCGGTTTGCCGATCTCGAGCAAGCCGAAGTAGGCCGTCAGGCCGGGCATGCCGAGGATGCCAAGCGCCGTCGAAATTGGCGCCAACTTCGGATCGACCTTTCTCACCCCCTTGCCGCCAGACACCGCATACTGCTGCCACCCGAAGTCGCCCTGGACGATCTCTCCGGGCGCAAACTGGGGATGGTTGGACTCGACCACCTGGCCGACCACGCCGCCCACCATGACGCCGCCGAGTTCGACCGACGGCGCGTACGACTTGCCGCTGCTCATGCGGCCACGCATGTAGGGGTCGACGGAGAGGTATAGCGCGCGCACCAGAATCTCGCCGCGCCCCGGGGTGGGAAGGGGAAACTCCACCAGCTTGAAGTCGGAGTCCTTGGGAAAGCCCACAGGGCGGGCTGCCAGCGTAATCTGCTTGTTCATAGTGGCCACGGCTTCTTGACCTCCCCGACGCAGGTAACGGTCGTCATTCCTCTTCGAGGACCCACACGTTGGAAGCCTTGGGCAATCCGGGTTGGTGCGCCCACTCTACACGAAACCACCGCGCCCGAGCAAGGCCCGGCTCCTTGACCGCCTTCAGCTCTTGGCCTCGCGTTCGGAGGCCATCTGGGGTTATCCTTGTGGGCCATCGCAGCCTCGGAGGCACGGAGAGAGATGCAAGCCACTGTACGATTACTTCTCGTTCCTGGTCTTATCCTGGCGATACAAATCACATCCGGGGACACGCCCGAGGTGCTGAGCGCGGAATTGAAGCGGCCTACGGTCGAGGCCTTCGAACGCTACGTCAGGGCAACCGAAGCGCGCATCGAGAAGGAACTGGCTCGCCCCGAAACGTATCTTTACGTGGACGGGCTTGCTGAACCGCGCCGGGCCGAGGTGCGGGCGATGCTCCAGCGCGGGGAAATTCTCATGGAGCGGCTGGAGACGCGGGACGCTTCCGGCCGCGAAATGAAAGCCCCCGATGCGCTCATCCACCACTGGATAGGGGCGGTGTTTGTTCCCGGCGCCTCGCTTCAGCGAACGCTCGAGCTGGTCGAGGACTACGACCACCACCAGGACATTTACAAACCTGAGGTCGTCCGCTCCAAGCTCGTCCAACGCAACGGAAACGATTTCAAGATCTTCTATCGGCTGCGCAAGAAAAAAGTGCTCACCATGACGTACAACACCGACCACGACGTCCATTACTTCCCCGTGGATGCCACGCATTGTTACAGCCGGTCGTATACCACCCGCATCGCGGAAGTGGAGGACGCGGACAAGCCGACGGAACACGAGAAGCCGGTGGGCCGCGACCGCGGTTTTCTCTGGCGACTGTACTCTTACTGGCGTTTCGAGGAGCGCGACGGTGGGGTGTACGTCGAGTGCGAGTCGATTTCCTTGACGCGCGATATTCCCTGGATCGTGTCGCCGCTCGTGAAGCCGTTTGTCACCGACATTCCCAAAGAGTCTCTGCAAATGACGATGGGCTCAACCCGCTCGGCGCTGCTGGCGAAAATCGCCGCGTCACGCAAACCGGCGAAATAGGCAGCGCGGATTCGGCTTGCGGACCCACCTTGAGTTCTTGACGCGATTCCGGACTCAGGATTTCGGGCCCTTGAAGTTCAATCATAAGTCTTCAATCCACAAGTGAAGGCCGCGGCCACTGAGACGAACACTCGCCGCGACGCCCGCGTTCAGCCACTACTGACTCGCTGAAACGTCTGGACACCCATGCCGGGATTCACCAGCACTATGCGCGCTGGGTTCGCTTCAGGATGGGCTTCTCGTCGGCGGGCTGAGGCGTGAACATGTCTGGGCGCGTCAGCCCGCACTCCTTCGCTATCTTCACAGAGTAGTCCAGCTTGCCCACGTCCGCGTTGCGATTATTTGACCCAAAGGAAAACTTGACGCCCGCGTCTCTCGCCATTCTTACGAACGCCAGGCTGGGGATGTTGAAGCGGGAGTTGATTTCGATGGCCACGTCGTACTTCACCGCCGCGTCGATCATTTTCTTCATTCGTTCTTTGGTCCAAAGCGCCTCGTACTCGTTCGCAATGGCCTCCGGAAGGAAAGTGGGATTCGCGAAGATGTCGATGGGTTCGTTGGAGATGACCTGGACATTGAAATCCACGTACCGGTCCATGAAGTCCTGCTTGTCCTCAATCCTCGCTTCCGGAGTCCAGAGCCGGACGTGTCTCCCGTCTTTCTCGGGAAAGGTGAGCGCGTCGGCCAGGACATAATCAAGTTCGCACACGGCCTCTTTCGAGAAGCAGTTCATCCAATTGTGGCCCTCTGCCTGAATGCCCTTGTAAACGGGCAGCGCGGATAGTCTCTGGATGTGACGCTTCAAATCGCTGTCACTGCCGATCGCCTCGCCGAACCCGCCATGCTCGACGATGCCGAGCTTGACGCCCCGCTTCTCGGCGAGCCGCACCGCCTCTTCGACCGTGAAATTCCCTTCGATATGAGAATGAAAATCAACCAGCGGAAAATCCAGTTCGCCGCCTGGGGTCGCATCGCTCCGAATAGCCAGCACCCTTCGGGGAAGAACACTCAGCGCGCCCACTGCTGCGGCACTTCCCAGGAACCCGCGTCGTGAAATCATTGGTTTCATAGTGGACCTCAGTTCTTGATCTGATCCAGAATCTCCGGTGCGGACCTCCCCTCACATCAGAACCGCACATCGGAGGATGAAGTTGAGCCATTCTAATCCAGGTGGCTCAAGATGAAGGCAAGAAAGGCAAGCCGTAGGCGCATCGAGTCTGTGTGGAAGCCCTGATCGTTCGCGGCGGCAGACCCACTCACGACCCGGCAGTTGTCACGCAAACTCTTACGCCGTGGGCTCGATTCTCTTGGCCCCCTGGAGCAGGGGTTGCAGGCCTCCTATTCTCGCCGGTCGGTCCGGCAATCAAGCCCGCTTGCGTTCCAGCAGAGAGTAGAGCACGGGCATCACCAGCAGGGTGATGAACATCGAAATGGAAAGCCCGCCGATCACCGCCAGGGCCAGGGGCTTTTGCAGTTCGGCACCGGAGCCCAGACCCAGGGCGAGCGGAAACAGTCCAAAGAGCGTGCAGAGGGTAGTCATGAGGATGGGGCGCACGCGGATCTTGCCCGCAGCCACCAAGGCTTCACCGAGCGGCAGTCCTTTCTCGTCCCGCAGCTTGTGAACGTACTCAAACAGAATGATGCCGTTCTTCACCACCAGGCCCACCATCAGGATGATTCCCATAAATGACGACACGTTCAGCGCCGTGCCCGTCAGCAGGAGCATTCCGAAAACCCCGAGCAGGGAGAGCGGAGCCGCGGACATGATGATGAGCGAAGGCCGGAAGGCGCGGAACTGGATCACCAGCACGATGAAGACCGCCGCCAAAGCCAGCCCCAGCACGTAGAGCAGATCCCGGAATGAACTCTGCTGGGCTTCGTATTGCCCCCCGATTTCGTAAGTTGTTCCCACGGGGAACGGGGTGGTGCCCAGGACTTGCTTGACCTCGCGAATGACACTGCCCAGGTCCCGGTTCTCCAAGCGCGCGGTGAGGAGCACCATCAGGCGTTGGTTCTCGCGCATCAACTGGTTCTCACCCCGCACTTGCTCGACCTCGGCGAGGGCCGAGAGCGGCAGGATCTGTTTCGCCGGCGTCACGATGGGAAACTGGCGGACGTTTGCGTAGTCAAAGCGAAAGCCGTCGGGATAGCGTACGCGGATGCCGATGGTGCGGTCCACCTGGCGCAACTCCGTCTCGGTCACGCCCAGCAGGCCGGCGCTCGCCTGTTGCGAAACCTGCTCGACGGTGAGGCCCAGCCGGCCGGCCTGCACCGGGTCCACGTGAATGACAATCTCCGGGTTGCCTTTCTGGATGGCTTTGTAGTCCACGATGCCGGGAATCTTCTGAATCTTCGGCCCGAGTTCTCCGGCCAGATTCTCGAGCACCTTCATGTCGCTGCCGAACAGCTTTACCTCCACGGGCTGCGGCTCGCCTTCTAAGTCCCCGATCATGTCCTGGAGAAGTTGCACGAACTCGATCTGGATGCCCGGGATGTTCCTGTTGATCTGCTCGCGGAGGTCACTCATGATCTCGTAGACGTCTCGGCGCCGCTGTGACCGCGGCTTGAGCTTCACCAGGATGTCACCCTCGTTTTGTACGGTGGCAAAGAATCCCATTTCTGCGCCAGTGCGACGGGAGAAAGCCGCGGTCTCGGGCATGTGCTTGATGCGCTCCTCCATCAAGCGCACCAGGCGGTCCGTCTCCGCGAGCGACGTTCCGGGCGGCGTCAGGTAGTCGAGCACGTAGCCGCCTTCATCCATCTCCGGCAGGAAGCCCGTCTCGACACGATAGTAGAGGAAGACGCTGAGCGCCACGGAGAACGCCGCGCCTCCCACCACCACCCACCGGCGACGGAGCGCCCAGCGGACGGCCGCCTCGTAACCGCGATTGATGGGTTCGATAAAGCGGTGCGAAGTGTGCCGGAACCTCTGCCCGGAGATGTAGCGCTCCGCGAGCAAGGGAATGAGCGTGAGAGCGAAGACCAGCGAAAGCAGAACAGAAACGGCGAGGGTCAGGCAGAGCGCCTTGAAGAACTCTCCCACCACGCCCTTCAGCAAACTGAGAGGCAAGAAAACGACGACGGTCGTTGCCGTCGACCCCACCACTGCGCCCAGCAGCTCCTGCGTGCCGAGTTCGGCAGCCTGTGCAGATGATTCCCCTAGCCCTAAGTGGCGGTAGATGTTCTCGACCACTACGACGGCGTCATCAATAATCAACCCGATGGCGATGGCCAGCCCGCCCAGCGACATTAGATTGAGCGTGCCGCCCATCAAACTCATGAAGAAGAAGGTGCTGATCACCGTAGTGGGCAGCGAGATGGCCGCTATGAGCGTCGTGCGGGTTTCATGCAGAAAGAAGAAGAGGACGGCGATCACCAGCAACCCGCCCAGCAGGATAGCGTCGCGCACGTTCCGAATGGAATCCCGCACGAATCCCGCCAAGTCGTAAACCAGGGAGAGGTGCAAGGTGGAGGGGATGGCGGAACCCAAATGGTTGGCGAGTTCCTGAATCTGGCTCGAGACCTGGATGATATTGCCGCCGATCTGGCGGGCAATATTGATGAGCGCGGCGGGTTGTCCATTGCCCGCGATGAGCGTGCGGCGGTCCTCCATGCCGTCGCGAACTTCCGCGAGGTCACGCAACCGAAGTGGGCTGCCGTTCTCCACGGCGACGACGGTGTTGCGAATGTCTTCCAGATTGGTGAATTGACCCGTCGCGAGCACAAGGTACTGGGAGTAATCCTTGTTCAATCGGCCTACGGAAGTCACTTCGTTGGTCGAGCGCAGGCGGTCGGCAATCTCCAGCAGGGAAAGCCGGTGGGCCAGGGCTTTCTGTGGGTCCACGATGACGGAAATCTCGCGGGTGTCGCTGGCCTGGACTTCGATCCTTGAAACCCCCGGCACGCGGCTGAAGAGCGGGCGCAAAACGTAGTAGGCGTAATCCCGCAGGTCGGAGGCGGGAACCTCGCCGTTCAGAATCAGGCTGATGATGGGGAAGATAGCGGGCGTGAGGCGTTCGACCTGGATTTCCGTGTCCGGCGGAAGAGAGGCTTTCACCTCGCTCACCCGCCCCTCGACAAGTTGTAGCGCATACTGCATGTCCATGTCGGGGTTGAACAGCACCGAGATCTCAGCGCCTCCCCGGATGGTCTTCGAGCGCACGCGGCGTGCGCCCAGCACCGTGCCCACGGACTCTTCGATGGGACGTGTGACCTGCAGGAGCATGATCTGCGGCGAGAGGTCGCCAGAATGCGCCAGGATCACGATGCGTGGGAAAGTGAGTTCGGGATAGATGTTGCTGGGCAGGCGAAAGACGGCGATTACGCCTGCCACCACCAGGAAAGCCGTCAGAAGAAACACCGCGCGGCTATTCCGCCGGGAGAAGCGCAAGACGTTCATGGTTTGACCTTAATTCTGGAACGCGCACCGAGGCCATAGCCGCCGGTCAAAATCAGGGTGTCTCCCGCCTGTACCCCCGAGAGCAGTTCCACGCGCTCCTGGGTTTCCAGACCGAGTTTGACGGGAACCGCCTCCGCGTTTTCTCCCTGGAGGCGGTACACGTGCGGCTTTCCTTCCTGGTCGCGATAGACAGCCTGGGGCGGAACTACCAGTGCTTTCACATGCGTCTCCAGCGGAACCTGCGTGGTCAAGAACATTCCGAGCCGCAGCAGGCCGGCTCCATTCGAGATGCGAATTCGGACCAGTCCCACGTTGGTAGAAGGATCGACGGCGGGAGAAATCGCCACCACACGCCCCCCAAACTCCTTCCCGGGAAAAGCGTCCGTTGAGATGCGCAGTGTCTGGCCCACGCGGATCCTGTCAAGGTAGAGAGCCGGCACGTTTCCGAACAGCTCGACCTCCCGGACGTTCGCCACCTGGAAGAGCGGCTGCGCGGCCGTGCCGTCCACCTGCTCGCCCACGCTCACCAGGCGCTTCACGACCGTCCCGTCGAGAGGCGAACGCGCCTCGGTACGCGTGAGTTGCAGGCGCGCCAGGGCCAGCGCGGCCTCTGCCTGGCGCCAGGCTGCTTCATCGACGCTCACTTGGGTGCGCGCGTCCTCCAGTTCTTTTCGCGCGGCGATGCCCCGTTGGAAAAGGTTCTCGTTACGATCGCGGTTCAGGCGGGCGTTTTCCAGGTTGGCCTTCGCCTGCTCGACGGCCGCTTCGGCTTGCTGAAGCTGGTCACGGAACGGTCGGTCGTCAATCTTCGCCAGCACCTGTCCCGCCTCCACCTGGTCACCTTCCGTCACCATCATGCGCGCAACACGGCCCGGGACAAGTGAGCTCACGCGGACGTCCTGGTTAGGCAGGCTGGCAATGGTCCCGCTGACGGAGAGCGTGGAGCTGATGTCGGCGCGTTCCACGCGCGTGACGGTGACCTCCGCCACGACATCGGCCGTGTTCCCGGGAGCCCCCTCGCTTCCCGCTTCGGCTGGCCTCTTTGAGCAACCGAGCAGAAAGACTGACCCCAAGGCCAACAGCGTGACGTTCACCGCCGTCCCTTGGAAAGCTGTTGCGAATCGCATTATTCGATCGGCCCTCCCACCGTTTCCTCAAGGCTGGCATAATTGCTCTGCAGCGCGAAGAGGCTTTCCAAGTAGCTGCGCTCGACCTCCTGCACGTTCTGTTGCGCCTGGAGCACTGCCAGGATGCTGGTCTTGCCGGACCGGTAGCTTTCTTCGGCCATACTCTCCACCTGGCGGGCGATGGGGAGTAGTCTGTCTCTATAGAGTTCCACCTGCGTCTGCTGGGCTTCGAGGTCAAAGTAGCCCGCCTCGACACGGGCGACCACTGCGCGCGCGGTCGCCGCCCCTTCTGCCTCCAGAACTTGCTGGTTGGCCAACGACTGAGCAATCTGGCCCTGGTTCCGCGTGAAGAGCGGCAGCTCGAGCGAGAGCTGGCCCCTGGGGCCGGCGCGGAAATCGGGCGGCGAGTTGAGGTCCGTGCCGAATTGCAGATCCAGGTTGGGAATCCGTTCCGCCTTGAGCAGGCCGCGGCGGCTCTGCTCCAGCTTTTGTTCCTGCCCCAGGCGCTCAAGTTCAGGGTTTGACTGAGCGGCCCGCTGGATGAGTTCCGGCAACGAGGGTAGGGGTTTCGCGTCCGCGAGGCTGCCGGCAAGTTCCCAGCGCGTGGAAGCCGGTTCGTTCAAGAGCGCATTAAGCTGGCTGAGGGAGACTTTCTCCCGCTGCTGAGCGACTTGAAGCTCCACCTGGGCGCGGGAGACTCCCAAGCCGGCCTGAATGGCCTCAAGCTGGGGGACGGCGCCAGCCTCAAAGCGCTCGCGCGCGGTCTGCTCCAGGCGCTCAGCGAGCTGTACGACCCGCGTCAACCTCTCGGTTTCGGCGCGCGCCAGAAGCACGCGAAAAAAGGCCGCGCGAGTGCTGCGGCGTACCTGCCGGGCCAGCGCGGCGATTTCAACTTCCGTCAACGCACCTTCTTGCCGGGCCACCTCGATGCGGCGTTGTCGCTTGAAGCCGAGTTCCAGGGGCTGCTCCAGAAGCAGGGCTTCATGCGGTGAATCGCGTAGAGCCTCAAAGCTGAGGCTGGGGTTCGGACGTTGCCGGGCAATCTGAACTCCCGCCAGCGCCACCGCCCGCCGCC
>CAZBWJ010000021.1:0-2711 GCA_964495535.1 uncultured Acidobacteriota bacterium | reverse complement strand
AACAGGGACGGTTGTCGTCGCTCCAAAACGAGGTTCGTGATTCGAGGGGCGGTTCCGCGCGAAGGCTACCCCCGAGCGCCCAGGAGCTTGTCGGGAAGTCCTGCCTGTGCCTCACTCGCCTGTCATTGCCTTGCGGCCCCGCATCCTCTCTGCCTCCGGGTTCCCATGACCGGCACGTCGCCGGGCATGAGGTCAACCGGGACCAGCGTTACATCAACGTCTCTCTTCTTCACCCCCACGCCCATTGTGATAAGGTGTGCACACTCAGGTGACAGGCCGCGCCAATGGTTCGAAGCCTCAGGTGTGCAGTTCATGCCGTCAGGTCCGCACAGGGATCAACGCTATGAGAATCCTCAAGATGCTTGTGGTCGGCCTGGCTTTGCTGGTCCCCGCGGCGTGGGCGCAGGCTCCTGCCGGAAGCGGTTGGATTCCGCTGTTCAATGGCAAGGATCTGAGCGGTTGGAAGAACAACGGCGCTGAGAAATGGGTCGTGGAAAACGGTGAGATTCTCGGCGAGAGCACAGGGAGGAAATACGGCTACTTGACTACCGAGAAGACTTATCGCGACTTCCTGCTCCGCGTGCGGTTCAAGTGCGACGGAGAGGGGAACTATGGTGTTTTCCTCCGTTCCCGCATCACGGGCGCTTCAGCGACCGGTCCCGACATCGAAGGCACGCAGGTGGAGGTTGACCCCACGCGCCACACCGGCGGGATCTACGAAAGCGGCGGACGCGGATGGCTCGCGTTGCCGACGGAGGAAGGCGAGCGCGCCATCCAGCCGCGCGATTGGAATGACCTGGAAATCGCCATCGAGGGCAGGCATGTCGTCACGCGGCTGAACGGCGTTCAGATTGTTGATTACTACGACCCGGTACCGAGGTTCAAGGAGGGAGTGATAGGTTTGCAGCTCCACACCGGCGGCGGCGCAAGAGTCCACTGGAAAGATATCTTCATTCAGGAGCTTGGAAAATAGGCGATATACCCCAGGGGATTTGAGATTGACGATTGAGGATGGATGATTTCAAAGCGAAGTTCAGGGGATATTCGGGGAGCCGGTCAATCGCTAATCTGCAATTTGCAGAGGGAGATGACGCAATGACGGATAACACTGAACGCCAGATTGGCCGGAGAGAATTCCTCGGCTGCGCCGCCGCGGTGGCGAGCCTGATGATCATTAGACCTGAGCTGGTGCGGGGCACGGCAGCCAACTCCGCCGTGCGGCTCGGCATTCTCGGCTGTGGCGGGCGCGGCACGGCGGTAGGGGCCGGTTTCATCGACAACACCAACACGCGCGTAGTGGCGCTGGGCGACCTCTTCGCCGACCAGCTCGCAACAGCGCAGAAGTACTTCGACGAGCACCACGGGGCCAAGGGCTACCCGGCCATCGATTCCGCTCAATTGTTCAAGGGGCCCAAGGCCTACGAGCAGATTGCGGCTTCCAGACAGGTGGATGCTATCCTGATCACGACACCTCCTTACTTCCATCCCCACCACCTGGAGACCGTCGTGGCCGCGGGGAAACACGTCTATTGTGAGAAGCCGGTCGCGGTGGATGTGCCCGGCGCCAAGCGTGTAATCCGTGCCGGTGAGAAGGCAGAGGGAAAACTGAGCCTGGCCGTGGGGTTCCAGATTCGCAAGGCGCCGCCTTATGTGGAACTGGTCAGACGGATTCAGGGAGGACCCTTGGGCAAGATCGGCTGCGGCTTGGCTTACTATTATTGCCCCCACATCGATCGGCCGGACTGGCCTAACGCCTCGCCGGACGAGAAGCGGTTACGCAACTGGGTCTGGGATCGCAAGCTCTCGGGCGACATCATCGTGGAGCAGAATGTGCACGTGATTGACGTCTGCAACTGGGCGCTTCAGGGGCACCCGGTAAAGGCCGTCGGAGCGGGCAGCCGCAAGCTGCGCCAGGACGCTGGCGACTGCTACGACAACTTCAACGTCGTGTTTACCTATCCAAACGACGTGCAGGTCAGTTTTGGCTCCACGCAATTCAATAAGCACAAGTTCGATGCGGCGGTGCTTTTCTTCGGCACTCGCGGCAGCGCGGAGGCGCACTATGACCACCGGGTCAGCATCTCTGGCGAAGAACCCTGGGACGTCGGCTTGGGTTCTGCCAGGGAAGGGGACCAGTTCTCGGCCGC
This sequence comes from uncultured Acidobacteriota bacterium, assembly GCA_964495535.1. Classification (GTDB taxonomy): domain Bacteria; phylum Acidobacteriota; class Terriglobia; order UBA7540; family UBA7540; genus JALHUF01. Next base: position 564 of record CAZBWJ010000021.1, on the reverse strand, counting down.
CGGGACGTTCAAGGGGGCCTTGGACCAGGCCGACTCGGAGAAGCAGAAGTCGTTTATCGAGAGCCTCACGAACGGGAGTTTCGTCAACGAGGCTGCCCCAGGCGCTGATTCCGCGCTCAGCGCCATGTTGGGGCGGACGGCAGCTTACACCGGGAAGCCCATCACGTGGGAGGAACTGCTGAAGTTCCAGGAAGCGTGGGATCCCAAGATCGATCTCAACAAACTGGCTTGACCGTAGCGGCCGGCTCGCAGGGCGGGCAGTGGTGCTGCCCTGAGGGGCGCCTCTGCGTGCGCAAAGGGAGATGGTGATGAAGAACCAGACATCGCGCCGGGAATTCCTGAAGACGTCGGTAACCGCCTGCGTGGCGGGATTGCCAGCTTCGCTTGCGGCTTCGCCGGAACCTGCCCCCAAGGGTCGGCTGATCAAGGGGCTGGTTATTGGCATGCTGCCCGAGAAGCTGAGCTACGCCGAGCGCTTCAAGATGGCCGCGGAGGCGGGTTTTGAGGCGGTCGAAGGTTACACCGCAACCGACCCGCGGGAAGCAGAAGAGATCAAGAAGGCCG
>CAZBWJ010000020.1:42116-43369 GCA_964495535.1 uncultured Acidobacteriota bacterium | reverse complement strand
TCTGCGCGGGTGGCGCACACGTCCCGCTCTTTGAGATATCTGCGCTCGTCAGGCCGTTTGCTCTGAGGGGAAATCGCCTACATGCCAAACTACAGCATGTATGCGCCACGGCGATGCGCCTGTCCCGATGCTCTTCATCGGGATGCGCCACCCGCATTCCAATACGAAGCTGTGGGGTGTATACTCGCGTCTACCCGGGGTTCCATGATGGAGACCCAGCTCAAACGATCTCCCTTACTCTCCAAGGTGCTGCAGAAGAACACGCGGCCATTTTTTCGCGCGCCAGTTCCAGGCGATGCGGAGGTTGAGTCGCTGGACGCGCAGGGGAGTTGCCCCTACTCGTGTGGGCGTAAGGGGGAAATTCACCCCCCTGGAGGACAGTATGTTTGAGGAGCTAGAAGAAGCAGGAGAGAAGAAACAGTCGCGTAGGAAACAGGTTTGGATCAGTGCCTGTGTTATCGCCGCCCTTGTGGTTGTAGTAGCGCTCGTGTACGTGATCTCACGGCCCCGCGCTATAACTCCCGTGCGTGTCCAGTCCGCCGCCCCAGCAGGCCAAGCGGCTCCTCCCAACCCAGTCCGCGACCTGCAGCTTGTCCATGCAAGAATGGGGAAGGACGCTACGGGGGTGAGGGTGATGTGGTCGGTTCAGTTGCGAAACAAATCCGCCGTCTACACTTACACCGACATCCAATATGAGGCCGTTTTCATCGGCGCCGACAACAGGATTTTGGCCGTGAGCCGAGATACGATCAAAGACAGGATCGAACCCGGCGAGGAGAAAACCCTAGCTCCATTTATGGACGGACTCTTCGACGCGCGTGCATCGACCTTCCAATTCGTGATTACAGACGCCAACGCCACGGCACGGTAGCGCCGCAATCGAATTCCGCGGGGAGATGAGGTGCGAAGACTGAGCCTGGGCCCCTCGCAACTCTGTATCAACCGCAGCATGGGCACCATCGACGTGCCGATTGGCTTCGGCGCCCCGCCGGAACTCACTGTCTACGAACTCACCCGCGAAGGCTAAGGCTCGGGCCCCAGGGCCTTCTCCCGGAGCGCCAGCCCGCGAAACTGTCATCCTGAGGGGCCGCAGGCGACGAAGGATCTCTCGATTTGCTTGATTCCTGACAAATGCCGGGATTCTTCGCTTCGCTCAGAATGACAACCATGACGTTTTTCGGCAAATACCCAAAAGGCATGATCGAGCGGGAGAAGTCCGTCAGCCGACGGATCATCACCTTGCGCGAGCCCAC
>CAZBWJ010000020.1:35272-42016 GCA_964495535.1 uncultured Acidobacteriota bacterium | reverse complement strand
TGATCGAGCGGGAGAAGTCCGTCAGCCGACGGATCATCACCTTGCGCGAGCCCACTAGACCGATGCACACCGAAGCTGCGGCGGCGGGTTTTTGCGAGTCAAGGGATTTTCCCGGCCGCTACCCTCGCCTGCAAATCCTGACCATCGGCGGCTGCCGCAGACATCGGTTCTTGATGGCTCTGGATATCCGGCTGGCCGTAGCGCGACCGATTCGGCCCCGCTCTGCGGGACCCCGATTCATCGGGGCAGGCCCACGGCAGGCGGGGGCAGGCTGCCCGTGCTACGTACGAGGCGCGGCGCGGCTGGCGTCTTGCGGGTGCAGCGCGCTCTGTTGAACGCGGACAGGGCAAACCTGGTCATGTCCCCGCGACCTGCGATTAGTCTCTTCGGCGCTTCCTTCGCGTTGCTTGTCGAGCCAGTCCCAACACCAGCTCTTTATCCGACCGGGACATCTGCCTGAACATCTCCACCAGCTTGCGTTCCTCCCTTGCGAGAGGGCTCTGACCTGGAACCTCGGGAGCTGTGGGTTTGCCGCTCCCCGAGTAAAAGAGTTGATAAAATTCCAGATCGAAAGCCTTGGCCATTTTCTCGAGGGTTTCGAGCGACGGGATGGTGTGGCCGCATTCCACGCGCGAGATGTAGCAGCGCAATAGACCAGTCCGCTTCTGGATTTCCCCCTGAGAGAAATGTCTTGCATCCCGCAACTGGCGTAGTCTTTTTCCGATTTCCATTTTCAGCGTCTCCAAATGAAATGAGTCAAGCCCCGACAGCGCGCCAGATGATACTACGCACGGGTCGCGCTCACATCACTTATTCTGTGTCGGAACGTTCGTCTGATCGTAGCACGGCCGTCCCGGCGGTGTGTTCTGGGTGCTAGCTGTGTGCATTCACGGGCGAGACCCCAATGGATCGGGGCAGGCTGCCCTTGCCACGAAGCACCCTCGATTAGAACTCCGCGCAACGCGCGAGTCAAGGCATCGGAAAGGAATCTGCCGGATTCACCCAAGTCGGCGGGTCACGCCGGCCAGGCAAGCTGTAGGGGCGGTCTATGACCGCCGGAAGGAGTCGGCGACGAGGACAGCCTGTCCCCGGCGGGGTTCCCGACATATGGCGTCGGGAGAGGTTCCACGTCGCCCTTCCGAAATCCGATGGTGACGGTTTTTCACACAACTATGCACTAGTGCTGTCCTGCCAACTCGCAGGCCGGAGAAGGCCTGCGCGCGGCGCGTTCGTCCACGCGCTTCAGCAGCTCCTGGAACAGGGGGACGAGCTCCAGGTCGAGCTCCAAAGCCTCCTGAGACTCCCGGGGATCATCCGCGAAAAGCTCCACGATTCTCTGGGCTGCGTGGCGGGCTTGCTCGGGCGTGAGCGGCGCGGCGAGGGTGGCTTCTTTCAGAATGCGGTTGAGTCTTGAGGTTTCGCTTCGGACTCGCTTCTGAAGAGCCCGCAGGCGCGCCCAGGCCGTGCGGGCGAGGGCCCGGACCAGGTTTCTGTCTTCCGGCGCGATGGAGTCACGTGGCGGCCTGACCTGTCCCGGCCTTGTCGGCAACGCCGCCGCTACCTCAGGTGCGGCGGGGGCGGGTGGCGACGCAAAGGTCGCCGCTACGTGGGGAAGGAAAGCGCGCTCGAAGTGCTTGACGCATTCCTGCTTGCTTTCGAGGCCCCGGAGTCTTGGACTGCGACGGCCGCCCTTAGCGCGCGACGCGCCCGCCTCGCCGGCGGCCGGTGTGGCTTGTTCTCGTTTCTCCTCCCATTCTTCTACCTGTCTCGGGCCGATGAAGGGATTATTGGCCACCGAGCCCGGCACTTCGAGCAGGCGGAATTCGTTCCAGCGCCTCTGGCTAAGCATCCGGAAGTGCGGGTCCTCATCAAATCTGCTCCACAAAAAGACGCGCAGCAGGCGCTCGAGCCGTTTGCTCAACCGAAAAGCCAGCTCGGCTACCGGCGCGTCGCTGGTGAGCATATCCTCCACCTCGAAGGCGAGGATGTGGGCCTCACTCGCGTCCGCTGGTTCCGAGGGCCCAACCTGGGCGGCCCGGCGGAGGACGCGGGCCAGGCGCCAGGCTTGCCACCGGGCTAGTGAGCGGTAGGTCCGCAGCCGTCGCCAGGTGGTCTCGGCGGCGTGGCGGAGCAACTTCCTTTCGGCGTCGTTCTGGGGGGCAAAGGCGCGCTCAAACCGGTCGAGGTGGGCTCGGAAGGCGCGGAGCGTTTCGCCGGCGCGCTTCAGGCTTTGCCCGAGCGACATGCAGAACAGACCGTGCCGGAACCGGCCGCCTCCGGCCGCGACGGCGGCATTCGCCTTGGCCAGATTGCCCAGGGCAGCGGCCCGGCGCCGCTCGGTGGGATGGTAGCGGATGTATTTGGGCACGGCGTTGGCGCGCTCCAGGTTGGCGCGACACGCGGCGAGACGCTTAGCGGTGAGCCGGTACATGACCTCTTTCGGCACAGCACGCGCCTTGCGGATGTTGGCGCGATTGGCGGCCAGGCGCTTGGGGGTGGGGCGGTATATGATCTCCTTGGGTACGGCACGCGCCTTGGCGATATTGGCGCGATTTGCCGCCAGGCGGCGGAGCGTGAAGGGGAGTTTCCTTTGCTGGGGCGGCTGCATGGGGCTTCCTGGGGGCGAAAATGTAGCCGCGGTTAGTTCGCGGCTGGAACTAACCGTGGGTTTATGACCGGGCAAAAACCCACCGTGGGCAAAGCAGCCAGCGCGGCTGCCGGTCTGCCCTGGGCAATGGCTATAGACTACACATTTAGTCTAACACATGAGGCTCCCGCTGTCAAGCGCAAACACGCCGGGGCGGGGAAGGCGCCCGCCCGACCTGTCCCGGCTTGGTCGGGAAAGGCGCCGCTACGGAAAAGCAGGAGAAGGGGAGCGCCCGCTCCCCTCGGTTCCTGGTTCGGTGGGGAACTGTGGTTTACTCGGTGGACTCCGTCGGCTTGACCACCCTTTTCGCCGTCGTGGTCCGCTGGATGACGAAAGTCAGCTCGGTGCCCTGGGGCAGGATGATGTCTTTGTGGCGCTTGAAGAGGGTGTGGATAAGCCCGGCGGCGGCCCCGATGCCCGCGCCGTACAGCGCGCCCGAGCCTCCGGCGCCGATGGCTCCGACGCCGGCCCCAGCGCCCGCGCCCACGCCGCTCTCGATGGCCGCGCCTTTCTTGCTCTTACCGGTTCCCTTGACGGTCCCCTCTTCGTCCTTCACCTTGGCGCCCTCGGCGCCCTCCGCGTCCTCGAGTCCGGCGGCAATCGTGTATTTCACATCCTCGGGCGTGGTGATGGTCTCCGCCACCAGGCGCATTTCGCTGACACCTTTAACCCGCCCCGGCGGCTTCACAAAGGCGACGCGGCCTTCCAGGATGCTCCCCGCCGGGACAACTTCCTCGCCTTCGTAGATGATGGGTTCCACGACTTTTCCGGAGAACGGGTCGCCTTGCTGGTTAGCGCGCGTGCTCAGCGTAGTCATCAAGCGGACGTGCAGCGTGCTGCCCGCCGGTATGGTGACCGTTTCCTCGTCGGCTGCGGCAGCGAGGGCAGGGAAAACCACTCCCACCGCGAGCGCGGCCAGAACGACAGAGATCTTCCTTCTCATGAGCTGCTCCTTACACCCTGATCCTTCCAGGCGCGTCGCCGAGCTTGGCTCGCCGCGCTTGGTCTGGTCTTCAATCTACCCTGTCTCATAAGACCTGACAAGGGCCTTCACCCTGGATCGGATTCGGAAAACCGGGGCCCGGTTGCACGGAACCGAACTTTGACGGGCTCACGTCGAGCCGGGCAGCGAGGAAGATTGACCAGGGGTGGTTGGTCGTCTATACTGGCGCGCCTGGGGCGTTATGCCGAACATCCTGCGCGAAATTGCCGATTCTGCGGTGGCGCTGGCCAAAGGATTCTCCGTCACCTTTAAGACCATGCTACGACCCACGGTGACGGAGAATTACCCGGACGAGCCCGTCCATTTCGAGGACCGTTACCGCGGCCTGCACGTCCTGCGGCGCGACGAGAACGGGCTGGAAAAGTGCGTGGCGTGCTTTCTGTGCGCGGCGGCTTGCCCGGCGAACTGCATCTACATCGAGGCCGCGGAGAATACCGCCGAAAAGCCCATCAGCGCCGCCGAGCGCTATGCCAGGGTTTATAACATCGACTACAACCGGTGCATCTTCTGCGGCTACTGCGTCGAAGCCTGCCCCTGCGACGCTATCACTCATGGGCACGGATTTGAAATGGCTGCCTACGACACCAACGCCCTCGTCTATCGCAAGGAACAGCTCCTGGAACCCCCGCCAAGATTGCGGCATCCGCCAACCCGATTGGCAAGTGGAGTGACGTCATGAAACGCAGAGAGTTTCTGGGCAGGGCCGCGTTCGGATTGGGCGCGGCGGGGCTGGGTCCGAGGACACTCGAAGCGGCAGCCGCCCAGACGCAGGCCCAGCTCAGCGCCACAGACATGGTGCCGCTGGGCCGGACCGGCATCCAGACCACTCGCCTGGCGTGCGGCACAGGAACCTTCGGGTTCGCTGGGCGCTCGAACCAGTCGGCGCTGGGAATTCAAGGCCTGGCGGATTTGCTTCAGGCGGGCTATGACCAGGGGCTGCGCTTCATCGACACGGCCGATGCCTACGGCACCCACCCGCACGTCGCGGCCGCCCTCAAGAGAATCCCGCGCGAGAAGGTGACTATCCTGAGCAAGTCGATGGCGCGGGATGCCAATCGAATGCGCTCCGACCTCGACCGTTTCCGCAAGGAACTCGGCACCGACTACATTGACATTCTGCTGGTGCACGCGGTGTCCGAGTCCGACTGGCCGAACCGCTTCAAGGCAGCAATGGACGTCCTTTCCGAAGCGCGCCAGAAGGGAATCATCCGCGCTCATGGCGCATCCTGCCACTCGCTTGGGGCTCTGCGCGCCTCCGCCAAAACGCCCTGGCTTCAGGTGATCCTGGCCCGCCTTAATCCCATCGGCGCTCACATGGATGCCGACCCGGAGACCGTCGTTTCCGTGCTCTGGCAAATGCGCGCCGCCGGGAAGGGAATTATCGGCATGAAGATTCTCGGCGAGGGCGACATGCGCCGGCGCGTGGACGAGGCATTGAAATACGCGCTCTCGACCAGGGTTCTCGACACATTCACCATCGGCGCCGAAAGCCGCGCCGAGCAGGCCGACCTGATCCGCCGCATCGCTGCTATCAGCACGTAACGGCTGTCAAGCGGCCGTGTCCACATCGCCGTGGCCCTCCCGCGGCGCCGCCGCCACATCCTGCCCCGTTGCCGGCCTAAGCTCCGCCCCTAACCTACTGACAATACAGGAGTTGTCCCTATATTCCGGGCGCAGGACAATCGTCTCTGCCCATGAATCCCTCCAGGGGACTGCGAGCATCTAACAAAACTGGAGGAAGCAAGCCGGATAGAGCCATGTACGTCGTTCTTGAATATCTTACCTATGTAGCCCTGGCGGGTGTCCTAGGGGCCGTGCTGTTTGGCGCTTCGGCGACGGTTCTGGTTACCCACGAAGGAGCCAAGCGGGCCGCGCAAGTGTCGCGACAGCTTGCCGACCGTGGGGGCCAAGTGCTCAGCAGGTACCTCAGCGCCCTTTCGACCCTGCAAGGTCACAACTCCCACGAGAGCCAATAACTCGGGCTTCGGGGCCGCCGCAGCAATTGCCTCTGGCTTTCCCATCCATAACCATTTCAAGGGCTTAGCAGGGAAGTGGGAGTAGGGCAAATATGCCGTCCCGAAGGGCCTGGTTTGGATATTCCTTACGTCTGATAAGATATATTATGTTAACTAAAGCTTCTGGCACTCGTTTCCGCTGACAGCCACGGCAGGGCTTTCCGGGCGGCTCGGCGCGGAAAGAGTGCCGCTATAGGATGGCAGCATGGCACCCCTGTATGTGCCGTGGGCCTTTGTTGATTCCCAGGTTGAAGAACCCACGGCGGACGCCGCGCGACGGAGCTACGTGTTCCTGTGCCGCTGGCGTCGAGAACCAGCCCCTTTCCCAGCGAGGCTTGGGGGCGCTATCATGGGTTGAAGCCTGGGGGCTGGGGTTGGTGCAAGGATGAGATATCGGCGGAAGCTCTCGGTGGGGGTGATAGCGGCTCTGGCGCTGCTGGCTCTGGCCTACCTGAGGCGCGAGACGCGCCCGCCAGAGCGCCCGCCGAGGCCTGCTCCGACGTCGGCGACGCGGCTGTGCATTCGGGCGGTGGATGGCGACACGCTGGAGCTGGACGGCGGCGAGCGCGTCCGCCTGATTGGAGTGGACACACCGGAGACGGTGGACCCGCGGCGTCCCGTCCAGTACTTCGGCAAGGAGGCTTCGGCGTTCACGCGCCGGATGGCCCAGGGTAGGTCGGTTCGCCTGGAGTACGACCAGGACACTCGCGACCACTATGGTCGCACTCTAGCCTACGTCTATCTGGAAGACGGGACCTTCCTGAACGCCGAAATCATCCGCCAAGGGTACGGGCACGCCTACACGCGATTTCCCTTCCGGTATCAAGACCAATTTCTGGCCCTGGAGCGCGAGGCACGCGAGCAAGAGCGGGGGTTGTGGTCGGCACGGTGAGAGCACATCCGTCCAAGCGCGCACCGTAGCCGCGGCACTGCTTCCGTGCCGCGGGCTTTTGCTCCGCGCGCGTGGTGAAAAACCCACGGCACAGACGGCATGCCGTGGCTACAGTCCGGAATCGCAACCGCGAGACTCTCCCCGCCAAGTCTCCACCCCTTCGCGGATCATGAAGGCGGCCATCACC
>CAZBWJ010000020.1:14605-35172 GCA_964495535.1 uncultured Acidobacteriota bacterium | reverse complement strand
AGACTCTCCCCGCCAAGTCTCCACCCCTTCGCGGATCATGAAGGCGGCCATCACCAGCGCCGCTACCGGATCAGCCCACCACCAGCCGAACAGGCCGTTCAACGCCAGTCCGGCCAGGAGCGTGGCCGAGAGGTAGGAACACAGCAGGGTTTCCATGGAGTCGGCCGCCAGTGCCCGGCTGTTGAGCGCCCGAGCCACGCGGCGCTTGGCTAGAGCCAGCACTGGCATGATAGCCAATGACAAGGCGGCGAGGATCAGACCGGGCAGGCTGAACTCAGGCGCGCGGCGCAACCACAGGTCGGTGGCCGCCTCGTATCCGACGTAGGCGGCCAGCGCGAAGAAGGTGAAGCCCACCACCTTGACGGCGCGCGATTCGGCGTGGTGCTCTTCCAGGCTCTGCTGCTTGAACCGCCACAGCAGGGTGAAGCCCGAAATGGTCTCGATAATGCTATCCAGCCCGAAGCCGATCAGGGCGATGCTGGACGCCCAGCCGCCCGCGGCTAGCGCTACGGCCGCCTCGACGATATTCCACCCCACGGTGAAATACTCGAGGCGGATAGCCCGCCGGCGGAGGCCGCCGGGTCCAGCGACAGTCGGGCTCCTCGGGGCCATGGGTGTCAGTTCGGCTACGGGCTTGGCGTGGCCGCTTTCTTCCCTTCCCAGGTTCCCTTTTCACCCGTATCGACCGACCAGGTGCCACTCAGTTGAGCTTTCTTGAGCTTTGCGGTCACGAGGTAGTTGCCCTGGGGCGTGTCGATACGGATTTCCAGCGTCTTCTTCCTGTAAGTCGCTGAAGTGATTTCGGTGCTACCCATGGGAGCCGAGACCGAGCCCGCCACGGTCTCTTTGGTCTGCTCGAGATAAAGGGTAAACGGCAGGTCGCCCTGCGAGCCGCCGTGGGACATACACTCCCAGGTGCCGGTCAGTTTCCCCGGCTTCGGTTTCTTTTCTTTCGGCATGCCTAGGCCGGCGAGGCACAGGACTGCAAGGCAAACCGCCAAGGAAATAGGAATTCGTTTCATTCGCGCGCCCCGTTTCGGCCGAAGAGTGATATCGAGTTGCGAGCAACCTGCGGGTGCATCTCTGATCGGCGCACGATTCTACAGCCGGGCCCGGCTAACGTCCAGCCCACTGTGCTGCGCAGCGCAACCTTCCGGCGAGAGGCGCGAAAAGGTCCCTTGTATCGCTTGATGCCACAGCGGTCTAAAACCAGAAGTGCCAGACGGTGTCCACCAGGGCATGAGTGAGCGCGGGAGCGGAAAGGCGTTGCCGGGTGCGATAGGCGTTGCCATAGAACACGCCCGCCAGTACGGCCAGCACCGCGTACTTCCAATTTGGCACCGGCGCATGATGAAGATGCGAGGCGCCGAAAGCCACCGACGCGATCAGCAACCCGTACAGGCTGCGCGGCCCGGTCTGAATGCTCTTGACCAGGAAATTCTGCAGGATGCCACGAAACAACAACTCTTCGGGGATGGCGATAGTCAGGTAGATGGCGAAAAGCTGAAAGGCAAAATCCCAGACGGACACGGCCTGCGGGCGATAATGGATGAACCCCAGGGAAAGTCCCAAGGGAATGCCGAGCAAGGCAAAGCCGAGGAAGTTGACCAGGCCATCCACCACGTCGCCTTTTCGGAACGTCAGGTGGTATCCGACGCCCTCCAGGTTGCGGACCACCAGGAAAGCGTACGCGCCCACCACGACGCAGGCGAGCGGACGGAAGAAGTAAAGGTCATACGGCCAGGTCCAAATGCCCTCCAGCCAGTTGGCGCTCACGGGCAGTCCAAGCGCCACCATCGCTGCCAGGTCCCGCCAGCCCACGCGCTCCGCGCGATGCAAGCGGTCAGGCAGCAGGAGCAGCGTGGGCACAGCAATATAAGCAGCGAGCTTTCCCACACCGCGGACAGAGAAAGTGCCCGTACCAAACGCGAAAATGAAATAAGGAACCAAGAGAAGGAACGGCATCGCCAAGGCCCGCCAGGGCGAGGCCGTGGCTTGCTGCCGCAACTGCCTGATGATGGTTGGGAACGTCAGGCCGACAAAGGCGGTAAGGATCAACGCCAGCGAAGTGAGGAACACGGCCAGCCGTGCCGGGTCAGGTCGCGCTCGGACGAGCACCAGTCCCTCGGCCGCAGCTACCAGAACTATCAAGGTCCCCACGGTGAAGAGCGTCTTCTTCATGGCCTTGCAGCTTCAGTGGGCTGCGGTGTGGGCAGCCCGCAGGAGATTGGGTGCAGCGAAGTCCAGGTCGCGCAAGGGAATTACCTGGTACGGGCCGAGTCTGTCTAGTTCCCTGCTGAATCCCGCCGCGCTGCCGACCAGGACGATGACGTTGCGCTCCGGATCGAGGTAGCGTCGCGTGGCCCGCAAGACTTCGTCGGTCCCGACGGCCTGTATCTTGTGCGGGAAACGGCCCCAATAGTCAAGAGGCAGATCGTGGACTATCAGTTCCACGAACTGGGCAGAGATGTCGTCGGACGACTCGAACTCGAGCGCCATGTGGCCCACCAGGTAGCTCTGGGAGGTCCGCAGCTCGGAGGTGGTGATCGGCTGATCGCGGAGCTGCTCCATCTGCTCCAGAACCTGCTGCACACTTCTCACGCTTTCGGTGGTGCGGGTAGAAGTCTTGGCCAGCCAGGTGCCCAGGGTCTGCTGGCACAGGAGATCGCTGGAGGCTCCATACGTGAGCCCCTGCTGGCTGCGCAGGGCTTTGAAAAGGCGGTTGGCGGCCGGGCCACCCAGAATCTGATTGGCCACGGTCAGAGCATAGTAATCCGGGCTGTCGCGGCGAATGGCCAGGTTTCCGACGCGAATCTCAGTTTGCACGGCGTCCGGCTTGTCGATAACCACGAGGCGCCGCCGGTGCGTCGTGGTGGCCACACCGGCAAGGCGAGGGGGCAGCGGCCGGTCTTCCCAAGCGGCGAAAAACTTCCCTGCCAGTGTCAAGGCCTGGTCTGCCGTGATGTCGCCCACCGCCGCAAGAACGCAATTTGACGGGCGGTAATGCTGCTCGTGAAAGGCTTCGAGGTCCCGCTCGGTGATGCGGCCAACGGATTCCTCGGTTCCGTCCAGCGGATGGCCGTAGGGGGTTCCCGAGAAAGCGAGCAGGTTGAAGACGGTGTCGGCCAGGTAATCGGGGTCGTCGCGGACGACTTCCAGAGCGGAAAGAGTTTGCCTGCGCTTGCGTTCGATTTCGGCGGGCGCAAAGGCTGGGTGGAGAACCACGTCTGCCAATAGGTCGAAAGCAAGCTCGGTGTGGCTGGAGAGAACGGTGAGAGAGGCAAAAGAGCTGTCCCACGCTGCGCCGGTTTCAAGGCTGCCGCCGACGAAATCGACGGCTTCGGCAATCTCGCGCGCGCTGCGCCGTGCCGTACCCTGGCTCAGAAGCCCGGCGGCCAACTGCGCCACGCCCGGGAGCGCCGGCGGGTCGGCTTCGGCTCCCGACTTGACCACCAGGCGCAGCGTCACCAAGGGCAACGAGTGACGCTCCATCACCACCACCTTCAAACGGTTGGGGAGTTCGCGGACCTGGGGCGTGGGCAGGACAATGGGCTTGGGCGGCGGCACCTCGGGGGGAAACTCGCGCGCCCAAAGCAGCGCAAGGCTCGGGAGCATCGTGGCACACAGCAGGAGCGCCGAACCCCGAATCCCACACCCCGAATCCCGACTTCCCTTCCGGCCTCCAGTTTGGCTAGTTTGTTCCATCATTCCACGCACCCCGGAATAGGTTCGTTCTTCCCCAGCCCCTGCTTTTCCGCCGGATAAACTTCCAGTACCGTAACGTTCTCCGGCACGAAGTACTTCCTGGCCACGCGCTGAATATCCTCCGGCGTCACCGCGAGGAAGCGCTCCAGCTCCGCATCCAGCAAACTGGCATCCTTGAGCACTACCGTAGCGTAGCCTAGCTCCTCGCCTAGGCTCTGGGCACTCTGCCGGCTGAGCACGAAATCCCGGAGGATCTGGTTCTTCGCCTTGGCCAGCTCCCGGGGAGACACCGGTTCGTTCTTCAGGCGGTCCAGCTCCGACGCCACTTCGGCCTGGGCCTCGGCGGGCGTGTGGCCGGGATTCAGGATGGCGAAGACGAAAAACAGATTGGGGTCCTCGGTGAAATTGCCGGCGCTCTCGGCCTGGAGCGCGAGCTGCTTTTCATAAATCAGGCGGCGATGGATGCGCGAGCTCTCGCCCTCCGACAGGAGGCGGGCCGCCAGGCGCAGCGGGTAGGCGTCCGAGGTGCCGTCGGCGGGCATGTGATAACCCGCCACGAAGGCCGGCAGCGCCACCTTCTTCGCGAGCTTCAACAGGCGCTTCGAGGTTTGCGGCGGCTCCGCCGGGATCTTCCGGTTCAGCAGACGCTCGCCCGATGCCAGGGGCCCAAAATACTTCTGTACCAGTGACTCCGCTTCCCTGCTCTCGAAGTCGCCGGTGATGACCAGCGTGGCGTTCGCGGGGACGTAGTAGGTGTCATAGAACTCGCGGAGGTCAGCGAGGCTGGCGCGGTCCAGGTCCTCCATGCTGCCGATGGGCATGTGACGATAAGGATGGACGTTGTAGGCCAGCCGGTAAAGCGTCTCGACGACGGTCCCGTAAGGCTGGTTGTCGAAGCGCAGCCGCCGTTCCTCTTTCACCACTTCCCTTTCGGTGTTGAAGGTCTTCTCGGTGATCTCCAGGTTGCGCATCCGGTCGGCTTCGAGCCACAGGGCCACCGGCAACTGGTTGCTGGGAATCGTTTCCCAGAAAATGGTGGCGTCCTCGGTGGTGTAAGCGTTGTCCAGGCCGCCGACACGCACGATGTAGTCGGAGAACTGCTCGGGGCCCAGGTTCTTGGTGCCCTGAAACATCAGGTGCTCGAAAAGGTGCGCAAAGCCCGTCTTGCCCGCAACTTCGTTCTTCGACCCGACGTGGTACCAGACCTGGACGCTCACCACCGGCGCTTCGTGCTTTTCCACCAGCAGGGCGCGCAATCCATTCGGCAGAACCAGCGAGCGAACCAGCGTGGGCGGCAGCGTAGCGGGCGAGGCCATCGCTGCGGCCAGAAACACCCAGAGGGCTAGCGCGATGGCGGAAGCGGCGGCGCGACATCGGAGGGAATGAGGAGTCTCTAGCAATTCGCTTTGGTCCCGAGGCTTGCCGTAAGTGAGAACGACGATTCTAGCACACGACGGGATGGCAGCCGCACGGCTACTGGCGGTCCGGCTATTCGGAGAACTTTTGGGCGATGGGATAGCGGCGGCCGATGCCGAAGGCTTTGGCAGTGACCTTAAGCGCCGGAGCGGCCTGCTGGCGCTTGTATTCCGCCCCATTCACGCGCCGGACGGTTTCTCGCACCAACTCAGCATCGAGGCCGTGTTTCGCCACGATTTCCGGCGCGGACAGGTTCTCCTCGATGTAGCCCTTCAGGATCGTATCGAGGACTTCGTAAGGCGGGAGCGTGTCCTGGTCGGTCTGATTGGGGCGCAGCTCCGCCGAGGGCGCCTTTTCGATGCAGGCAACAGGAATGCGCTCGCCGGCGCGGTTCACGTAACGCGCCAGGTCATAGACCATGGTTTTCGGCACATCGGCAATAACCGATAGTCCTCCTGCCATGTCGCCGTAGAGCGTGCAGTAGCCCACGGCCAGCTCGGACTTGTTCCCGGTGCTCAGCAGGAGCGCGCCGAATTTGTTGGACAGCGCCATGAGGATGTTGCCGCGGATGCGCGCCTGGATATTCTCCTCCGTCACGTCGCGCGGGCGGTTTTCGAAGGCGGGATCGAGCGTCGTGAGGTAGCTGTCAAAAATCGAGGTGACGGGGATGACGCGGAAATCGATTCCCAGGTTGCGTGCCAGGGCTTCCGCGTCCCGGATGCTTCCGGGCGAGGAATACGGCCCGGGCATGCTGATGCCGCGGACGCTCTCCGGCCCGAGGGCGTCGGCAGCGATCGTAGCCACCAGCGAAGAGTCGATCCCGCCGCTCAGACCCACCAGGACATTCTCGAAACCGCATTTCCCCACGTAGTCGCGCGTGCCCAGCACCAGCGCTTGATACACGGCCTCGACTTCCGAGGCGGGGCCGGGGTGGATTTCCCGCGCTCCGGCGGAGGTGTCGAAGACCACCAGGTCTTCCGCGAAGGACTTGGCGCGCGCCGAAAGCTCGCCCCGCGCGTTGAAGGCTAGGCTCGAACCGTCGAAGATCAACTGGTCGTTACCGCCCACATGGTTCACGTACACCACCGGGATGCGGTGCTCGATGGCAATCGCCTTGAGCATGTCGTGCCGGAGCTGGATCTTGTCGGTGCAGAAAGGCGACGAGGCAATGTTGAGCAGCAGGCTGGCGCCCGCGCGCACGGTCTCTTCCACCGGGTCGCGCGTGTAGAGTTGCTTTCGCCAGAAGTGCTTGTCGTTCCAGGTGTCCTCGCAGATGGTTACGCCGAGGCGGACCCCACCAAGCTCATGCAGGCCGAGCGACGTGCCCGGCTCGAAATAGCGGGACTCGTCGAAGACGTCGTAGAACGGCAGCAGGACCTTGACGTAGTCAAGCGCCACTTTGCCACGATGGAGCAGCGCCGCCGCATTGCAGGCTGCCTTCCCCCGCTCGGCATGCGAGCGGCGCACGTAGCCGACCAGGGCAGGAATGTCCGGCACGAGACCAGCAAGCCGCTCCAGCTCCGTTTCCGAGCGTTGGACGAACTCTGGCTTCTCAACTAGGTCACGAGGCGGGTAACCGCACAGGGCCAGCTCCGGAAAAACCACCAGGTCCGCGCCGCGGTCGACGGCGCGCCGGGCGTATTTCACCATCCGGTCCACGTTCCCGGCAAAATCGCCTACCGTGGTGTTGATCTGGGCGAGTGCGATTCGCATGCGTGGCCCGTATTATAACCAAGCTGCGATTTGGGAATCGGCAAAACTGAAGAGAGCACCGGACATAACGTTGCGCGCACAGGGATTTCTGCGATGGGCCAATAAAAGAAAAACCCCGGCGTTGCGCGGCGTGAGGAAACACCAGGGTTGTCGTAGGTCCCGAGTCGGCCTTAGGCGCTGAAGGAACTGCCGCAGCCGCAGGTGGTTTTGACGTTGGGATTATCGAATTTGAAGCCGGAGGTCTCCAGGGTCTCAACGTAATCAATCTTGGTTCCGTTGAGGTACATGAGCGAGGCTTGATCCACGAAAACCCTCAAGCCGTCAAACTCAAAGGTCTTGTCGATGCCGCTGGTTTCGTTTTCAAAGTTCATCTGGTACGAGAACCCCGAGCAACCCCCACCAACGACCGAAACACGAAGGCCCTTGGGTTCGGGATTCTGCCGAGCCAGAATCTCTTTCACCTTCTCAACCGCCCTGGGCGTCAACTCGATTGGCATGCGCCACTCCTCTGGCAATCTTCAGGTCTCACTACCGAAACACCCCATCTGCCAACTATCAAGTTATCAGATATCACGGCTCAAATCAAGCCCATGCCGCACTCGGCCAATCCTCCGGCGAATAATCCACACTCCGTAGCGGCAAGTTCGTTCGGCCGGCTGAATGCGTCGTTCCGAAGTGGCCTGCTATCTGCAAGTTGGGGGGCACGCTGGTACGGCCGGTGGTTTGCTGAACCGCTGCACGGCCTGGCATACCGATGCTCGGTGGGGACATCAACTGTGGTGCAGCTTGGGGGAAGCTGATATATCATTGACCCGATGAGACACGACGTAGAGCAAAGGCTTCTCCCGATGCGAATACAGCTCGCAGCATGGGGAGTCGTGGTCTTATCCCTTCTCTTCCCCGCCCTGCTGAGCGCGCAAGGGTTGGGTCGCGAAGCCCTGGCCGTCTTTCCGGCGGACACACAGCAGTTGACGTACTTAAACCTCGCCCAGCTTCGCTCCATGCCGGAATATCCCCAGATCCGCCGCCGGCTTGTCAACCGGCAGTTGCGCGGCTTTCAGGATTTCCTGCGCTCCGCAGGCACCGATCCCGACAAGGACGTGGACGAGGTGGTGTTGGGCTGGCGCGGCGTAGCCACGGGAGGGGCAGGCTTTTTGGGGCGGGCGGAAGGCCGCTTCGATCCCGAACGCATCCACAACTTCTTCGTTCAGCAGCAGTTGCCCTTTCGGCAGTACGCGGGATTGGAACTCTACGCCTTCGGCTCGGGCGAGGGCCCCGCCGACGTCTTCTTCGTGTTCCTCAGCTCCTCGTCCGCGGCGTTTGGCCGCCTGAGGGATTTGAAGGAGTTGCTTGATGTGCGCGCCGGGGCGCGGCCCGCTCTGGACACCAATTCGGCGTTTGTGGAGTGGGAAGCGGAACTGGAGGGGTCGTCGGCGCAGTGGGGCATTGCGACTGGCAAGGCGGCGGCCAATGCGGCGGGGCCGTGGCTCACAGCCGGAGGGACGGCGTTGGGGGATCCGGGTGCCATGTTCGCCCCTGTGCGCGCGGTCCTCCATCGCGCGGACTGGGGTAGCGGCATCAGCGCGCATGTCTCGGTTGTTTGCCAGAGCAGCGAGACCGCGGCGGCCCTTTCGGCGCTCTTGACGGCCTGGCGTGATTCCCGCCAAACAGCAGCGAGCGATCAGGCGCCTGCCGCGGTCAATGCTCTGGTTCAGGCGCTGGAGATTCAGTCGAGCGGCTCGCGCGTGGAGCTGACCGTTTCCGGTCCCATGGAGGCTGTGGATCAAATCCTGCGCGGAAGCCTGGGCGGTGGCGGGCTGTGAGCCTTTTCCCGGGACAGTGAGCAGAGTGAGAACCAGTCTTGCCTGGACATTCTGCCTGATGGCTGGGCGAGAGCAGCAGCCACGCAGTGAGGCTTGCTGCAGCGGTTCAGCCCTCACCGACGAAACTGGCGAGGTTGCGGAGTCGCTCGTGGCGGCGCCGAAGGAGCTCGTCGACAGGCAAGGCGCCAAGTTCCCGCAGGCTTTCCGCCAGGAAGGGACGTAGGAGGGCGGCGGCGTTGGCGGAATCGGTGTGCGCGCCCCCCGGGGGTTCTGACACGATCTGGTCCACGATGCCGAAACCGTGCAGATCCTGGGCAGTGAGTTTTAGGATGTTCGCCGCTTCCTGCTTGTGATCCCAGTCGCGCCACAGGATGGATGAGCAGCTCTCGGGCGAGATGACGGAGTAAACCGCGTTCTCCTGCATCAGGACCTTGTCGCCCACCGCGATGGCGAGCGCGCCGCCGCTTCCGCCTTCGCCATGAATAACCACCACAATGGGCACGCGCAGCTTGGGAATTTCCTTCAAATTATAGGCGATGGCCTCGGCTTGGCCGCGCTCCTCGGCCCCGATGCCCGGATAGGCGCCCGGCGTATCGACCAGCGTAACAATCGGCACGCCGAACTTGGCGGCAAGCTGCATCAGGCGCAGGGCCTTGCGATAGCCCTCCGGCTTCGTCATCCCGAAGTTGCGGAACAGCTTCTGCTTGGTGTCGCGTCCTTTTTGGTGGCCTACAACCATCACGGGTCGGCTGTCAAATCGGGCGAAGCCGCAGACGATTGCCGGGTCGTCGGCAAAGCGCCGATCGCCGTGCAGCTCGGTGAAGTCGGTGCAGAGCATCTGGATGTAGTCCAGCGTATAGGGCCGGCGCGGATGCCGAGCCAAAAGGACGCGCGCCCAGGCGTCCTTGGGGGCGCCTGAAGGCCCCTGGCCGAGCGCCTCGAGCTGGAGGCGCAGGCGCGCAATCTCCTCCTGCGCCGCTTCCGAATCCGAAGCCTTCTCGAGTTCGGCGATTTGCCTCTCGAGTTCGCGGGCGATCTGTTGTTCTCCGGGCGCTTCTGGCATAGCTGGTTTCGTTGGTAAGGGAGCACCTTCAGGGTGCTCCCCTCTTGCGGGTGTGCGCGGGAGGGTCATCCCGACGAGGTCGGGACAGGTTCCGACCCTTCCCTACTTTTTCTCCAGCAAAATCGCTTCCTCGCCGCAGATCTCCCGCAAGCGAGTGAGCAATTCGGTTTCGGCCTTCACGCCTCGGGCCCGGCGCGGGCGAAGCCGGGCTTGGAAATCTCCCGGCCGGGTCAACTCGAAGACGACCGAGTTCTCTCCCGGATAGGCGGCCAACAGTTTCTCCACGTCTTCCACCACGGTCTCGCTGGCCCCCGCCAGGTTGACGCGAATGAGGAGCTCTGCCTTCGCCCCGTTCATTTCGCCCGCGAGTGGCCGTGCTTCGCTGACCACCACTTTGGGCCCGGCATTTTCCTCGTGTCGGACACGTCCTCTGATGAGCAGCGCCGTATCGAGCTTGAGCACTCCCCGAAGCTGCTGCAACGCCTGGGGAAACACCAGCAATTCGACGCTGCCCCGCATGTCCTCCAAATTCCCACTCGCCCACAGGTCGCCCTTCTTGCTCGGCCGGACCCGCAAGCTAGTCAGAACTCCTGCCAGGGTCACCGAAGCTTCGTGCTCCAGCGAGTCGAGCGACGAGCTATCGTGCCGGGTGAGGCCGACCAGCCGCGCGGCGTACTTTTCCAGCGGATGGCCCGTGACGTAGAAACCCAGAACCTCTTTCTCACCCGCCAGGCGTTCCGCCTCGGACCATTCTGGAATGTCGGGTAGCTCAAGGGGCGGAGCGGGCGGCGCTTCGGCTCCGGCAATGAACAAGCCGTGCTGGCCGCTCGCGTCCTCCCGCTGGCGCTTCTGGCCAAGTTCCATGGCGCGGTCGAGCACGGTCATCATCTGCGCGCGTCGCGCCCCCAGCGAATCCAGCGCCCCCGCCTTGATCAGGCTCTCGACCACCCGCTTGTTCAGGAGGCGCAAGTCCACATTCTCGCAGAACTGAAAGAGATTATCAAAACGCCCCAGCTTCCACCGCGCGCTGAGCACCGAGTCGATCGCCGCCTCGCCCACGTTCTTGATGGCCGTCAGGCCGAAGCGAATGCTCTCGCCGGCCGGCGTGAAGGCCAGGTCGCTGGAATTGACGTCGGGTGGAAGGATCCTAATGCTCATGTCGCGGCATTCGTTCAAGTAGTGGGTGAGCTTGTCCTGGTTGCCGATCTCCGACGTCAGCAGCGCCGCCATGAACTCGACGGGATAGTGGGCCTTGAGGTAAGCGGTCTGAAAAGCGATGAGCGCGTAGGCCGCCGAATGCGACTTGTTGAAGCCGTAGCCCGCGAACTGTTCCATAAGCTCGAAGAGCTTCTGGGCCTTGACGGCGGGCACGCCGTTGGCGCGGGCGCCGGCCAGGAATTTCTCCCGCATCGCCACCATCTCTTCGTGTTTCTTCTTGCCCATGGCGCGGCGCAGCACGTCAGCTTCGCCCAGCGTGAAGCCGGCCACGCTGGCGGCGATTTGCATCACCTGTTCCTGGTAAACGATCACCCCGTAGGTCTCTTCGAGTATGTCTTTCAATTGGGGCAGCTCGTAGGTTGCCTTCTTCCGGCCGGTCTTGCGCGCGATGAAGTCGTCAATCATCCCGCCCTGGATGGGGCCTGGGCGGTAGAGCGCGTTCAGCGCCGTGAGGTCGCCGAGGCGGTTGGGCTTGACGCGCCGCAGGATGTCGGTCATGCCGCGACTTTCAAATTGGAAGATCCCCGCCGTGAGCCCCTTCCCCAGAAGCGCGTAGGTTTGCCGGTCATCGAGGGGCAGGTTGTCCAGATCGAGCGTCTCGCCGCGCGTCGCCGCGATCAAGCGTTGGCAATCGTCGAGCACGGTCAGCGTGGTCAGGCCCAGGAAATCCATCTTGAGCAGGCCGATTTTCTCCAGGTCGTCCATCGCGTACTGCGTCGTGATTTCATCCTTGTTGCTCTTGTAGAGCGGGACGATCTCGGTGAGCGGCTGCGGCGAGATAACCACGCCGGCGGCGTGGGTCGAGGCGTGGCGCGCCAGACCTTCCAGGCGCTCGGCGACCGCCAGCAGTTCGGCCACGCGCGGATCGCGTTCCTTGGTTTGGCGGAGCTCCGGCGAGGCCGCCACCGCTTCGGCCAGCGTGATGTTCAGAACGTTGGGGACCAGCTTGGCGATACGGTCCACTTCGGCAAACGGCATGTCGAGCGCGCGCCCGGCATCGCGGATGACAGCCTTGGCGCCCATGGTGCCGAAAGTGATGATCTGACTTACGTTTTCCCGGCCGTATTTCTCCGTGACGTAGTTGATGACTTTGCCGCGCTGGCGCATGCAGAAGTCGATGTCGATGTCGGGAAACGAGATGCGCTCCGGGTTCAAGAAGCGCTCGAAGAGCAAGCCGTGTTGCAGTGGGTCAATGTCGGTGATGTGCAGCGAATAAGAGGCCAGGCTGCCTGCCGCCGAGCCCCGGCCCGGACCTACAGGAATGCACTTCTCGCGTGCGAAGCGAATGAAATCCCAGACGATGAGGAAGTAACCCGCAAAGCGCATTTCCTTGATGAGCTCGATTTCGCGCTCCAGGCGTTCCTCGTACTCCGCGAGGGCGTGCCGCAACCGTCCTTCGGCGTGCAGGCGCTCCAGCCGTACGCGGCGCGCGGCGAAGCCCTCGCGCGTGACCCTTTCGAAGTGACTCTCCAGCGTCTCTCCTGCCGGCACCTCGAAGTGCGGGAAGACGTGCTGTTTCTTCTCCAGGTGGAGGTTCGAGCGCGCCGCGATTTCCAGCGTCCGCTCCAGGGCTTCTGGGACTTCGCCGAATAGCTTCAGCATCTCCTCGTAGGACTTGAAGTAGAACTGGTCCGTCGCGAACCGCATGCGGTTCGGATCGCTCAGCGTCTTGCCCGTCTGGATGCACACCAGGACGTCCTGGGCGCGGGCGTCGTCGCGGGTCAGGTAATGGCAGTCGTTGGTGACCACCAGGGGGATGCCCGTGTCGCGCGCGAGGCGGGCCAGTTGCGGGTTGATCTTGTGCTGGTCGGTGATGCCTTGATCCTGAAGTTCGAGAAAGAAGTTGCCCTTGCCGAAGATGTCGCGCAGATCATAGGCGGCCTGGAGAGCAGTCTCGTAGCGGTCGGCTATCAGCGCCGCCGGGATCTCGCCCCGGAGGCACCCGGATAGCCCAATCAGGCCGTCCGCATGTCGAGCCAGCAGGTCCTTATCAATGCGCGGCTTGTAGTAGTAGCCTTCAATGTAGGCCGCCGACGCCAGCTTCACCAGGTTTCGATAGCCGCGTTCGTTCTCGCAAAGCAGGATGAGGTGGCTTGGCCGGTCGGCGTCGGTGGAGCGGTCGAAGCGGTTGGTCGCGGCCACGTACACTTCGCAACCGACAATCGGCTTTACGCCGCGCTTGAGCGCCGCCTCGTAGAACTTCACCGCCCCAAATAGGTTTCCGTGGTCCGTAATGGCCACGGCGGGCATCTTCAGCTCGGCCGCCCGGTCCATCAGTCTGGAAATCTCGCAGGCGCCGTCGAGCAGGCTGTAGTCCGTGTGCAGATGCAGGTGAACAAATCTGCTGGATGACATCGCAAAAGATTCTAACAGAAAACCCTCGATTGGGCGCGCGGGTCTTGTGACGCGGCGCACTGGGCCAGACACCAGCCCCCCATTCTCTGCCCCGCTCCTGCTTTGATCGCCGGCATCGTCCCAATCGTCCGTCCCGACGACGGCACGCCGCCTGCACCAACTCTCCGACATTGGGGGAGTTCTTGTGATATTAGAACACTCCGGTAGCTGAAGGAGCTGGCTTTCACACCACCCTAGCTTTTCCTGGAACTTTTTTGGGGATTGGCTGAGCGAAAAGGAGAATTGCATTGAAAAAGGTTCTGGTTGCTTTCTGGGCGCTGTTTTTCATGTCAAGTGTGGTCGCTTGGGCGCAGGCGGAACAAGTTCCCTCTTCGACGGCGCGCACACTTTTTCCCGCAAATTTCCTCCGTGGTTTTGCGGACTTCGCCGTGGCGCCGCCCCACAACGAGCCCGATCTGGGTCGTTGTGCGTTGTCGATCGCTCCCTGCTCAGCTTTTCCTCGTTACATCCTGAGTGGCTATATGGAGTTCCAACCCTTTGGGCGAGGACCCGTCCGCCGTGCCTTCGTGTTTTTTGAACCCCGAATGTTTTTCGGAGATAACATCCCCCAACAAAAGTACACCGCGTCGGCAGCGCCCATGGCTCTTGAGCGCGTTCTGGGGTTGGGAGTGGAGTTGCCAAACAATTTGGAACTCAGGCTCACAAGCCACCAGGTCAACTGGTTTGGACGCTATAGCCACCACCTTGGCGCGGCCGACCTGGGTTCGGACAAGCCGCTAGGGCAATATGCGACCATTGGGGTGCGTTGGTATTTTGGGGGTTGGGGTCGCCGGCGTTAACCTCTTTCGGATTTCCTTCGAGCTTCATCCGCAGGTGGATATCCAAAGATATCAGGTGCGGTGTTCGCCCGCCGCGGTGGAATCTTGTGGCTTTTCGACTTGAGCGGCCGCAAAGTCAGGAACCGGACCTTGTGCTATCCTGCTTTAAGGCGTGAGACCAAGTCATGTCGTATTCTTCACGCCGGGTTCATTTTCTCCTGGTACGGCGCGGGGCGAGCTTGGAAGGTTTTGAAGGTGGCGGCTCCTTGAGCCCGGCCAGGGCGCGGAATTCCTTCAGGAGCTGCTGGTGCGTTTTGATCTTCCCGTCTAGCTGCTCGAGGAAGAGTCGGTGCAGGATCTTCTCGAACGTAGGGCCAGCCTCCAGCCCCAGAGTGAGCAGCTCCGCGCGCGGCAGCTTGGTGCGGACGAGCGGGTACTTGAAGAGGTAACTCTTCACGCGGGTCTGGATCGTGGCCTGCCGATGATTGACCAGCAAGAACAGCAAGAGGGGCTGGGGCTGTCCCCAGAGCAGGGTGTACGCCTGGCTGGGCAGAGCCGCCTTGGAACTGCCGAGGACTCGGGCCAGTTTGCGGGCCGCGGCTTCCAGGCCGAGCGCCACCTTGATGGCCTTACGGTCGGCGATGATCTTCTTCGCCAGGCGATTTTTCTGGCCGCCGCCAAACTTGGCCGCCAGGCAATGGAAATTCAGGAAGAAAGCGTCGGCGCCGGGGACTGTGTGAACGACGGAGCGGATCCTGCTGAATTGCTCATAGGGCAGCTTGGCGGAGGCCAGCTTGCGGTCAAGGCCCGCCAGTAAGCCGCGGCCAGCTAGCAGCTTCAGGACTCGCCCCGGGTTCCCCTCGTGGAGGATAGCGCGCAATTCGCGCCCCTGCTGCTCGGGCTCCAAGCGTTCCGCAGCGCGGTTCGCGAGGGCTGTCTCCATCCACGTTCGGGTTCGCTCCTCTGGCCTGAAATCCAGGCGCAAGCCAAGCCGAAGCAGGCGATAGATGCGCGAGGGGTCTTCGAGGAAACTGCGGCTGTGGAGCGCGCGCAGCTCGTGTTTCTCGATGTCGGCCGCGCCGTTGGTGGGGTCGAGCAGCAGGCCGCGCGAGTTTGGGTGGAGCGAGACCGCCATGGCGTTCACGGAAAAGTCGCGGCGCTTCAGGTCCTCGAAGATCGCGGCGGGCCAGATTTCCGGACGGCGCCCGGGCTTCGCATAGACCTCATGGCGGGTCATGGCGATCTCTGCCCGCACGCCGTTCGTGAACCTGACCTCCGCCGAGCCGAGCTTCGCGTCCAAGCGCAAGTTCGCCAGGCTAACGGGCGCCGGCTCGCTGCCCGGAGCTTTTCCATCCAGGTGGCGCAGGACTCTGTGCGGATTGCCCTCCACGGCGAAATCCAGGTCGCGAATGACCTGCTGCCCGTAAGTCAGATCGCGCACGGCGCCACCTATCAGGTACAGATTCATCCCTTGGCTGTGGGCGATGCGCGCCAGATGCGTGAGGACCTGAAACTGCTCTGGCGTTAGCCGGCTTTCCATCAGGAAGTTGTAGTCGCTCATGGTCGTGTACGTCGCAGGGGACTGGTTACAGGTGGCAAATCGCTTCTCTTGCGTCACCTGTAGGTTGTTAGCTGTCCCGTGCTACCGCTCCCTTGTGCCGATGAGTGTTTCGATCTGCGCTGCAATACCCTCGAGCCTGGCCTTTCGTACCGGTTCCCTGTGCCCTGTTTCCTAGGCGCGGGGGTGGTGTTCGTGATAGACCTGCTTCAGACGTTCTTTCAGGACGTGCGTGTAGATCTGCGTGGTCGAAATATCGCTGTGCCCCAGCATCAGTTGAATGGAGCGTAGGTCCGCCCCGCGCTCCAGCAGGTGCGTGGCGAAGGAATGCCGCACCATGTGGGGTGTGAGCGGGGTGACAATGCCTGCCGCCCGGCCGTACCGGCTGATGAGCTTCCAGAATCCGACCCGCGAGAGTTGCCCCCCGCGCGGGTTAAGGAACAGGAAGGGAGAACTGCGCTTCTTTGCCAGTGGCTCGCGGCCGCGGTGGACGTACGCCTCGACGGCCCGCAGGGCGGATTTTCCCACCGGGATCAGGCGCTCTTTGCTTCCCTTACCGCGGCAACGCACCACGCCGAGATTGACCTCGAAGTCCTCCCAGCGCACACTGACCAGCTCCGAAACCCGCATTCCCGTGGCGTACAGCAGCTCGAGCATTGCCTTGTCACGGAGGCCCGCAGGGCTGGCCGGATCCGGTTGCTGGAGCAGTAAATCCACCTCTGCCACCGTGAGGTATTTCGGGAGACTCTGGCCAATCTTGGGCGCGTCGATTTCGGCCGTGGGATCGCTGCGGATCTTCCCTTCCTTCATGAGGAATCGATACAAACTCCGGAGCGAAACCAGGTGCCGAGCCGCCGAGCGCGCCGTCAGCCCTCGCCGGTACAAAGACGCAAGATAACCCCGGATATCGTCACGGCTGACCCTGGCAAGAGGCCGTCGCGCGCGCGACAAGAATCCGACGAAGTCCACAAGGTCACGACGGTAACTGGCAATACTGTTGGCCGCCAGCCCCTTCTCCACCCGGAGGTACGACAGGAAAACGTCAAGTTCCTGCGGCAACGGGTTCGAGAGTGTTGGTCGGCTCTTGCTTGCGGCGGGCAATCCCCTGCCCGAAGACGCCTCGTCTCCCACTTCCGGCGTCGGGCGAGCCTGCTCAGGTTTGCTCTCTTCAGCCATCTCTATGCGGCAGCGTCAGCGGGACCACTCCCGATTCGGGCGACGGACTCCGGAAGCGCTTCGGGGTATGCCCTGTCTTGCCCAAAGGTAGGTACACCCCCACCCTGGGGCCGAAATAAATCTTTATTTCTCAATGTGTTAGGAGCTCTACTCAAGCACGGCGCTCCAGCTTGGTCGCCGAGATACTTGACAGGCCGAATTGCGAACCTATACTAGCATAAGGCAGTTTCTGCGGCCAAGCTGTATTTTTGTTGACACTTCAGCCCGGCGGCGGCCCTTCCGTGGCCAAGACCAGCCCTTCCTCAACCCGCAAGAAGGTCGTCATTCGCAGGCTTGACGGAGAGGTTGTTAGAGGCTACTTAGATCCCAGCAACCTCTTGGAAAAGAAGGAGATCGGGCTTCTCGATCGAGAGGGTCATCTTGTCCACATTCCCCTTGACGTGGTCAAGGGCGTGTACTTTGTCCGCGACTTTGAGGCGAGCACCGACCGGGCAAGTCTTAGTGCCTCTCGCGGTCACCCCAGGCTCAGCGGTATCTGGATTCGCATGACATTCAGCGACGGCGAGGTCCTCGAGGGTCTGATGCCGACCAACCTCATGGACGTCGAGCCCCCGGGGTTCATGGTCACCCCTGCTGACTATTCCTCGAACAACCTCAGGATTTTTGTGCCGCGCAGCGCCCTTGGGACCGTGGAAGTTCTCGGCGTGATTGCAGATGGGAAAGTCCTCCGGGCGCATCGACGCGCACGCCGGGTTCGTCCCAAGCCAACAGGTGACACTGCGCAGATCAGTCTCTTCCCGCCGCCAAGCCGGTCTGAGCCCGAGCAGGTTGCTGAAAGAAAATCGGGAGGTTGTCATCCCGAGGAGCCGCAGGCGACGAAGGATCTCGTAAGTGATTGATTCTCCTGAGAACGAGATTCTTCGTTCCACTCAGAATGACATTGGCGAAGACTTTTTCAGCATCCTGCCAGGAGAGCTCGGAGAGAATCAGAGCCTGCCGGGGATTACGGCGCAGGCTCGGCTGTGGTAAGCGAAGGCAATTCCAGTCGCTGATGGATCGCATACAGAGCCAGCTCCAGGCGGTCGGAGACTCCCACCTTGTCGTAGATCGCGCGCAAGTAGTTCTTTACGGTTTGCTCTGTGATGCGCAGGTGATGGGCGATCTCGCGGTTACGCCATCCCTGGATGAGGCAGGCGATGATAGATTTCTCCCGGCGCGTCAGTGTGTCCACCGGACGCCGGGGCGGCCCCGGGATCTGTGCTGCGGGACCGTCCACCGGAGTGGCCCGCTGATTGGGCAACAAAAGTTGATTCCTCATGACCTTGCGCGCACTCTTGACGAAAAGCGCGGGATCAACTGACTTTGCAATGGCGCCAGCCGCACCCGCTCTAACGTATCGTGCAGCATCCACATGGCTGAGCGACGAACCGGTGATGATGATCTTGCTGCCCGGCCAGGCACGGTGCACCCGCGATATGAAATCCCCTGGATCAGGTCCCAGCATCTCGGCCTGCACGAAGAACAAGTCGGGCTTGAACTTCTTCGCCAACCCGGGCACCTGGGCAGGGTCGTCGGCCTGAGCCACAACGCGGAGGTCGTCCTCGACCCCGAAGACTCTCTTGAGGCCGATGCGAAACACGCCCTCCTGGTCGGCAACCAGGATTCGGACCTTCTTCTTCGGTGTGCTTGTGGCGCGCATCACGTCAATCCGAAGTCTCATCTGCCTGTCGGCCCAGCCACGGCGCTGTCCTTGTCAGCGGAATGCTGCAACCGACCAGCGCACGGTCTCGATGACTTCTGTATACCACGCAGCGGTCAACGTTCGCGGCCTGGGGGAAGGAATGTCGAGGGATGTCTCACAGCCAGGGAAGACCAGGTCTCATACGGGTCGTTGGGCGACACGGAAGTGATAGTCGTCGATGATTGCCCCGATCCCCGCATATCCTGGCGGCTGGCTAACCACTCGTCCCTGACAGCAGAGTTGCAGCGGGACCTTGGTGACTTCGACAGGAAGATTGATGGTGATGGTGATAGAAGTCTGATGGCGCAATCGGACCGGCAACGCCACGAACATTCCGTTAGCGCTGATACACGCCGTCTTTCCCTGAACCTGTCGGGGCCGTCCCGCGCGACTCTTCCAGCGGATTTCCACCGGGAGTTCCACAGGAATCCGAACGCCGGCGCGGAGATACTTCATACTGGCTGTAACCCTCAACTTACCGGCCGAATCTTCCGCCGAGAGGTTAATCCGATTTTGCCACTTCTGCAAGTGCCATTAGTGAAGGTAGGACTCCCAAGCGCGGTGCCCGGAATAAAGCGGGGCGGGGTGGCGGGGACGGCTAGCAAGCTCACCCGACATGCACCCCGGTTCCCGACGCGTGACAGCCACCATCTGACCCGCCACCCCGCACAAACCATCCGACTCAGCGTTGCAGTCCGCGACGGAGGGGAGTCCAACCGCTTCGCCACTCCGGCCTTGCAGGTTCAGACCACCTCCCGTGGGCCTCAGGGCAAGGCCATCCGTGGCTATACATTGTCAGAATACCCCACCGGCGCGGCAACGTCACGGAAGTACTGTTACCTGCGTACTGGGCGTTGCCTTCCCCTTGCCTCCGCTGTTAGGCTTGCGGGGTGAGCCGGCCTTGCAGGCTCTGCTGCCGAGCCGGAGACTCACTGCGCGGAATTCCAGAAAAGGAAACGAACATCATGAAATTGGGCGAACTTGCGGCACGTCTCGGATGCACGTTGGAGGGACCGGGCGACCTGGAGGTTTCCGGGGTCGCCGGCATGGACGATGCGTCACCGACCGAGCTGACTTTTCTTTCCAACCCTAAGTACCACCGCAAGCTGAAGACGACGCACGCCGCGGCCGTCATCGTGGCCCCGGATGTCCAGGTAGTAGATCGGCCGGTTCTCCGTTCGGAGAACCCCTACTTGACCTTTGCCAAGGCCCTGGAGATCTTTTCCCCGCCTTGTCGCCCGCCTGCGGGTATTCATCCGACGGCGGTGATTGCCCCTGATGTCAAGCTGGGACGGAATCTCTCGATTGGCCCTTACGTGGTCATTGAAGAAGGAGCCGAACTGGGCGATGACTGCGTACTGAAGAGCTTCGTCATGGTCTATCGAGGCGCCAAGATCGGCCACCGCTTCTTCGCGCACTCGCATGCGGTGGTCCGTGAGAACGTGCGGATTGGCAATGACGTCATCCTCCAGAACGGCGTGGTGGTGGGAGGCGATGGCTTCGGATTCGCCCGGCAGGCGGACGGCTCTTACTACAAGATTGTGCAGTCGGGAACCGTGGTCATCGAGGACGCCGTGGAGGTGCAAGCCAATGCCTGCGTGGATCGAGCTGCGGTAGGAGAAACCCGCCTGCGGCGCGGGGCCAAGGTTGACAATCTCGTGCAGGTGGGCCACGCCTGCGACATCGGGGAGAACGCCTTGCTCTGCGGGCAAGCAGGCCTGGCGGGGAGCTGCAAGCTCGGCCGCAACGTGGTCCTTGCCGGCCAGGTGGGCGTTGCCGGCCACCTGACGATCGGCGACAACGTCATTGCCACCGCCCAGTCGGGCATTCCCTCTGACGTCGAGCCGAACCGCACCATCTCCGGCTATCCCGCTATGGATAATGCCCTTTGGCTCAAATGTTCGGCCATCTATTCCCGTCTTCCCGAGATCTACGCGGGGTTCCGAAAGGTCCGCGACCACTTGCGGAAAATGGGCGTCGA
>CAZBWJ010000020.1:0-14505 GCA_964495535.1 uncultured Acidobacteriota bacterium | reverse complement strand
TCCGCCAAGCCGGAGAGGATGGCGCGACGCGTGCGTTCCATGATCTCGTGACGGTTTTCCATTGAGCGGCCCTGGGTGGGGATTGCGTCGTGGACGGTGATCCGCACCACGCCCGGTCGGATGACGAAGCTGCCTTTCCGCATGATCCTGCTGCTCCCAGAAACAGAGATGGGGACGATGGGCGCCTGGGCCTTGATGGCCATCACGAAGGCGCCCTTCTTGAGGGGTTGGAGCCGGCCGTCGCGGCTGCGTGTGCCTTCGGGAAAAACCATGAAGGAGCGACCCGCCTGGAGAGATTTTACTGCCGCCTCGATGGCCTGAACCGCGCGCTCGCGATTCTTGCGGTCCACAGGAATGAAACCGACCTGCAGCATCGCTCGCCCCAACACAGGGGTACGGAAGAACTCCTTCTTCACTAACACCACCACCCGAGGCAGTACGGCAATCACGGCCGGCGGGTCGCAGTTGCTCTGGTGGTTGGGCATGTACACGACAGCACGGTCGGCGGGTATTTTCTCTCGGCCGCGGACCTCCAGCCGCGCGCCCGCCAGCCACAAGGCGAACTTGCATCCCCAGACGCCGACGCGGTAAACCAAGTCCGCGTTGCCGACGAGGCGCGAATGGATCAACAGAGGAGGCCCCAGGACGAGGAAAAACAGGAGCGTGAAGGATATGGCAAACAAAGCGCGGATCATCGCTGCCCTGCCCCTGAGGCGGGGGTCGTGGTTCCCTCCAGCCACCCGTGCCGAACCCGCCGCTGCTCCGCAGTGGCGTTCCTTATCTCTTCTACGCGGTAGGTGGTCCGACTTCTCGCCTCGGGCGAAAACTCGATGGGAAACTCACGCCTGCCCCGGCGCACCGTGAGACGAATCTTCTCCCCCGGTTTCACTCGCTCAAGCTGCTCCTGAGGTGCGGTCCCCGCCAGAATGTCACCCCGCTGTAAGCCTGCCTTCTCGGCGGGGCTTCCTGGTTCGACGGACTCGACCCAAGTGGGTCCGTCAAAGCTCTGTACGGCGACAAAGCGCAGTGCTGGCTTTTGCGTTGTAGCTTGAACAAGTCGAAGGCCGGCGAAGTCTAGGTAGGAATCGTAGTCGAGTTCGCGCGTGCCCGTAACGTAGTCGGTGAAGAATCGATCAACGTCACTGAACGCCGGCGTCATGGTGGAGATGATGGCGCGCAGATCGCTTTCGGCGAAGAACCGCCCGCGGCGAGCATAATCCTCATTCAGACGCCGCATCACGTCGTCCAGGCTATGAGTGTTGCCGCTGGCGTGACGGATGGCGAGGTCGAGCATAAAGCCGAGCAACGCGCCCTTGTTATAGTAGGAGATGCTGCGCTCGGGCCGCAAGTAGTCAGGATACTTCTCCAGCCATGCTTCCCGCCCGGCCTCCTGGACGCTCTGATTGCGGCGCGCGGGACGTTCCTGGAGGCGCTGAATCTGTCCTGCGAGCCGTTCGTAGAAAGCCTCGCGAGAAATCAGGCCCGCGCGGAGAAGCGACAACTCTCCGTAAGTACTCGTAACCCCTTCCGCAAACCACAGGTCCCGTGTGTCGTTCCCGTGAATGTAGTCCACCGGCTCCAGGTTCTGCGGCCGGATGCGCTTGACGTTCCAGAGATGGAAGAATTCGTGCGCCAGCGTGGCTTCCAACCCTTCCCAGTTGTTGCGTAACTCGGCCGTCGAGAGGCTTACGGCCGTTCCGTTTCGATGCTCCATGCCTCCGCCGCCGCCCTGCCGCGGGAAATGCAGCATGAAGGTGTAACGCGAGAACGGCACATCGCGCATCAGAGCCGTTTCCACGGCTGTTATTTTCTGCAGAGACGCCAGCAGGCGCTGGGCCGAGTAGTCACTGGGATTGGCGTGGACCACCACGCGATACGTAGCCCCTCCCTGCTGGTACTGAAAGTCTTGGAATTCTCCCGCCTCGGCGGGGCTGTCCGCCAGGACGTCGTAGTTGGCGGCGCTGAATTCGCCCGGTGTCGGTCCCTGCTCGAGCAATGTGGCCAGTTTCCAATTCCGCGGTAGAAGAAATCTGATTCGCACAGCGCGGTTGCGCTCGCGCGGCAGATAGAAGAGCAGCAGGGCGAAGTTCAAGAAGCTGTGCTCCTGGTTCAACACGCTCGCAAAAACGCTCTCCTCGTTGGCATAGACGGCGTAGCGGACTTCCAGACTCGAGCAGGCCCGGCTCCCGCTCTGCCATGTGTGGAGATCCACCCGTGCCAGCCCCTGTGGCTGCTCGTCGCACTGCGCTTCGAGTTCCTGGACGTTGCGCACGAAATCCCGAATCTGATAGAGAGCGTTCCAGGCTGGAAATTGAATTTCGGTCCCCGCTTCTGCTTCAGGCACGGTCATGCTGACGCGGACCAGGTGTGATGCCGGCTGGCGCAGATCGAGAACGTAGGTGATGGGCGGACCAGCCGCGAAAACACCGGCGGGCACAAACGCAAAGGCTAAGACGCACGCCCAGACCCAGGCCACGTGCGAGCGGCTGGCGCGCCCGTAATCTTGCCCTGCGCGTCTGAGCGGGAGACAGGCTGGGGTGAGCGGAATCAAAAGAAAATTCATCCGAAGAGGTCAGGGCATTTCGCTGGCAAGAGAAATGTCTAGCGCGTTCCTCAAGCGGTTTCTAATATAGCACTCCGTGGTTGAAGGGCAACCCACCAAACTCTACATAGCTGATCTGTGCGTTCACACCCGGCGTTCGGGGCCGGCAAAGCATCTGCGCTTTCTCCGTTTGGGCATTCTGGCGGCCCCGTTCTTGATTACGCCCTGCGTCGTAGCTGTGCGTCATAGCCGCATGGAGCGGGAGGGCATTCATCTCTTCAAGCATTTTTTCTCCTACGGCTAATCGGCGACCCGCCTCTGCCCGGCCTTCCGAAACGCCAAAACGTACACCCCCAAGCCGCAAGCCATCGTGAGGAGGCCCAGGAGGGATTCCGTGGGTCGAAAGTAGAGCGTGTACGCCAGCATCCACAAGCTTGCCCCCACAAAGATTGCGGGAATCAGGGGATAACACCAACTCACAGCCGGCAGGCGTTTCCAGTTTGGCCGCCGGCGCATGCGGAAGATTCCCGCCGAAGCCAGGGCCGCAAAGACGATCAAAGCAAACCCGATGTAGTAAATCAGCCGCTCGAACGTCCCGGTGAGGACCATGGCGCCGGAAACGAGGGCTTGATACAGGACCGCCTGGGCGGGCGTGTGCCAGCGGGGGTGGACTCGGGCGGCGCCGGGGAAAAAGCAGCCGTCCTGCGCCATCGCGTAATAGACCCGCGGCCCTACGATGACCATGGCGCTGACGCAGGAGAGTACAGCGGCCGCCATGATAACGCTGAAGAGGTTTCCAATCCCGCTCCCAAAAAGCGCGCTGGCGGCCGTGGCCCCGACGCGAACGACACCTTTCAGCGATTCGAGGGGCAAGGCATAGATGAAGGCCACATTGAGCGCCAGGTAGAACGAAGCTACGAGACCGGTGCCAAGGAGCAGGGCTGCGGGCAGAGTCCGCTCCGGGGTTCTCATTTCTTCCGCGACGTAGGTGGCCGCGTTCCAGCCGCTGTAGGCAAACATCACGAATATCAGCGAAACAGCAAATTGCGCGCTCACACTGTGAGGAGAAGTCCGCGTGGCGGCAAGCGTGAAGTTCGACCAATTGCCATGCCCCACCGTGAAGGCGAGCGCCAGGAAGATCCCCAGGATGCCCAGTTTGAGACCTGTCAGCAGGTTTTGCAGTCTGGCCGCAAGCCGCAGGCCCAGGATATTCACGACGGTGAAGGCTGCAATCACTCCCAAAGCCACGAATTGCCCATTGCCTAGGTGCAACCAGCCGAAGGCCACCCTTCCCGCCTGGGCTCCGACGGAGAGTGA
The DNA here is from genome assembly GCA_964495535.1 of uncultured Acidobacteriota bacterium. Classification (GTDB taxonomy): domain Bacteria; phylum Acidobacteriota; class Terriglobia; order UBA7540; family UBA7540; genus JALHUF01. The sequence continues at coordinate 10,646 of CAZBWJ010000020.1, read as the reverse complement.
CGGAAAGAAGTTACCCAGGTACTCGGAAAACGCCAGGGCACCGGCGGCCACGGGTGCGGCAAATCCCGCAAAGAACGAAATCCACCCGCTCAGGAAACCCCAGGCCGGCCCCCAGGCTTCGCGCAGGTAAACGTATTCGCCGCCCGAGCGCGGGAAATTGATGCCCAGCTCTGCGTACGCCAGGCAACCGGCCACCGCCACCAACGCGCCCACCAGCCATACGGCGAGAACGAGCGATGGCCGTCCAAGATCACCTGCCAGAAACCCCGTGGTGGTGAAAATGCCCGTGCCGATCATGTTCGAGACTACGAGCGCGGTAGCACTCACCAGCGTGAGTTCGCGGCGAAGCTGCGTACCGTCGGGGGCGAAGTCGGGTGATGGTGGCACGAAATCCCTTTCTATCCGGAGGTGGAAGTGCCTAACCTGCAGCTTGTCATCTGAGGCTGCGGTACTTACCATTGAAATCGGCCCACGTCAAACGACACATCCTGCGCCAGGGGAGCAGCCGGCTGGTTGCGCTCGACAAAGCAGTCCGGCGTAGCTAGAATCCTGTCGGTTCTTCGATACTGGTGGAGAAAACCTCGTGGTGATTCCCCATGATCAGCTCGGGCGACGGCTCTCACTGACAGGCGCTGTTTCTCTCGTCTTCGTTTCCGTTTTCTGTCTCGTGGGTTGGGCGCAGGAGGCGACGCCTCGCAAGCTCGGGGAATTGAATGACCGGCTTGCGCCCTTTGTCCCCACACCTATGTTGGTGGTGGAAGAAATGCTGAAACTGGCAGAAGTGGACAAGCACGACAGGGTCTATGATCTCGGCTCCGGGGACGGGCGGATTGTAATCTTGGCGGCACAGAAGTACGGCGCCGAGGCCGTAGGCGTGGAGTTGGATGACGACCTTTTCAAAGAATCGTCGGCGCGCATCGTAGAGCTGGGACTGGAGAAACGCGCCAAGATTCTGCACGAGAACATGTACGAGGTGAGTCTGCGTCGCGCTACCGTCGTGACGCTTTACTTGCTTACCAGCGTCAACGAGCGATTGAAGCCCATCCTCGAACGCGATCTTCGCCCGGGGGCGCGAGTCGTCACCCACGACTTCAGGGTTCCGGGCTGGGAGCCGAAGCAGAGCATCGCGGTCACCTCGGAGGCTGGTATTTCCCATACGCTCTATTTGTACGTCCGCCCCTGAGCAAGCCACCCGGCAGATCTGGAGGCCGGCGTGAAAGCATATCCTCTGTTCGAAAGTCGAGCACTCCTTCCCTTACTCGGCATCCTGCTGCTCCAGTGCACTTCGTCCCGGAATGAGTTTCTGAGTCCCGCTACTGTCGCCGCGCAAGCCGTTGCTGATTCCGAGGAGCAACGCCAGGCGCGGCAGCACATGGTGGAGGAGCAGATTGTGGCGCGGGACGTGCGCGACGCGCGCGTGCTGGCGGCCATGCGCAAAATCCCTCGTCACCTGTTTGTGCCATCGCAGATGCTGCCTTATGCCTACGCCGATGAGCCGTTGCCCATCGGTTACGGCCAGACGATTTCCCAGCCCTATATTGTGGCGTTCATGTCGGAGGCGCTGGAACTCAAACCGCAGGAGCGCGTCTTGGAAATCGGCACCGGCTCCGGCTACCAGGCCGCCGTGCTCGCCGAGCTGGCGTGCGAGGTTTATTCCATCGAGATCGTCGAGCCCTTGGGGAAAGAAGCTGCCGAACGCCTGAAGCGGCTGGGTTACACGAACGTGAAGTTGCGCATTGGCGATGGCTATCGGGGCTGGCCGGAGGCGGCTCCCTTCGACGCCATCATGGTGACTGCGGCGCCCGACCGTGTCCCACCGGCGCTGGTCGCGCAACTTCGCGACGGAGGACGACTGGTGCTTCCTGTGGGTCGCTTCTTCCAGAACCTGATCCGTATCCGCCGCACCCGGAAAGGCACGCAGCAGGAAACACTCCTTCCCGTGCGTTTCGTGCCGATGGTGGGCGAAGCCGAGAAAGCCAGCCCCTAATCATGTGGCGCAAGATCCGTCCTTTGATCGTGCGGCTTGTCCACTGCGGGGAAACCTGCGGTCACCCGCGATAGTGGTAGGTGCCCCGCGCGATTAGCTCGACGGGGCCGGTGAGGACTACCTCTCCCCTGGCCGGCCAAGTCACTTCAAGAAGTCCAGCGGGAGTCTGGACGCGCACCTTGCGTCCGGTGCGGCGATTCAAGATGCACGCCACGGCGGCGGCACAAGATCCCGTGCCGGAGGACATCGTCTCACCCACGCCGCGCTCCCAAAACCGTATTTCGATCTTCTTCATGGAAAGGACTTTCACAAATTCCACATTGGTGCGGTCGGGAAACAGGGGGTTGAGTTCGATCTCGCGGCCCAGGCGCAGCCAGTCCACCGCAGCGAAGTCGGTGACAAAGACCGTGCAATGAGGATTGCCCATGGAGGTGACGGTGACCGGCAGTAGCCCACGACTGGTCTCGAGCGGGAATCCCACCACGGGCGAGGTGGCCTGGCTGCCCGTGAACGGTATCTCCGCGGGCTTCAGGATCGGGTGCCCCATCGCAACGCGAAACGTCCACTTCCCTCTCTCAGACCCGATGAGGTGGAGCGATTTCACACCCGCTGCCGTCTCAATCCGCAGTATGCCTTTCGTTGCGGTGCGAGCTAGTAGAAAGGCTGCAACGCAGCGGATCCCATTGCCGGATATCTCAGCTTCGCTCCCGTCCGCGTTGAAGAAGCGCACGCGCGCCTGGTGCTTCTTATTGTGAGGTGGCATCACGACGAGGAATCCGTCGGCGCCCACGCCCGTGTGCCGCTCACAAATCGCACGAGCAAGCGGCGGCAGACCGCGCGGAAGGCCACGGGCCTTGGCGACAACAAAATCGTTGGCCAGTCCGTGAAACTTGCTGAAAGGGATTTCGATGTGATTAGCCATTCTCAATGCTCGGTCGATTGGTGCAGCACAATCTTGACGGAAAACACCCCGCGGTCAAGGGAAATTCAGCGCGCCCGACGACGGTAGATCCACACGGACCCTTCGCCGGGGAACTTCTCCTGGTAGATCAGGTCGAAGCTGGCAAAGGCCTGCGGATAGGCCCGCAGGAGCGAGTCCACGGGGTCGTGGTCGCTACGAATAATCCACTCCACCCATTTTCCCGGCTCCGAACGCATCTTGATCCAATATTCGCGGTTCGCTTCACTCAGTGTGTTGCGGAAGGGAATCCCGAGTGTTGGCATCACGCACGGCCAGTTCCCTGCTGCCATCAGTAACGTCTGACCGTCGTAGTTCTCGCGCAGAAAGCGGGTGACCGCTTGCTGCTTCTTAGAGCGGCACGGCGTGTTGACCACTCCTTCCTTGGCCACGACGAGTTGGCTCGCGCCATGCGAGGCGGTCGAAAGCGCCTGCCCTAGTACGGCGCCGAGCAGGATCACGAGCACGGCGGAGCGCATCCTCCGGGACAGGCTCGGCGATAGCAGAAACGAAGCCAGAAGCGCCACGCCGGGCAGCATCTCAACACCCAAACGCAGGTTGTAATAGGCATGTGGGAAAAGCGTCGGCACATAGAGGGGAACTGCTGCATATGCCAACCCCTGAACATAGAACGGGAAAGGCACGAGTAGCAGCAGCGCGACGGAGCGGCGCGGCCGCTCGCGGTGGTCTGCCGCCCAGGCTATCAGCCCCAACAATGCAAGCGCCAGCGGCCAGACTCCAATCACGAGCTCCAGGTCCATCAAGTAGTAGCGCGCCGCAAGCAACAGACTTCCATCGGTGGGGTAGCGGAATGCCGTGGTGGCAATCTGATGCGCGTACTGGCCTTTCGAGGAAGAGGGACCGATGTAGAACTCCAACGCGTTGCCATAGCGATAGGCGTTGTGCAACATCCACAAAGCCGGACCAGCGGCGGAGATGAGCAAGAACAGGAACGCATGGCGAAGGCGGACCTGCCAGTGGTCCCGCCGGGCCAGCAGTACAAACAGCGCCGCAAATGGCAGCAGGAACCACCCGTCGTAGCGCGTGAGCGTGCCCAAGAAAGCCGCGGCGGCGGCCCCGAGCAACGCACGAAGCTGCCCTCCTTCCCGGAAGCGAAATAACGCGTAAGCGACCACTACTGCCCAGAGGACAGCAACCGGCTCCGTCAGCGGCGTGCTGGCAAGGTAGAGCATGTTGGGACAAAGCAAGAAAACCGCGAGCGTCACCACTGCTGCCGCATGGTTGCGGTTCATCTCGAACGCCAGACAGAAGAGAAACCAAGCCGCTACCGCAAAAGCGGTGGTCGAAACCAAACCGCCTGCCAATCCGGTTCGCCAGAGGAAATCGTTGATAGCGAGAGGCGAAGCCAGGAGATGGCAGAGGGGCAACCAGACCGTCCCGATTTCGCCATACCCCGGCGTGCGTGAGTCGAAGATGCGCCGCGCGCCTTCCATGTGCGCCATGGCGTCGCCGTACAGATTGTTCAGACCGTGGGAATAGAAGAAGTAGAGGCTAGCCGCCGCAACCGCGACGATGATTGACCAAACAACGAGAGTCGTTCGAGGCGACAGGCACGGCGGGGTGCCGGCGGACTCGCTCGCGTCGGGCGTGTGCTCAAACATCAAAATGGGTGAGATTCTTGAATTCCCGGAAGCGGGCTTCAATTTCCTGCGGTTTCAGCCGCAGCAGCCGGCCGAGACCGAATTCCTCCACCGCAAAGCTGGCCGTGACGGAACCGTAGATGGCCGCGCGCCGGAGATTGGGTTCAGAAACGTCACCGCTGCGGGCCAAGTGTCCCATGAAGCCGCCGGCGAAAGTGTCACCGGCACCGGTTGGGTCTCGAACTTCATCCAGAGGATATGCGGGCGCAGAAAACACCGAGCCTTCGGTGAAAAGGCTTACCCCGTGCTCGCCGCGCTTGATGACCACGCTGCGCGGTCCAAGCTTCTGGATCTCCGCTGCGGCCTTCTTCAAGTTCGGGTGCCCCGAGAGCAGGCGCGCTTCGCCCTCGTTCACCACTAGGATGTCCACGGCGGCTAACGTCTTTTTCAGGTCCTCCAGTCTGCCTTTGATCCAGTAGTTCATGGAGTCGAGCGCCACCACCCGGGCATTGGGTAGCTGCTGGCGAACATGAAGCTGCAAGAGGGGATCGATGTTGCCCAGAAAGACGTACTCGCTTTCGAGGTAGGAGGCCGGGATTTTGGGGGCGAACTGCTCGAACACGTTAAGCTGGGTTTCCAAGGTCCGAGCCTCATTCATGTCGCCCACGTACTCGCCGCGCCAGCGGAACGTCTTGCCGGCTGCTCGCTCTAAACCTGTCGTGTCAATGGCTCGACTGGTGAAGATGCCGAGATGCTGTTCGCCGAAATCTTCGCCGACTACCGCTACCACCCTCACCGGAGTAAAACAACTGGCGGCAACGGAAAAGTAAGTCGCCGCCCCGCCCAGGATATCGTCCGCCTGGCCGTGAGGGGTTCGAATGGAATCGAAAGCTACGGAACCGACCACTAACAAAGACATCCTGGTTGTTCTCCCCGGTTGAGATGGGTTGGGACAGCCACACGGACTACTTCAAGTATTTCCTCACCAGCAGCGCCAGCCTCTTCTTGGTTTTCGGCGGGACCTTCTTGGGATCGGTCAGGATAGCGTGGGCCAGCGCCGCCCCGCACTTGCAGTTTCGTTCTTTGGGCATTTGGCGCACGGCTGCCCGGATGATCTTCTGGGCGTTTTGCGCATTCCGGCTCAGGAAATCGATAATCTGCTCCACCGTGACCGCATCGTGGTCGGGATGCCAGCAGTCGTAGTCGGTGACCATGGCCAGGGTGGCATAGCAGATTTCGGCCTCGCGGGCGAGTTTAGCCTCCTGCAAGTTCGTCATGCCAATAACGTCCATCCCCCAGGCGCGGTACGCGTTGGACTCCGCCTGGGTGGAAAAGGCCGGACCCTGCATGCAGACATAAGTGCCGCCCCGGTGGCAGTTCACGCCGCTGGAGGCGCAGGATTGCGCCAGCACATCCGCCACAACGGGACAGACGGGGTCAGCGAAACTGATATGCGCCACGATGCCCTCGCCGAAAAAGGTCGAAACGCGGTCGTGGGTACGATCAAAGAACTGTGACGGCAAAACCACATCCAGCGGCCGCATCTCCTCACGCAGCGAGCCTACGGCGCTCACGGAAATGATGCGCGTGACGCCGAGCCTCTTCAGGCCATAAAGGTTGGCGCGGAAGTTGATCTCAGAAGGCATAAACACGTGGCCGCGCCCGTGGCGGGCGAGGAAGGCCACTTCGCGCCCTTCCAGCACGCCCAGGACATACGCATCCGAAGGCTTGCCGAAAGGCGTGGCGACACGGACTTCGCGCATTCGCTCCAGGCCCGCCACACTGTAAAGGCCGCTTCCCCCGATTATTCCAATCTCCGCTTTAGCCATTGAGTGTTGTCCTTTTTCCATGGTCAGCCGGCCACCATCGTTACTAGCGTGAATCCACCGGCCGCGCCACGATCCGACCGTCCTGTTCAGCCAGCTTGGCCCACGGCACTTCCGGGTCGTGCGGGAAGACCACAAGTGTTTCCTGCTCGACCAGTTGCGGCAGCAGGCGCTGCTTGTTCGCCAGCGTTTCCAAAGGGTAGAGGTCGAAGCTCGTGATCCACGGATAGGGTAAGTGCGCGCGAGTGGGAATGAGGTCTGAGACAAAGCAGGCTTGCTGCCCTTCGGACTCGATCCACACACATTGCAGGTCACGCGTATGCCCCGGGAACACCTCGACCCGGACCCCGGGGATAATCTCCTGATTCCCCTCCAGGAGTTCCGTCTGTGTCTCCGCCGGCCGAAAAGACTCGGTCACGTAGCTGGCCCGATCGCGCTCGGTGGGATGGAGCGCGTGCTCCCACTCGCCGGCCTGGACAAAGTATCGCGCGCGCGGGAAGGTGGGAATCACCTTGCCGCCCTCGCGCCGGGTGTTCCAGCCGCAATGATCGAAATGCAGGTGCGTGTTGATGACGAGGTCGATATCCTCCGGCCGCAGGTCGGTCCTTTTCAAATTCGCCGGAAGCGTGGTGGACTTCTCGATGGCGTAGATGTCAACAAACTTGTCGTCAAACTTGTCGCCCATACCAGTTTCGATCAGGACGTTGTGCCTGGTGGTTCGCACCAGCAAGCACGTCAAGGCCAGCCGCACCCGATTGCGGGAGTCGGCGGGGAGCTTCTTCTCCCACAGCGGTTTCGGCACCACCCCGAACATCTGGCCGCCGTCGAGCGCGAACGTGCCGTCGGAAAGCGCCGTGAGTTCGAAATCCCCCAGTTTCATTTTTCTTCGACCAATTCGATTAGAACCCCTGCAGCGCTTGCAGGGTGCAAAAAGGCGACGCGCCCCTTCCCTGCCCCGGCGCGCGGCTCACGGTCAATCAAGCGCACGCCAGCACGTTCGAGTTGGGCAAGCACTCCGGAAAGGTCCGCGACCGCCAGCGCCACGTGGTGCACACCCTGCCCGCGCTGGCTGAGGAAGCGCGCAATGGGTGATTCAGGCGACGTGGCTTCAAGCAATTCGATGCGGCCCTCACCCAGGGTAAATACGGCGACGCGCACCTTTTGATCTTTGACGACTTCTTCTGAATCTGGCGCGCGCCCGAGCAGTCTCTCGAAAGCCGGCACCGCCGCGCGGAGCGATTCCACCGCAATGCCTACGTGGTGAATCTTCATGGCCTGTGCTTTGACCTCTTGCCCGGGGCCAGGCGGAAATCTCCGATGAGCTCTTCAACCACCGAATGTGGGTCGCGCCGGTGCACAAGGATATCCTCCACCCGAGCTTCGATGGTACCACTGGGCAAATCGCTGACTGCCTTGTCGAACAAGCTCTGGCGCAGCAACTCCAGCAGCCGCGCGCGCCACTGCTCCCGCTGCCGCTCAAGGCGCAACGCGTGCTGCTCGCCAAAAATGCGGAATTGCTCCAGGGTGTCGCGCAGGGGCGCGATGCCTTCGCCTGTCGTGGCCACCGTCTTCAGAACCGGCGGCTGCCAGCCGTCCCGGCGCGCTGCCGTGGAGAGCATCGCCGCTACCTCTTGTTCTACGCGTTCGGCCCCGGGCCGGTCCGCCTTGTTGATTACGTAGAGGTCCGCAATCTCCATTACGCCGGCCTTGAAGGCTTGGACATCATCACCCATCCCGGGAACCAGCAGCAGGACCGTCACGTCGGCGTGACGGGCGATCTCGACCTCATCCTGTCCTACCCCCACGGTTTCGATCAGCACTACCTGGCAACCCGCGGCGTCCAGGATGGTGACCGTGTCGTCGGTGGCGGACGCCAACCCGCCCAGGTGCCCGCGGGTAGCCATGCTGCGGATGTAAATCCCGTCATCGATTGAGAGAGCCTGCATGCGGATGCGGTCGCCCAGGATTGCTCCGCCGGAAAAGGGGCTGGTGGGATCCACGGCGATGATGCCGACACGCAAGCCGCCGCGCCGATATTCGCCCGCCAGTTTCTCCACCAGCGTGCTCTTGCCGGCACCCGGCGACCCCGTCACCCCGATCACATAGGCGCTCCCTGACCTGTGGAAAAGGTGCTTCAGCAGCTCGATTCCGGCCGCTTCGCCGCTTTCCACTGCCGAGATGGCGCGGGCGATGGCCCGACGGTCACCCGCGAAGATTCTCTCCGCCCAGGTTTGTAGCGAATCAGACATCACAAAAGGATCGGTTCAGCCCAGGATACGCCCGCTCCAGCAGCCTCCGCGCAGATTCTTCGATGCCAATATCATCCTGGGACGACTCGGAATCCTGAATCGATTCGGAAGGCTGTCGTCGCGCCCCACAAAACGCTAAGCTATAACACAATCTAAAAGGCCGTCAAGGAATGCGCTCGGAGCGTGTCACTCGGACGCTGTGATAAGATCGAGTGCGATGATGGTCAGAACTCACTGCGTTCTCGCCGTCTGTTCGCTCCTGACGATTCTGGCCGTCACCGCTGCTTGTCCCCCGGGTGCTTTCGCCGTGCGCGAAAAGCAGCCGCAGACGGCCCGGGTGACAATCCACTCGGGCCGGGAAGGCTGCACGGTGGACCTCGATTCAGCCTCTGCGGGGGCAACGGACTCGAAAGGTGACCTCATCCTTGCCGCGGTTGAGCCGGGCGACCACTACCTCCACGTCCTGTGTCCGGACGAGCGCGGGAAGTCGTACTTTATCTCGCCGCGCGTAGCGGAGAATGTGGAGGTCCGCCACGGAATCGGAAGTGCGCCCGCTGCCGAATCTGCCTCTGTCCAGCTCGAGCCTGGCGAGGTTAAGGTTCGCCTGCGCCGGCATATTCAGGAGGCAGTTCAACTCCGCGCGCGGGGACGCGTCGAGGAGGCGGTCGCGCATCTGCGCAACGCGTTCCGACTGGACCCCGAGAATTCCGACCTCCATCGCGAGATAGGAATCACTTTCCTTCTGGCCAAAGAGTGGAAACGCGCGCGGGTGGAAATGCTGGAGGCCGTTCACTACGATCCCACCGATGCCGACGCCCATAATGGCCTGGGCTACGCGCTCGAGAAACTCGGCGACCTGGAAGGCGCCCTCAAGGAGTATCGCACCGCTGCCCGCCTGGAACCCAGCGACCTGATCTACCGCCGACACTACCTCGATGCCCTCGCCAAGCTCGCCGCCAAACAAGCGGAACAGAAAAAGTAGGCGCGGATCATGACCTGATGGATGCGGAAACTGCCTGCCGTGTTGGTGACTCCCCTGCGAGTTCACCCGGCTGGGGATTTCTGGCGATTATGCAGCACCTCACGAAGAACCCGCAGCGCGCGCTCGCAGCCGGCGCGGTCCACGTCGTAGTGGGTGACCATGCGCATGGTCTCCGAGGTCACGCCGTTGGCGAGGACACCTTGCGCCGCCAGCCGCTTGGAGATTTCGACGGAACTCAGTCCCGTGCCGGAAACGTCCAGGAACAGAATATTGGTGACGACCCTGGTGGGGTCAATCTTGATTCCTGGGATTTCTGCCAGCCCCTGAGCTAGGAACTTGGCGTTCTCGTGATCGATGTGCAGGCGCTTCGGGCTCTCTTCGAGGGCCACCAAGCCAGCCGCCGCCAGAACCCCGGCTTGGCGCATCCCACCGCCGAGCATCTTCCGCACCAAGCGTGCCTCCTCGAAAAACGCCTTACTGCCGACCAGCATGGAGCCCACGGGCGCACCCAGGCCCTTGGAGAGGCAGAACATCACGGAATCGAACTTGCGCGTCAGTTCCACGACCGAGCGGCCCAGCGCCACGCTGGCGTTGAAGATGCGCGCGCCGTCCAGGTGCACGGGCAAACCCGCCGCGTGGGCGTGGTCGCAGATGTCGTCGGATATTCCCAGGGGATAGACTGAGCCGCCGGCAAGGTTCGAGGTGTTCTCGAGCGAGATGAGTCCGGTCGGCGCGCGGTGGTCGCTCCGGCCGCGGACGTGAGGCGTGATCAAGCCCCACGTCAAGATGCCGTCCTCAGCCCAAATCGGCCGCGCCAGGCAGCCTGAAAAGGCGGCGGTCATGGCCATCTCGAAGTTGAAGATGTGGGCGCGCTGCTCGCAAATCACCTCCTGGCCATGCCGCGTGTGGACCTTGATGGCCGCCTGATTCCCCATCGTCCCCGAGGGCACGAACAGCGAGGCCTGCCGTTCGAAGATCTCCGCGGCCCGCTCCTGGAGACGGTTGACGGTGGGGTCTTCGCGGTACACATCGTCCCCCACTTC
>CAZBWJ010000019.1:25332-44692 GCA_964495535.1 uncultured Acidobacteriota bacterium | reverse complement strand
CCGCCGCCCCCGCCGGCGCCCACGGTTACGCTGACGGCCGAGCCGAGCACGGTGGAGAAGGGCCGGTCGGTCACGCTGAGCTGGACTTCTGAGAATGCTACCGATCTGGATCTTCAGCCCGGAGTCGGCAAGGTCCAAGCCACGGGTTCCACCAATGTGACGCCGCCGGATTCGACGACGTACACGCTGTCCGTGACCGGTCCGGGCGGGACGAACACCGCCACCGCGCGCGTGACCGTCACCATTCCGCCGCCCCCGCCGCCCCCGCCCCCACCCAAGCCGGTGGAGGTGAGCGAAGAAGACCTGTTCGGGCAGAACGTGAAGGATGCCTTCTTTGACTACGACAAGTCCAACATCCGCCCGGATGCCCAGCAGGTTCTGACGGCCGACGCGGAATTCCTCAAGGCTCACCCTGGCGTCAGGTTTACCATCGAGGGCCACTGCGACGAGCGCGGCAGCGAGGAATACAACCTCGGCCTGGGCGACCGGCGTGCCACGTCTGCCAAGAGTTTCCTGGTGAACCTCGGTGTCGCCGAGGACCGCGTCGGAACAATTTCCTACGGCAAGACGCGGCCGGTCTGCACCGAGTCCAACGAGGACTGCTGGCAGCGGAACCGTCGAGCTCACTTCATGTTCGGCAGGTAAGCATGGAGTCCACGCCGGGAGTCCCCCGGGCTCCCGGCACCTCCCTCTGGGGCGGAACCGTCCGTTGCTGACGAGTAAACCTGGGACGCCTGTGTAGTGTTGCTACGCGTTCAGATATCTTTCCCTCTGACGGCGCACGAACAGCTCGCGCAGCTTGATGCTCCCTTGTCGGTTGACCTCGCTCCCGACGAGAAGGTACACTGGCAAGGGTTTTATTTCTTTGAGCGAGGATAAACGAACTTTGCGAAAGCTCGTGATTCTTGTCCTGGTGGCAACTTCCCTCTCCGTATGGGGCGCGCAGCCCGCCTTCGGCCAGAAAAAAGACACCATCCTGCTGATGCGACAACTGGATACTATGCAGCAGATGATCCTGAACATGCAGAAGACTCTGGACACGCAGACAGCGGTCCTGCGAACTCTGGTCGAGCAAGCCAACGACAACGTGAACTCCATGAAGCTCACGGTCGAAGAGTTGAGGAAGGCGACGCAGCGGAACCTGGCGGACAACAACGCGCGGTTCGAATCCATGACCACGCAGATTCAGGTGCTGGGCGAGAGTCTGGAGGAAGCGAAGGCCCGCCTTGCCAAGCTAAGCGAGCAGGTGGCTCAGACGCAGAACATCATCCAGACTCTCAACGCACCCGTCACGCCTGGGGCCCAGACGCCGGGAGCCACCCCCACCAGTCCAGGTGCTGAAGCTACGCCGCCGGCCGGCATCCCCGATGCCGATACGCTGTACAATTCCGGCCGGAGCTATTTCAACGGCGGGCAGTACCAGTTAGCCGTGCAGGCGTTCCAGGAGTACCTCCAGTACTACGGGGACACAGACCGGGCCTCCAACGCCCAGTTTTTCATCGGCGACAGCTACTACTTCCAGGGAAACTACAAACAGGCGATCGAGGAATACGATAAGTGTATTGAGCGGTATCCCAAGGGCAATAAGGCGACAGCCGGCCAACTGAAGAAGGGCTTTGCCCTGATCGAGCTCGGCGAGAAGGCTGCCGGGGTGCGCGAACTTCGGTCCCTGATTCAGCGGTACCCCAAGTCCCCCGAGGCCAACCTGGCTCGCCAACGTTTGAAGCAGTTGGGCATCACGGTCGCCGGGCGAGGCGCCGACTAGTACCGTTCCGGCCATCGGCCGCACCGACAAATCCCTCCGGTTCTGCGAGGTTGATATGGCTGGCTCAGTCAACAAGGTCATCTTGATCGGACGCTTGGGGAAAGACCCGGAACTCAAATACACGCCCAGCGGAACTCCTGTGGCCAAGTTCACCCTCGCCACCGACGAGGTCTTCAAGGATCGCTCGGGCGAGCAGCAGAAGCACACGGAATGGCACACCATCGTGGCCTGGAGCAAGCTGGCCGAGATTTGCGGTGAGTACCTCACGAAAGGCAAGCAGGTTTACATCGAGGGCAGTATCCGCAGCCGCCAGTGGGAGGACCAGGCCGGCAACAAGCGGACGAGCTACGAAATCATCGCCCGCAACATGACGATGCTTGGGTCGAAGGCGGAAGCCGAACGCGCCGCGGTAGAGCGGGCGCCGACCGAGCGTCCGGCGGAACCCGAGCCTCCGCCCGAACCGGAAATCACCGACAGCGATATCCCCTTCTAGTCCGAGGTTAACTTCATCCTGTTGCGCTGAGCTCTTGCAGGAGCAGGAGACTGCCTCCCAGCGGAAAGAAATCGTCAGACAACCAGTCTCCCATGTCGCCCCGCAGGGCTACTGGAACGGCACATAGCGGCGGTGGAGTTCCTCGAGGGTCATGGGACCTCGACGAATTCTGTTGACGATGCGCTTGCCGTCGGGCCCGGGGCTGGAAGAGACGTAAACTGTATCACCCGCGCGGAGACTCTTGAACTCGATGGTCTTGCCTTGCTCGTCTAGATAGACTGTCTTCTCGCTCACCCGGATTAATTCGGTGACCTCCGTGGGACGCTTCAGCACAATCTGCTCTTTTGCTGCGTCCACGGACGAGATGATGAAGAAGTCTTCTCGCGATGTCGCCTCGCCCTGCGCTCGCTCGGCCGCACGCAACAAAGGTGTGAGCGTCGAAACGGAAACGAGCGCCAACGTAGCTAGCAAGATTCGGAATGGGATTTGTCGGGATTTCATGAGATTAAACCGGCCTTTCATAACGCTCCTGGACTGCCAACTCTTCTAACCCGCCTCGTCGGCGGGCGCCTCTGATGTCCTCAGCGCGCGACCGGTGGCAAGGTCATTCGTAGCGCAGCGCCTCGATCGGGTCGAGCTGCGCGGCTTTGCGCGCCGGGTAGTACCCGAAGAAGATTCCCACCCCCGCCGAGAACAAGACGGCAATGGCGATAGCCTGCGGAGGGACTCGTGTGGGCCACTGGAGCATGCTGGCGACCGCTACGGAACCCCCGATCCCGACCAGCACACCCACCGTCCCACCTAGCAAGCTCAGCACCAGCGCTTCGCTCAGGAATTGCAGCTGCACGTCCTGCTCGCTTGCGCCCACGGCCATGCGCACGCCGATCTCGCGCGTGCGTTCCGTCACCGAGACCAGCATGATGTTCATGATGCCGATGCCGCCCACCAGCAGCGACACCGAGGCAATGCTGGCCAGCAGCAGCGTCATGATCTGGCCCGCCTGCGCCTGGGCGTTGGCAAGGTCGTTGGGGCTGCGGATGATGAAGTCATTGTCCTCGTCGGGACGCAGCCGGTGCCGCTGCCGGAGCAAGCCGGCGATCTGCTGCTGCGCCGTGTGGATGGCCTCCGGGGAAACGGCGGAACACATGATGGACTGGAGCCAGTCAATCCCCGCGATTTTCTTCTGCACAGTAGTGAATGGCATGATGATGGAGTCGTCCTCATCCTGGCCGAACGGCGACTGCCCTTTCGAGGCGAGCACGCCGATGACCCGGAAAGGAATGTTCTGGATGCGGATGGTCTTGTTGACGGGGTCTTCAGTTCCGAACAGGTTCTCGACCACCGTCAAGCCGATCAAGCAGACGTTAGCCGCCGAATCCACTTCGCGCTGTGAAAACGCGCCGCCATTGATGACGGGCCAGCGGCGAATCTCCAGGTATTCGGGCGCCACGCCGCTCACCCGGGTGCTCCAATTCTGATTGCCATAGACCACCTGAACCCGGGCGCCTACGCCCGGCGACAACCGCGCGACCGAGGGGATTTGCTGTTGGATGGCCCTGGCGTCCGCCAGGGTGAGGGTTTTGGTGGCCGCACTGCCCATACGGACGCCGCCCTGACTCACGCTGCCCGCGGCCACGAATACCATGTTGTCGCCCAGGTTGCGGATCTGCTCTTGCACCTGGTTCGAGGCCCCTTCTCCGATGGCCACCGTGCAAATGACCGCCCCGACGCCAATGATGATGCCCAGCATCGTCAGGGCGGTGCGCATCTTGTTACGCGCCAGCGCCCGCAAGGCCACGCGGATGACCGCCTGAAGTTCCATCAGCTCTCCTCCTCTTCCGCATCGCTGTCAAGAATGGGCAGAGTTTGGAGTACTTGGGCCGCATCCGCCTGCCCTTCCACCGGCGAATCACGTCGCACCTTCCCGTCGCGGAACAGGACGATTCGTTTCGCAAAGCGGGCGATATCCGGCTCGTGGGTGACCAAGAGAATCGTGAGATTCCGCTCCCTGTTCAGGCGCTGGAGAACCTCCATGATCTCGACGCTCGTACGGCTATCAAGATTTCCCGTCGGCTCGTCCGCCAGGATGAGGGAAGGCTGGTTGACCAGCGCCCGGGCGATGGCCACGCGTTGCTGCTGCCCTCCGGAAAGTTGCGAGGGATGATGCGTCTCGCGGCCCGCTAATCCCACGGCGAGCAACGCCTCGCGGGCGCGCTCCACTCGCTCCAGGTGAGAGAGACCCGCATAGACCAAGGGTAGTTCCACGTTTTCCAGCGCCGAGGTCCGCGCCAGCAGGTTAAACCCCTGGAAAACAAATCCGACCTTGCGGTTGCGAATCCGCGCCAGGTCGCGCTTGGAAAGTGTGGAGACATCCTGCCCCTCGAGCAGGTACCGGCCGCGCGTGGGACGGTCTAAACACCCAATCAAATTCATGAAGGTGGACTTCCCCGAACCTGACGCCCCCATGATCGCCACAAATTCCCCGGGATCGACTGCCAGCGAGATGCCACGCAGCGCATGGACCTGGACCTCACCTAGGTCGTAGGTCTTGTGCAGATGTTGGACCTGGATGATGGGGATCGCGACCCCGCTCGGGGTTTCCGTCTCTGGCTGGCATTGCAGGAGCTCTTCCGGCATCACCTAAGGCTACCTCCGTGGTCCCCCAAAGCGCGGCGCCACCGGGGACTGCCCCTGCGTCTGGCCTGCGGTGCGCGTCTCGGTCTGACCCGTCACCAGCACGTCGCCCTCTTTCAGCTTGCCCTCGCGTAACTGGGTGAAGCTGTAGTCGGTGATGCCGACTTTGACGGCCACGGGCTCCAGCTGCTTGCCGGAGCCCAGCTTCCAGACCACCTGCCACCCGCCTATGTGCGAAGTCGTGGCGGCGGTGGGAATGTTGTGGCGCGCGTAGAGCGCCTGAAGTTCGGAGCGTGGCAGCTCCGGGGTATAGCGAAGCGTCGCGCTGGGAAGCTTGAGGGTGTCGGAAGCTTGTCCGGTGGGGATGGTGACGTAGGCCGTCTCGCCGGGCAAGAGTTTCTCCTCGGTATTCTCAAAATCGATGACGGTATCGTAAGTCACGACGTTCTGGAGCGTGTAAGCATTCAAGCGGATGGCGCTCACCCGCCCGCGGAAGACCTCGGTGGGGAAAGCGTCCACCTGGAAAGTTACGTCGGTACCGGTCTTAATCTGGCCCGTATCCGACTCGTCGGTCTTGGCGTACACCTGCATGCGCTTCAGATCCTGGGCGACGGTGAAGACATTGGGCGCCTGGAGTGACGCCGCCACCGACTGCCCCACCGTGATGTTGCGCGCCACGACCGTCCCGTCGATGGGCGAGACAATTGTCGTATACCGCAAGCTGGTCTCCGCCTGCTTGAGCGCGCCGCGCGTCACCTCGACCTGGGCCCGCGCCTGCTCCAGTTGGGCGCGCGTCTGGTCCAGTTGGGCCCGGGACTGGTTCAGTTGCGCCTGCGCGGCGCGCACCTGCGCATCCGCCTGCTCCAGGGTGGATTGCACCATGTCATTCTGGTCCTGCGCCAGGATGCCTTGTTTCGAGAGGTCCGCCACTCGCGCCGCATTCGTCCGGGCGTAAGCCGCCGCGGCCTGGAGCCGGGCGAGGTTGGCTTGGTTCGTCTGGATGGCGGCTTCCATGGCCACTATGCTGGCTTCCAGATTCTTTACATTCGCCTGAGCGTTCGCCAAATTGCCGCGCGCCTGGATTACCTGGGCCTCGTACAAGGCCGGGTCCAGTTGCGCCAGGATCTGTCCGGCGCTCACTCGCGTGTTGAAGTCGGCAAAAATGTACATCACGGTTCCCGAAACCGAAGCGCCCACCGGCACGGTAGTTAGGGGATTGATGGTTCCGGTGGCCTGCACGACGGCGGTAATGTCGCCGCGCCTGACCGGGGCCGTCATATATTGGGGCCCGCTGGACCGCGCCCGCACCACCATGCCCACGGTAGAGAGAGCTGCCACCGCGACGGCGGCGACCGCAACGCGCCCCTTGTTTCGCTTAAGGTATTTGCGAACCGGTTCGAGCATAATATTCCCTTCCCAGGTCCACGCCGGCCAGAGGACGAGTACCCCCCGGCGTCTCGGCCCACGCGCCGCGCGTCAGCGCGGTCTTGCCTTTCTTCGTTCCTCGAAGCGGCGAACCATCTCGTTGAACTTCGCCAACTGTTCCGGGGTCAGAATTTGGCGGATGCGGCTGTCAGTCTCCTTCCGGATGGCATCAAATTCAGGCTCGACCCGTTCTCTCACCGCGTCATATTTCCCCCTGGACTCAGACATGATCTGCTCGAGCTGTGTGACCTGCGCGGTTGAGAGATTCAGTTCCCGGGCCATGAAGGCAACAAATCCCCGCCTCTCTGGATGCCCGGGCCAATGGCCCCAGTGCCAGCCGTAGAAACACACACCCACCCCGCCGACGATGACCCCCAAGAGGAACGTCAGGATGAAATAGATGTAAACACGGCGTGTCATGGTTTTCGTCCAACTCCTCCATTCACCGAATCCGCGGGGACGACCGCGTCATTCTCTGGTAACTCACCCGTGAGGATAGGGTCGCTTCCAAGAGTCACCGACTCCTGTTGCGCCAGGTAGAAATCCGCAGCCGCGGGCCCGCGCAAGGGGCCCGAGGAGGGCAAGGCCAGGGCCAGCAAGAGCGTGAGCGCGAGGAGGAAGGAAGCATAGACCACGCGCCTTCCCACGCGCTCCAGGAATTCCGGTCCTTCCTCGTCGGGCAACTCCTCCAGGCGGCGCAACAGGCGCGCCGGGAACCCCCAAGAGGGTTCCGGCGCCGACTCGGCGGCCAGGGCGCGGAACCCCGCCCGCACCAGGCCATATTCGCGCGCCAGGGCATCACAGCCGGGGCAACCCGTCAGGTGCTCGCGAACCGCAGCGGAAATCTCCTCCGGCCAATCTTCCAGGAGTATCCTGTGGACCTCTTCACAACGCATGGCTCACCTTCCCTGTCGCCACCGTTTCAAATCCTCGAGCATCCGTTTCCGGGCACGGTGCAGCCGCACCTTGACCGTGCTCTGCTTCAGATTCATGACCTCCGCAATCTCCTCCACCGATAACCCTTCCAGTTCTTTCAGACCGAGAAGGACGCGGTCTTTCGCCGGAGCGCGATCCAAGAGCTTCCCTACGAAGTCCCCCAAGGTCGCTTGCTGTTCGGGGTCCAGGTAATGTCTCTGGAAGTTCTCCGCCTGGGCCTCGACCCGGCGAACACTCTCCTCGCCCATCTGCCAGTAGTAGCTGACCCGCGAGGCCCGCGCTTTGCGCAGGTAGTCGTAACAATGGTTCACGGCAACGCGCGAAAGCCAAGCGCCGAAAGGCGACTGGAAATTGTAGCTCCGGATCGCGCGGAATGCCTTGATGAGCACCTCTTGCACAATGTCCTCCACCTCGTCCCGCCTCCGGACCAAGCGGAACACTTGGGAAAAAACGCGCCGCTGGTAGCGCTCCACCAGAAACCCGAAGGCCTCGCACTCCCCGCGCTGAGCACGCTGGATCCAGGTGAGCTCCTGGGGTTCCTGTGGTGGCAGATTGCTCATCTGATTCCATTGACACGCTTTCTCCAACTTGAGGGACGAAAAAAGTGTCACTCAGGTTACAGTGGTCCCTTGCGCCAGCGTGTCGGGGGCTAGACTCAAAATTCTTATTGACCGCGTTGTCACAGTGTGGAAGAATGCGCCCATGGTCATCGGAACTCGTTTACGAGCTTTGCGTGAAGAACGGAAACTCTCCCAGGGGGACATCGAGAAGCGCACTGGGCTCCTGCGCTGCTACATCTCGCGGGTGGAAAACGGCCACACCGTTCCCTCCATCGAAACCCTGGAGAAGCTTGCCGCGGCACTCGAGATTCCCCTCTATCAGCTCTTCTATGAGGGGGAAGAGCCGCCACCGCTGCCTAATCTGAGCAAGCGGAAGACGACGGAAGAACTGGTCCTGGACGAGGAAGGCCAAAAAGAACTGCGCTTTTTCGAGAAGGTGAGGCGCCTCCTGGGCCGGATCAACGAGCAGGACCGTCAGCTTCTGCTTTACATGGCTCAGAAGTTGGCAAGCCGGTAAGACCTGGTCTGCCCACCGCCGGCCCACTGGAGCGGCTAACCGCCGTCCTCGCCGCGAGGGTGAATTATTCCCATTCGATGGTCCCGGGTGGCTTCGAAGTAATGTCGAAAACCACACGGTTGACACCTTTGACCTCATTGACAATCCGCGTGGCGATCCGCTCCAGCAGCGGCGCGGGCAGTTTGGCCCAGTCCGCTGTCATCCCGTCCTCAGATTCCACCGCGCGCACCGCCACCGTGAAAGCATAGGTGCGGGAGTCCCCCATCACCCCCACGCTCGAAACCGGCAACAGCACCGCGAATGACTGCCAGAGAGAGGCGTAAAGCCCTGCCGCCTTGACTTCCTCCAGGACCACAGCGTCCGCCTCGCGGACCATCCGTAAGCGCTCCTCGGCGACTTCTCCCACGATCCGCACCGCCAGCCCCGGACCCGGGAAAGGCTGGCGATTGACGATCTCCTCGTCTAAGCCCAGTTCCCTGCCTACGGCGCGGACTTCGTCCTTGAAGAGTTCGCGCAACGGTTCGATCAGCTTGAATTGCAGGTCCGCGGGCAGCCCGCCCACATTGTGGTGGCTCTTGATGGTGGCTGCGGGGCCTTTCACGGACACGGACTCGATGACGTCAGGATAGAGCGTGCCCTGAACGAGGAACTCCAGATGCCCCAGGCGGCGCGCCTCCTCCTCGAAAACGCGGATGAACACTTCCCCGATGATCTTCCGCTTCTGCTCAGGATCGGTGACCCCGCGCAGGCGCTCGAGAAAGCGCGCGGAACAGTCCACTGCCCGCACGTTCAGGTGGGCCTGTTCGCGCAGCTTGGCGCTGACGCGCTCGAACTCGTTCTTGCGCAGCAGGCCGTTGTCCACAAAGACGCAGCTGAGACGGTCGCCGATGGCGCGCCCCACCAGTGTCGCCGCCACGGCGGAGTCCACCCCGCCCGAGAGCGCACACAAAGCGCGGCCATCACCCACCTGCTCGCGCACCTGCTCGACCGTCTCCTCGATGAACGAGCGCGGAAACCAGTTGGGCTCGGCACCGCAAATATCCTGCACGAAGCGTTTCAGGATCTCGCCGCCCCGGTCGGTGTGGCGCACCTCGGGGTGAAACTCCACCGCGTACATCTTCGCCTGGAAGTTCTCAATGACGGAGACGGCGTTTTCCGTCCGCCCAGTGATGTGGAAACCCGGAGGGACTTCTGCCACGTGGTCGCCGTGACTGTTCCATACCCGCAGCGGCGAGGATAGACCAGCCAGTAACGCGCTGGGCGGAAAGATCTCCAGCTGGGCAAAGCCGTATTCCCGGCGCGCGGCGGGTTCCACCTTGCCGCCCAGTTTCGCTGACATCAATTGGAGTCCGTAGCAAATCCCCAGTATCGGCACGTTCAGTTTGAACACGCGCTCATCACAGGTAGGTGAGGCGGGATCGTAAACCGACGCAGGCCCGCCGGAGAGAATCACCGCCTGGGGACTCATCCGCACCAGTTCCTCGAACGGGATGTGGCACGGCACGATGACCGAGTACACGTGCATCTCGCGAATGCGGCGGGCAATGAGCTGCGTGTACTGCGAGCCGAAATCGAGAACGACGATGGGACGCTGTTCCATGTTAAGAACAGTGACGAATGGCAAGTGACCAGTGACGAGCAAAAGAGAAACGGGAGCTAAACGTCACATGGTGACACCGGTCGGGACGGCCAACGGTGCAGCGATTAGTGCAGACCCGGTTTGGCTTTTCACTTGTCACTGGTCAGTCGTCACTTCACCACAATATTCACCAGCTTCTGCGGCACCACGATGATCTTAACGAGCCGCCGGCCCTTGAGATGTGGCGTAACCTTCTCTTCCGCCTGGGCGCGCTGGCGGATTTCTTCTTCGCTCGTGTCCACAGCCACACAAATGCGCCCGCGGAGCTTGCCGTTCACCTGGACGGGGATTTCCAATTCTTCCTCGGCCGCCAGCTGGGGATCATAGGCAGGCCAAGTGACTCGCAGTAGGGGCTCCGAATGCCCCAAGCCTTCCCACAGCTCATCGGCAATGTGGGGCGCAAAGAGCGATAGGACCACGATCAGGTACTCGAGCGCGGTCTTGTGAATCTCCGGACGGACCTTCCCTGCCTCGAAGACGCCCTCCAGATCGGCCAATTCGTTTGCCAGTGCCATAGCCATGGCGATGTCGGTGTTGTAGTGCCAGCGGCCTTCCATGTCCTCGGTGACGTGGCGCAGGGTCTGGTGCGCCCTGCGGAGCAGCCGGCGCTCCTCGGGGCTGAGGCCGGCCAACTCGAACCTGACCGCCGCATTTCCCGCGCCGCTCTGGACCGTTTTCAAGGCATCGGCGTGCTTCGCCACCAACCGATACACCCGGCCCAGGAAGCGGTAAGCACCCTCAATGCCCGTCTCGCTCCAATCGAAATCCTTCTCGGGCGGCGCCGCAAACATCACGTAGAGCCGCACCGTGTCGGCGCCGTACTGAGCGCACATCTGGGTCGGGTCCACGACGTTGCCTTTGGACTTGGACATCGCCGTGCCGCCCTTGAGCACCATGCCCTGGGTGAAGAGTCGCGCCACCGGTTCCGAGAACTTCACCAATCCGATGTCCTTCATCACCTTGCTGAAAAACCGCATGTAGATCAGGTGCAGAATGGCGTGGGTGATGCCGCCAATGTACTGGTCCACGGGAAACCAGTATTCCACCTCGGCGGGATCAATGGCGGCCGTTGAAATCTGCGGATCCGTGTAGCGATAGAAATACCAGGACGAGTCCACGAATGTGTCCATGGTATCCGTTTCGCGCCGCGCGGGGCCCGTACACTCGGGGCATGTCGTCTGAAGGAATTCCTCGAGGTCGGCAAGCGGAGAATGCCCGAGACCCGTAATCTGCACCTCATAGGGCAGGAGTACTGGCAAATCCTTCTCGGGCACGGGCACCATCCCGCACTTGTCGCAATACACAATGGGAATCGGGGTGCCCCAGTAGCGCTGGCGCGAGATCCCCCAGTCCCGGATGCGGTACTGGACTGTCTGTTCTCCGAAGCCCTGCGCGTCGGCGTCACGCGTCATGCGCTCGATAGCCTGCTCGGAGATGAGGCCGCTGTACGGACCGGAATTCACCAGGACACCGTATTCAACAAATGCTTCCGTAGGGGTGCTGCTTGCTGCGCCCCCGGCGGGCGGGGCGACCTGTCCCGCCGGCGTCGGGAGCCCCGCCCCTACAGCATCCCTTGGCACGATGACGGTCCGGATGGGCAACCCGTACGCCGTGCAGAACTCGAAGTCGCGCTGGTCGTGCGCGGGTACGGCCATCACGGCGCCGGTGCCGTACTCCATCAACACGAAGTTGGCCAGCCACACCGGCACCGGTTCGCCATTGTACGGGTTGCGGGCTTTCAAACCCGTATCCACGCCGACCTTCTCCAGGTTCACCTCCACGCGGGCCCGCACCGCCGACGCCCTCATCTGCTCGGCGGCTTCGCGCAGCTTCTCAGGCCAGTGCGAGCGGCTGATCAGCGTCTCGACCATCGGATGCTCGGGCGCGACAAACACGGCCGTGCAGCCGTAAATCGTGTCCACACGGGTGGTGAAGACGCGCAGCGGCTCGCCGAGTTCGGGAATGAGGAAATCCACCTCGGTGCCGTAGGACTTCCCGATCCAGTTCCGCTGCATTGTCAGAACGCGCTCCGGCCAGCGCACCAGGTCCTGCATGTCGTCCAGCAATTGCTCGGCGTACGCGGTCGTCTTCAGAAACCACTGCTCGAATTCGCGCTCGATGACCGGCGTCTCCTCGTGCCGCCAGCAGCAGCCGTTCGCCACCTGCTCGTTGGCGAGCACCGTCTCGCACTGCGGGCACCAGTTCACCCGGCTGTTCTTGCGGTAGGCCAAGCCGCGCTCGTACATCTTGAGGAAGAACCACTGGTTCCAGCGGTAGTACTCGGGCGCGCAGGTGGCGAATTCCCGCCGCCAGTCGTAGCTCACGCCAAGGCGCTTGAGCTGCGCGCGCATCACGTCAATGTTGCTGAAGGTCCAGTCCGCGGGATGCTGGCCGTGCTTGATGGCCGCGTTTTCCGCCGGCAGGCCGAAGGCGTCCCAGCCGATGGGGTGCAGAACGTTATAGCCTCTCATCCACATGTAGCGGGCCAGCGCGTCACCCAACGTGTAGTTGCGCACGTGCCCCATGTGGAGCGCTCCGGAGGGATAGGGAAACATTTCCAGCACGTAATACTTCTTCCGCCCGTGCTCCGTGTCCGCAGCAAAGAGGTTCTGCTCCTCCCAGCGCCTCTGCCACATCACTTCGATTTTTTGAGGGTCGTAGTTCGCTTCCATAAGAATTGTGAATTCTGAATTATGAATTGCAGGCCTCAAGGAAGACGCTTCCGGGCCCGCCGTTCATAATTGACAATTCACTATTCACCATTCATCGCTCTCCTCTGTCAGTCTTTTTCGTAGCGGCCCTCCGTTCTCCAGCAAGGAGACGCATCATCCGCAGGTTCCGCCGGTCGTCGCCTGGGCGATCGATGGGTGTCTCACAGATAAACGGAAGTCCCCGGAGCTTTGGGTGGCGCACGATGCGCCCAAAGGCTTCCGCGCCGATTTGCCCCTTGCCAATATGTTGGTGGCGGTCGGTGTGCGAGCCAAAGGCGGTTTTCGAGTCGTTGGCATGAATTACGCCCACCTTATCAAGGCCCACGCTTGCATCAAGTTGCCTTAGCGTCTCTCGCAACCCTTCTCCGGTGTGGATGGCGTAACCAGCCTCAAAACAGTGTGCGGTGTCAATGCAGGCGCCGACAGGTAAGTCCCGCGAGGCCCCGGCAATGATTTCCGCCACCTCCTCAAATGTCCGGCCAATGGCTGACCCTTGTCCTGCCGTGTTCTCAACCAGAACCATCAGGCCATCCAGAGGCAAGCCGGTCGCCGCCCGCCGCAGCGACTCGACGCAGGTCCTGATTGCTTCCGATGCGCTGCTTCCCTTGGCACTTCCCGGATGCGTGACCAGATAATCCGCCCCGAGGGCCAGTGCCCTTTCAATCTCCCGGCGAAAGGCCGCGATGGATTTCTCGCGCCTGCCAGGGTCAGGCGCAGCCAAGTTAATCAAGTAGTTATCGTGCACCACCACGGGCGCGAGCCCATGCGTGGCGCGCGCTGCCCGAAAGCGCTCGTAATCCTCTGCCGTGGGCTCTAACGCATTCCACCCGCGCGGGTTAGCGGAAAACATC
Source organism: uncultured Acidobacteriota bacterium (assembly GCA_964495535.1). Classification (GTDB taxonomy): domain Bacteria; phylum Acidobacteriota; class Terriglobia; order UBA7540; family UBA7540; genus JALHUF01. The sequence continues at coordinate 31,161 of CAZBWJ010000019.1, read as the reverse complement.
TGGAACGTGTCGCAGCCGAGCTTCTTCGCGCGGTGCACCGCGTTCTCCAGCGCCCCGGCAATCGACGTGTGCACACCTACTCTCAAAGCTCCCTCTCCCACAGCCTAACCTTCGATGCTAACAGACGGCTCCGAGAAGCGTCAACACGACATGGACTGCGCGCAACGGCTGTAGCGGCGCTCTATGGGCGCCGCTTGCATCGAAACCCCAGGACCGACGCTCCCACTACAGTCCTCCCGCCCCGGCCAACGTGAGTCAGGCCTCCGCGCTAATCGCTGCTATACTAATCCGCTTTTCCCCTTCGCCAAGGGAACAATCTGGAGTGGAGGTCGTTCATGCAACGGCGGCTGCAGTTTCTTTGTCTCTTGCTCTGCCTTCTCATCCCGTCCTCGCTGCCTGCCCAGCAGAGCCCGTTTCTTCCCGAAGATACTTACGCCAAGCTGGTGAATGAGATTTCCGGAGACATTGCCTACGACAATTTGCGGACGCTCGTGATGTATCACGCGACGAGCGGCGGCGCCGAGGATTTCCAGAAAGAAGCCGACTGGGTCCTCGCGCGGGCCAAGGGCTATGGCCTCGAGGACGTGAAGTTTGTCCCACAACGTGCCTGGCATTTCTCCGCCAAGGAGATTGACGAGAACTGGACCCTCAAGGGCGGCGAACTCTGGCTGCTGGAACCCAGGCCGATGAAGCTCGGCGACGTGCGCGAGACCCCTTTGTCGGTTGCCGATAATAGCCCCTCGGCCGACATCACCGCCGAGCTGATTGATGTCGGCGAAGGCGTCGCGGAGAGCGACTACGCGGGCAAGGAGGTGGCCGGCAAGGTGGTGCTCGCCTACGGCCGCGTTGACAAGGTGAAGGAACTCGCCTGCTGGCAGCGCGGCGCCGTGGGTATGGTTTCGTACTATTCCCAGCGCGTCGGCTCGTGGACCGACTTTCCAGACCAGGTGGCCTGGACGCGCGTCCGCCCCGATGAGGAAGGCAAGAAGTCCACGCCGCCGGTTTTTGTGATTTCGCCGCGCACCGGCCTGATGCTCAGCCGCTGGATGGGAGGTCGCGCGCCCAGCCACATCTTCGCTGAAGAGACCGAGAAGCCCGCCGCGCCGCCCGTCTTCCGCGTCCACCTGAAGATTCAAGCGGAAGTCACCCGGCCGGGCCGCCAAGGCTTCGTCGAAGGGCTCATCCGCGGCACCACCTACCACGACCAGGGAATTGTCCTCACGGCGCACCTCCAGGAAGAAAAGACTTCGGCCAACGACGACCGCAGCGGCTGCGCCAGCCTGCTGGAGATTGCCCGCGCCTTGAACGCCATGATTGCCGACGGCCGCCTGCCCCGCCCCCAGCGTGACATTCGCTTCTGGTGGGTCAACGAAATCGCCTCGGAGTACCAATACTTTTCCGACCACCCCGAGGAGCGCGAGCACATCCTCGCCAACGTCAACCAGGACATGGTGGGCGCCCGGCAGTCGCTGGGCGGGCGCGTCCAGTATGTTAGCCGCACGCCTTACACGCGCTGGAGCTTCCTGAACGATGTGGTGGAAAGCATCGTTGCGAGCCTGGTGCGCGGCAACAACGCTTACATCGCTTCCTGGCAGAACCGGAATCCTGTGCCTTACTCGCGGCCCATCTTCGCGCACCTGGGCAGCCGCGAGCCCTATAACGCCCAGGTGGTGCCTTACTTCGACTCCACCGACCATCTGGTCTTCAACGAAGCGGCGATTGGCATCCCGGGCGTGGACTTCACCAATTGGCCCGACGACTACATTCATTCCACGGGCGACGATCTCTGGCAAATCGACTCGACGCAGCTCCAGCGCAACGCCGTAGCCGTGGCCGCGATCGCACTGTATCTGGCTAACCTGAGCGAAAGCGACGTCCCGACGCTGATGGCGGTGATGGCCGGCGAAGCGCGCGAGCGCATCGCGCACGACCTGGCCACGGGCCTCTCGCGGATGACGCAAGCGCCCGGGGATGACAGGCGCGCCGCCTACGACGACGCCTTGAACCTGCTGGCCCAGGCCGTGGCGCGCGAGATTTCCGGGCTCGAATCACTACGACGCTTCTCCGATGCTGCCAGCCGGAAACTCCTCGACAGCCTCATTGCCGACCTCAGGCTCACCGAGGTCAACCACCGCCAGCGCATCGAGGAGTGGCACGCGGCGCTGGGCGGGAAGAAATCGCCTCCCACGCTCGACGAGCGCGAAAAGGCACTCGCCGCGAAGGTGCCGCGAAGGCTCGGCATGCTCGGCGAGTACTTCCGCAACGCGCAGGAGATTGAAGGCCCCAAGGGGCTCCACGGGCTCATGCAGTGGGAAGTGCTGAACTACGTGGACGGCAAGCGGTCCATTCTCGATATCTACCGCGCCGTGCGCGCCGAAAGCCTCTCCGTGGGCGAGTGGTACTACGGCACCGTCAGGCTCGAAGACCTCGAGGCCTTCTTCACTACGGCGGAGAAGAAGAAGGCCGTGGAGATCGCGACGCAGACGGCGTGAACGCTGCCCGGCGGGCCGACCCGGCCTGGCGGCAGAGCCGCTAGGCCATTGGAGTTGTATGATGGGTTCTTCCAGGCCTCGGATTCATCAGGATGCCCCAACGCGCTCCGAGGAAAGAACCATGCGCGACACGCAATTGCTCGCTGACGTCGCCCAGCAGGTCTTCGCCGGGCAGAAGACCGTCACTACCCCTTCCGGGACAGCGCGGCTAACGATGACCTCAAAGCAGGGACTGAGGAAGGTAGAATTCACCGCGGGCGACGCGCGGCTGGTGGGGATCGAGCAGAATCCCCACACGGCGAGCCGCTGGGCGCGCCTGGCGCGCGAAGGCCACCAAGTGATGCAGTTCCGCGACGCCCGCACCGGTGCCTACGTCGCCAACGTGGTGGACGGCAAGGTGACACTCTACCACCCCCAGGCGCGCGAGTCCTGACATCACGTGTGTGCCTGCCGGAGGACTCGGACACGCAGCCCTGGGTGGGGGAAAATAGCCCAGGACGCTAGCCGCAGGAACCAGGCGTAAAGCAGGATCCCAACATAAGCCCCGTAGGGGCGACATGGCCTTCCTTCCTCTCCCCAATCCCTCTGACGCCGCTCTGGGGGCCAATTCTGTTCGGGGAACCAACCATCCTTTCCCACGGCTTGCGCCGTGGGCCCCGCTCTTTCGTCCCTTCCGGCCGTGCCCCTCCGCCCACATGGCAAAGCGCGCGATGTGCACACCACCCGGCGGCTTCAATCTTCAATCGCCAATCTGCAATCGTCAATCGCCTTCCACCATGATTGCTTTGCCAGGGGGGCTGAACTAAACTGGCAGTTCGAGCTTACGTGGCGGGTGCAGGCAGAAAGCAGGAATCATGCTGATTGTGATGAAGCCGCAGGCGAGCGAAGAGGAGATCCGCGGCGTCTGCCAGAAAATCGAAGCGATGGGTTATCGGCCCCATCCCATCCCCGGGGCGCAGCGCACCGCCATCGGGATTACAGGCAACAGGGGGCCGCTCGAGCCGGCGGAATTTGAAGCCCTACCTGGCGTGGCGGAAGCTATCCCCGTCTCCAAACCCTACAAGCTGGTCAGCCGCGAGGTGAAGGGCGAAGACACGGTCATTCGCGTCGGCACCGCAGACAATCCGGTGACCATCGGCGGCCGCGAGCTGGCGATCATCGCCGGGCCCTGCGCCATCGAGAGCCGCGAACAGGCCTTTGCTGCCGCCGGTCAAGTCCGCAAGGCGGGCGCACGGTTGTTCCGCGGGGGCGCCTTCAAGCCGCGCACTTCCCCTTACAGTTTCCAGGGCCTAGGAAAAGAGGCTCTCGAGATCCTCGCGCAAGTCCGTCGCCAGTTCGGGCTGGCCATCGTGACCGAAACCATCGACCCGGAGAATTGCGACCTGGTCGAGGAGTACGCCGACATCCTGCAAATCGGGGCGCGCAACATGCAGAACTTCTCGCTCCTGAAGCGCGCCGGGCGCTCGCCGCGGCCGGTGCTGCTGAAGCGTGGCCTGTCGGCCACGCTCGAGGAATTCCTCATGGCCGCCGAGTACATTCTCTCGGAGGGCAACTACCAGGTCATCCTCTGCGAGCGGGGTGTGCGCACCTTCGCCGACCACACGCGCAACACGCTCGACCTGAGCGTCATCCCCGCCGTGAAGCGCCTCTCGCACCTGCCCATCATCGTGGATCCCAGCCACGGCACGGGCAAGCGCGACAAGGTGACGCCGCTGGCGCGCGCGGCGGTGGCCGTGGGCGCCGACGGGCTCATCGTCGAGGTCCACCCGCAACCCGACCGCGCGCTCTCGGACGGCTATCAATCGCTCTACCCCGACCAGTTCGACGCGCTGATGGAGCAGATCACCGCCATCGCGGCGATCCTGGGCCGCACCACCGCGCACTCCCTGGCGGTTCGCGCCTGAAGATCCATGATTAGGCAGAATTCGTCAATCGACAATCGTCAATCGTCAATCGTCAATTCCTCCCCTGCCCGGCTCGTGCGAGGCGAAGTCGTTTTGCTCGCCATCGTAGCCCTCTTTTCCACTGCCTGCTCCCGCCGCTCTTACGTGCCCCAACCCTACCTGGCCTTCGTGGCCAGCGCAGGCAGCAATTCCGTGGCCGTAGTAGACCTGGCGAGTTTCCGGGTGGTGGCGTCAATCCCCGTGGAAGCTGGTTCCGAGCAGTTGGCGGTGCGTCCCGGCAAGCGCGAGGTCTACGTCACCGCCGCGTCGGGCCACCTGAGCGTGGTGGGTTTCCCCGAGCTGCGTGTGCTACGGACGCTCCGGGTGGGCCGCAGCGCCCGCGACCTCAGGTTCGCTCGCGACGGCCGCCAGGCCTTTGTGCTCGACCCCGCGGAAGGCCAAATCGTCTTCCTCGACTGCGACGCCTGGCAGGTCGTGATGCACGTCCGCGCGGCGACGCCGCTCTCGTGCCTCGTCCTCGCGCCCGACGGCAAGACCCTGATGGCTGCATCGAGCGCCTCCAATCGCATCTTCTTCGTGGACGTGGAGGCACGGAAGCTGCTGGGCTCAGTCGAAGTGGGCAAGGAGCCCGGACCGATGGTGTTTGCGTCGGACAGTTCCAAGGTGTACGTCGCGGACACCGGCGAAGAAAAGATCAGCGTGGCAGACATCGCCTCGCGCCAAGTCCTCTCTCACATCGAGCTCGGCACGCGACCCAGCGCGCTCGTGCTGAAGCCCGACGGCGGCGAGCTCTTTGTGCTCTCGACCGCGGCGTCCGCGCTCGCCATCGTGGATGCGTCGCGCGACAACGTCTCCGAGACCATCACCACAGGGCGCCAGCCCGCCGCCGCCGTCATCCGGCGGGACTCGACCGTGCTCTACATTGCCAACGCCGGCGACGGCTCCATCACCACCTTCGACGTCCAGAACCGCCTGGTCGTGGCCTCCACGCACGCCGGCAGCGAGCCTCACGCCCTGGCGCTAACGCCCGACCAGCGATTCCTGGTGGTCGCGGATAGCACCACCTCCAGCCTCGCCGTGCTGCGCAGCGACCGCTCCGCTCTCGTCACCACCATCCCCGTCGCCGCCCGGCCCGTGGACATCGTCATCCCCGATTGGCTCAGGTGACGGTAGGCGAGCACCTTTACGGTGCTCCCGCCAACGGAGGTAACACGGGAGGGCCGTGAAGGCCCTCCCCTAAGTTCCGAACAGCCGCGCCGTTGAACTGCGACCGGTGCACTACACTCGATCTCAAACTTAAAGTGCAACATTAGGTCTGAGAAGTTGCCTCAAAGAATGCTTGGACTTGGAGCTACTCATTGTGGATCAAGATGTGAGGTTCTCGTCGATGTCGACGCGCTGACATCAACCGCAGTGACGAGTGACAAGCTTGC
>CAZBWJ010000019.1:0-25232 GCA_964495535.1 uncultured Acidobacteriota bacterium | reverse complement strand
TTCTCGTCGATGTCGACGCGCTGACATCAACCGCAGTGACGAGTGACAAGCTTGCGGAGTGGGCTGGTCACTTGTCACTTCTCACTTGTCACTTCTCACTTGTCACTATTCTTTGGCTACCAGCTCGCGAAATCCTGGCTGAGTTCCATGGTCAGCCAGCCTTCGGGAGGGATGACTTGCAGGGGCAGCTCCTCTGCCCAGAGGGAAACTTGGAGGTGGGTCTTTTCGCCAGACACCAGACCCAGCAAGGCGTAGTCGAGCCGCAATTCAAAGATGCGGTCAAAGGCGGCATGCAGCTGTTCGCCGGTACCGAGCGGCACCAGAATTTGCTCGCCCTGCTTCCAGAACTGCACCAGGCCCAGGCGGCGCCCGCCAATCGTGGCGTGGAGGCTGGCGCGGCTTTCCCCATCGAGCTTCACGCGAATCTCGAACCGCGGGTATTTCTCGAGGAACGCCACGCTCAGGTCCAGGCGCAGGTAGAGCGCCCGCTCATCGTGGCCGTAGTATAGCGCCTCGACACCCTGCGCCCCGCCGTGCATCGAACCGGAACGGTAATCGGGGCAATAGACTCCCGCCCCCAGCCACTCGAAGTAGTTGGTGACCTGGCCATCGACCTGGGGCCCGATCGGCCCCATCGGCGGCGTGACCACGGCCCGCGCGCGAGGCCGCTTAATGGGCACGGCCAGCTCGTCGGGTGGAGACCCTCCCAGCAGGTGGTAGATGTTGCTCAGGTGCTTGCGGAAGAGCAGGTCGAACTCCTCGTCGTGCGCGCTGGAGTGCTCGGGCCCGTACCACCAGCACCAGTCGCTGCCCTCGGCGATCCAGAGTTCATCCTGCGCCTTTTGCACGTCGGCGGCGTCGAGCTTCGGATCTCCGGATTTTTTGGCGAAGAAGTCGCGGGCGTCGGTGAGCAGATCCCAGGCCCGGTTGTCTTCCTCCGCTCCGATCCAGACGTCGAAATTGGCGTTGATCCACGACCCAGGCACGATGTGGGTGAGTGTGCCCGGCGCGGCCACCTCGAGGGCTTCGCTCGCCGTAACCGCGCGCAGCTCGGGATCCGACGCTACCCGACCGTAGAAGCTCTTGAGGAATTCCCGGCCGTTGCGGGGGAAGAACTCCCAGGCATTCTCGCCGTCCAGAATCACGGAGACGACGGCAGGCTTATCTCCCGCGCTCCGGCCCGCCGTGCGAATCCGGTGGTGGAGGTCGGCGGCAGCGGCCTGGGCTTCCATCCGCGAATAGACGAAGCCGATCAGGTCAGAGAGTTGATGGTCGCGGAAGAAGAGCGAAATGGCCCGCTCGCCCGCGACGAAACGATGCGGTCGGTACAGTTCCTGTCCGCCGGAGACGGTTCCGTCAGGATGGCGATAGAAACCCATCTGGAGCGAGCGGCCGAGGACGCCTTCGTCAGTGGCTGCCCACTGGAACCCTTCCGCCATCGCCAAGCGCAGCACCTCGTCCGAGACGCTTCCCTCACTGGGCCACAGTCCTCGGGGCCGGCTGCCGAAAACGCGCTCGTAGAGTTCTACCGCGGCACGCAATTGGGCGCGGGCGTCCTCCGGATGCCGGAAAGGCCTGTGGGGCAGCCTCACGCCCGGGTGAGATTCCGAGGCCACGTCGGTGTCACACAGCAGCGGGAGGATCGGGTGATAGAAAGGAGAGGTGGAAATCTCGACTTGACCCCGCTGGGCAGCTTCTCGATATTCCTCAAGTGTTACCTTAAATATCTCAATTCCCTTCTTGCGCAGCGTGGACTTATCATCCTCCGAATACCCGCGCGCCTTCTTTACCAGGCCCCGGATCCCAGGATCATTCGCCAGGTAGACCTCATCGAACCAAGCCAACTCGGATAAGACCTGAAGGTCAAGCAGTTCCTGCGCACTGAAAAGCCGTGCCGCCCCTTCCTCGCCCCGGATAGCTTGCGCCTTGTCGAACAGCTCGCGGAAACGTGGGTAGCGGTTGAGCAGGTTCTCCCGGTTCAACTGGAAGGCAAAAGCGAGGAGCTTCTCCCGCTCTTCCAACGTCAAGTCTGTGACCGGCTTGAAGGCAATCTCGTACGGCTCCTCGTGGGCCGTGTCGCGAATGTAGTCCTCAAGCTGCGCCACGAGCGACGGCACCAGATTGAACGTGACGTGGACGGAGGGAAACTCTCTCAGAATCGCCACCATCCCGTAGTAGTCTTTCAGGGCATGCAGGCGCACCCAAGGCATGGTGTACACGTCCTCGGCTAAGTCCTTGTAAAAGGGCTGGTGCATGTGCCAGAGGAGCATCAGGTAGGTTGGCGTCATGAGGCTCGAAGGCCGCTTCTTTACGGCAAGAGAATTGGTGTGCTAGCATGGGGTGGGTAGGCGGGCGACCCGGTTCTCAAGGACTCGGAGCTTAGCGCTGACCCCCAAGACCCCCCATGCGCATTCTTACCCGCTACATTCTGAGAGAAATCTTCTCCCATTCGCTGCTGGGGCTGCTCGTGTTCACGTTCGTGATCTTCGTGCGGCATATCGGCCACCTGCTGGAGCTGGTGGTCCGCCACAGTCTCGCACCCCAGAGCATCTTCGCGCTTTTCTTGCTGCCCATTCCCGGCATCCTGGTGCTCACCATCCCCATGTCCGTGCTGGTAGGCACCCTGATCGGACTCAGCCGGATGTCAGCCGACGGCGAGGTCATCGCCGCGCGGGCCTCAGGAATCGGCCTCGCCCAGTTTGTGCGGCCGGTTATGATTATCGCCCTGTGCGGCTGGGCGCTGGCAACCTGCATGAGCCTGTTCCTGGCCCCGCACTCCGCGCGGAAACTGCACCGCATGGAGCAGGAAATCACCACCAGCGAGATTCCTTACGAAATCCAACCACGGGTCTTTCTGGAGCAGTTTCCAAATCTGTTGCTCTACTTGCAGGACGTAACCGGCTCGCGCTCGCGCTGGAGCGGCGTCTTCATCGCTGACACCACCAAGCGCGACGCGCCGAAGCTAACGTTAGCGGAAAGCGGTATGCTTGTCAACGACCGGAATGCCCGCCGCCTGACGCTTCACCTGGATCGCGGCACCACCCACGAAATGGACGCGCAGCGCCCCGAAAGGTACACCATCGGTTCTTTCACCGACACCGACATCCCCATTCCCCTGGAACGCGGCGAAAGCGCCATCTCGGACTGGCGGGCCCCGCTCGCGCTTTCGTTGAAGGAACTCCTAGCGCCCACACCTGACCCCACCGAGCGGCAGGCAGCCCGGGTGGAACTGCACTATCGGTTTGCCCTCCCCGTCGCTTCGCTGGTGCTGGCCCTGGTCGGCGTGCCGCTGGGGCTCTCCACGCGCAAAGGCGGCAAGGCCGTGGGCGTGGTGCTGACCATCATCCTAGTCTTCTTCTACTACATCATCATGGCCTTCGGTTTGAGCTTCTCCAAGCAGGGCCGGCTGGATCCCGCCGTGGGCCTCTGGCTGGCTAACGCCTGTTTCACCGCGGCCGGCGCCTTGATGCTTCTGCACCTGCGTCGCATTCGGCGGCGCGTGCAATTCATCCAGGACTGGCTGGAAGGCCTTTGGCGCCGGTGGCAGCAGCGGCGCCGCCACCAGCCGCAGTCCGCCAGAGCCGGCGCGGCACCGGATCCCCGGGCAGCCGGCGAGCGCCTCTTCCAGATCCTCGACCTCTACATCATCCGCGAGTGGGCTTTGTACTTCCTCATCCTGCTGGTGACCTTCACCGGCATCTACGGGATCTTCGACTTCTTTCAGCTTCTGGGCGACATTGTGCGCAATCACGTACCCGCGCGGGTGGTCTTCGACTACTACCGCTTTCTCACCCCGCAGATCGTGTATCTGATGCTCCCCTTGAGCGTGCTGGTGGCCACGCTGGTGAATTTCGGCTTGCTCACTAAGACCAACCAGATCACCGCCATCAAGTCGGCGGGCATCAGCATCTACCGCACTTCTCTGCCCGTTCTCGTGATAGGAGGCATCCTGAGCGCGGGGATGTACATCCTCGGCGACTACTACCTGCCGGAGACCAACCAGCGACAGGATGCCCTGCGGAACCAAATCAAGGGCAAGCCCCCGCAGACGTTCTACCGCCCCGACCGGCAGTGGATTTTTGGCCAGGGGAACCGCATCTACAATCACCGCTTTTTCGACCCCGACCGGAATGTCTTCGCCGACCTGTCGGTTTTCGAGTTCGACCCCCAGACGTTTCGCATGACACGGCGCATTTACGCCAGCCGGGCATTCTGGGAGGCGGCAGTCCGCGGCTGGGTGCTGGAGAACGGGTGGGTGAGGGACCTGGACGGCGATCGCGTCACATCCTACATGCCCTTCTCCATCGCCAAGTTCGATGAATTGACCGAAGAGCCCTCGTACTTCAAGAAGGAAGTGAAGCCCTCGGCGCAGATGAGCGCCTGGGAGCTGCGCCGCTACATCAATGAGCTCGCCCAGAGCGGCTTTGACGTGGTTCGCCTCTCGGTTCAGTTCTACCGCAAGTTCTCTTTTCCGTTGATCGCCTTTGTGGTGACGCTGATCGCCATTCCCTTCTCACTAACGGTGGGCCGCAAGGGCGCCATCTCCGGGATCGCCCTGAGCATAGCTATCGCCATCGTCTACTGGTCGGTTTCCAGCCTCTTTGAAGCCATGGGAAACTTGAACGAACTTCCACCGCTCGTGGCCGCTTGGTCACCGGATCTGCTCTTCGGCCTAGGCGGTGTCTACCTGCTGCTACGCGTGCGGACTTGAGGGCTCGGGATTCGGGGTTCGGATTTCGGGATTCGGGCTTCCGGCAAGCGAATCCCGAGCCCCGAATTCCGAATCCTGGTGGTTCTTCAATGTCGACGCGTCGACGTTCAAGGGCAGTGACTGGTTTCCAGAGACGAGTGACGAGCAGGCGTTCCACGCCGGGGGAAACAAATAGGCCACGAAGTGGTAACCAAATCGTGGCCTTGGATAAATAGTTAAAGTGTTACTTTAAGTTCGCGGATCTTCCGGAGCTTCCTCAATTCCGGTATTCCCAGGAGCGGGAGCGCGTGCCTTCCCTGGTCCCCAGCCTCATGCCCCCAGTCCCTAGGCCGTCGTGTAAGTCTTCGCTGCCGCCTTCTTCACGGCGGCCTGCGCTGCCGCCAGACGCGCGATCGGCACCCGGTAGGGCGAGCAGCTCACGTAGTTCAAGCCTGCCTCCGCGCAGACCTCAATGGACGAGGGGTCACCGCCATGCTCGCCGCAGATCCCCACTTTCAGGTTGGCGCGCGTTGACCTGCCCTCCGAGGTTCCGAGCTTCATCAACCGACCGACGCGCCTTGGATCGAGCTGCGCAAACGGATCGGATGGCCAGATCTTCTGCTTGGTGTACGCATTGATGATCTTACCGCAGTCGTCGCGGGAGAGCCCGAAAGTGGTCTGCGTCAAGTCGTTGGTACCGAAGCTGAAGAACTCGGCCTCCACCGCAATCTCCGCGGCCGACAGCGCCGCGGCCGGCAGTTCGATCATCGTGCCCACCAGGTAGTCAACCTTCACGTCTTTCTTCTGGAAGACTTCCGCCGCAACCCGGTTGACGATCTCCTTCTGCAGGGCCAGTTCTCTCACATCGCCCACCAGCGGGATCATCACTTCGGGCTTGGCTTCGATTCCCCGCTTCTTGCAGTCGCAGGCCGCCTCAAAGATGGCCCGCGCCTGCATTTCGGTGATCTCCGGATACATGATCCCCAGCCGGCAGCCGCGCATGCCGAGCATGGGATTGAATTCATGTAACCCTTCAACTACGGACAGTAGTTTCTTGAGTTGCTTGAGCTTGGGAGATCTCCTTTTCTTCGACTCGAGCAGAGCGATCTCGACCATCAGCTCTTCCCGCTTGGGCAGGAATTCGTGCAGCGGGGGGTCGAGGGTGCGAATCGTTACCGGCAGCCCGTCCATGGCCTTGAACAGGCCGAAGAAGTCCTTGCGCTGCAAGGGCAAGATCTTCGCCAGCGCAGTCTGCCGCTCCTTGTGCAGCTTCTCCGCCTCTTTCTCGTCCTGGGTGTCCTTGCAGGCCATGATCATGCGTTGGACGTGCGGCAGGCGGTCCTTCTCAAAGAACATGTGCTCGGTGCGGCACAGGCCGATGCCTTCGGCGCCAAAGCGGCGTGCCACCAAGGCGTCGCGCGGGATGTCCGCGTTGGCGCGGACGCCCAACTCGCGGTACTTGTCCGCCCACTCCATGAACTCCGCAAAGACGCCGCTGTGCGGGTCCGGCTCAACCAGGTTCGCCTTGCCGAGGATGACCCGGCCGGTTGTGCCGTCGAGCGAAATCCAGTCGCCTTCCTTGATGGTGATATTCCCCACCTTGATCTGCTTCTTCTTGTCGTCCACCTCGGCTTCCCCGCAGCCGGCTACGCAGGGCTTCCCCATGCCTCGGGTGACCACCGCCGCGTGGGAGGTCATCCCACCGCGCGAGGTAAGAATGCCCACCGCCACTTCCATGCCGTGAATGTCGTCAGGGACGGTTTCACCGCGCACCAGGATCACCGGATGGATCTTGCCCTTTACCACGGCCTCGTCAGCCGTGAAGACCACGCGACCCACGGCCGCCCCGGGTGAAGCGGGCAGACCCTTGGCAATCGCTTTCAGTGGCTTCGACTCGTCGAGAACTGGGTGGAGCATTTGGTTGAGCTGCTCGGGTTCAACGCGCAGGAGCGCCTCCTGGGGCGTCAGGAGCCCCTCGTGAGCCATCTCCACGGCGATCTTCACCGCCGCCGGCCCCGTGCGCTTCCCGTTGCGCGTCTGGAGCATGTATAGCTTGCCTTCCTGGATGGTGAACTCGAAGTCCTGGACATCCCTGTAATGCTGCTCCAGGCGCGTGGTGAATTCGCGGAGCTGGTTGTAAACGCCGGGCATGATCTTCTCCAGCTCCTTGATGGGCACCGGCGTGCGCACGCCCGCCACCACGTCCTCGCCCTGGGCGTTCATCAAGAACTCGCCGTAGAACTCCTTGGCGCCAGTCGCGGGGTTGCGCGTAAAGCCGACGCCCGTGCCGGAGGTCTCGCCCATGTTCCCGAACACCATGGTCTGGACGTTGACGGCCGTGCCCAGGTCGTCCGAAATCCTGTTCATTCGCCGGTAGGTCTGGGCCCGCGGGTTGTACCAGGAGCGGAAGACCGCCTCAATGGCCATGTCGAGCTGCACGAGCGGGTCCTGGGGGAAGTCCTTCCCCGCCTCTTTGCGGACCACCTTCTTGTATCCGGCGATGACTTCTTTCAGATCCTCGGCGGTGAGTTCGGTATCGAGCTTCACCCCCTTCTTTTTCTTCCGGCCGTCGAAGACGTGCTCGAACTTGTGCTTGGGAATCTCCATCACCACGTTGCCAAACATCTGGATGAACCGCCGGTAGCTGTCGTAAGCGAAGCGGAGGTTGTGGGTCTTGCCCGCAAAGGCCTCGGCGATGGTGTCGTTCATGCCCAGGTTGAGGATGGTATCCATCATGCCAGGCATGGAGAATTTGGCCCCCGAGCGGACGGAGACCAGCAACGGCCGCTTCGGGTCGCCGAGTTTCTGTCCCAGCAGGGACTCCAGCGTCGCCAAAGCCCGGTGGGCTTCCGTACGGATAGAGTCCGGCGTCCTGTTGCCGTTCTGAAAGTAGAGACGGCAGCCAGAGGTGGCGATGGTGAAGCCGGGCGGCACGGGCAGCCCGGCGTTGGTCATCTCGGCCAAGCCCGCCCCTTTCCCTCCCAGGACATCTTTCATTTCACCGTGGCCGTCGGCCTTGCCGCCGCCAAAGAGATAGACGTATTTCTCCATGAATGGTGCTCCTTTGCTTCCTAACAGTCAGCCGTCAGCGTTCAGCTTTCGGCCGACCGAAGTTCGAAACTCGAAACTTGTCACTCGTCACTTGTCACTGCTTTTTGGATGTCGACGCGTCGACATAGGCCGCGCCGCCTTCGATCTCCGCAAACTGCGCGAGGCCGGAGAAGAGCTGATCGAGCTTGCCCAGCAGCCGCAACCGGTTCTGCCGCACCGCCGGGTCCTCGGCCATGACCAAAACCTTGTCGAAGAACCGGTCCACCGCCGGCCGCAGGGCCGCGATCACTTCCAGCGCCTTCCGGTACTCACCGGCGGAAGCGAGCTGGCCGGCCTCACCAGCCGCCGAGCTGTAGGCAGCGCAGAGTTCCCGCTCCGGCGCCTCTTCCAGAATCGCCGTGTCCACCTCTCCCGGCTGCCAGTCGCTCGCCGTGGCGGACTTGGCCAGGATGTTCTTGATGCGCTTGGCAGCCACCGACAGGGCCTCGAAGTTCTCCCCGCCCCGAATCCCTTCCAGCGCCTCGGCGCGCCACAGCGCGCCCACGGGCACGTCCCAGCCCGCCGCCATCACCGCGCGTACCGTGTCGTAGCGCAACTTCCGGACCGCCTCCAAATAATAGCGCAATCGGTCCCCCAGGAATTCAACGACGGTAGTGAAAACCTCCAGCCGCGGCTTGCGCCACTCGATCGCCAGTATGTTGAGAGCCTGCTCCACCAGCGGCCGCACGGGAATCGGCAAGGATTTCTCAACCAATACTTTAACTATTCCGTTTCCCTGCCGGCGCAGGGCGAAGGGGTCACTTGAGCCTGTCGGCTCGCGGCCAACCGCGAATCCTCCCACGACGCTGTCGAGCTTGTCGGCCAGCGAAACCACCGCGCCCACGGTCGTCCGCGGGCAAGGATCTTCCATCCCCTGCGGCAAGTAGTGTTCGTACACCGCCTGATGCACTTCGGGTGGCTCGCCCTGGGCAGCGGCGTAAAGCCCGCCGACAATTCCCTGGAGTTCCGGGAACTCCTGCACCATCTGCGTTGTCAGGTCGCACTTCGCCAGCTCGACGGCGCGCAGCGTGTGCCCACTATCGGCCGCCGTGAACTTGCCCTGGCTTTCCAGCACGGCGCACAGTTCGTGCGCGACGGCTTTCATGCGCCGCACTTTCTCTCCGTAACTTCCGAGTTCCGCCTCGTAGGTGACCCTGTCGAGCAGCGGCAGGCGGTCGGGAAGCGGCAGGCGCTGGTCGGCGTTCCAGAAGAACTCCGCGTCCGCGAACCGCGCGCTCAACACCCGCTCGTGCCCTTCCCGAATCTGACCTTTCTGGTCTCGATCGAGATTGAGGACCGTCACGAAGCGCGGCTGAACCTTTCCTTTCCTGTCCTCCACGGCGAAGTACTTCTGGTGGTCGCGCATGACGGTCACCAGGATTTCGCGCGGCAAGTGGAGGAAGCGCTTGTCGAACCCGCCCAGCAGGGCGGTCGGCCACTCAGTCGAGTTCACTATCCAGTTCTCGAGCCACTTGTCCTCAACCGCCCGCAGCCGCAAATCCTCAAGTAACGCTTTAAGTTCGCTCCGCACCCTCTCCCGGCGCTCGTCAGGGTCAAGTTCCACACCCGCTTGGCGGAGTTTCTTCGCGTAATCCTGGAAACCCTGAACCCGCATCCCGCCTTTACCGAGAATTCGGTGCCCGTAGGTCACAGCTCCCGCCGTCACGCCGGCGATCTCAAAAGGAATCGTTCGGGCCTGTTTGCCTTCCCCAAGCAGGGCCAGAATCCAGCGGATGGGCCGGACGAACCGCGGACCAAGCTTGGCCCCCCAGTACATGCTCTTGGGGAAGCTGAGGCCCGTGATGACGCCGGGGAGGATTTCCGACAGCAAATCCAGCGCCGGGCGGCCGCGGTGGGTTTTTCTCAGCGCCAGATATTGGCCCTTGGGCGTGCTCACGGAAACCAGAGCTTCCACCCGGACGCCATTCTTGGCGGCGAAGCTCTCCGCGGCGCGTGTGGGCTTCCCCACCGCGTCAAGACCCACCTTGACAGGCGGCCCCACGACCTCCTCGACCAAGTCGGGCTGCCTCTCGAGCACTCCGGGAACCCAGACGGCGAGCCGGCGCGGAGTGGAGTACCAGCGGGCCGCTTCAGCCGCAGGCGGCAACAGCCTGGCCTCCTCCAGGGCCGCAAGCAGACGCTCGCCGAGATCGTCGCGGGCCTCGTCCAGAAAGCGCGCGGGGATTTCCTCGCAGCCAATTTCAACCAGCAGCGGGAGGGTTTGAGAGTCCTTCACGCCGGTTCAACCTCCACCACGACAGTCTTCCGGTCCAGGTAGATGGCTGCCACGTCGCACGCCAGCTTTCGCACCCGGCCGATCAGTGCCACACGCTCGGTGACGCTGATGGCCCCTCGAGCATCCAGGATGTTGAACAGGTGGGAACATTTCAGGCAAAGGTCATAGACCTTGCGGAGTGGGAACCTCTGCCGGCCATCGCCGAGCGTGGCATAAGAGCCCAGAAGCCGGGCGGCCTCATTCTCATAAAGCTCGAAAAGCGTGCGGCAGGTTTGGGCCGAGGCAACCTCAAAGTCGTACACAGAAAGCTCCCGCTCTTCTTCCCGCCGCAGCTCACCGTAGGTGACGCTCCCAATCCAACGCACTTGGTACACGTCCTCGGCGCCCTGGAGAAATGCGGCAATGCGCTCCAAGCCATAGGTCAGCTCGACGCTGATCGGCTCCAAATCCATGCCGCCAGACTGCTGGAAGTAGGTGAACTGGGTGATTTCCAGGCCGTCGAGCATCACCTGCCAGCCGATGCCCCAAGCGCCGAGCGTCGGTGCTTCCCAGTTGTCCTCTTCGAAGCGGATATCGTGGTGGCGCAGGTCGATGCCCAGGTCCTTGAGGCTGGCAAGGTAGATGTCCTGGATATCGCTCGGGGGCGGCTTCAGGATGACCTGCATCTGAGTGTGCTTGAGAAGGCGATGGGGATTTTCGCCGTAGCGGCCGTCGGCCGGGCGGCGCGAGGGTTGGATGTAGGCTACGCGCCAAGGCTCCGGCCCCAGGACGCGCAGGAAGGTCTCCGGGCACATCGTTCCCGCGCCCACCTCCAGGTCATAGGGAAGGGCCAGAACGCAGCCCTGCCCCGCCCAGAATTCGCTCAACCGTAGCGTCAGCTCCTGGAAGGACAGACCGCCTTGAGCACCTGTCTTCTTGGTCTTACCTTTCGCTCCAGCCATAAGATGTTGCTTGTGGGTTGTTGGTCGTTGGTTGTGGCAACCCACGACTCAGATCCAACCACCTACGCTTGACCTAGACTTCTTCGGCCAAAAGTGGCCGCGTCACGAGCTTCCTTTCGAGGTGCGACTCAATCAGCTCCTCGAAGAAGCGCCGCGCCTCACGGACGCCTGCCGGCGCTTTCTCCCCCGCCAACCAGTGGTCAAGCGTCCCCTGGCAGCGGGCGGCGAGCATGCCCAGCGAAGCTGCCAAGACCGTGAGGGTCGTCTGGCCGGTCCGGCAGCCGGCGCACAGCAAGCCTTCTGAGCCAGGGCCGTAATAACCCGCTTCTTCTCCCAGCCTTCGGCCACAGGCCGCGCAGCCTCCCAGATCCGGCAAGAAGCCACCCAAGCGCAGCAGCCAGAAATTGAGGTACAGAAGCGGCCGGTTGATCTCCCCCGAACGCTTCATGCCGCGCAGCACCGCCAGCAGGAGCCGGAAGGCGCGCTCATTCACCTCGCGCTCGGGGAGGAACCGTTCCGAGACCTCGGCCACGTACTGAGCCGCCACCTGCACGCGATAGTCCTTCTGCATCTCGAAGAAGGACTCGACGAGTTCCGCGGAATTCATGCGCAGCAGGTCGCGGTTCTCACGCTCAAAAAGCCAGAGGCGGACGTAACTCAAGGGCTCGAGCGTGCCCCCGAAGCGGCTCTTGGGGCGCTGCGCGCCCGCCGCCACGGCCCTCAGCCGCCCCCAATGCCTCGTGAAAAGCGACACGATCTTGTCAGCTTCTCCCAGGCGGTAGGTTCGCAGGACAACCGCTTCTGTTTCGCGCAGGGGCATCTCGATGCCGATGTCGACGCGCCGACAAACCAATCAAACTAGCATAACCGACGACGCGCGAAAAGCGAAAAGTAGCCAAAGCCCTCGCTTCGTGACTGTCGAGCGCGAGCCCCTGCAGAGACGCCCCACTGGAGCGTCATGAAACCGGAGACGTCCCACCAAAGTGCCTCTACTGGAGCAATACGCGACTTTTCAACAACTTGTGGAAAAAATCGCAAGCATTGTGGAAAAGAAATTATGTTAACTTCAGCCGCCACCCTCGAATATTATCAGACGTGGCTGTGGATGCTTGCCCCGCTCCCAAGCCAGGCTCGAAGACCCCGCTGCTAGGCACCCCCAGGCACCGTTGCCAAGTCGCACGGGTTCGCAGCCATCCCCAAGGACCCAGCCGAGCGGCAGCGTCCGCCGCGGGCAGGGGCGGGCAGGCGGCCGCTATAGGCGCCCACAATTCAGTTGCCAGAAGAAATCCCTCAGAGTAGATTCTCCCCCCTGCCCTGCCGCAGGAGGTTGATCTTGGCAAAGTCGAAGGTGGACGTTGTTGGTCTGGGGCTGAATGCCACCGACACGGTGCTCATAGTCCGCGAGTTCCCTGCCCTGGGGGGAAAGGAGCGGCTGGCCTCGATTGAGCGACAGGCGGGCGGGCAGGTGGCGACGGCGCTGGTCACCTGTCATCGCCTGGGGCTTTGCACCCGGTACATCGGCAAGGTAGGGGACGACGAAGGAGGGCGTTTCCAGTTGGCCAGCCTGCGGCGCGAAGGCCTGGACCTGCGCTACGTGCGCGTGGTGCGGAACACGCCCAATCAGCTCGCCTACATCATCGTGGACCAGAAGACGGGCGAGCGCACTGTCTTCTGGGACCGGGACGCACGCCTGGCAGTTCTGCCCTCGGAACTTGCCGCGGAGGCGATCCGCTCGACCAAGGTCCTGCTCATCGACGGCTGTGACGTCGAAGCCGCGCTTCAGGCCGCCCGCTGGGCGCGCGAGGCGGGTGCCCTGGTCGTGGCCGACTTGGACACGGTATACAAGAAGGTGGAAACGCTGTTCCCCTACATCGACTACCTGATTGCCTCCGCCCACTTCCTCCCCGCGGTGACCGGTCGTGACGACCCGTTCCGGGTGCTCGAATACACGGCCCGCGAGTACGGTGTGCCGGCCCCGGGGATGACGCTGGGCCGGGATGGCGCGCTGGTCTATTGGCAGGGACGCTTCCACTATTCTCCGGGCTTCGTGGTTGAAACGCTGGACACCACCGGCGCCGGAGACGTGTTTCACGGGGCCTTCATCTACGGGCTAATCGCTGGCTGGGAGATGGGCCGCATCCTGGACTTCTCAAACGCCATGGCCGCGCTGAACTCGACGAAGCTGGGAGCGCGCGGAGGCATCGCCACGGTGGGCGAGGCGGAAAGGCTGATGGCCACCGGCAGCCGGCACATCAATCCCGCCTACGCTGCCGGTCCAAACGCCAGGCGCCAGCCAAGGCAAGCTCGCAAAGCAAGGACAGGCTCCGGAGGGCCGTAGCCTTATGCCTCGACCTACCTACGGCTTGGTCACCGAGGTCGCCGGCAGGATTTCCCGGGTATGATTGTGGGCAGCGCCGCGCATTGTGCTCGAAGCGTCACCGAGGGAGGTTAGCATGAGGGAGAAACGCTCGTCATTTCCTCGACCGTCATGTGTGCTGGCGGGGGCTGTCTTGCTGCTTCTCGCCTCGGCTCCAAGCGCCCGCGCGCAGGATTCCTCGGAACGCATCCTGAGCTTCCATAGCGACATCACGGTGAGCCAAGACGGCTCGATGGACGTGCGGGAGACCATCAAGGTGCGGGCCGCGGGCGACCAAATCAAGCGCGGCATTTACCGCGACTTCCCCACCCGCTACCGGGACAGGCTGGGGAACCAATATGTCGTCGGCTTTGAAGTCCTCGAAGTCCAGCGCGAGGGAAAGCCAGAGCCGTATCATATTGAGAGCGTCAGTAATGGACAGAGAGTATATGTCGGAGACAAGAATGTCTATCTGGAACCGGGGGAATACACCTATGCCCTGACTTACCGGACCACCCGGCAGCTCGGGTTCTTCCCCGACCACGACGAGCTCTACTGGAACGTGACGGGAAACGGCTGGATTTTCCCCATCGACCATGCTTCCGCCACGGTCGTGTTGCCGCGCGGCATCCAGCCCGGCGCCATCCTGCGCGAGGGCTACACGGGCCCCCAGGGGTCCCTGGGCACGGCCTTGGAGTCCTCGGTCGATTCCGCGGCGCGCGTGAGCTTCGCCACCACCCGCACCCTTCAACCCGCGGAGGGCCTGACGATTGTGGTCTCCTGGCCCAAGGGCTTCATTGCCGAACCCACCCGGGAGATGAAGATCCGCTGGTTCCTGGAGGACAACGCCAGCACGCTCGCCGGCCTGGTGGGCCTGGTCATCCTTTTCGCGTACTACCTGATCGCTTGGGCGCTGGTGGGCAAAGACCCGGCCGCCGGTGTCATCATGCCGCTCTACGAGCCGCCCCCGGGCTTCTCCCCTGCCGCGGTGCGGTACGTGGCGCAAATAGGTTTTGACGACCGGACCTTCGCCGCCGCCATCATCAACATGGCCGTGAAGAAGTACCTCACGATCGTCGAGAAGGATGGCGAGTATTCGGTGCGCCGGGCCCAGGGCGAAAAGTCCCTCCTGTCGGTGGAGGAGAAGAAGGCAGCCGAGAAGCTTCTGGGCAGCGCGGAGGAGATTGAGCTGAAAAATGCGAACCACGCCCAGATCGGCGCGGCCCTCGAGGCTCTCAAGACCGGCCTGCGGCTGAACCTGGAGAAAGTCTATTTCCTCACCAACCGATGGTACTTGATCCCGGGGCTGGTGTTTTCCGTTCTCGTCCTCGCCTTCGTGGCCCTGGCGGCGCCGGGAGAACAGAAATTCCTGGCCCTCTTCATGATCGTCTGGTTGTCGGGCTGGAGCGTGGGGGTGTTCTTCCTGGTGTCGCAGGCGCTCCAGGCGTGGAAGAACTTCCTGTTTGGCTCAGGTCACAAGATAGCGGCGCTGGGCGGGGCGGTATTCCTCAGTCTTTTCGCCCTGCCGTTTATCGGGGGCGAAATCGCTGGGCTGGTTGCGCTAGCCTACGCGACCTCAGCCGCGGTCATCCTGATTCTGCTCGGGATGATCGCCGTCAATTATCTTTTCCATCATCTCCTGAAGGCCCCCACGCACGCGGGCCGCGTCCTGCTGGACAAGATCGAGGGCTTCAAGATGTTCCTGGCGGCGGTCGAGCAAGATCGGCTCAACGTTCTGAACCCGCCCGAAAAGACACCGCAACTGTTTGAGAGATACCTGCCCTACGCCCTGGCCCTGGATGTGGAGCAGGAATGGTCCCAACAGTTCTCGGAAGTTCTGACCCGCGCTGGCGAGGGCCGCGCCACGTATTCTCCCGGCTGGTACTCCGGCGCAGGCTGGAGCCACCTGGGCGCGGGGGGCTTTGCCTCGTCCCTGGGGAGTTCGTTTTCGAGCGCCATCTCCTCTTCCTCCCATGCGCCCGGGTCAAGCTCAGGGGGTGGGGGCGGCGGCTCCTCGGGCGGGGGTGGGGGCGGCGGGGGCGGAGGCGGGTGGTAGGATGGATAGTCAAAGTTTTGAATCTGCGGAGGAGGAAAAGTGGCAGCGGGTTTGTCCCCCCCTCATGGCGGCCCTCTCTGGCCACCAGGCGCACGATCCCACGCCGCGAGGAAAGAAAGAGGAGCAGGGGATTCGTGACAGCAACCGCCAGTTCCCACTCAGGCCTTGGCACACCGGTAGTACTTTGGGTAATCAGTCACGAGCGGGTGTAAAGGCTCCTCATCGTCTTCGATGGTAGGGAAGCGCCCGACCAGCTCGTAGAAGCGGTTGTCGGTTCGATCATCGTTTATCCGCGAGACCTCGCCCACGAGGACGCGGCTCTCCGTGCCCCAGAACTTGTGGTAAAGGCGGGCAGGGAGAGTGACGCTTTCCCCGGGGTCGAGGACTAGAGTGTCGCCGGCCTTCAGCACGCGCCGGACGCCGTCCGTGCTCACGATGACTTCCCCCGCGGCCAAGCCTTCATCCTCGCTGGCGTTATGCAATTGCATCACCAGCTTCCCGCCCCCGCGATTGATAATATCTTCCACTTTGGCCCAATGGAAATGCATCGGCGTAACCTGATCCTCCCCTACCACCAGGATCTTCTCGCAGTAGGTCTTGCCCTGCCCCGTCTTCAGACTCACCGGATTGCCATTGCGCAGGGTGAACAGAAACAAGCCGCACTTCTTGAAGTCGCCCTGGCCGAAATCGGTGATGTCCCAGCCCAACTGGTTCTCCACGATCTCGCGGGCCTCTTCCCCCTTGCTGCGCCATTCGGCCGGACCCCAGTAGGCGAAGGGCGGCAGGTAAAAGCCGCGCTCCCGGATGAAATCTTCCGCGTCGCGCATGATGGCGTTGACTTCTGAACGTTTCATCCTTTTACTCCTGATCGCTGCGTTCCCCGTGAGTCCTTGTCGGGCCGTGCAGCGGCACCTCCGCAATCGCGCATCCGGCAGGGGTTCCAGCAAGCCTTCCTGTCGCTTCCAGTAAGCTTTAAGCCACCCAGCCCGGACTGTGGCTCGGGTTTAGGCCGAGGCCGTTACCGCAGGTAGCGCTTGAGGACGGGGTTCCATTTGCCCTGGGCAGCTAGGAGCAGCTCGAGAACTTCGCGGATGGCGCCCCGGCCGCCCGGCCGCTTGGTCACGTAGTGCGCGTGGCGGCGCAGCAGGGGGTGGCCGTCCCTGACTCCCACCGCCAAGCCCACGCGCCTAAGGATGGGCAAGTCCACGATGTCATCGCCGACATAGCAGACTTCCTCGTCGCGCAAGCCCGCCGCGCGGAGAATCTTCTGGTAGGGAGCCAGCTTCTCGAGCGCACCCTGTTGGAGGAAATGGATTCCCAGTTCCTTGGCCCGGTGCTCCACCACGGGCGAGCCGCGCCCGGAAATGATTCCCGTCTTGAGGCCAGCCGCATGGGCCAGCCGGAGGCCCAAGCCGTCGCGGGAGTGAAAGGCCTTGGTCTCCATCAGCCCGCCCTTAGGCCCGGGCACATAGTAGATGCGCCCGTCGGTCAGGACCCCGTCCACATCCATCAGCAGGAGCTTGATCCTGCGGGCGCGGGCACGAAGTTGTCTCGCCGTTAAAGGCATGTTGTTGCCAGTCGTCAGCAGCCTTCATTCTGACTTCTGGCTTCTGACTCCTGTCTTCTGCTGTCAAAACATTTGTGTCGTCCACAGGTCGTGGATGTGGACCACGCCTTCCAGCCGACCTGCCCCGTCCACAACCGGAACCGACGTGATCTTGCGCGCCTCCATCATGTTCAGGGCGCGGGTGGCAAGTTCCTGGCGATCGATCGTGACCGGCTTCGACGTCATGCAATCGGCGGCGGTCAGGCTGAGCGCCCGGTTCCCTTCCCTTTGAAAGAAGCGCCGCAAGTCGCCGTCAGAAATGAAGCCCAACAGGCGCTCGCCGTTGTCCACCACCGAGGCGTGGCCCAGGCCCTTGTTGCTGATCTCGTAGATGACGTCGGGCAGCAGGGTCTCAGGCCGAACGCGCGGGACTTGTTCGCCGGTGTGCATCACGTTCTCGACGCGCCGCAACTTGACGCCGAGCCCGCCGCCGGGATGCAAGGCCGCGTAGTCTTCTTCGTTGAAGCCGCGCTTCTCGAGCAGCGCCATGGCCAGCGCGTCGCCCATGGCGAGCATCGCCGTCGTTGAGGCTGTGGGCGCCAAGCCTAGTGGGCAGGCCTCCTCGCGAATTCCCACGTCAATCACCACGTCACTCGACCGGGCCAGCGTGGACGATAGATTCCCGGTCAGGGTGATGAGCGGGATGGCCAGCCGCTT
Organism: uncultured Acidobacteriota bacterium; assembly: GCA_964495535.1. GTDB lineage: Bacteria > Acidobacteriota > Terriglobia > UBA7540 > UBA7540 > JALHUF01. Next base: position 7,600 of record CAZBWJ010000019.1, on the reverse strand, counting down.
CAGCGTGTCGAGCAGGCGCAGGAGTTCTTCCGTTTCCCCGCTGTAGGAAAGCGCCACGACCACGTCGTTCCGCACCAGGCGGCCCAGGTCACCATGCAACGCTTCGGCAGCGTGGAGGAAAAACGAAGGCGTGCCGGTGCTCGAGAACGTAGCGGAAATCTTCTGGCCGACGATTCCGGATTTCCCCATCCCGGTGACCACCACGCGGCCCCGGCAGGAAAACAGGATCTCCACCGCGCGGGTGAAGCGCTCGTCCAGGCGGCTCACCAGTTCGCTCAGCGTCTTCGCTTCGATTTCCAGCACCTTGCGAGCAGTTTCCAAACTCATAGCCGCAGCATGCGAAGGCAGGATAATAGCACAGTTCGGCCCTCGCCCCGAGCGATGAGCCGCAGCAAAACCACGAAAGCCACTCCGGCATATGGCGGGTGTGGCAACCTAACTGGCGGGTTCTTCCTGAGGGACGTAAAGGGTGGAGCGGTTGCGTCCGGCGCGCTTGGATTCATAGAGGGCCTTGTCGGAAGCCTGGAGGAGCTCCTCCAATCCCTGTCCATGTTGCGGGTAGACGGCGATGCCCAGGCTGACGGTCAACTGGGGAAGAGGCTTTTCGGTTCCCGAAGGCACCACCATGCGCTCCACCGCCTTCCGGATACGCTCGGCCACCAGCATGCATCCCTGTGGGACTGTCTCGGGCAGGACGATCAGAAACTCCTCCCCCCCGTAGCGCGCCGCCACGTTGGCCTCGCGCTGGGCGTGAGTGATCGTCTTGGCAAACTGGCGGAGGACACGGTCGCCCACCTCGTGGCCGTAAATGTCGTTGATCTCCTTGAAGTGGTCGAGGTCCATCATGATGACGCCCAGCGGCTGCCCTTGTCTGCGCGCCATGGCGAGGAGTTTCCGGGCGTACTCTTCCACGAAGCGGCGGTTGTAAAGGCCGGTGAGTTCATCGACGTTGGCCTGCTGCTTCGTGGATTCGAGAAGCCGCAGGTTGGAGAGGGCCGTGGCGGCGCCGCTCAGGTAGCTTTCCAGCAGGCTCTCGCGCTCCGGGGTCCAAAAGTTCTTGATCCCCTCCACGCGCACTGAACCGATGATGACGCCGCCGGCAATCAGAGGCCCGCAGTAGTAGCTGCCCTCCGAGGGGGGAACAAACTTCGCCGGGCAGAGCGGCTCCGCCTTGACGTCATTCACCCGGAAGCGGCGGCCCATCCGCACCGCTTTGCAGTTGTGCGGCTCCGGGATGACAGGCCAATCGCGGACTTCCTCCGGCAACGCGACCAGCGTCGCCGCGGCTTCCAGGACGTTCTCCCCGGGATTCAGCTTGAAAATCATCACCTGGGTGGGCCGGAAGCGTTCCTTGAGGGAGTGCAACACGTGGTCATAGATCTCTTCCTCCGAAGTACACTGCGTCACTGCTTCGGAAAATCTGTTCAACGCCGCCAGTTCCTCGCGCTCCTGGCGCAGGGCGGCGGTCATGTGCGAGAAGCTCTGCGACAGGACGCCGAACTCGTTGTCGGCGAGCGGCGGCAGGGAGGGCTGGAAGTCGCCGCGGCTGACCCGCACGGAGGCTTCAATCAACTGCCGCACCGGCTGCTCGAGCAGTCCCGCCACTTCACGCGTCACGAGCACCACCACCACGGCCACCACCAGCGCCACGCCCAGCGCCAGCACCAGCATGCGACGCATCTGCTGCTGCGTGTCGCGCAGGGTGGCTTCGTTCTCTTCCCGGTCCCTTTCGAGGAGTGTCAGCATGAGGGTGCGGACCGCGGCGAGCCGTTTTTCCCCTTCCGCCACCAGTCGCGCGGCCTCTGGTGGTGCGCCCCGCGCGACGCTGTTGATGGTCGGAGTTGCCCATTCCGTTTGCCAGCGGTTGAGGGCGTTCTGGATGGCGTCCACCTGCGCCACCTGGACAGGGTCGTCGGACTCCAGGTCCCGCAGGTTGGCCAGTTCTCCAGAAATCTGGTTGACCGTCTCTTCGTACGGGGCCAGAGACAACTGCTCGCGTGTGAAGGAATAGCCCCGCACTCCCATGTGCATCTCGGTGAAATGGCGCAAGAGCTGTTCACTCTGCGCGATGCTCTGGAGAGATTTGCGCGTTCCTCGCTCGGCATGGAGCGCCATCCAGTAAGCGTAGAAAAGAAGCGCGATGGCGCACAGCAACACAAACAGCGGCGGGAGAGTCACCAGCAGGATCTGCTGACGAATTTTGAGGTTGCGAATGGAGAATGCCATTTGGCGTTCGGCCACCCTGCCCCTCGGCGCAACCTACCGTATCCGGGCGTTGGCGTCAACTCTTTCCGGCGACGCGGCTGATCCATGAGTCAGAGATGGTGGAGAGCGACCCGGGACGGAGTGACATCCCATCTGTGTTGAACGGCCTCTGGTGGGGGATCGCGGCAGGGCGGGATGCCAAGATTATGGTTACGAACACTGCGGGCGAGGCGTCCACCGCGGACGTGTTTCTCGACTTTCTCGGGGAGCGCCACGAAAGCGCGCCGGTAGTGTTCGCCCCGCACGAGACCAAGGTGCTCTCGATTGCGCAACTGCTGGGCGAGCTGAAGCTGAGCCCGGTGCAGGCGCCTGAAGGCGGAATCACCATCATCCCGCGCGGACTACATCCCTCACTCCTGGCCCAGGGCAAGATTCTCGACGCCGCAACCGGCTTCTCCACCACGCTGCGCTTCCCTGCGCCCGAGCTCCAGCATGCGAGCGCCTTGCACGCCAGCGGCGTACCCATCGGCAAACCGAGCAAAGACTCGCCCTTTGCCAAGCTCGGGACGTTCACCCCGCATGTGATCGTGCGCAATCTGGTGAGTGCAGCGCAGACCGTGACGCTCACGCTAGAGTATCCGTCCAAGGAGAAGGAGGGAGAAACGGAGCAAACTATCCTGGCCCCGCTTTCCGTTCCAGGATACGGCGTGGAAGATTTCTCGCTGGACTCGCTGCTGGGTCAGCTTCCGCTGCCTTTGCCTTACTGCTCCATTCGCTTAGAGTATAGCGGCGCGCCAGGTACGGTGGTGGCAGAGATATCCAGCGTGGACCAAAGCAAAGACTTGGTGGTGGACGCAAAACTCCAGAACGAGGGGAATGGCTGGGCGGGCTCGGGCGCCAACCCCTGGCATGTGGATGAGGAGACGGAGTCGATTGTCTTCCTCACGGACATGGGGGATAGACCCGCCCGCATCGGCTTCAAGGTGAGTGCCGGCGGGGTGGTTCACTACCTGACCGACCTGACGTTGAATCCCCATGAGACACGGGCCATTGACCTTCGCAAACTGCGGGATGCGCAGCAGGCGGATTTCAAGGGCAACAAGGTTCCGGCCGATGCCCGCGACGGCAGCGTCTTGTGGATTCGGCTGGATAACGTGCCGGTGATGGGGCGGGTGGCGGTGATCAAGCGGCAGGGGGGCGTAGCCTCGAACTACGACTGCTGTATCTGCCAGTGTCCGGCAGCCTACAACAGCACGGACGTGACTGCCGCGACGCCGTATATAATTGTGGGGGGCACGGACCAAATGGCGGCCTGGGAGTGGTTCACGGACTGCAACTGGAGCACATACTCCTACAATGGGGTGAACAATCTGTATTGGGCCTCGAACGCCCAGTATGTGGCTACCGTGAGCAATAGCCCGGTGCGTGGTAAGGCGACGGGGGTGGGCGGTGGTTCTGCTCTTATCAGCGGCGCAAACCCAAGCTACATCGAGTGCTACGCCTACATCCCTTATGCCGCTTGCTACTGCGCGGAGCCCGTATCGCCTGAGGGCTCAGGGCCAGTGAACGTGCAAGTGCCGGCATACGTCAGTTGGTACTCTTCGACGACCGACAGCCCGCGATGCGGCACGAGCAACTTTTACGCGCGGAGGCTCCGGGTGAAATACCGGGTGTTGGATTCGTCCAGGTCTCCGATCAACTTGGCCGCTATGACCGTCAGCGAGCAGCTTTCCTGGACGAGTTCCAGCTGTACAACTAGCGACCAATGCGGGCAGAAACCTAGCCCCGGAAGTTGGACGACCGATTCCAGCGGCATAATGACCTCCTACGACGAGATATATAACTGCTCTTCGACGTGTATCGCGGGTGGGAACTGCACGGAGGCATGGCAGCAAACCTTCAAGGTGAACGGATCTCCTGTGGGAATCGTCAACCAGACAATAACCGGGACTGTGAACTGCATTTCGACAAATTGTACGAGCACACCGAGTGGGACTACGCGATGATTTGCCCGCGAGGGGGAGTGATCCGCCAACAAATTGAGAGAAGTGGGGTTCAGTTGAGAACATAAAACACGAGGCAACCCACAGCCCTTTGACCGCGCTTGGAGTGCAAAGTCGATCTCGCCATAGGGGAACCGAAGCTGTCGAGAGGTTCGAAGGAGGCTTATGAGTGTGAAGGTCTCTATCCTAGTCTTGACGACGGCATTTCTGTTGCCGTCTCCGCTCTGGTGTGGCCAGGAAGCCTCCCGTAGCCGCGAAGGTTACTGGAAGGCGCAGCTCCACATCGTAAGTTTTGGTTTCGGCGAGGTGACGGAGCGTAATTATGAATCGAACAGAACTCGCGTCTTTCAGAACGTTGACGTACAGCAATACAAGTACAACATATTTCAAAATCCTCGGGGTATTGTTCGCGAAGAACTCAGCTTTATCAGCAGGAACCGATCAGTTGAGCCTCCGTTGGAGAACAGGCTGTACGACTACGATCGCGGTTTCCAGCTCGCATTCGACAAAGGAAGGGAAGACGCAGTGCGCTGGATCCACAAGCCGCCGATGTCGCAAACCCCCCTCCAATCGCGGCGCATTCTCGGCCACCTCTGTCGGGGAACACAATACGAGTGGAGGGACAGGGGCCGCACATTTCGGCATCAGCGGTGGTTTGTAGAGGATGTCGACTTCAGGACCCCGCTCCTGGAGATACGCTACGTGTTTGACGCGACGGACAGCTTGCTGGACATGGAAGTTCGCGTTGTCAGCGAGATGGAAGTCGTGCCTCACCTGCCAGCCTCCATGTTCGAAGCGCCAGCGGGCCTCAAAATCGTGGAAATTCCGTCCATAGAGTGACGGCTCTCAACGGTTGGGCCGGCTCCGGGGGAAACCCCTGGCAGTTGGATGAAGGAACCGAGTCAATCCAGTTCCTGACCAACATGGGCAACCGCGAGGTGCGGATCGGATATGTCGCCAGTGCGGGCGGCGTCAATTACTACCTCACGGACTTGAAATTGAAACCCCACGAGACGCGGGCGATTGACATTCGCAAACTGCGCGACGCGCAGCAGCGGGACTCCCAGGGGAGTGTGCTTCCCGCCGGGGCGACCGACGGCAGCGTCTTGTGGATTCGGCTGGATAACGTGCCGGTGATGGGGCGGGTGGCGGTGATCAAGCGGCAGGGGGGCGTAGCCTCGAACTACGACTGCTGTATCTGCCAGTGTCCGGCAGCCTACAACAGCACGGACGTGACTGCCGCGACGCCGTATATAATTGTGGGGGGCACGGACCAAATGGCGGCCTGGGAGTGGTTCACGGACTGCAACTGGAGCACATACTCCTACAATGGGGTGAACAATCTGTATTGGGCCTCGAACGCCCAGTATGTGGCTACCGTGAGCAATAGCCCGCGTGGTCGGGCGACGGGGGTGGGCGGTGGTGTTGCTCTTATCAGCGGCGCAAACGCGAGCTACTTCGAGTGCTACGCCTACATCCCCTATGCCGGTTGCTACTGCAACGAGCCCGTATCGCCTGAGGGCGACGGGCCGGTCGGCGTGGTGGCGATCAGCGGTCCGCAGACCGTGTGGTGGTTCAATGGGCAGACCCCCTCCGGCTACACGACCACCATCACTTTGACTGCCTTACCTTCAGGGGCGAGCTCTTACACCTGGGCCTTCTCGCAAGGAGGAAACAAGGCAACGTTCAGCGGTCAAAGCGGAAATACCATCAATCTGACCGGGACGGGGCTGAGCGTGGCACCTGGAGGCGACGTGAAGGTCAAGGTCACCGTGAATGGCGTGACATCCCCGGACTACGCGATTACCGTGCGCGGGCCCAAGACGCTGGTGGCAGGTGCGACGAATGACGGAGCTAATTCTACCTACGGCTACGATTCGTGGCTGAACTACACGATTAAAGACAATCTGTCACAGCTCTTGCCATCAAGTATACCACTGAACGAGAAATGGACCAGCCCGGTGACTAACGACTACTCAAATGCGAACTGGCGCAGGCTCGCTGCCGCTGGCCTGACGACCCCCGATTCGACCTTTGCCGACCACATTGGGGGAGAAGCCATCAATCTACCCGCCTACCCAGTACCGACATCCCCGCAATCACCACTCAGCTCTACGACAGTGCAGCACTGGGGTCAGGAGTGGCGGGTGGGCAGCACAACGTCGGGCGCGGGCGCGCGTGTGCAGACGGACAACATCCAGAAGTACTTAGATCACGCCCGCCATACGAACATCGTTTCACCTGCGCCATAAGGCCAGGAACGGATATGCTAACTGCTAGGAGGGCGAATGCGCTCGCATCTTTCCTCATTTCTATTATTGTTGTCGAGCTTGGTGACCGTATTGCCCGGGAACGCAACCCTAGTTCCTAACCTGGATTTGGACTCCCTTTGCAACCAGGCTGATCTCATTGTTGTGGGCGGCGTAGTCGATGTGCGTCGAGGGGGAGAGACGACCATCAGCGTTCAGGGTCAAAGCATGGAAGCACCTTCCATGAGTGCAGAGTTGACCGTCCAAAGTGTGTTGAAAGGCAAAGTCGCGAATTCAAAGTTCACTTTCAAGTTTCCCCTTCCTCCGCCACCCGCGGGGGTAATCATGCGCGGACAGTTCGGGATTTTCTTCTTTCGGGAGTCTAAAAGTGGAATCGAGATCCTCGACCCGTACCACCCACATGTTGTGGCCGTGCCTGGCGCTCGCGGGACGAGGGGCACATGCCTAGACCAAGTGACCGCTGAACTTGCTCACGCGGTGGCTTCGGCAGGGGCTCCAGCTCAGACGAGGAGGGAAGCCGTTGAGGCTCTAAGCACCGTTCGTACGCCTGCAGCAACCACGGCACTCACAACTGCGGCGCACGACCGCGATGCCGGTCCACGAGTGTTGGCTATGGCCGCCTTGCTTGCGAGGGGAGACATTTCGTGGCTCGACCCTGCTGCGGACATCCTGCTGTCCCGCGAGCAGCGCCTGGATGCGTATCTTGTATGGCGTCTAACCACTGCCATCGAATTCGGAGTCAAGGACCCCAAGGCGATTCCTACTCTCACTCGTCTGTTGCATGCTCGCGAGGTAAGTGGGCGGCGGACAGCAGCAGCGTGTCTCCGCAATACGCGGGACAAAGCTGCCATAGGGCCCTTGGGAGAAGCATTAAGTGACAGCGATGATGAGGTAGTGTACCAAGCCGTTTTCGGCCTAGCTGAAATTACAGGGAACTTGGAGTGGGGACCCCCACCCTTTGAGGAATTCAAGAAGGAACGGGCCAAGTACGTAGCATACTGGCGCGAGTGGGCCAAGTCGCGGAAGTAACCATAACAGCACTTGCACCGTCCAACCGGCGTCATGCGCGCAAGCTGCGCGATGCGCAGCAGGCGGACTTCAAGAACAACAAGATTCCGGCTG
>CAZBWJ010000018.1:13472-45824 GCA_964495535.1 uncultured Acidobacteriota bacterium | reverse complement strand
CCGCGCCCTGCCCGCAAACCATAGCCTAGTATCCTAACATATCTTACCTCAAAAAGCAAGAGACAAAGTGTCACGGTTCCGGCTACCGGAATGGCCTCGCGGACCAAGGCTGTGCAGACCTCCCCTCTGCATCTACGGGCTTATAGCTTGATGGCACGCGCCGGAGGCGCTTTGGAGTGCGGGAGCTTGCTCCCGCTTTGCGGTTCGCGCCGTTCCCCCCGGAGAGCCTGGAAGATCTGCAGATGCCAAACAAAGCGGCGGCCAGCCGCCGCACTCCAAAGGCTTCGCCCTACCCTGGTTCTTCCTCCAGTGCCGGCGGTCACAGACCGCCGCTACAGATCCTCGCCTTTCGCTATCTGCCTACTGCCTTCTGCTTTCTGCCTACTGCTTTTCTACGGCGGGAAATTCATGCGGCGCACGAGATCCTGAAAGCGCGGGTCAGAGCGCAGAGAATCGAAGAATGGGTCCACTTTGAGCCTGAGCAAGCTATATCCGTGCTCGTCAAACGCGCGTTCGAGCCAAGCCAACGCTTTGTCCTTGTCGCCCAAACCTGCGTAAAACGTCGCCACAGCGAAAGGCGTGAAGGGCTTGCGGAGTTCCAGATACCTGCGGAGCATCTTCACCGCTTCTTCCCTGCGGCCCCCTGCGCCAAGCGCGTAACCCCACAGTGAACCTCTCTGCAGTCCCCAACTTACGTGTCCCTTTGCGATCTCCGCGATACCCTCGTCAAACATTCCCTTGTACAGGTAAGCCCGCCCCAGCCCAATGTGCGCGCGGCCGTGGCTCGGGTCAAGGTCAAGCGTCTTCTTGAACTGCTCAACCGCCTCGTCGGGACGCCTCGCCCAATAAAGGGTGTATCCCACTTGGGTGTTTATCAGCAGCGAGAGCGGATCGATTTCGTGGGCTTGCTTCACCTCCGCCAGGGCTTGATTGTGCCGACCCATGCACGACAGGAACTCGGCATAATGTTCGCGCGCCTCCGCATAGCTTGGGTTGAGGGAAATTGCTCGCTCGTACTCGCGCTGAGCAGCCGACCAGTTCCAACCCCCAAACTCAAAGTCCGCGAGCGCGAGATGAGCTTCTGCAAGATGGGGGTCGATCTCCAGGGCCCTCAGGGTCAACTCCCGCGTTCTGGCATGGGCATCTTTCACCGGCACGCCAGATAGGACGGCGAAATCTGGGTAGGCCAGGGCCATGCCAGCGTACGCTGGCGCATATTGCGGGTCTTTTTCAATCGCCTGCTGGAAATACGCCTGCGCTTTCTGCGCGTTGCTTATCCCGCCCCTCTCATCGTAGTACTTGCCCTTGAGGTAGAGTTCGTAAGCTTCGGGGTTCACCGGTCGGAGCGTCGCCAAACGCGCTTGCTGTTGGGGCGTGAGCTTGAGTTCGATTTCGTTGGCAACGGCCTGCGCCACTTCGCTCTGCAGGACCAGCGCGTCGCGCAGGTCGCGCTCGTAACTCTCGGCCCAGACGTGTGTCTGGTTGCCCACTTCGATGAGCTGAGCGGTGACGCGCACGCGGTCCCCGGCCCGGCGCACGCTGCCTTCCAGGACGTACTGCACGCGCAACTCTTTTCCGATTTGGTCAATGGTTTTCTTGGCGTGCTTGTAAGTCATGGCGGAGGCGCGTCCGATAACGGCCAGGCGCTGGGGACTCAACTGCGCCAGTTGCGCCGTCATCTCTTCCGTAATCCCGTCGGAGAAGTATTCCTGTTCCGGGTCCCCGCTGAGGTTGTCAAAAGGCAGCACCACCAGCATGATCTTGCCTTTGGGCGGGAGGGCTTCGGGCCAAAATCGATGGCGCAAGAAATACCCCACCCCGATCACAAGCACTGCCAAGCCAACGAGCACCAGCCACCGGCGCACGTAGGGGCGAGGCGCTGCCTCGCCCTGGGCAACGCCCCGCGTCGCCCCTACCAATTCCACCGGCGCAATCAGCCGGTAGCCACCTTTGGGAATCGTCTGGATAAAACGCGGCTCGTGCGGATCGTCTTCGAACGCCTTGCGCAGTTCCGAGATGGCGCGCGTCAGCACATCGTCGGTGACGAACGTATCGGCCCAGATGGCCTGAATGATGCGTTCCTTGGGCATCACATCGCCGGCGTGCTCGGCCAGATACACGAGCACCTGCATCGCCTTGGGCTCGACGTGCGCAGTCTTGCCGTTGCCCGAGATGCTGTTCAGCTTGGGCTGGACGAGCCACTTGCCGACTTGGAAGTCGCCTTCTACGGGCTCGCTCCTGGGGGCCAATGATGGGTACAGCGAATTATATCACCGAGGAAGGTAACAAGTGTCAGGTGTCAGTGGACAGCAACCAATTGCCAGTTCCGAGTCGCCAGGGGTCAATGGCGAAGGGAGGGAAGGAAGAGCCGCAAGATCAAGGAACGGATCTTGCGCTACTTCGCCCAACTGATGGTCTGGCGGGCGAAATCGAAATCGAGGCGCTTCAGGCCGAGGGCGGCAACCCCCAGGAGGCCGTCGAAGTCGGGCAGGGCTTGAGCCGATGTGGCCAAGAGATACGCCTTCTGCTTCCCCAAGTCGTTGGCCCCCAGCCGAGCTGCGGGCAATTGCACTTCACGGAGTTGGGACTCACCGCCCATGTTGGATGATGTCTTTGCGCCGGCGGTCCGGGCGCTGCCCAGCCGGCCTTGGACGCGGCTCTCGAAGAGAATCAGGTCCTTGGCGCCGGTATCCACGAGGAGCCATAGGGGATGGCCTTGAACGTCCAGTTGAACCACCACATACCCCGGCCTAGGCACAAATGCCACGGCGGATTCAGAGGGTTCAGTCGCACCAAAGACCATCTTTTTGGACTCGTAGTCGATGCTGAAGTTGCTCCGGCCCAGAACGTCGAGCCCGATCATGGCGTCCACACGGAGGCCCATCCCTTCCTCGATGAAAGCAAGGTCGCGCACCAGCACGGGAAGGGATTCGGCCCGGACGGGTCCAATCCGCAAGTCAGGTAGAACAACGCGCTGGGCTTGGAGGTTCTGGCTGAAGACGGAAAGCGACTCGGCCGTCGCAGATAGCTTTAGCTTTCTGGCAGTCCTCTGGTCCACCACGCTGGGGACGGCACCGGTGTCGATCAGGAAGTTGAGTTTGTCTTGGCCCCCAATGGACCCCTTGACTACGATCACGTAGCCCCGATACAGCTTGAAGGGGAGCTCTGCGGGGCTCTCGGCAGCCAGCAGGACTTCGGAAACCATCAGAAATCCCGCCAGGCTCAGTAACCCATGCTTTAGACCTTTCATGGCCCCTCCTCGGCGCGCGTGCGTATGCGCCGAGAGGTAGCCCGGGTCTCCTGAGGATGTCCTGTGGGTCAGCCAAGGTTAGGCTGAGGTTTTTCTGACCCCTTGCCGGTCAGCCTAACTACTTGAATCCAAAGAGGATAGCGTGATTCGTCAGCCGATCAGCGTGAGGGAGAACTGCACTTGGCGGGAAGGGCCGGCGCATCATTCCTCCAGGCCGCGACCTGGGCAGCGCGCCCTACAATCTGACGTGGGATTCCAGCACCAGCTCTACGGAGCCTCGCTGGACATCATCTATTGACGACGGCGTGGTAATCACGCCAGGCCGAGCAAACTCGGTGTCGGTAGGAAGATTGACGGTGGTAATGGCAGCGGGCTTGAAGGAGCTGCCTGGCTACTCCAATAGTGGAGGATAGAGGGGCTCGTAGTAGTACGTGGTGACTTCGACGACTTCCCCGGCCTTGGTCACGCCTACTGAATTCTGCGCACGTCCTCGACGGGCAGCAGGAGGGTCCGGACAAGGTCTCCGTCGAGCAGAATCCGCACCTCATAAATTCCGGGGGCAGGGATCTTCCAGTTGTAGTGGATTCCTATGTGGCGATGAGTGTGCTTCTCGTTCGCGAGTCTGATGCTCGCGGAGCCGAGGTCGGTGATATGACTCTCCCCCGGGGCGACCAGCAGGATCTGCGACTTGAACTCGCCTATGGCCCCGCCCCAGGCCGCCACCACGGCGAGCCGCGGATGTATGGCCGGGAATTCCTTGGCCAGGATGGAATCAAAAAGCCCCATCAGGCTTACCTTGTCTCCCAATTCCATCCGGATATCTTCACAAATGTGCGCATAGATCAAGTTCGGCTTGTGCGCTTTATCGGCCATCGGAGTCTTGACCTCGCCTTCCCGTGTGAGCATTCGCGCATTGAACCGACTTGGGACCGCTGCGGCCGTTCATGTCTGCTTGGGAAAGATTCGCCCTGTTGAACTCGCTGCCAGGGCTCTTGCCGCCGACTGGGGAATCTATAGCACAAGCGGGGGCGAAAAGGAAAGCCGATGCTTGGTGGTCGAGCCTCACTTTAGGGCCTGCTGCGAGCCGGCTCCCCAGCGACGCTAGCAAGCCACTCAGCAGCACCTCCAACGTGTCGAGCAGTCGGGTGTTTCCGGTCTGAATCAGGTAACTCGCCATGCGCAATAGCTGCAATTGGCGCGGCGAGAAGGCTTCAATTCCGGGCCGCTGGACCTTGCGCCGGCGACTGCGAAGCAACTCCATAATGCAGTTACCCGACACGGTGATGGCACACCGCGAGACAGCCTGGCCAGCACGCCCCTCGCGAAAGAGTTCGCTCAGAGGCACACCCAGGGCTTCAGCGATCCTGCGCAGGGTTTTGGGCCGTGGCTCGAGTCGGCGGTTCTCGATACGCGAAAGATAGGAACTGGCGATGCCCGAGCGCTCGCTCAACTCGCGCTGGCTCATGTTCCTCAGGTTGCGCGCCTGGATAATGCGGGTTCCGATGCTCATGGGAGGCCACCCCTCATTCTTTTTCTCGCGAGATCTTAACATATCTGTAAAAAAATGTCCTCGGCACCGGCCGCTTCTTGACAAAACTGTTAACTAAGCTAAGTTGGAGGCGGTCTCAGGGAAGCGGGGCCCTTAAAAGGAATCCCGTCGGCTAGCGCGGATGAGAAGCGGACTGCGGCGCCAAGGAGGCCGGCAGTCGCACTGAGGGCTGCAGCGAGCAAAAGCCTACGGCTCACGGGAGAGAGGCCCCAGCAATTGCGCGAGGTGCGGAGGCTGACATCCGAGATCCCGTGCCCTAGACGCAGGATTCAACGAGTTTCGGTAGCCAAGGAGGTGCGGCGCTTAGGCCGCGACAAGTAAAGGCGCTACCAACAAGCCCACCGACCCGTCCGGGACCTATTACACACCCCAATCCTGCCTCATAAGCCCTGAGCCGGACGGGTCTTTCCTTTTTCCGCCCGCATTCGCAGAGGCAGCCACGAGGAAGGAAACCGAGCCACTGAATCACTGAGTCATGGAGTGATTGAACCGCGGGCTCACGAATCTTGCGCCCTTTCAATGATTCAGTGACACAATGAATCAATGACCCAATGGGGCATTCGCTTTGTTGCGGATCGCATGCTGGGACGACTAGCCCGGTTGCTGCGGCTACTGGGCTATGACACCGAGTATTCCCCGGCGGTGACCACTCCCCAGCTTCAGGAAATCGCCCGGCGCGGCGAACGCGTGGTTTTGACTCGAGGTCAGGCCGAGAAGCGCTTCCCCCACCTGCACAATGTCCTCAGCGTGAAAAGTGAGAATGCACCGGAGCAACTGCGCCAGGTGGTGGAGCACTTCAGGCTGGATGCACACACCGGCCTGTGGACGCGATGCACGTTGTGCAACGGCACCATCGAGCGGGTCGAAAAAGCGGCAGCGGCGGCGCTCGTCCCACCCAAGGTCTCCGAAGTCTACGAGGAGTTCTACCGTTGCGTGGGTTGCGGGCACATTTACTGGCACGGTTCCCACGTCGAACGGATCCTCAAGAATCTGGCGTCGGTCCTTGGCCCACCCGGCAAGTGACCGTCCCCCCACAACATTTCTCATTTCGGGTTCGTGGGTCTTCTTGGCCCTGGAGCAAATCACTCGAGCTCAGAAGTTGGACAAGTGGCGGGGCGCGTGCTAGATTCAGTTGTTTCTGGGCGCGGCTTCGGGCCGGGTGAGCGCAGAGGTTCAGGTCGGAATACCTACAGGGGAAGCGGCGGGAGGTGGCCGAGGTCCTCCATCAAGCCTATCAAGACGCGACGGCAGGCAAGTAGTCAGCGAGGAGGTGGACTTTGCCGCAATCGGCAAGTGACTATGCGCGCTACCTGACTGAGTTCAAGGTTGTCGTGGAAAACCTGCCCCTGGAGCAGGCGAAGCGGGCCGCGGACATCCTCTATCAAGCTTACCGGACCGACCACCTGGTGTTCACGTTCGGCAACGGCGGCAGCGCCGCCCTCGCTTCGCACCTGGCGGCCGACTTGGCCAAGAGCACGCATATTCCCGGGCCCGCATCCCTCCGCCAGGCGAAGCGTCTGCGGGCCCTTTCGCTGACGGACAACGTCCCGATGCTGACCGCCTGGGGGAATGACACGAGCTACGAGAACATCTTTGCCGGGCAGATGGAGAACTTCATTCAGGCCGGCGACGTGGCCTTTGGCATCAGCGGCAGCGGTAATTCTCCTAACATCCTCCGCGCCCTCGAACTCGCCCGCAACGTGGGCGCCATCACCGTGGGCCTGACCGGCTGCGGCGGAGGCAAGATGAAAGACTTGCTCGACTGCCCCATCATCGTCCCCTCCCACCACATGCAGCACGTGGAGGATGCGCACCTGATCCTGGCGCACCTGATCTTCCTGGACCTCAAAGCACGGATTGAAAGAGCAGTGACGAGTGACAAGTGACCGGTGACAAGCGAAGGGATGTTTCTGGTCGCTGGTCACTCATCACTTGTCACTGTTTCTGCAGGCGCTGCCTGAACCACTCCGCGGTCTTCTTGATCCCCTCGCGAAGTTCTACCTGAGGTTCCCAAGCGAGCTTGGCGCGGGCTTTGCTCACGTCCAAGCCAATGTGGCCGATTTCGCCGGGCCTCTTGGGTGCGTAGCGGGGTGCAAAGGGTGGGATATCCAGTGCCTCGCGGACAGCAGTAAAAACTCCGTAGTCCGTAGTGCGGACGCCGGAAGAAATGTTGAAGATTTCTCCGTCACCAAGACTGAGTGCCTTCACGTTCGCTCGCACTACGTCCGAGACCTCGACGTAGTCCCGAGTTTTCGAACCGTCCCCGTAAATCGTCGGCGTGATTCCCTGGAGCATCTGCTCGCAAAAGATGGCCACCACGCCGGCTTCTCCCTTGGAACTCTGGCGCGGACCGTAGACGTTGCCGTAGCGCAGGACAACGGAGGGAAGACCATAAAGGATGCTGTACAGATAGAGGTAGTGCTCCGCCGTATGCTTGCTGATGCCGTAAGGCGTGATGGGGAGGACAGGAGTGTCCTCGGTGGCGGGCAGAACTTTGGGTTCCCCGTAGATCGCGCCCCCAGTTGAAGCATAGATGAAGCGCCGGACCTTGTATTCGACCGCTAACTCGAGGAGCTGTATGGAACCGAAGATGTTGCACTGGGCGTCGAAAATGGGTTCTTTCACCGCACGCCGCACGTCGATCTGGGCGGCATGGTGATTGATCAGGTCGAGCTTCTCCTCTGCAAAAATCGCCCGCAACGCCGCCCGGTCACGAATGTCCGCCTGATAGAAACGCGCCCGCGGGGAAACGTTCTCCCGCGAGCCGCGAGAAAGATCGTCCACCACGACTACCTCAAGTTCCTCGGCCAAGTAGCCATCCACAACATGCGAGCCGATGAAGCCCGCGCCTCCTGTCACCAGAACCTTCATTCTCTTGTTTCCTGATTTCCGCTAGTGATTGTCGCGCCGCACCTGTCTCGGCTCCGGACGGCGGGCCGCACCAGTGCGAGCGCCCGCCGGCGCGACAGGCCCTTACTCTACCGTGACGCTTTTGGCAAGGTTGCGCGGCTTGTCCACGTCGCAGCCACGCAAGACTGCGCAGTGATAAGCAAAAAGCTGGAGAGGAACCACGGTCAGGAGGGGCGTGAGGATCTCATGATTGCCCGGGATTTCGATGATGTCATCCACTAACGAGCCCAGCTTGGTGTTGCCCGCGGAGGTCACGGCAATGATGCGCCCCTCGCGCGCCCGAATCTCCTGAATGTTAGACACCACCTTGTCGTACGAGCCATCCTCCGGGGCCAATGCCATGGTGGGGAACGCGGGGTCGATCAGCGCGATGGGCCCGTGCTTCATTTCCCCGGCCGCGTAGCCCTCGGCGTGAATGTAGGCGATCTCCTTCAACTTCAGCGCGCCCTCGAGTGCGATAGGGTACTGGTATTTCCTCCCGATGTAGAGAAAGTGGTCCACGCCGCAATACTTCGCGGCCAGGGCGCGGAACTGGTCCGACTGCTCGAGGATCTGACGCATGTCTCCGGGGACTTTCTCCAGACCGTGAATGATCGACATGCCTTCTTCGTAGGAAAGGTCGCGGCTCCTGCCGACCAACAGGGCCATCAAGGTCAGGATAGTCATCTGGGAGGTGAAAGACTTGGTCGAGGCGACCCCCACTTCGATTCCCGCGTGACAATACACTCCGGCCTGCGTCTCACGAGCGATCGAACTGCCCACGACGTTGACCAAACCCAGAACCAGCGCGCCCTTGCGCTTCGCCTCTCGCAGCGCCGCGAGCGTGTCGGCAGTCTCGCCCGATTGACTGATGGCAAGCACCACGGTGTTCTGCCGGAGGTTAAGTTTGCGGTAGCGGAATTCCGAAGCCAGCTCCGTCTCGACCGCCAGATCGGTCAGCGCCTCGAAGACGTAACGCGCATAGAGCCCCGCAAAGTAGCTGGTCCCGCAGCTGATGATGATCAGGTGGCGAGCCTGCTGAAGGCGGTCCCGGACAGATTCCAGCCCCCCGAGCTTGGCGACGCCTTCCGAATGGTTCAGCCGGCCCCGTAGCGCGTTCTCCACCGCTTCGGGCTGCTCAAAGATCTCTTTGAGCATGTAATGCGGAAATTCCCCGCGCTCCATCACCTCCGCACCCACCTCGAGCACGGTCGCTTCTCGGCTCACCGCTCGGTTCTCCAGCGTCGTGATGGAGAACTGGCCGGGCTCAAGCCGCGCCACCTCATTATCTTCGAGATAGACCACCTGGTCGGTGTGCTGGGCCAGAGCGGACACGTCTGAGGCCGCCAGCGACTCGTCCTTGCCGATGCCCAGGATGAGGGGGCTTCCGCGCCGCGCCACGATGATCTGGTCGGGGTGAGCAGTGTGCAGCACCGCGATGCCGTACGTACCCTGCACCTGGAAAAGAGCCTTCTGCACGGCCGTCTCCAGATTCCCCTGGTAGACCTCCTCGATGAGGTGAGGTAGGACCTCTGTATCGGTTTCCGAGCGGAAGGTATGGCCCGAAGCCATCAGGCGCTTCTTCAGCGCCTGGTAATTCTCGATGATGCCGTTGTGCACTAAGAAGATGCGGCCGGCGCAATCCACGTGGGGGTGAGCGTTGGGTTCGGTGGGCTTGCCGTGGGTCGCCCAGCGGGTGTGGGCAATGCCCACCGTACCTTCAGGATTGTCATGCCAGACGCGCTGCTCGAGTGCCGCCACCTTGCCGACGGTCTTCCGGAGGTAAGGCGGGGCGTTCAGGATGGCGACACCGCTGGAATCGTAGCCACGGTATTCCAGCCGTTTCAGTCCCTCTACTAAGATTCCTCGCGCGGGCTGATGCCCGACATAAGCGACGATGCCACACATAGGCGGTTCCTTTAACCTCCCCAAGTCTATCGGCAGTCCAGCGGCCGGAAGAGAGCCCCGGTTTTCAATCGCCCGCGGCAACGGCGTGTCCGCGGGCCGACAAATACATCCTCTCCTCTTTTTCTTTAGGGAGCCAGGACTTGCCGGAATGCTTCCGGCAATCTGGGCTTTTCCCGAGTGCCCCTTCCTACTTCATAGATGGCCCAATTCCCGCGCGACTTCGCGCAGTTGCTTTCCCTCCAAGAAGAGTTCTGCCTGGGTGGCGTCGTAGCCCTGCTCCAGCGTCCGCCGCAGAAAGCGTGCCGCAATCTCCGCCAGTTGCTGGTCACTCAGGTACCTGTGTTCGCACTCGCGCAGCTCAGTAAGCGTGGCGCAGGAAATGGCCACCGTCACCTTCTGCCCGCCCAGCCGGAAGATGCAGTCGATAGTGTCGCTGTGCCGGGTGGCAATCGCTGACAGCAGGTGAACGAACCTTACGTGAACCGGCTCAGGCAAAACCTTCGAACTGACCTGGAATGGAGGAACAGAATAGCTCATCGGGGGAGTTCTCGCGAATCCCGGCCCACAGTCAGGGCAGGTTCCGGCACAAGCTGGCCATTATAATCCATTCGCCGGAGTTCTGGGGGCTCACCATAGAACCTTAGAATCACACGTTGCGCCCTCGAGCAACCTTGCTGAGATCCCCTGCATCGAAACAAGCAACTCAACACTTGTGACTACCTGGGGGAGTGGGTAGCGCCTAGGGCAACCAAGTTACCTGCTCCTCCCTTCCTTCTGCTTAAGTCCAGACCAAGCCCCACCAGCATCTCCTGGTCCTGGCGGTTCAGATAGCCTCAAAACGGTTTGCATGCAGCGCAGGCCGAATATATACTGGACCTTGCCAGGATCAGCATGAGACCTCGCGACCTGCCCCCAGAAAAATCACGCCGACACGGTAAGGTGGCGAAACGGTCAAAGGCGGTGCTTACATCCGCCACCCTCGTTCAGGAACTTGAGAGCCTGGGCAGCGAGCTTTGCGGTGCCCTCGACCCGCAAGCCGTCATGGACTCGCTCACTTCCCGACTCGTGGAGCGCTACGGGGCGGCGTTTTCAGGGATTTGGAGTCTAAAGGAAGACGGCACCTCCCTGGAGCTTGTCAGTCGAGTCGGCAGGCCCGAGCTTCCCGAGGAGCTTGCGAAGGCTTCCGCCTCGGAAACCATCCTCGGGAGAGCGGTAGCCAACCGTCTGCCCCAGATACTCGCCAAGGCCGATGGGGAGCAGGACAAGTTGGCTCGCTGGGCAAAGCAGCATCGGCTGCCATTCCTGGCCGCCTACCCCCTGCTTGACGACTCGAAGGTGCAGGGTGTCCTGCTGGTGGCCTGCGCCAAGTTCCCCCAGAAGCCGCTCTTGGCGCTTTTCCGCCTGCACACCCGCTTGGCCTCCATGGCCCTGCGCGACGCCGAGCTCCTCTCCTCGACCCAGCGGACTCTGAGCAAACTGAGCTTCCTGGTAGAGGCTACCAAAGCCCTGAACTCCACTTTGGACCTTTCGGAGTTGTTGGGTCGAATCCTGGACGTGGCCAAGAACCAGGTAGAAGCCGAGCGGGGAACGCTCTTCCTGCTGGATGAGAAGACCAACGAGATCTGGTCTCTCATCGCGCACGGACTGGAGAAGCAGGAAATCCGCTTGCCTCTCGGGAAAGGCATCGCCGGGCATGTGGCTCAGACGGGAGAAGTCGTCCTTATCCCGGACGCCTATGCTGACTCGCGGTTCAACCCCGACGTGGACAAGCGCACCGGCTACCGCACCCGCTCCATCCTGTGCCTGCCCATCCGCAATAAGACCGGGAAGATCATCGCGACCCTGCAACTCCTCAACAAGAAGCAGGGAGTGTTCACGGAAGAGAACGCGGACTCTCTGTTGACGCTTTCCGGCCACATGGCGCTGGCCCTGGAAAACGCTCAGCTCCACCAGGAACTCCTGGAGAAGGAGCGCATGGAGAAGGAGCTGGCACTGGCGCGCGGCATCCAGCGCAGCTTGCTGCCGGAAACGGCGCCCCTGGTGGAGGGGTTTGACATTGCCGTGCTGAACGAGCCGTGCTACGCGGTGGGCGGCGACTACTATGACTTCCTTACTCTCGGCCCGCACACTCTGCTGGTGGTAATTGCCGACGTGGAAGGGAAAGGGGTGAGTTCCGCTCTGGTGATGTCCAACCTCCAGGCCACGCTCCGGGCCCTGGTTCTCCACCTGCACTCACTCGACGAGATTGCAGAAAGCCTGAACCGGATGATCCTGAATGACACCCGGTCGCAGAAATACCTGAGCATCTTCATGGGGCTGATCGATGTCCGCCGCAAAGGGCTCCACTACATCAACTGCGGGCATGTGCCCCCGGTTATCATCCGCCCCAACCATGCCCCAATTCCGTTGACCGACGGCGGCATGGTCATCGGGCTCTTCGAGAACGCCCGCTATGAACGCGGACACATCAAGCTCCAGGGCGGCGATGTCCTAATCCTCTGCACGGATGGCATCACCGAGTCGATGGATCCGCAGCATGAGGAGTACGGGGCCGAACGCCTGATCCACTGTGTCCAGGGCGTCGGCGAGCAGAAGGCAGGGGAGATAGTCTCGTTCGTGGCCACCGATGTGGCGCGCTTCTCCCGCCACGGGACTCACCTGGATGACAAAGTGATGATCGTGATCAGGGTGGTGTGAGGAAGCACAGGGGTTAGGCGTTCGCAATTGGGTTAGTCGCAGCTTCACCGCTTGCCTCCGGCCAAATTTCCGCGCCAACCAGTCTTCTACCGCCCCTGGCGGGTCTGCGAGGGGAAGCCCGGTATCCCTCCTCTTATTTTGGAGTCCCCGCTGTTTTCCAGTACTCAGCAGCCGCCAATAGCTACCGTCGGAAAAAGGAGAGCCAGCTTCGTTTGCGCTTGATGAAGCCGGGCTCAAGAGGTTCGAGCCCGGGCGGCAAGGGCCGGCCCTGGATGACAGCCTCGGGATTCTTCTGGTGGAGAAGGTCCGCAACTTCTTGTCCCTTCTCTTCGACTACCCTGTCGTAGCAAGCCGAGAGGATCGGCGGCCGGTACTTGACGTCGTGGGCGTCCGAGGCAAAGAAGTGGATCAAGTTGTGGTCGAGCCAGAGTTCAGAGAAGTGTTGGGCGCGGCGCCCGAACCCACCGGTATAGGATTTCGCCGTGACCTGCACCAGGCATCCTCGCGTTACCCAGCGGTAGAGCAGCTGCGGCCGACGCTGGAAAACCGGATTGCGCTCCGGATGCGTGAGAATCGGCAGAAGGTTGGCACACTGTATCTCGTACAAAACCCGGTCCATCTGCTCGGGATTGAACTGCTCGCCAAATTCCACCAGCGCGTAGTCGGTCCGGTTGATCGTGAAACGGCCGCGATTCTCCACTAGCTCGCATATGTTGTCGTAGGAGAGATAGAAGTCGCAGCCGAGCAAGAGCTTCGGTGCATCGCCGACCGCCGCTTGGAGTTCCGCCAGTTTGGCGTGATTGACTTCATAGTTAAAGTCATACGTGTAGTTGCAGTGCGGCGTGGCCACCAGGTGCGTGACGCCGTCGGCCGCCGCCATTCTGCACATCTCCACCGAGACCTCGAAGCTCCGCGCGCCGTCATCAACGCCGGCCAGTAGATGGCAGTGAAGGTCAATCATCAGGAGTTCCCGGACCGCGCATCAGATCTGGGGAGAAGCGCCTCAACCCCTTACCTCGCCGTCCAAAAGCGACGACGCACTACGAGCCGCGACCTCGCGCGACCATTTAACGCTGGGGGCAGCGATTCCGTCAAGCGCGCATCGACGTCTCTGGCCAGAGGCGACCCGTGGGTCGAGAGGTCAAATGTCGCTCGGGAGGTTGCGCCGGGCGCGTCCGCGAACAATTTGCTTGATATTTCCCCGGCGAATCTGGTAAGGAAGAAGGTGGTTTGATGGGAGGGGAGGTCATTCGCTTAATCCACCGAGCGCAATGACGAAGAAGGAGGCTTTCATGCACCACGCTTTCTCGAGGCGCAGCACGTCTGTTTGGCTCAGCTTGCTGCTTGTACTTCCCGTTCTCACGCTGTCCGCAGCGTCCTTGGCTCCTCTGGGTACGCTGCGCTGCGATGGCGTCGTCTATGTGGGCGGGGAAACAGCGCGCCCAGGATCGGTGATCTACAGCGGCGACCAACTGAGAACCGCCGAGGGTCGGGCAACCATTTCCCTGCCTCGGGGTGACCTGATGGTCCTCGACCGGCAATCGAGTGCAGCCCTGCGGCGTTCTCCGGAGGGTCTCTCCGTAGGACTCGAAAAGGGCCGCGTCATTTGGGCGCTTGCGGCTCAGGCTCCCTTCCGCGTGCAGGCCGACGGCCTCACGGTTTCGCCCCGCGGGGCGTTCCCGAGCTTGGCGGAGGTGGCCATGCGCGGCGACGGCTCGCTCGTCGTGGCCGTTCACCGGGGGAAGATCTCTATCGCTGACCTGCGTGCCGAGCCAGTGGTTGTGTCGGCGGGGCAGTTGATCACCATCTCGCCGCGACTCTCGCAAGCCGGACAGACCAAGCCTGTTGGAACGGCCGCTCACGGCAAAATGACGCTCGGCGAGAAACTGAGAACCTTCCGGATCGGTGGCCTTTCTCATCAGGCTTCGGTAGCAGTCACGGCGGGCATCCTCGGTGGCGCTACCGCCACTTCCATCGCGGTTCCCCTGGCGGTGGGCCAGGAGGAGATTAGCCCCTCTAAACCGTAAGTCACCTCCGCCAGGAATGGCTTGCCCGAGGGACCACGCTCGGCAATGGTGGCCGTTCAGTCAGTGTGGCGTTCCAGGGCGGCCCTCTGGGGGTGCCCGCAGGCCTACCCTCGAACCTACCCTTTGCCGCCATGGATGGTGACTCGGGGAGACCTCGGCAGGTGTCAGCCTGGCTTTCTCCGGCGCCCTGGAGGAATGCCTATTTCCTGCCCCCAAATCCACATATCCGGAACCATGGAACAGCCTTCGTGGGACGTCGCCCTGCAGGAATCCGTATTTCCCGCTCCCAAATCTAGAAATCGGGAACCATGGAACGGCCTTGGCCGGACAGCGAGAGAGATGAAGCGCGAGCGGACTCCCTGAAAATCAAGCAGTTAAGCGAAAGGCCGCTACCCCGGAACGGGGACGACGATTTGGAATCCTGCTTGCCCAAGATAATACCGAGTTGATGTCACGCTGCCTTGGTAAGTAGAGGAGTGGCGTGATCTGAGGCTCAGAGTTTCGACCCAACACCCGACGCTTGGAGGGGGAGGATGTTCCCCCTCTTTTTTTTCGGGGTTCCTACCTAGGCAGAACCTCCAGCTAGCAGCGGCATTTCCTCTCTCGAAGGGCATGGCGGCTACGGATGCCCCCAGAGAGCAGCCGCCAGGTGTGTGGCATTGAGCCCATCGGCTCCGGCCGCCTTCCCCTGCCTCCCTCCGGCCTCACGCACCTCAAGATCAAGCTGAACCGTGACGACCCCGCCTGGGACGTGGAACGCGCCGTCCGCGTGGACCGCGGCGCCGCCGAAACCCAGGCCTGCCGTCCGCTGCGGCATTTCAACGCAAGGTCGGCTTTCGTCCTTGCGACATTTCAGGACACTGCCCCCGTTTGCACGCCGCTGCGCCGCGCTGGGAAGGCCGCAAGGTTGGAGAACGAACGTTGGAACGTTGCGCTACGCTCCTCGCCGCCCATACCCCCAGCGTCGCCGCCATCGAAGCCAACACCCGCCCTGCCACGGCGGGTCCCCGCCGCCAACAAGCCCTGGGAGAGCAGATTTCCCGACATTTTCCACATCACCGACGCGACGATGGACACGCTCCCCTCACCTCCCCGGCCGGAGCGCAGTGTAACGGCAGGTCTTAGACCTGCCCAGAAAAGCGAACTCAAAAGGCAAAAATCAAAAGGGAAATGAAGGGATGTAGGGGCGACTAGCCGCCTTGGAGTGCGGCGCTCACAGACCGCCGCTGCAGGGCAGGCTGCTCGTGCGTCAGGCAGTGGAGGGTGCCGAGGCCCCAGACCAGGTCCACAGCGTGGATACCCACCACGGGCCGATCAACGAAAAGTTGAGCCAGGATGCCCAAGGCTATGCGGTCATTGACGTCGTTGAAGGTGGGGACCAGGACGGCCGCATTCGCGATGTAGAAGTTGGCGTAGCTGGCGGGCAGGCGCTGGCCGTAGAAACAGAGCGGCGCGGGCATGGGAAGCCGCACGACCTCGAGCTTCGAGCCATCCTCCAGCCGCATGCCTTCCAGGCGCTCGCGGTTCTCCTCCAGGGGGCGATAGTTCGCGTCGTGCGGGTTGTCCTCGCGGCACAGGACTACGGTGCGCGGGCCAACGAAGCGGCAGACGTCGTCAATGTGGCCGTGGGTGTCGTCGCCGGCGATGCCGCGCCCCAGCCATAAGACATTAGTGACGGCCAGATAAGCGCGCAGCGCCGCCTCGGTTTCCTCGCGGTCGAGGCCCGGATTGCGGACCTGCGTGGTCTGGTCGAGCAGGCATTCCTCAGTGGTCAGCAGCGTTCCGCGCCCATTCACATCGATGCTTCCACCTTCGAGGACGAGGCCGCGGCCATTCACCTCGGCGCGAAACAGGTGCAGGCCGAGCGCCCGGGCGACGCGCTCGGACACGGCATCGTCTTTGTGCCAGTTGGGGTAACGCGCCCAGGCGTTGAAGCGAAAGCGGACGATGGCCAGCTTCGCCCGCCGGGAGAGGTCACGGCGGACGAAGATGGGGCCGGAATCGCGCGTCCAGCCGCGGTTGGTGGGGATGCGGAAGAACTCTACGCAGGCCAAGTCCACGCCCCCCCGACTGAGGATGCGGCGCGCGCTCGCCTCGTGGGCCTTCGAGTTGACGAGGATACGTGCGATTTCACCGGGCACAAGCTTGCGGACGATCTCGCCATAAACCCAAGGGATGGGCGCGAACTTCCCCGGCCAGTCAGTGCGGTTGTACGGCCAGCCAATCCAGGTGGCCTCGTGCCGCTCCCACTCACCGGGCAGGCGAAAGCCGAGCGCCGCCGGGGTTTTCTCTGCCGCTTGGACCATATTGTCGTCCGCCCCGCAAGACAAGAGCCGCGGATCTGAAGATCCGCGCTACGCCTTCTTCGTACCCTGGTGTCTTGGTGGTGAAACGTCGAGAAAGCGGCGGTCGAGACCCGCGTAAGCATCGATGCGGCGGTCGCGCAAGAAGGGCCAGTTGCGCCGTACTTCCTCGATGCGCTCCAGATCCACTTCGCCCATCACGATGGCTTCCTGGTCAGTGGGGGACTCTGCTACCATCATGCCAAACGGATCGCAGAGGAACGACGAGCCCCAGAATTCGAGTCCAGCGGCGTCCGCAAAGTCAGGCTTGGGCTTTTCGATGCCCACACGGTTCACCGCAGCGACGTAGAGGCCGTTGGCAATGGCGTGCGCCCGTTGGATGGTGCGCCAGGCGTCGTGCTGCGCCGCGCCGAATTGCTCCTTCTCGTCCGGGTGCCAGCCGATCGCCGTCGGATAGAAGATCACGCTCGCGCCCTGCAGGGCCACCAAGCGAGCCGCCTCGGGATACCACTGGTCCCAGCAGATCAGCACCCCGATCCGGCCAAAGCGCGTGTCGAAAGCCTGGAAGCCCAGGTCGCCGGGCGTAAAGTAGAACTTCTCATAGTAGGCCGGGTCGTCGGGAATGTGCATCTTGCGGTAGAGGCCCTCGACCTGGCCCGTGGCGTCAATGACGGCGGCGGTATTGTGATAGAGTCCGGGCGCGCGCCGCTCAAAGATGGGCGCAATCACCACCACCTGGGCCTTTTCAGCTACCTTCGCGAGCGCCTGGGTGGTCGGGCCTGGCACCGGCTCGGCGAGCTCGAACGAGGCGGCGTCCTCATGCTGGCAGAAGTACTGCGAGCGAAAAAGCTCCGGCAGACAGATCACCGCAGCGCCAGCGCTCACCGCTTCCTCAAGGTGCGAAATCGCCTGACGAAGGTTCTCTTCCGGGTCAGGCGCACAGGGCATCTGGATGAGAGCTACCTTGAATCTTCGTGGCGCTGACATGGCAGAAAAGCGTACACGAATCTGCGAATGCCGCCAAGGATTTCCGTAGCGGCGATTCCGGCCAGTCGAGACGGGTCGTCCTCATCGCCGTCCCGGAGGCATTGCGCCCGGCGGCAAGGACCCGGCCGTTAGAGAGGTGATGGCTCTTGACTTCGCACATTCCCCGTGGCTAGATTGCGAACGGTTCGGAGCAGACTATCTCTTCGCAGAGACGCCGCGGAAGCTGATGATTAACGCTCTCATCGACAGATTTGTTAAGCGCAAGGTATTGGCGGTGCAGGAGTTCACCGAACTCCTCAGCAGTTCGGTGCGGCACGCCTTCAGCCCGCCCCGCTACCTAGTCGATACGCTGGTGCAAATGGACGTGATTGGCTTCGGGTCGCTACCCATCGTCTTGCTCACAGGATTTTTCACCGGCGGCGTTTTGGCTCTCCAGACCTACCGCACTCTAAGCACCTTCGGTGAAGCCGGACTGCTGGGGCAGGTCGTGGCCCTCTCCATGGTGCGCGAGCTGGGGCCGGTGTTGACCGCCCTGATGGTCGCAGGACGCAACAGCTCGGGCATCGCTTCCGAGATTGGCTCGATGCTGGTTAGCGAGCAGATTGACGCCATGCGCGCCCTGGGAACCGACCCGCTGCGCAAGCTGGTTACGCCACGGCTTTACGCGACGCTCGCCACCCTGCCCTTGCTGACCGTCCTGTCAGATTTCTTCGGGATGCTGGGCGGCGCGATTGTCAGCATGTCCACCGCACGGCTGAGCAGCGCCGAATACTGGACATCCGCTTACCAAGCCCTGGAGTTCGAAGACGTTTTTCAGGGCCTGACGAAGCCTTTCTTCTTCGCGGTCGTCGTGGCGCTAGTCGGCTGCTACTTCGGCCTGCACACGACGGGAGGCACCGAAGGTGTGGGCCGCTCGACCACCCGGGCCGTCGTAGTCTCCTGTGTGGTCATCCTGGTCCTGGACTTCTTCTACACCAAGTTCCTCATTGCCGCCGGCTTCTTCTAGGTAATACGCCTCTCCCCGAGATAAAATAACGACGGCGAAGAGTTGCGCCCGTTGGAGGTGAGTTTCCCGCCGTGAACCATCGAGATGCGGACACGCCGCTGCCCCGTGACAGTGCAGTTTCCTCGACCCCCCTCGTGGAACTCCGCCACGTCTCCCTGGCCTTCGAGGACAAGCCAGTCCTCGACGACGTCTCTTTCCGCGTCGGGGCTGGAGAAACGCTCGTCCTGCTCGGGGTGACGGGGTCGGGGAAATCCGTCCTGTTGAAACTGATTCTCGGCTTGCTCAAGCCGGACGCGGGCGAGATTCTGATCGAGGGGCAAAACCTCGTGCCGCTGTCCGAGGTCCAGCTCTACCCGTTCCGGCAACGCATGGGCATCGTTTTCCAGGAAGGTGCGCTGTTTGACTCGCTCTCGGTTCACGAGAACGTCGCGTACCGGCTGCGGGAAGAGGGAATGACGGACGAAGCGAAGATTGAACAGCAGGTGCGGGAAGTCTTGCGCTTCGTGGAAATGGAGGACGCCATCGAGAAGATGCCCGCGGAGTTATCGGGCGGGATGCGGCGGCGCGTTTCCATCGCCCGCGCCATTGTCAGCCAGCCTGCCATCATGCTCTACGATTCCCCGACGGCCGGCCTCGACCCGGTGACGGCCCACACCATCAACCTTCTCATCGCAAAGCTGCGGGACGTCCAGAGGGTCAGCTCACTGGTGGTCACGCACCGGCTGGCCGACGCTTTTGCGCTGGCCAATTATACCTACTCCGTGGAGAAGCAAGCCCTGATCCCGGCCAGCACCGACGGCGGGCCGGGCCAGCGGGCCCCCACGCAGTTCCTGGTGCTGCGCGATGGGGCAACGTACTTCTGGGGTTCGACCGACGAACTGACCGCCGCCCAGGATCCCTATCTGCGGAAATTCCTCGCCTGAGTTTCCCCGCCTGCACGGGATGGCATACAATAGCCCCGGAGTGTCTTCAGGAGGGAGATGAACCATGCCTCAACGCAAACAGATAACCTGGGCACAGTTGCGCGTCGGCGCGCTCGTGCTGGTCAGCTTAGCCGTTTTCGCCATCGGGGTGTTCTTTATCAGCGGGCAAGTGGGATTCTTCACCCGCAAGTACACACTGAGAACCTATTTCTCCGGGGCGGCGGGTCTGCGCGAGGGATCACAGGTTCGCCTGGCCGGGGTGCCCGTCGGCGTAGTGCAGAGGATCCGTATCTCGACGTTCATGGAGCCCGAGCGCGCCGTGGAAGTCACCATGCGCGTTCCGCGGAGTTACCAGCGGGAAATCCGCAAAGACTCGGAAGCCCGGCTGGCAACCGCTGGATTGCTGGGCGAGGCCTTCGTGGATATCTCGCGCGGCCAGCGGGTACAGGCGGTCGTGCCGGACGGCGGCGAAGTGAAGAGCATTGAGGAAGCGGATATCAAACGGATCGTGCAGAATACCAACGACGTCATCTCGAACCTGCGCGTGCTGAGCTCCAAGCTGAACGACATCACCAACCAGATCCAGGCCGGCCAGGGGTCGATGGGCAAGCTCATTTACGACCAGGCGCTCTACAACCGTATGAACCAGATCACCGGCGACTTCCAGCGCGTGGTGTCGCGCATGGAACAGGGCGAAGGAACTGTCGGTAAGCTCCTGGCCGACGAGACGCTTTACAACCGCACCGTGGCTAGCATCGATCGCCTGAACCGGGTGCTCGACGACGTCCAGCACGGCAAGGGAAGCCTGAGCAAGTTCATCAACGACCCGTCGGTTTACGACAATGTGAGCCAGTTAGTGGCCCGGGCGAACGCGCTGGTGGATAACGTCAACAAGGGTCAGGGAACGCTTGGCAAGTTCGCCACCGACCCCCAGCTCTACAATCGCATGAACGAAACCTTTGACCGCATGAACATCATCACCACCCGCATCGAGCAGGGCCAGGGGACGCTGGGCAAGCTTTCCACCGACCCCACGCTCTTCAACAACCTGAGCGACAGTTCGCAATCGCTGCGCGAGTTCCTGACGGAATTCAGGAAGAACCCGAAGAAGTACCTCACCATCAAGCTGAGAATCTTCTAAGTTCGGCGCCTCTCGCGAGCGGCGGCCCTCCCCCTCCGGGGCCGCCGCGGGGAGAAGTCGGCCGGCAAGCCACGGTCGCCGACCCCGTGGGTTCTCACGGAGACAGCGGGGTTGCCCGGCCGTCGCTGTGTCGAACCCTAAAATATCTGGTCTATGCCAAGTTTGGCAGTACCGTGTTTTGAATATATATCTTTCATAATGGAACAAGCTCCTGACATGCCTTGCCAACCGTGCCTGCCCCTGCTAGAATCGCCGTGGAGCTGGAGTGGCGGAACTGGCAGACGCACGAGACTCAAAATCTCGCGCTGCGCAAGCAGCATGGGGGTTCAACTCCCCCCTCCAGCATTGCGGATGGAAAGGCAGCCGCGCGGCTGCGTTTTCCTGTGAGACATTTCTCTGGGCTAGGGGCAAAACGACACGCACGGACGTGATTTTCCTTGCGGCCAAAGGGCATGGATTGCACGATGCCGGACGGTGATTCTGACTGAGGAGGATACTTGTGAAGAAATCCATCGGAAAGACCCTGCAGCTCCTCCGCATCGAGAAGGGGCTTTCCCAGGGGGACATCGAGAAGCGGACGGGACTTCTGCGCTGCTACCTTTCCCGGGTCGAGAACGGGCACACCGTGCCCTCCATCGAAACACTGCGAAAAATCGCCGGCGCGCTGGAGGTCAGCCTTGGGGAACTCCTCGACGCACCCGAGGGAGCAGCAGCGAAGACGGCTCCCCGCGCTGCTGACAAGCGGCAGCTTCGCTTTTGGAATCTCATGAGGAAGTATGTGCCGGTCCTGAAGGAGCGCGACCGCCGCCTTCTGGTGGGATTAGCACGCCGCATGGTCGCCGCGCGCTAGGCCATCGAGGTGAGGAGCGCAAGCTAGGCTCCTTCGGTTGGGTTCCGGCCACTATTTCCATTTGCTGCCCCGCGCATGGGCCGCACAGGCTTTATCTTTCTATTCGACCCAAGCTCGAATCCCGCGTGTTTCCTCTGCCTTCTGCTCCTCAGCGGACGCCGAGAGCAGCGAAAGCTGCACCGACCGCGCGAACGGTCTCCGCGATGTCGTCTTCGCTGTGGGCCGAAGAGACAAAAACAGCCTCGAATTGCGAAGGCGGGAAGTAAACGCCTCGCTCGAGTAGCGCACGGAAGAAACGACCGAAGACTGTGGCATCTGCCTTCTTGGCCGAGGCATAGTCAGTCACGGGTTCTGCCGTGAAGAAGGGCGTGAACATTGAACCTACACGGTTCACGGTTAGAGCCACACCGGCGCGGGAGGCCTCAGTCCGAAATCCCGCGGTCAGCTTCTCGGCGCGCGCATCCAGACGTTCGTAGAAACCGGGCCGCCGCAGAAGTTCCAGCGTCTTCAGTCCTGCCGCCACCGCCAGAGGGTTTCCAGAAAGCGTGCCAGCCTGATAGACGGGTCCTGCAGGCGCCACCAGATCCATCAAGGCCGCTTTGCCGCCGTAAGCGCCAACCGGCAAACCTCCCCCAATGATTTTGCCTAACGTCGTCAGGTCAGGCTGAATCCCGTAAAGTTGCTGGGCCCCTCCATAGGCCACGCGGAAACCCGTCATGACTTCGTCAAAGATGAGCACGGTTCCCTGCTCGGCGGTGAGGGCGCGCAGCTTCTCGAGAAACCCGGGGCGAGGCAGGACGCAACCCATGTTGCCCGCAACGGGTTCCACAATCACAGCGGCTAACTGCTCGCGGTGAACTCGGAAAGCCTCTTCCAGTGCAGCCGTGCCATTGAAAGGAACAGTGATAGTCAACTCGGCCAGGGCCTGAGGCACGCCGGGACTATCGGGCAAGCCGAGCGTGGCGACGCCGGAGCCCGCCTTCACCAGCAAGCTGTCGGAGTGGCCGTGGTAGCACCCTTCGAACTTGAGGATTTTCTCTCGCCCCGTGGCCGCCCGCGCCACGCGCAGGGCGGAAAGCGTCGACTCGGTCCCCGAATTCACCAGCCGCACGCGCTCGACGGCGGGAAAAGCTTCCTGGATTCGCTCCGCAAGTTCAACTTCCGCCGCCGTGCAGGCGCCGAAACTCGTGCCCGTCTCCAGGACCCTAGCCAGGGCCTCCATCACTTCCGGATGGCAATGGCCGAGAATGAGCGGGCCCCAGGACAAAACGTAGTCGATATAGCTGCAGCCGTCGACATCGGTGATGCGCGAGCCCTTCCCCGCCTCAACAAAAATGGGCTCGCCACCGACCGCGCGAAAGGCCCGGACAGGCGAATTGACTCCGCCGGGCATGAGGCGGCCGGCCTTGCGAAAAAGTTCCTCGGATTTTTTGCCCATGCGGGTCTTGGTTCCCTCTGAATTTGGCCCGCGTTCGCGCCAGGGCCGACTACGCTTGCCGGCGTCTCTCTTCGACTCTTCAGCTAGCTTTCCTCGGACCGCAGGTGAGGTAGCATCCCGCGCAACGAGCCCGCGGCCATCTCAAACAGCGAGGCTGCGAGCCCACCGTAGAGCCGTGTGAGGAGAGTGGCGTACGGTTGCGTACCTTCGGCCAGATCCTGCAAGAGGTCCATGGCCACCCCGCTGCGACTACAGAACTGGACCATGCGGGTGGAGAGGGAGCTGCCCAGGACGTCGCCACGATAGAAAAGGGCCCCCAGGCGCGCGCCATGAGCCAGGTCAGCAGCAAATTCGCGCCACGCGCCCAACGGATAGGAGGCTGGGGAGTTTTCAAGCAAGCACTCCGCCAGCAACTCGCCGGAACGCATCGCGTAATAGATCCCCTCACCGGTCAGCGGATCGACCAAGCCGGCGCTATCTCCCGCGAGCGC
This sequence comes from uncultured Acidobacteriota bacterium, assembly GCA_964495535.1. Classification (GTDB taxonomy): domain Bacteria; phylum Acidobacteriota; class Terriglobia; order UBA7540; family UBA7540; genus JALHUF01. Next base: position 22,365 of record CAZBWJ010000018.1, on the reverse strand, counting down.
CCAGCCCTCACCCGCCAGGCGCAGGTCGCTCCAGCTCTCGACCGTCAGCGAAGGCAGGAGGTGAGCGAAAACGGGCGCGTTGTCGCCCGGATAGTCAAACTTCCTCATGAAGCCGTCGAGTCGCTCGCGCAGTTCCGGCATGGCAGTTTCGCCCACCTTGCCGCAAATCCCCACCGAGAGGTGGTCCGGCCGAGGGAAGGCCCAGGCATAGCCTTCGAAGTCTTCAAAAAACTGCACACGCAGGAGCTCTTCCGCGCCCGAGACGTAGTAGCCGAGGGTCAGCATGAAGTCGCGCGCCTGGAAATCCCTTGTCAGCAGGCTGCGCAGGCGGCTGCGCGCTCCCGCCGCCAGGATGACGAAATCCGCCTGGTATGCACCTTGCCGGCCTTCCAGCCGCCAGCCGGCCCGGGAAGCAGTGAGATTCACAATCCGGTCCGAAACGATCTGCGCGCCGGCCTCCGTGGCGCGAGCCAGCAGCAGGTGATTGAGCACCGACCTGGAGTAGACGGCCATCGGCTGGCGCAGACGGAGTCGCACCGAAGCTCCGCTTGACGCCACAAACTCCGCCTCGCGGACGCGCCGGGCCCCTTGCGCCGCCTCGAAGAGAAACGGATAGCGGCGTAAAGCCTTGACCGACAGACCGCCCCCGCAGGGCTTTTCCCACCCGATCTTCTCCTCGAAAAGAGTGACTCGAGTTCCGCCACGCGCGAGCTTCTCCGCGGCCATCGCCCCGGCCGGCCCGCCCCCGATGATGGCAATCCTCTTCACCGAATCTTCGCTCCCAAGCGCGAGCATAGCACGCTCCTCGGCGGCCTGTAAATTCTGCGCGAATGAGACGGCGACACGAGGTCCGCGGCCCAAAGCCACGGTCTTCGAGAGCAGCACGTTCTCTCGACGCAGTTGGGAACGCCGAGAATTCCGCCGGCGGCCTTGCCCTGCGGCTCAGCGCCGGGAGGGCCAAGCCCTCCCCTGCCCAAGCGCGTGCTAGAATAAACTTGCGGGTCACCTCCAGGCCGCAGAGACAGGTGCGCTGGCAGGGACGATCCCGCACGGGAAGCAGTATTCGAAGGCTATGGCTGTCGAAAAGATCCTGCCCCTCGAGCGGGCCTACGAAGTCGTGGACGAACTCAAGCGGCAAGGCAAGCGGGTCGTGTTCACGAATGGCTGCTTTGACTTGCTGCATCCAGGTCACACGCGATACTTGGCGGAAGCGCGGAAGCTCGGCGACGTATTGCTGGTCGCGGTAAACAGCGACTCGGGCGTGCGCGCCATCAAGGGCCCCGGCCGACCGTTCCTGCCCGAGGGCGAGCGGGCAGAAATTCTGGCAGCGCTGGAATGCGTGGATTACGTGACCATCTTTAGCGACCTCACCCCGCAGGCCATCATCGCGCGCATGCTGCCCCAGGTCCTGGTCAAGGGCGGCGACTGGGAGCCGGACCAGATCGTAGGCCGGGCCGAGGTTGCGGCCGCGGGAGGCAAGGTCGTTTCGATTCCACTAGTTCCGGGCTTCAGCACCTCGGCGATTATTCAGGCAGCCTGCAAGAATCGCGGATAAGCGCAGTCACATCCGATGCCTCACCTCCGATCTCTCCTCCAAACGGTCCTGGACCATCCGGCTCTCCGCGCCGCAAGCGATGCAGCCTCAGCGGGTCAGGCCGAGTTCGCCATTTCCGGACTGACGCGCCCCGCCAAGGCCCTGATCCTGGCGGGGCTAGCGCACGAAACCCCGCGCCCGCTGGTGGTACTGACCCGCGACAATGAGACGGCCGAGCGGCTTCGGCAGACGGCCTCAACCTTCCTCACGTGGCTTGGAAACGACGGGGCAACGGCGGTGAGCGTTCTCCCCACGTTCGACTGTTTGCCGTACGAGGGACGCTCGCCGCACCCGGAGATCTCGGAACAACGTGCGGTGGCTTTGTGGAATCTGGCGCGCGGGCTGACCCAGATTCTCTTTGTCCCGCTCCCTGCGGCCCTGGGCCGGTTCCGTGAGAGGCCGTACTACCGTTCGCTCGCCCTGGAATTGAAGATCGGTGACGAGGTGAACCTCACCGACCTCGTCGAACACCTCTCGGGTGTGGGCTACGAAAGCAGCGAGCCTGTCTCAAACCCGGGCCAGTTTTCCGTGCGCGGCGGAATCGTGGACGTTTTCCCACCTGAAGCTGATTGGCCCTTCCGCCTGGAGTTTTTCGGAGATCGGATTGAGTCACTGCGGGAGTTCGACCCCAATACACAGCGCTCGCGGAAGCCAGCCCCGGCGGCTCTACTCTTGCCTCTGATAGAGATGAAGCGTGCCCCAAAGTTCTTCGATGGCCTGGTGGGCACTCTGGCGGCGAGAGAACCCAAGAGGCGCGCTTCGGAGCCCGACTGGGCGCCGGAGTACTCCGGCCCCTTCCCGGGTTGGGAATTCTTTGTCCCCCTCGTGGAGCCGCACCCGAGAGCGCTGCTCTCGCTCTTCCAGGAACCGTTGCTGGTCTGGGATGAGCCGGTGGAGCGAAAGGTCCAGTTGCAGAAGACGCTTGAGAACTGGTACGCAGCCTATGACGAGGTCCGCGACACGGCTCCCTCGCGACCGCGGCCGGAAGAAGCATTCCTTACGGAGCAGGAGTTTCTAAGGTCAATCGCGGGCATTCCCGCGCTCTCGCTGAAAGAACTTGCCGTGGAAGCCAGCGCAGGGGCGATTCATGAATTGCCCCTACCTGAGTTGCGGCTGCCGACACAACCCGCCCCCAAATTCCACGGGGCCGTGAAGACTATCGTCGAGGAGCTTAGTCAGCGGCGTGAGCGCCGGGAGACGGTGGTCATTGTTCTGCCCACCGCTGGCAAGCTCGACCGCCTGCGCGAAATTCTGACTGAATACGAAATGCCATTCGAAGGGGAGGGCCCTTGTGGCCCTCCCGCTGCGCCTCTCGGCGAGCACCGCGAGGGCGCTCCCCTATCCACAGAGCTGAACGAATCCGCGAAGCCGATCATCCTCGCGCGTGGCGAACTTGATGAAGGCATCGTCTTTCCCGACCTGCGTCTGACGTTCCTAAGTGACAGCGACCTGTTCGGCGAATTCGTCTGGGGCGCCGCCGGGCGCCGCGAGAAGTCGCGGATTTCAAGTTTCATTTCGGACCTGAGCGACCTCAAGGTCGGCGATTACGTCGTGCACGTGGACCACGGCATCGGGCTTTACCAAGGCTTGCGCCAGCTCGAGGTGGAGGGCCGACGGCGCGACTTCATGCTGCTGACGTACCAGGACGAGGCACGGCTCTACGTCCCTCTCGAGCGGCTGGATCTGGTCGAGAAATACCGCGCCAGCGGCGACGGCGCCAAGCCCCCGCTGGACCGCCTGGGCGGCACCACGTGGGTTCGCACCAAGACGCGCGTCAAACGGGCCCTGCGCGACATCGCTCAGGAACTCCTGCGGCTTTACGCCGCGCGGAAGATGCACGGTGGCGCCGCCTTCAGCCTCGACACTCCGTGGCAGAAGGAGCTGGAAGACTCCTTTGAGTTCGAGGAAACACCTGACCAGGTGACCGCGCTCGCCGAGATCAAACGCGACCTCGAAATCCCGCAGCCCATGGACCGGCTGCTCTGCGGCGATGTGGGCTACGGGAAGACCGAGTTGGCCATGCGCGCCGCCTTCAAGGTGGTGCAAGATGGAAAGCAGGTGGCGGTGCTTGCGCCCACCACGGTTCTGGCCTTCCAGCACTTCAATACCTTCCGGCAGCGGCTGGCAGCGTTTCCGGTGCGCGTCGAGATGCTCAGCCGTTTTCGCTCTCGGGCGGAGCAGAAAAAGATCCTGGCGGACGCCGAAACGGGCAAGGTGGACATCCTGATTGGCACGCACCGGCTGCTTTCCCGCGACGTTCGGGTGCGGGATCTCGGCCTGTTGATCGTGGACGAAGAGCAGCGCTTCGGGGTCGCAGCCAAGGAGAAGCTGAAGAAGCTGAAAGCCAGCGTGGACGTGCTGACGATGTCCGCAACTCCCATTCCTCGCACGCTCCACATGTCGCTCGGCGGGCTGCGCGACCTCTCGGTGATTGAGACTCCGCCGCGCGGCCGCCTGGCGATTCAAACCGTCGTGGCGCCGTTTAGCGACGCCCTCATTCAGTCGGCAATCCTCCAGGAGATGCGCCGGCAGGGTCAGGTGTTTCTTGTGCACAACCGCGTGGAGACCATCTTCAGCATGGCGGCACTCGCCCAGCGCCTGGTGCCGACGGCACGGATTGGGGTCTCGCACGGCCGGATGAACGAAAAGGAACTCGAGCGGGTCATGCTCAAGTTCATGGAGGGCCAGTACGACGTACTGGTGGCCACGGCCCTCATCGAGAACGGGCTGGACATCCCACGCGCTAACACCATCGTCGTGAACCGCGCCGACCGCTTCGGCCTGGCCGACCTCTACCAATTGCGGGGAAGGGTGGGGCGCTCGAACCGCCGCGCCTACGCCTACTTCCTCATCCCAGCGGAGGAGTCGCTGACGCCCACGGCCAAACGCCGCCTCGCCGCGCTGAAGGAGTTCTCCGATTTGGGCGACGGCTTTCGGCTGGCCGCCCTGGATCTGGAACTGCGCGGCGCCGGCAATCTCCTGGGCGCCGAGCAGCACGGCCATCTGAACGCCATCGGCATCGATCTCTACTTGAAGATGCTCGAACAGACGGTGGAAGAACTGAAGGGCGCGGCACCCAAGCCCGAAGTCCGCACGACGCTCAACCTGGGTCTCGACATCAAGATCCCCGAGTCCTACATCGCCGACGAGAACCAGCGTCTGCGCATGTACAAGCGCATCTCCGGGCTCTCGAACGAGACCGAGCGCGCCGAGCTGGAGGCCGAACTGATCGATCGGTACGGTTCCATTCCACCTTCGATATTCAACCTTCTGAACTATGCTTTGTTGAAGTCGGCTGCCGAGCGGTTGCTGATTCAGTCCATCGAGCGGAAGGCGGACGAAATCTGGCTGCGCTTCCACGCCGAGGCACCGGTGAGTCCCGAGAAACTGACGTATTTCGTCCGGCGGCACCAGGGAGCCAGCTTTCGCCCCGACGGCACCCTGCGCTTCCACCTGGCAACCCACGATGGCGACTTCTTCGAGCAGATCCGAAACGTCTTGCAGGAACTCCACGCGCCGCATTAAGATGTTTCAAGCATGAAACGACCGCTCCTTATGCTGGCAGTTGCGGTGGCGCTGGCGGGGGCAGTTTCTCCTGCCTTCGCAGCACGCAAGGTGATCGAGCGGATTATCGCCCGGGTCAACAGCGAGATCATCACGCAACGCCAGTTCGAGCGGGAGCGCGAGAAGCTTCGCGCGCAGTTGGCCCAGCAATACGCGGGGGCGGAACTCGAGTCGAAAGTGCGGGAGTACAGCAAGGATCTGCTCCGCGACCTCATTGACCAGGCGCTCATGGTCCAGAAGGCCAAGGACCTCGACGTCAGCGTGGAGACCGACCTGGTCAAACGCCTGGATGAAATCCGCAAGAACATCAAACTGGACTCGCTGGAAGACCTCCAGCGCGAAGTGGAAAAGCAGGGGCTGCTCTGGGAAGACTTCAAGGACGACATCCGTCGCAATCTGCTCATGCGCGAGGTCATCGGGCGCGAGGTGGGGCGAACGATCATCGTTTCCCGCGAAGACGCGCGCAAGTACTTCCAGGAACACCAGCAGGAGTTCGCCTCGCCCGCAGGAGTCGAGCTCTCCCAGATCCTCATCGGCAATGAGAAGCACAAGCCGGAAGAGGCCGAGAAGCGGGCTAAGGACGCGCTGGCCGAGCTCAAGGGCGGGGCGCGCTGGGCCGAGGTGTGCCGGAAGTATTCCGACGACTCGACGGCCAACGACGGCGGCTACATCGGTTTCATGAAGGCGGGAACCCTGGCCGCCGCCATCAACGAGGCCATCGCCAAGCTGGAGGTGAACGAATTCACCGATTTGGTCACGATTAAGTCCGGTTACATCATCCTCAAGCTGATGGACCGGCGCCGGGAGGGCATCCCGAGGTTCGAGGAAGTAGAGCAGCGCGTTAGCGAAGTCCTTTACAACCAGAAGATGGCGCCGGCCCTGCGGGAATACCTGGTGACCCTGCGCAAGGAAAGCTATGTCTACCTGGCCCCCGGTTACGTGGACACCGGCGCCGAACGGGCCAGCGAAGCCGTGCTCGCCAAGAAAGGCCAATGAAAACCCCCTACGTCGCAGACCTCACGCCGGGAACCCGCCTGGAAACGACCTTCTTGGTTCAAAGCAAAGAACGCAAGACCGCCAGCACCGGCAAGCCTTATCTCGACCTGGAACTTCGCGACGCGAGCGGAGTGATCCGGGCCAAAGTATGGGATTGCGACCGGCTCGATCAGGACTTTGAAGTCGAGGATTTTGTGCTGGTGCAAGGGCACGTCGAGGCGTACAGGGGCACGTCGCAGATTGTGGTCAACGCCATCCGGCGCTGCGCGGACCAGGAAATTGACCCGCGAGATTACTTCCCGCGTTCAAGCAGGGAGCCGGAGGAGATGTACGCGGAACTCGTCGGCCGGCTGGAGCGCATGCCCGAGGGGCCGCTGCGGACCTTGCTCCTCGCAGTCATCCAGGACCCGGAAATCGCCGCAAAATTCAAATTCGCGCCGGCCGCGATGAGTTACCACCACGCCTACCTCGGCGGTCTGCTCGAGCACGTTCTCTCCCTCATCCGGCTGGGTGAGCAGATCTCGGACCATTACGGCTGGCTGCGCCGGGACTTGGTCTTAGCCGGTCTGGTCCTGCACGACCTGGGGAAAATCGAGGAACTCAATTACCTGCGCAGTTTTCGCTATACGACCCGCGGACAACTGGTGGGCCACATCGCGCTGGCGCTGGGCATCGTCCGCGAGAAATTGCGCGCCATCCCGGACTTCCCCCACGCCCTGCGAGACCAGATCGAACACATCATCCTCTCCCATCACGGCAAGCTGGAATTCGGTTCGCCGCGGGAGCCAATGTTTCCCGAAGCGCTGGTGGTCCACTACCTGGATGACCTGGATTCCAAGCTGGAAAGCATGCGCGCGCAGTACGCGGCAGACAAGGATCGCGCCGGCGATTTTACGGCCCGCAACCCGGCCCTGAAGCGGGAACTGCTGAAACCGACAGCAGATTGATTCATTGTTTCATTGGTTCATTGAAAGACCAGAACGACAACCGCGCTCGTTGCGCCCCCATCGACGCAATGAAAAAATCATTCAATGGCTCAATGAATCAATGAACCAATTATCTCAGTCTTCCATCCGGCGCATCCTGCCGCGTCGTTATCCGTTTCTGCTGGTGGGCCGGATGACGGAACCAGTCCCCGGCCAACGCAGCGTGGGGATCAAGAACTTCACCGGAAATAAGGATACCTCGCTCAGATATTCCCCGGAATCCCCTTTCGGCTGTGGACTACTTTTCGCATTGCTGGCAAAATAAGGCCCGATGCTGTTCGAAGAACTCCGCATTCGTGACGTCGTGGTGCGGCCGGCGCAGATTCTGGCGCCGATGGCGGGCATTACGGATACCGTCTTCCGCCGATTCATCAAGCGCCTGGGCGGCTGCGGGCTCATCATGACGGAGTTCGTCTCGAGCGAAGGCCTGCTGCGCCAGAACCTGCGCTCCCGGCGCTACCTCCACTATACAGAGGAAGAGCGGCCCATCACGGCGCAGATTTTCGGCGCTGACCCACAGCGCCTCGCGGAAGCGGCGTGCTTGGTGGAAGACCTGGGCTTTGACCTCGTAGACCTGAACCTGGGCTGCCCGGCGAAGAAAGTGGTCAAGTGTGGCGGCTCCGCCCTGCTGCGCGACCTGCCGCGGCTCGAGAAAATTCTGCAAAGCATCCGCGCGGCCGTCCGCCTTCCCTTCACCGTCAAGATGCGCGCCGGCTGGAGCGAAAACGAAATCGTGGCCGTCGACGTGGCGCGTTTGGCAGAGGCCTGCGGGGTAGAAGCCATCGCGGTGCATCCCCGCACGCGCTTGCAGGGCTTCAGTGGCCGCGCCGACTGGCACATCATCGGCGAAGTCAAGGCCAGCGTGCGCATCCCGGTCATTGGCAACGGAGACGTTTTCGCGCCCCGTGACGCGCAGGCTCTGTTCGAGCAAACCGGATGCGATGCGGTAATGGTCGGCCGCGCCGCCGCCACCAATCCCTGGATCTTCCGCCAGATGGCGGAATACTTCCGCACGGGCACTTGCGCCGCGCCCTCGGAGGCCGACCGTCACCAGTTGATTCGCACCTATTACCACATGCTCGCCCGAGAACAGACGCCGGGCACCCTCGGCAAGATGAAGCAGTTCGCGAGCTGGTTCACGCACGGTGTCCGCAACGGCGCGGAATTGCGCCGCCGCGTGCACGGCGCGCGCGAAGTCCACGAAGTCCTGGAGCGCGTGGAGGAGTTTTTCCGCGCGGTGCTCCCGGCCTCGAGCGCGCCCCGCGAAGTCGCCGCAGGTTAGGTGGCGCTTCGAGGCCACACCTTTCGAAGGAGTGTCAACCTGTGGAGCAAAGAAGCCAGCGAAGGATTCGCGCGGCAGTTCCCGTGCAGATTCGTGGCGTGGACGCCCGGGGCGAAGCCTTTGAAGAGTCTACCGAGGCCCTGGAGGTGAGCCGCCGCGGCCTTTCCCTGCTGACCAAACGAGACTTGCCGCTTTACACTTCACTGACCGTCGTGATTCCCGGGCGCGGCCCGGTGCGCCCCGGCGAGGGACCTACGGATTTCTTTTCTACCGCCGCCGTGGTTCGCGTCGAAAAGGAAGGCGAGACGAACCGCGTCGGCATCCGCTTTGTGGGAGCCACACTGCCAACTTATTCGGCGGAGACGGGTTAGCTTCCCTAGCTGCCAACAAGTTGCCCGGACAACCGTGGCAGTATAAGCTAGGTTTCTAAGCTCTTCTCAAACTGCCACTGGCGGTAAGCCTCGCTGCGGG
>CAZBWJ010000018.1:0-13372 GCA_964495535.1 uncultured Acidobacteriota bacterium | reverse complement strand
AGCTAGGTTTCTAAGCTCTTCTCAAACTGCCACTGGCGGTAAGCCTCGCTGCGGGAGATGCCGCGCCGGCGCGCCACGACCTTCAGCGCGGCGCGTTCATCGAGGCCCCGTTCCGCCATCACCCGCTCCAATTCCGCGCGGATCGTCCCTCTGGGCGAGAGTTGCTCCTCCGGCGCCGGATGCGGGCCCACCAGCACGGTGATTTCGCCCCGCACAGGCTTCTTCTTCATCCGCGCCAGAACCTCGGAGGCGGAGCCCCGCAGGAATTCCTCGTGGATCTTGGTCACCTCGCGTGCCACCACCACGGGCGGGTCGCCGAGGGCCTGGCGAATGTCCTCCAGCATATCCAGCACTCGGTGGGGCGCTTCGTAGAAGACGAGCGTCTTGGTGATGCCCTTCAGTTCTTCCAGGGCCTTGCGCCGGGCGAGCTTCTTGCTGGGAAGAAACCCGAGGAAGCGGAACTTATCAACCGGCAAACCTGCGGCGGCCAGAGCCGCCACAAACGCCGAAGCGCCGGGCACGGGAATCACCGGCACGTTGTGCCGGATGGCGAGGTTGACCAAACGATAGCCCGGGTCGGAAATCACCGGCATGCCCGCGTCGGAGATCAGGGCGATGTGGCCTCCCTGCTCCAACTGGATGACCAACTCCGGCGCGCGCGTCATCTCGTTGTGCTCGTGATAGCTGAGGGTGGGCGTCTTGATGGCGAAGTGGTTCAGAAGCTGTTGCGTGCGCCGCGTATCTTCGCACGCGATCAGGTCAACTTCCTGCAGCGTGCGCAGGGCGCGAAAGGTGATGTCGTCGAGATTTCCGATGGGCGTTCCCACGACATAGAGTTTGCCGGCCGAAGCGCCCGCCGGAACCCGGGGACCGCCAGCTTGGGATGTACGCACCATGGCCGCCTCTCCACGTCTACTCGGCTTTGCCATTGCGCTCCCAGTCTACCAACTCGAATGACAGAGGGCAACCCCATAGGCAATTGAGGTCAGCATTTTGACCCGCATCTTCTGGGGTTGCTATAATGCCAGGGGCTTCAATCAAGGAGGATGCTTGCCGCTCTACGAATATCGCTGCCGGAAATGTGGCATCCAAGTTGAGAAGATCCAGAAATTCTCAGACCCGCCTCTGGAGATCTGTGAAACCTGCGGCGGCCAGCTTGAGCGCTTGCTCTCCACGCCCGCCATCCAATTCAAAGGCTCGGGGTGGTACGTCACCGACTACGCTCGCAAGTCCTCCCCTGCGGGAGCCACAAGCAGCGAAAGCTCGGCGGCCAGCAAGACCAACGGCTCATCCGCCGGCGAAGCCAAGACAGCCGCTGGCTCCCCCAAGACCCCCTCGGGCTCCAAGTCGTCCTCTGAATAGGTGGGTCTGTCCGTGGCGCGGATCGCGCTCTCTAAAGCTTGAGCGATTTGAGATAGCGGCGAAATTCCTTCGCCAAGTCGGGTCGCTTGAGCGCCATCTCGACCGTGGCTTCGAGGAAGCCCAGCTTGCTGCCCGCATCGTGCCGCTTGCCCTCGAACACATAGCCGTACACCGGTTCCTTCTCGAGCAAGCTGCGGAGAGCGTCGGTCAACTGGATTTCACCGCCGGTGCCAGGCCGGGTTGCGGCAAGCTCTTGGAAGATCGCCGGCGTGAGGATGTAGCGGCCGATGATGGCGAGGTTCGAGGGCGCGTTCTGCGGCTTCGGTTTCTCCACCATGTCGTCGATGCGGTAAAGCCGGCCGCGCCAATCCTGATCGCGCACGGCCTGCGCGCGGATAATGCCATAGCTCGAAACGGCTTCCCGCGGCACGCGTTGGATCGCCACCACACTCGTGCCGTAGCGCTCAAACACGGCCATCATCTGCTTCAGGCAGGGCACGCGGCTGTCAATGACATCGTCGGAAAGAGCTACGGCAAACGGCTCCTCGCCCACCAGGTCGCACGATGTCAGAACGGCATGGCCTAGACCCCGAGGTTCTTGCTGGCGGACGTAGGATATTTGCAGAAGGCCCGAGATGGATCGCATCTGCTTGCGCAAGTCTTCTTTGCCGCGCCCGGCAAGCTCGTGCTCGAGTTCCAGGGAAACATCGAAATGGTTCTCAATCGCGTTTTTGCCGCGCCCCGTAACGAAGATCACCAAGGGAATGCCAGAGGCCGCAACCTCCTCCACCGCGTACTGCACCAGAGGCTTGTCCACGAGGGGGAGCATTTCCTTGGGCTGCGCTTTGGTGGCGGGCAGAAAGCGCGTGCCGAGTCCGGCCACGGGTAGAACCGCTTTGCGAATCGTCATGGATACCTCGGATTCAGTTCGCGCTGAGATCATAGCTGCGTCAGTTTATCGCTCTCCTTCGCACGCCGTCAAAGGAGAAGAGCCGTTGGCCGTTGTTAGTTCTTGGGCATTGGCGCCCTGTGTGGGGACTTGGGTGGTTCCTGTCCCTCCCCGGTTGTGGCCGTTGCCTTTTGCCTTTCAACTTTCGACTTTCAACTCTCGACTTCTGACTGTCAATGCCCGCTTGTCTCCTAGCCTTGCGCGCACGTGCCGAAACGCCCTCATGCTAACATAGGCAGGAGGAGTATCTCGTAATGTTGGTGCTAGGCATCGAATCCAGTTGCGACGAAACCGCAGCCGCGGTCGTAGCAGATGGAGAGCGGATTCTCGCCAGTGTGGTGGCCTCGCAGGTCTTGACGCACGAGCGCTACGGTGGCGTTGTGCCGGAGCTGGCCTCGCGGGAACACCTGAAGAAAATCAGCCTTATTGTGGACGAAGCGCTCGCGCGTGCTGGCGTGGCCCTCAGCGATGTTGATGCCCTAGCGGTCACCGAGGGCCCGGGGCTGATTGGGTCGCTCCTGGTGGGGCTGGTTTATGGCAAGGCCCTGGCACTCTCGCTCAACAAACCGCTGGTGGGCGTCAACCATCTCGAAGGTCACATCCATGCCGTGCTGCTCGAGAACAAGCTGGCGCAACGGCAGGGCCGAGAAGCCGAACCAGCTCGACTTCCCGCGGTGGCCCTGGTGGTCTCCGGCGGTCACACCAGCTTGTTTCTGGTGGAGACTCACATCTCAGACTGCCATCCGGCTTTCTCCTACACGCGGCTTGGACAAACACGCGACGACGCGGCCGGCGAAGCCTTCGACAAGGTGGCGAAGCTTCTCGCCCTGGGCTACCCGGGTGGCCCTGTCATCGACGATCTCGCCCCCTTCGGCAATCCCGAGGCCGTGGAGTTTGGCCGCATCAAGATGAAAGGCAATCCCCTGGACTTCAGCTTCTCGGGCCTCAAGACGGCGGTGCTCTACCGCGTGCGCGGCACGGAACTGGCCGGCGAAGCTGAGGCGCGCCGCACCTGGCGTAAGAGCGTCGGGCAGGTGACCGCAGACGAAATCCGCACCCACTGTTCGCAGGCCACGCTCGATCTCGTGGCCAGCTTCCAGCATGCTGCCGTCACCGACCTGGTCGAACGAACCTTGGCGGCCGCGGAAACCTCGCGCGTCCAAACGATTCTTGTTTCCGGCGGCGTCGCCTGCAATTCTCTTCTTCGCACGCGCTTTGCCGCGGCCGGCAAATCGCAGGCCTTGCAGGTTCTCTTCCCTTCTCCTGAACTTTCCACAGACAATGCCGCCATGATCGCCGCGGCGGGATACTACAAGCTCATGGCCGGACTCCGCGCCGACGCTTCGCTCACAGCCCATGCCTCGTTCCCCCTGGGTACGTGAATGGAGAAGCCACAGGCTCAGAATGCAGACTGGGTGTTGCACCCGGCTCCAACCTATTTTCGCGCTCGCCCCCAATTCCGCTAAAATGGTCGGTCTTTGCGAGCACTTGATTCCTCTCCGGCGAGACTACCAGTGCGCATAGGCGTCGATACGGGCGGCACGTTCACGGACTGCGTGGTCCTGGAAGACTCCGAAGTCCGGATCCTCAAGGTTTTCTCAACTCCAGATGATGCGGCTCGCGCCATCCTCGAGGGCGTTCGTTGCCTGGCCGGCGCACTGAAGGGCGGCGCCCGAGCGCACGGAGCTCTCGACATCATCCACGGCACAACCCTCGGCACCAACAGCTTGCTAGAGCGGCGGGGCGCGCGCGTGGGGTTGATCACCACCGCCGGCTTCGAAGACTTGGTCGAGATCGGCCGCCAGGCCCGTCCGCGACTTTACGACTTGAACGTCCGGCGCGAGCCGCCCGTGGTTCCGCGTGCGCTCCGCTTCGTAGTGAAGGAACGGACCGCGGCAGACGGCAAGGTACTGCTTCGCCCCTCCCCCGCCGAACTCCGGCGTTTGCTGAAACAGGTCAAGCGCTCAGGCGCGGAATCTCTCGCGCTCTGCTTCCTCTTCTCGTTCGCCAGTCCAGCCAACGAGCAAGCTGTGGCCCGCGCACTTCGCGATCTCGGGGTTCCGATTTCGGTCTCGCACGAAATCCTTCCGGAATTCCGCGAGTACGAACGATTGTCCACGGTGGTTATCAACGCCTACCTGGCTCCCCGCATGGGCACATATCTTGCCCGGCTGGAGCGGGCTGTAGGGGAGGGCCTTTATGGCTCTCCCGCATTGAATGGTCAGGATCCAAGCCAGCGCGGGAGGGGCGCAAAGCCCCTCCCCTACGAAAACCCCGGCGGCCGCGTCTACGTCATGCAATCGAGCGGCGGGATTACCACCGCGGAGCGCGCAGGTCGCGAGCCGGTGCGTACGATTCTTTCTGGCCCGGCCGGCGGTGTGGTGGCGACCGCGTGGCTCGCTGAACAGTTGAAGATCACGCGTGCCATCAGCTTCGATATGGGCGGCACCTCGACCGACGTCTGCCTCATCGAAGGCCACCCGCGCACCACGCATGAGACCACTCTGGGCGGCTTGCCGGTTGCTGTGTCCGTCCTCGATGTGCACTCCGTGGGTGCGGGCGGCGGGTCACTCGCACGCGTCGACGCCGGAGGCGCTTTGCGCGTCGGCCCCGAAAGCGCCGGCGCTCTGCCCGGACCGATTTGCTACGGACGCGGCGGGACGCAACCGACCGTGACTGACGCCAATCTGCTTCTGGGCCGACTCGATCCAGACCACTTCCTGGGTGGAACATTTCGACTCGATAGAGAAGCGGCGGAGAGCTGCTTTGCTCGATTCCTTCGGCTCCAGCCGCGAAAGTCCCGCGCGGGAGGTTCCGCCTTCAAGACTCCGCTGGACCTGGCGCGGGGCATCATCGCGGTCTCGAACGCCAACATGGAGAAAGCCCTGCGCGTCATTTCGGTCGAGCGTGGCCACGACCCGCGCGATTTCTCGCTGGTCTGTTTCGGTGGCGCGGGAGGACTGCACGCGGCGGACTTGGCGCGCTCGCTTGGCCTCAGGCAAGTCATCGTGCCACCCAACCCTGGGACCTTCTCCGCCCTCGGCATCCTGCTTTCTGACGCGGTCAAGGATGTGTCGCAGTCTGTGCTGCTGCCCGTCCCGGAAACTGTAGAGGTGTCCCGCCGGGACGTCTCAGCCTTCTTCGGCAAGCTGGAGCGGCAGTTTGCGCGCCTCGAGCGTGCGGGACGCGCGGAGCTCCGCCGAGAATACCTCCCGGCCCACCTGGCACGCGCCGAACGGCGGCTCGATGTCCGCTATGTGGGGCAAGCCTATGAGCTTTCGGTCCCTTTCACGCCGCGATTTGAGCAACAGTTTCACCGCGAGCATGAAAGAGCTTATGGGTACGCGCACGCAGGGCGGCCTCTCGAGGTCGTCAACCTGCACTTGCGCTTGGTCAGCCGCACGGCCAAGCCGCCCAGGCGACGGCGGCCAGCGAGGATCGTAAGCGATGCAGGCGTCGCGATGGTGAAAAGGAAACCGGTTTGGTTCGGTGAGGGCTTTAGGAGAACCCCGTTCTACGACCGCACGCGCCTGGTGCCCGGCACGCGCCTCGCCGGCCCGGCCGTCGTGGTCGAATACAGCTCGACGACTGTAGTGCCACCCGACTTCGTGTGTGGTGTGGATGAATATTCGAACCTGGAGTTGTCTCGCCATGCGCGTTGATGCGGCGGAACTCGAAATCTTCAAAAGCCTCTTCCACTCGGTGGCGGAGGAGATGGGCGCGGCACTGCGACGTTCTGCCTTCTCGCCCAACATCAAAGAGCGCCGCGATTATTCTTGTGCCGTATTCGACGGCCAAGGCCGCGTGGCAGCGATGGGCGACCACATGCCCGTCCACCTCGGGTCGATGCCGATGTCCGTAAGGGCTGCGATCCAAGCGCTCGAACTTGGTCCGGGCGATATCGCCATGTTGAACGATCCCTACGCGGGCGGAACGCACCTGCCCGATATCACGCTGGTCATGCCGGTTTTTGCGCGTGAAACCCACCGGAAACGACGTGCGAGCGCTCGACCCGCGACGGCAGTGGCAGACCGGCGCAGCAAAACGACGCCCGTCTTCTACGTTGCCAATCGCGCTCATCACTCCGACATCGGCGGGGCACAACCCGCCTCCATGGGATTGAGTGAGGAAATCTACCAGGAGGGCCTGCGCATTCCGCCCGTCGTTTTGGCCCGGCGGGGAAGAATCGAGCGGGGTGTGCTGGCCATGCTATTGGCGAACGTTCGCACGCCTCGCGAACGCGAGGGCGATTTGACGGCGCAGGTAGCAGCTTGTCGGCTGGGTGAACGGCGTCTCCACGAATTACTCGCGAAATACGGCGTCCCGAAAACGGTGTTCTACCTTGGCGCGCTCCAGCGCTACTCCGCCCGTCTCATGCGAGAAGCCCTCCTGCGAATTCCGGCGGGCGTCTATCGCGCCGAAGATTTCCTCGACGACGACGGCTACAGCAGTGCCCCAGTGCGCCTGCGCGTGCGCGTCCACATCCGGAGCGGGCGGGCAATCGTGGACTTCGCCGACAGCGCGCCGGCCTGCCGGGGCGGCGTGAATTGCGTTCTGGCCATTACCACCTCCGCGGTCTTCTACGTTTTCCGCTGCTTGCTAGGAGAGGACGTGCCGGCTTGCGCCGGACTGATGGATCCCATCGAGGTGCGCGCGCCAGAGGGAAGCGTCGTCAGCGCATCTCCTCCCGCCGCGGTGGCAGCGGGCAACGTCGAGACCTCGCAGCGGATCGTGGACGTGCTGCTCAAGGCGCTGGCGCGGGCGCTTCCTGAGCGCATCCCCGCCGCCAGCTCCGGGACGATGAACAACATCTCGTTCGGCGGAATCGATCCGCGCACGGGCGAACCGTTTGCCTACTACGAAACAATTGCCGGCGGTATGGGAGCCCGGCCCACCGCTGACGGTTTGAGCGGCGTCCACACCCACATGACGAATTCACTCAACACGCCGATCGAGGCGCTTGAATCAGCCTATCCCGTGCACGTGCGGCGCTATTCCCTGCGCCGAGGCTCGGGCGGCACTGGACGTTTCCGCGGCGGCGACGGTATCGTCCGCGAAATCGAATTCCTCGCGGACCTCCGCGGGAGTATCCTGTCTGACCGCCGGCGATTCCGGCCTTATGGCCTGGCGGGCGGAAAGCCGGGGAAGGCAGGAAGAAACCAATTAGTGCTAAAGGGGCGCGTCGTGCCCCTGGCCTCAAAGACCGTATTCGAAGCTCCCAAGGGAAGTATCCTGAGAATTGAGACGCCCGGGGGCGGCGGCTGGGGTAAGTAGAGGCGAGGCCCGTGCGGTGTCAAAGCGGCGACAAGCCCTCTACCGTCTGGTGCGGGGCAAGCCGCCACACTCCAAGGAGGCATGATGGAACCTGTCAATCGCAGAAGCTTCATGAAATCAGTCGCGGGCACCGCGGCGCTGGCAGCATCAGACCTCCGGATCACCCAAGCTCACGAGTCAGGCCCTGTTTTCTTATCCACTTGGGCCCGCGGCAAGCCCGCCAACGAGCGCGCCGCCGAAGTCTTGCGGGCTGGCGGAAGCCTGCTCGATGCGGTCGAGAAAGGCATCAATGTGCCGGAGAACGATCCCAACGTGATGAGCGTCGGTTATGGCGGGCTGCCCAATGAAGAAGGTGAAGTGGAGCTCGACGCCGCCATTATGGATGGCACGCGGCATCGCGCGGGCGCAGTTTGCAGTCTGCGCAGCATCAAGAACCCGATTTCCGTGGCGCGCCTGGTCCTGGAGAAGACCCGGCACACCACGTTGGCGGGAGAAGGCGCACTGCATTTCGCGCTCAAGATGGGTTTCAAGCCGGAACAATTGCTCACCCCAGAGAGCTTGAAGAAGTGGCTCGAGTGGAAGGCAGACCCCAAGCACAAGACCTTCTGGCAGAATCCAAGCGAAAACCACGACACGATCGGCATGGTGGCAACCGACGGCAAGGGCCACGTGGTTTCCGGATGCTCCACGTCGGGCTTGGCGTGGAAGATTCCCGGGCGCGTGGGCGACTCGCCCTTGGTCGGGTGCGGCGTCTATGCGGATGACAATGTGGGTGCAGCCTCCGCCACCGGGGACGGCGACCTGATGACGAACTATTGCACCAGTATTTCGATCGTTCACCTTATGGCGCGCGGGGCCTCGCCGCAGGACGCCTGCCTGGAACTCCTCCAGCACATGGCGAAGACGGACCCGGCGAATCGCTCCCGGGATGCCTGCGTCATAGCCCTCAACAATCGCGGCGAGATCGGCACCGCCGCCATGCACAAGAACTATCACCTGGAGTATGCCCTGTGGCGAGATGCAGCGAGCCAACTGCTGGAGTCAGTGGCGTTGTACTGATTACTCTTGTTATTTGTTCGTTGTCAGTTGTCCGTGGTCAGTTGATGGGAGTCGATGAAAACCCAACCGCTGACCACTGACGACCAGCCGTTCTCACGTCGCGGCTCTGGATTCACTGCCCCCCAGCAGCATCCACCCCAGGACAGCTAGCGCCAGGACCGCAAGAATCAGGCCGTTCCAGCGGAGGAATGCCGCGGGCTGGGACATCAACTCCACAAGTGGGCGAGCGAGGGGCAAACAGAATGCTGCACCCACGTAAGCCAGCACGTTGTCTCCATAAAAGGCAGCGACTATTCCGATCGCTACCGCCGGACCGATAAGACTCAGAGCCCAACCGACAAAGAACTCAGGCACCGAATGCGCGAACGACGGGCCCAGGCTGACTAGCACGAGGAATCCCCCGATCCACAGCCACCACGCGCGACGTGTCCAACCCAGCCGGAATAGGTAAATCAACACCGCAGCGATTGCAGACACAAACAAGCTGTAGAGCAGGCCGCGCAGCAAGAAGCCGACGCCGGGCCAGGAGGCGTCAAACAGGTCGGGTACGAGATCGACCCCAACCGGCGCATAGGCGTGGAAGCGCCCCGCAATGAGCGTACTTGTCCGGCTCAACGCCGCTGCCCCGGCAAGGCTAACGACGATGGCGATGAGTGCATCACGCCGCCACAGCCGGCGGGCGGAGCCGCGGAGGATCCGCCACGCGTCCGGATAGAGGCTGGTGGCAAGTCCTATGAGCAGCCAGCTCGCCAGGCCCCCCAGGAGGGGCCACACCAGAAGGCCCGCGGAGTTGGATATCCAGAAGGTAGTCAGAGGTTCTGAAGTGTCATACCTCTGGTAGAGATTGGAGAGCCGGTTCAACTCGGCCAGAGCCAGCACGCCGGCGACGACCGCCCCCGCATAAGCCGCCGGGCGCCACCGGATCTCGCCGCGCCGTACCCGCAGCACGAATAAGACCAGGCCACCCGCGAGCAGCCCGGCCGCCAGCAGGATCAGAACCCCCAGCAGAATGGCATTCGGTAGGGTGGTGGCACGCTGCTGACGCTGCCACGCTTCGGGAAGCTTGAAATAGCGCGCGAGCCCGACCGCTTGGTCGCCCGCCACCTCCACTTCGAGGCGAAAGTGCGCGTCGCCAACCTGCATGTAACTGTTCGGGCTGTCGGGTTTGGCCTGCCAGACAAGCGTGTAATCCGTGCGTGCTTTGCGCTTGTTAACCTTGCTTTCCTGGAGTTCGAAGTCGCTCGGCCGATAACCGCTGCGTTCGAGAAACTCGGCGGCTAGGGCCCGCGCCTCCTCAGGCGAGAGCGTCGCCCCCGGGGCGTTCTCGTCGAGGACATGGCGATAGGAAAAGACCCCGCCCCCTGCCGCGTCAATGAAGACGAGGTGCTCCTCCTTCTCGAGCGGGCGGAAGTAGCGCACCTCCCACAGCAGCAGCCGGGTGGCCTGCCGGTAGATCCGGTCGGCCTCTTCGACCGTGCGCTGCTGCAAAATGTATTTCAGGGCGAGTGCGTCCACGTTTTCGCGCAGCCAGGCCGCTTGTCGGTAGTGCGCCGCATCCACGTGTTGCTGCTGGAGATACTCGTCCGCTGCTCGGATGGCGTCCTGCCGCGTCAGGCCAAGGCTGGTCCCCTCCCCGAAACGATGAACCGGCACGACCGCCAAGGCGATGAAAGCTGCCACAAGCGCCGCAGCCAGAACCAGACGCCGGGAATCGAGCGCCCGGTAGGCAAGCGGCATCTCCGGCTCCACCACCGCTTCCCGGTGCGGCGCGCGCGAGATTCCCACGCTGGCATTGGTCAGCGTGGACTCGTCCGTGAAGGTGCCCGAGCGCCAGTAGGCCACGAGCGAAACAATCAGCGGGACCAGCATGATTCCCGCGGTGAGCGCCCCGGAGACCATCAAGTAGTGGTTGGGAGCGCGCAGAAGAACAAAAGCCGTGTAGAGCGCATCGACTGAATAGTGCCAGATCAACGTGGCCAGAATGCCAAACCGTAGCATGATGAGGCCCATCACGATGCCGCCTACGCCGACCTCCACTCCGCGGATGAAAAACGGCTGGTTGGGATATGCGGCATGAAGAAATCCCCAGATGAAGGCCGCCAGGACCAGGGCCACCGGCCCGGAGCGCAAGATTCTCTTCAAAAATGGAATGGCAAAGGCGCGGAATTGCAGCTCCTCAGACACGGCGGGCAGGAAGCCGATAAACAACACCGACACCCAGGGGATTCGCGTGTTGATTAGATTCGAGAAGGGCACATCGGCGGGCGCCCACGCCCCGAATTTCTCGGCCGCAAGGTAGAACAGGGTTTGATAGGCGAAGAAGAAGAACGTCAGCCCGATACCGATCACGTTCGCCAGGAAAAACGAACGGGAGCGGAAACCCTGCCAGCTCAGATATCGCCACAGTGAGATGAGCTGCGGGTAGCCTTGGCGATAGACTGGTTCGGAGCTCGCCACCAGGAGAAAAATGAGCGCGCCCAGACCCAACGAACTCAAGATGCCGTCCCGCAGGTAGCTGGTTATGAAACTCGAGTACGAATCCGTGGTCCGGTAATAGAACTCCTCCAGGGAGAAAGTATTGAGTTGCCCGAGGAACAACAAGACTGCGGCCACTATCCCGAAGCCGAGGGAGAGTCTCACCGGCACGTCGCGGTCGCGCAGGCGCCGGACCAGGATGATGAGCATGGCCGCGCAGAGCAGGATCCACAAGACCTCCGCCACCATCTGCGCCGAGAGATTGCGCGCGCGGAGTTTCTGGTAATCGCGGCTCCACTGCTCGGGAATCTTGACGAATTCCTGGTAGCCCGCCACCTGGTCACCGCCGATGTCCACCTCGCTCCGCAGGCTGCCCTCGCCCAGGTTCACGCTTTTCTGTTTCCAGGTGAACGAATGGTCGGTGCGCGCTGGACGCTTCTCGGTCTGACCCTCGACAAACTCCAGGTCGGCCAGGTCACGCTTCATCACCTCGCGCAGGAACTTCTCGGCGATCTCCCGCGCGACGGCGGCGTCCAGGTTCGCGCCCGGCGTCGCCTCGGGAATCTCGTGCACGAAGCCCGCGACCTCGCCCGCGGGCGTCACGTCCACGCGGAATTCTTCCTGCTGCTGTGGCCTGAACCAGCGATGCGACCAGCGCCAGAGTCGAATCGGGCCGCGCGTCAGGCCGTTCATGCGTTCCAGACCCTGCGTGCGTTCAAGGTAGACCTTGACATCGTCGTCGTAGCGGAAGACGGCCGCATGCCGATAGGCCTCGAGCCGAACTCCCCGCGACGCGAGGAACCGGCGAGCCAGAGGCTCCGAATCATCCCGATTGACACGAAACTCGATAGCGGCTTCAGGAAAAGCGCGCCAGAAATACTTGACGCCCACACCCAGCGACACGGCCATCACCACGACGGCGATGGCAATGATTTTGTATTCGGCGGAAGTCAGCTTGACGGGCATGGAATCCTCGCGCAGTATCGTCCCCAAGTGGGCGTGATTATAGCAAGGGAGAATCGTCAGTGGTCAGTAGTCAGTTGTCCGTTGCCACCTGCGGGGTGGTGGCCTTCATCCTTTAACCTTTAGCCTTCAACCTCTTCACCATGACCCAGGCGGCAGTGCCGT
Organism: uncultured Acidobacteriota bacterium; assembly: GCA_964495535.1. Taxonomy (GTDB): domain Bacteria; phylum Acidobacteriota; class Terriglobia; order UBA7540; family UBA7540; genus JALHUF01. The sequence goes on along the minus strand of CAZBWJ010000018.1, from coordinate 1,125 downwards.
TTTCATAGTACCGCGCAAGCCTTTCACATTTGACGTACCTGCGCTTCTCGTAAAACGATTGGGCGGCGCGGTTGTCTTCGGCCGTCTCAAGATAGATCATGTTGATCCCCTGCGCCGCTACCCAGTCTTCGGCCGTGTCCATAAGCGCCGTGCCGATGCTCCGGCGCCGCCAGGGCTCCGGCACGTCGATGGTTACAATGTGCCACAGCTGCCCGGGCTCTCGATTTCCCACCAAAAAACCAACAATGGTCTCGCCTTCCTCCGCCACCCAGGTCTTCGAGTTCCGGCGCCCAATGAACCGAGCCAGCTCTTCGCGGGAATACGAGACCCCCGGCGGGAAGCAAGCCTGGTCGATCTCGTAAAGGGTCTGGAGGTCGGCAGGACGGAAGGGGCGGAGTTGCATAAGTGCAGTGGCAAGTCAACAGTGACGAGTGACGAGTCAAAGCCACGAACCCTGCAACCCGGTAGTCGTCACCCGTCACTGACTAGAGTACTCGACTTCAGGAAACCAAGCTTCGGTCCGCCGCCTGCCCTCGTCAAGGGTGACACGCGAGCGGTGACCGCGTCGCTGTTCAATATGGGACTCGCGATAGACCGCGTTGCCCACGAGGAATCCCACGGCGTTGCAGGACACGCCGGCCGCTGCGGCTGCGCTCAGAAGGTCCTCCGCCAATCAAGGTTACCAGGCGTCCACGCACCCCGCGCTGGCAAACGAGGATTCCGCCGCTACCGGCGGTCGGCCTCCATGGCGCTCTCGCTCAAGTGGGTGAGAATCAAAGTAGCCGTCTCGCCGACCGCCGCCTCCAGCGCCGGAGGGTTGTAGGGCCGGCGCACACTATCCTGCCAGATCGACGCCCCATTCACGTCGTTGAGATACACTTCCGAATGAACCACTTTCATCCGGCGGAGGCTGATGCAGGTGCCCCGCGCTACGGCGTCGGCCTCGTTGGGACTGGCCACCACGCGAAAGCGCCGGGACTTCGCCAGGCCCTCCATGATTTTCTCGCTGAGCCCATTGTCCATTCGCTCCACGCAAATCTTGCGGACGCGCGTGAGCTTCCGCGCGTCCATGGTGGTCGAAGTCCGCGGACCATGGAGCGAGGGCGCCGGGGCCGGACCGAGCGT
>CAZBWJ010000017.1:0-46847 GCA_964495535.1 uncultured Acidobacteriota bacterium | reverse complement strand
CCGCGTGGGTCTGAGGTCTGTCAGGGCCGGAGGCGTTTGAGCAGGGTGATCCGCCTGCCGGAGCGGGAGATGCGGACGCGGTCCACCAAGTGGCGCATCAAGAAGAGGCCGCGGCCGTAGGTTTGGAGCAGGCATTCCGCGTGGGTGGGGTCCGGCACCTTCGCCGGGTCGAAGCCGGGGCCCTCATCTTCTATGGTCACCAGCATGCCGCGACCCGGCTGGCAGAAGCAGCGCACCGTCACCTTCTTCTCCGGATCTTGCCGGTTGCCGTGAACAATGGCGTTGGCCAGTGCCTCGCGCAGGGCCAGTTCCACGTGCTCCAGATGCTCGTCGTTGCACTTTACGTCGCGTGCTAACTCTACTAATTCGTCCACGATCTTCTCCAGCGCGTCAAAAGTGCTGGGGATGGTATCCAGGAAGCGCAACGTTAGCTTGTCCTTGTCCATCCGGCATTTGGCGGCTCGGATGGGCTTCGGTCTCCGCACACGCCTGGTCTTCACCGGGGCAGTCGCTGCTTTCGTCCGCTTGCCGCCTCGAAGCCGGGCCATGGCGCAAGACCTCCTCGCCGCATGATGGTAGCACTCCACGGTGGCGGACGCGAGATGTGGTCTGCAACTCCTCACGCTGGCAGCGCCTCGGCGGGTGCAAGTCGGCCAGTTTGCTTGACGGGTACTCTGGTATCACCTAAACTACATTCTTGCCTTCCCGGGGGGTTATCCTAATTCGTATGCGCGTTCCACCGTTGCTTGCGGCGCTGACGAGCTTGCTATTCCTAGCTCCCTCCTTGCTCTGCCAGGATGACGTTCAGTTCTTCCCTCTCAGCCAGATTCGGCCTGGCCTCAAGGGGGTGGGGAGAACCGTTTTCGAGGGCGACAAGATCGAGGAATTCCAGGTTGAGATTCTTGGTGTGCTCAAAAACGCCACGGCGCCTAAGCACGACGTTATCCTGGCGCGCCTCTCCGGTGGCCCATTAGAGAAGACCGGAATCATTGCCGGGATGAGCGGCAGCCCGGTTTACATTGATGGCAAGCTGGTCGGGGCCGTGGCGCTTTCCTTCCCCTTTGCCAAGGAGCCGCTGACGGGAATAACCCCGATCGAAGAGATGATGCAGGTAGTACCCGAACCCGCTCGGGCCCCGGCGCGCCCGGCCGCAAGTGCGAGCTTCACGATTGCGCCCCTTCCGGGGTTGCCGAATGAGGGCCGACTGATCCCCAACGAGGAAGCCGGGCCGCCAAACTGGAGCAAGCTCCTGCCGGCGGGGGGTAGCGGAACTGACTTTGTCGGCCTGCATCTCCCCATGCGATTTGGTGGCTTTCCCAGCCAGGTGCTCCAGGCGAATGCTCCGGTTTTCCGTCAACTGGGGTTCGAGCCGATGCAGGGGGGCACCCTTTCCGGGGGGCAGAGCACCGCTCCAACCAACAGCGATCTGGTCCCAGGATCAATGATCAGCCTTCTCCTGGTCCAGGGAGACCTGAACGCGAATGTCGACTGTACGGTCACCTACCGCAAGGGTAACAATCTTTTTGCGTGCGGGCACCGGTTCATGCTGACGGGGCCGGCAAAGATCCCCTTTGCGCCGTCGCGGGTTCTCGTGACCGTGCCGAGCCTCGCCAGCTCGTTCAAACTGGACGCGCCCGGGCCGCCGGTGGGGAGCATGACACAGGACCGTTTCGGCGCCATTTACGGGGTCGTGGGCGACAAGGCGCCACAGATCCCGGTTCACCTTCGCGTGGATTCGACTCTGAACAAGGTGACGGACTACAACTTCGAGCTGGTGCAAGAGCCGTTTCTCTCTCCATTGCTCCTGAACATCGCTGTGGTCGCGGCCCTCAGCTCCACGGAGCGCATGGTCGGACCTTCCACTCTGGAGCTGAGGGGCAAGATCCGCCTGGCAGACGGCGAGGCTGTTGAGGTGGAGGACGTGGTTTCCGCAGATACGAACACTCCCAATGCGGCCGGCTTGTCGGTCTCCACACCCCTCACGTATTTGCTGAGCAGCGCCTTTCCCGACCTGCGGGTGGAAGGGATTGACCTCTCCGTGGTCTCGCGGAACGAGAAACGTGTGGCCACGCTGGAGCAGGTCTGGTGTTCCAAGTCGGAGGTCCGCCCGGGTGACCGAATCGAGCTGACGGCAGTGTTGCGCACCTCGTCCGGAGAAGCCGTCGTGCAGAAAATCCCCGTCGACATTCCTGAGAGCGTGAGCGACAAGACCCTGTCCTTGGTGGTGGGTAGTGGTCAAACCATCAACCTGTTGCAGACCCGCTTTTCCCCGCTCACGATGACGCCGCGGGATTTACGCCAACTGGTGCGCGCCCTCAACCGGACGCGTCGCAACAATCGGCTCTATGCGCTTCTGATGTCCCCTCAGCGGTCGTTTGTGATGCAAGGGGAGGAGTATCCCTCGCCTCCTCCATCCTTGGTGCAGACCTTACTCGCTGACCCTGCCGTTTCTGGGAGCGTGACCCTAAGCGGCACGTCCGTGGTGGGGGACTTCGAAACGCAGCCCACACCTTACACAATCCGGGGCCAGAAGATCTTATTGCTGAGAGTCGCGGATACAGGGGGCTAGTCCGGCGGGATACATGGGGAGCAGGCCCAGCAACGGAGACCCCGAGAAAGGCTTAGTCATGAAATACCTGAAGGCGCTCGTTCTGGTGTTAATCCTGGTTGCAGCACCGCTGGGGGCGGTGGACACCACCTTTTGGCAGATCGGGACTTTCGACGAGTTTCTCCAAGGCACCCTTCGCGATGTGTCGCTGAGCAAGGAAGGCGAGCTGACTCTGGCTCCGGAAGCGCGGGCTGTCTTCAATCCCGAGGAGGCATTGGCTCTATCGCTGGCCTCAGACCGGAATCACAACCTGTACGTGGGCACGGGGCACCAAGGGAAGGTATTTCGTGTGGATTCGAACCAGAAGGGCTCCCTAGTGTTCACGGCTCAAGAACCCGACATTTTCGCCCTCGCAGCCGCCCCCGATGGCACTCTCTATGTGGGCAGCTCCCCGGAGGGGAAGATCTACCGCGTGACCCCGGATGGGAGGTCGAGTGTTCTCTACGACCCCGAGGCAAAGTACATTTGGGCCTTGGCGCTCGACGCGAAGGGAAATCTGTACGCGGGAACCGGTGACCAGGGCAAGATCCTGAGAATCGATCCGACCGGAAAAGGGGAAGTCTTGTTCGACAGCAGGCAAACCCACATCATGTGCCTGGCCATAGATCGGGACGGCAACTTGCTCGCGGGGAGCGTGCCCAACGGGCTGATTTACCGCGTCACGCCTCAGGGAAAGGCCTTCGTGCTTTACCAGGCAACCCTGCCCGAGATCCATGACTTGGCTACCGACGCGCAAGGGCGGATCTACGCGGCGGCCTTGGGCGGCGCGGGCGGCAAGGGCACCCCGGACCTTTTCCCGCCTCCAGGCATGGCGCCTACGGTCTCGGTCCCTACTGTCACGGTGACGGTGACGGCGAATTCTGAGGATGTTGCCAAGCAGCCGAAGGAAGGACAGGGGCCGGCCCCGGCGACACCCCCGACTTCCAGCTTCAATCGGCCGGCGCCCCAGGCCGTGCTGTTTCCCACGCCTCAGATCCCCCAAGGCCGCGGCTCGTTGATTCAAATCCTCCCGGACTCCACGGTCGAGACCGTGTGGAGCTCCAACAACGAGAGCATCTTTGGGCTGGCCGTTAGCGGGGACCACGTCCTGTTTTCGACCGACTCGAACGGCCGCATCTTTGACCTGATTCCCTCCCGCGACGGCCAGAAGCTCACGCTGCTTACGCAAACGCGCGAGGCATTGGCTACCCGGCTTCTCCTTGCAGGCTCCGACCTGTATGTCGCCACCAGCAACGTCGCGAAGCTCTTCCGCGTGGGCGCAACCCCAGGCCGAGAGGGCAGCTACGAGTCGCCGGTGAGGGACACCAAGTTCGTCTCTAACTGGGGGATGCTCGCTTGGCGCGCCGATGTTCCCACCGGCACTAGCCTGGATTTCTATTCCCGCTCGGGTAATTCTGAGCGGCCCGACCAGACTTGGAGCGACTGGGCGGGGCCGTACCGCCAGCCAGAGGGAAGCGCCGTCCTGAGTCCACCGGCGCGGTACCTCCAATGGAAGGCGGTTTTTCGCGCTCCGACCGTCCCCTGCCCCGCCCTCAACGAGGTCACGGTTTCCTACCTGAGCCAGAACCTGCCACCCCAAGTCCGGTCTTTAAATGTCAGCACGAGCGGCGAGCGGACGAGCCCTACCGGCGGGCCCTCCGGCCCGGGCGTCCCGCCTGGGGGCATCAGTGTATCCACTGCCCCGTCGCCGGGCCTTTCTCCCGTTCAGTCGGTCGGCAGTGGCGCCCCCAAGACCCCCACGACGCTCAGTTGGCAGGCTGACGACCCGAATGCCGACCAACTGGTGTACTCAGTCTACGTTCAAGCCACAGACGAGCAGGAATGGCACCTCCTCAAGGATAAACTGCACCAGACGAACTACACGATCGAACCGAACACGCTGCCGGATGGGAAATATGTGGCTCGGCTGGTCGCCTCCGACGAGGAGTCCAATCCCCTCCAGGCAGCCCGCAGCGGTGAACTGGTCAGTGCGCCCTTCTGGGTTGACAATACCCCGCCCCAAGTGCGGGTCCTGAAGCAAGAAGCCACGGGGGGGCGAGTCCAAGTCCAGTTCCAAGTGCAGGACGAGACGTCGCCCCTGCGCAGCGCAGAGACTGCTACTGACAGGGGCGACTGGCAGGAGATCTATTCCGACGACGGAATCGTAGACTCCCGGCTGGAGACCTTCACTGTCAAGGCCGACAAACTCGAGCCCGGTGAGCACATCCTTGCCCTGCGGGCTTTCGACACCGCGGGGAACGCCGGGGTGGGAAAGGCTGTAGTTCGCATCCCGACCGGGGGTGCGCCCAAGCGTTAGCACACCCGAGCGTAAGGGGCGTTCCCCGACCGGTCGGTAGCCTCCGGGGCGCGCTCAATCTCGGATTCTGATACAACTCCCATTTCCTGCGCCGCATCACATCCAACGAGTCAAGGTGCGGCCTGTACTGAGACGCTTTGAGGACCGACAAGACCACGGCAACCAAGGCCGCTTCCGAGACCCAGTTGATAGCGCGCGCACAGCAGGGGGAGGGGGCGGCTTTTGAAGCGCTTTTCAACGCCCACAAACGACGCGTATATTCTCTCTGCTTACGCATGACCGGCGATACTGCGGAAGCCGAGGATCTGACCCAGGAAGCGTTCCTGCAACTCTTCCGGAAAATTTCCACCTTCCGCGGCGAGTCCGCCTTTACCACCTGGCTACACCGCCTGGTGGTGAACGTGGTGCTGATGCACCTGCGAAAGAAAGGCTTGCAGCAAGTATCGCTCGATGAGGTGGACAGCTCGCAGGAGGAACCGGTCAAGCGCGATTACGGTGACGACGACCGCAGGCTGATGGGTTCAGTCGACCGCATCAGCCTCGACCGGGCCATCGCGACGCTTCCCCCCGGCTACCGGACGGTCTTCGTCCTCCACGACGTGGAAGGCTACGAGCACAACGAGATCGCGCAGATTATGGATTGTTCCACCGGAAACTCGAAGTCGCAGCTCCACAAAGCACGGCTGAAACTCCGGGAGCGCCTACGACGCGATCAAAGGAAGCATTCCGGTGAACCCGCTCGCGGGTCAAAGCGAGAGGATGAAAGGTAGACGGGCCATGCCAGAAAACGACCAGAGTCAATTCGACACGGCAAGGGCCTTGTGCGGGGAGTTCGACCAGGGCTTGTCCGCGTATCTGGAAGGTGAGGATAAGCCGGAAGTGCTGGCCCATGCGCAGCATTGCCCGTACTGCAGTGTCGTCCTCGCCGACCTGGAGCAGATCCGTTTCGCGAGCCATCATCTGCCTCTCGAAGAGCCCCCCTCGCGCTTCTGGGCAAATATCCATGCCACCCTGGAAGCTGAGGGAGTCATTCGCGAGCAAGTCCCGGCCTGGCATCGCTGGCTTCCCGGACTGGCTTTTCGTCACAACCCCGCTCCTGTGGGCGCCCTGGCGTGCTTGGCACTGTTGGGACTCACACTACTGGTTTCCCCGCGGGGCCTGCAAACCCCGGGAAGCGTGGAAAGGTTGCCCGCCAGCGTTAGGACAACTGCGGCCGGAGCTTTTGTTCCCGTCATAGATGACGAGTTGACGCGCACTGTGGCGGAGATGGAAAGTGCCTATCGGGCGCGTGAGAGCTTGCTGGAACCCGCGTTGAAGGACACCTATCGCAAGAGCCTGAAATCGCTCAACGCCAGTATTGAGGAAAGCCTCCAGCATTGCCACCGCGATCCCGGCAGCGTCCTGGCCCGCGAGTATCTGGTGTACGCTTACCAGTCGAAGGCGGAGGTGCTGGAATCCGCTCTGGAGTCTGTTGCGCGCTAACCTTTTCTAGAGGACCTCACTGCCGTGCGCCATTTGGCCTCGACACCCCAACATAGCAGACCAGCCAGACGAGTTCTGCGCACGAGCCTGTGGCTGCTCCTGATTCCTCTGGGAGTTGTGCTAGCCGCAGGTCCAGCACGGCTGGAGAAGACTTTCGACACGACGCGCACGCCGCAGGTCATCCTTTCGAACCTGCGCGGGCAGGTGGTGGTTCGAGGTTGGGAAAAAGCCCAGGTTCATGCCATGTGCACTATGGTGTCGCCTCGCGTTGAGGTGGACGCAGACGCCCTGCCACGCACGGGAGCAGCGGAGAGAGTTCAGTTTGCCACCCATGTTCTGGATCCGCTGGTGACGGGGAATGAGGAGACCGCTGACTGCACTCTGGAAGTTCCTCTGGGTGCGAGCCTCGAGATCAAGAACCGTCAGGGCGGCGTGCAGATCGAAAATCTTCAGGGCCAGCATGCCCATGTTGAATCTGCCGACGGGCTTATCTCGGCCAAGGATGTGGCCGGGCACCTCATGGCGCGCTCGCTGGGTGGCGACATCCAGATCGTCCGCGCGTCAGGGCGCGTCGAGGCTGTGTCCATCACCGGCTCCCTTCGGATCATCGCTCCGACTAGCAAGAACCTCCGCGCCAATACCAACTCCGGACAGATCAGTTATCAGGGCGATTTCGTTCCCGCCGGTGAATACATCCTCTCGACCTACAGCGGCGACATAGAGCTCCTCTGCCCGCCTTCCGCTTCCTTCGAACTCAACGCCACAAGCGTCAAAGGAAAACTCCACAACTCGTTTTCCCTCACCCCCAAGCGGCACGTCCCGTTCCCAATGCCCGGCGCCAATAGCCTCTTGGGCACACACAACACGGGTAACGCGACGGTGGAGTTGACGTCTTTCAGCGGCACCATCCGCGTCCGTCAGCAACCCTGATCCTCTCTGATTTTTCCCCGCCCGGCCCCATGGGAGCAGCGTTCCCATCCCGCCGCGCAATGGCGTATCCGCGGGAGTTGTCTTGATGGGCAAGGTTGAACAACGCACAATCGAACCCCTATAATAGGCACGCAAAGGATCTGCCACACGGCAGCGGGCAACGGATGATTGGTCGGCGGAGACCGTTGATTTACCTCCTGGGATTCATGGGCGTCGGAAAGTCGACCGTGGGCGTCCTGTTGGCCCAGCAGTTGGGTTGGCGGTTCATCGACCTCGACGCGACCCTCGAGGCAGGGCAAGGGGCGACCGTCCGTGAGATTTTTGAACGCGCCGGTGAGGCCTACTTCCGCAAGATCGAACGGGCAGCCCTGATCGAGGCCTCGCAGAGCGAGCCAGCCGTCATTGCGTTGGGCGGCGGCACATTCGCGCAGCCCGCCAACTTTGAATTCATCCGCAGCACCGGGGCAATCACGGTTTGGCTCGACTGCTCACTGGAGGAGCTGCGTCAGCGGTGCGAAGGAAAGAATGACCGCCCGCTTTTCCGCGATCCTGTCAGTTTTGCCCGGTTGTTCGAGCAGCGGTTGCCTTACTATCGGCTGGCGAACTATCGTATTTCGACCGAGGGGCGCGAGCCGCAAGATGTTGTAAGGCAAATCCTGCGTCTCGAGGTCTTGTAGAAGAGGAGGCTCAACTGATCGCGCCACGTCTCCTGACAGCAGCGCTGACCATCCTGCTCGCCGCCGCCAACGCCGGCCCACGCCTTGTCCATGCAACGCCGCCCGGTTCTTCGCCCGCTGGTAGCATCGAGGATCACGGCGTCTTCCTCCTTTCCGTGGCCGGCCAGCCCGTGGGCACCGAAACCTTTGACATCCGTTCCCTGGGTGACCGCGTCGAGGCGGAAGCCGAAATCGAGCTCCGCATCGAGCGCGACGGCAAGGTCCATGAGTTCAAGACCTTCCCGAAACTGGTCTTGAACTCCGCTCTCCAGCCCTTGACGTACTCCTGGAGCCAGAAAGGTTCGCAGTCTTCTCAGCTCGAAGTGGATTTCCGGTCGTCCCCGGCGAAAACCCGCTATCGGACCGTTGCCGGTGAGGATGATCGCCGAGACTTCCAACTGCCCAAGGACGTCGTGGTCTTGGACGACAACGTGGTTCACCACTACCAGCTGGCTGTTTATCGCTATCGCCGGACGGCCGGAGGGAAGCAGACTTTCCAGGTGTTTGTCCCGCAGGAAGCCATGCCGGGTCCTTTAGAGGTGGAAGAAACGGGCCAAGAGTCGGTAGAAATCAACGCGCGTTTAGAGACCTTGCGGCACTTGGTGGTCTCGGCCGAACTGGCGCGTATCGACCTTTGGGTGGACGACCAGCAGCGTCTTCAGCGAGTTTCCATCCCCGCAGCGCAGTTGGAGGCCGTGCGAAAGAAGTAGCCGGGAGCAGGAAACGTTCGGCATGTGATCCACGCGGCCGCGACCTATGAGGATAGGCCGTTCCATGTTGCCGCGCGCGCGAATCGCTATTCCTTGCTTTCTTCCAGGCGGACGCCGTAAAGAGCCGTGCCGCCGCTTTCGATCTCGCGTCGCCAAGCCAAGCGTGCAGGCACTTCCTCTTCTGAGCCACCCGGCGTGTAGCCCACAGTGAGCAGGATCCGATCCTGCGGCCGAATCCGCAGGCGGGAACTGAAGCACACCCCGGTCTTGGAAAGGTTCTCGGTTCGCGCCACTTCTTCTGAACCGTCCTGGAGGCGAATGCGGACCGGCAGTTTGATAGTCAGGCGCTTGGCGCGGCGACGCTCGGCTCCCTCGGCGGCCGGAGAAGTAGCGGCTGGCGCGCTGGGCTGACCGGGAATCACTTCTTCGGGTTCCGCCTCGGCGAAGCCGAACTTCCAGTCTGTCACGCCACCACATTCCGGGCAGTCGCGCCGCACGGATCCCTGGGTAATAATTGTGCGGTACTCCTCCAACGTCAACTGCGCCAACTCCCGAGAGCTGCACGCCGCGCACTCAACCAGGGCATCGATCACCTCTTGCTCCGCCGGCGCCGCGACCTTTTCCGGAAAGGAGATTCCCCAAAAGTTCACTCCGGGCTCGAGGCATTCAACACCCCATTCTGGTCCTTCACCGAGGGATTTACTCGTGCGCCCCACCACTCGAAATGGGCAGGACGTGGCGCTCTGCCGGTTGGTGATGGTGATGCGGGCCTCGGGTTGGACAGGAGTCTTCAGCGCAATCCGCGCCCCGTGTCGGTTGATTACCAGCGTGAATGTTTTCTCCGTGAAGGGCTTCCCGTCAGCATTGGTCCCTTTAACCTCAATGGGGATCCGCAGCAGCACCCGCTCGCTCCGCCGCCTGCGGTCTTCGCTCTTTGGGGTAACATTCTCGCTCATAGCCCGTGACAAGCTGCCCATTATAGATGAATCGGCAAGCCGCAGGTGGGAAATGAGGGGTTACTCGTACGCCAGTGGTTTGGGGGCACGACGTGAGCACTCGCTGGCACAGAGTTCTGCCTGTTTTCGCCTGCGCGTGCGAGGTCATACTCCCACAGCCCATCCAAGATTGCTCTCTCCGCCTGCGCAAAGTAAGGGTGCGGCAACGCTGTCCTCGCCTCCCGAGTGCAGCGGAAGGCGTGCCCTGCGCCGCAGGCTGGCGTACTTGACACAGTGCGGTAGCACGCGTAGAAGAGTCGGTGGCGGCACGGTTTTGCCGGGCTGTCCCTGGGATTGCAGCGTTTCGCTTTCGCGGCTCACTGGCAGCAAGGTCGTGATGCTGAGTCACGTCCGAGGTTTTGTCGCCTCTGCACATCGTCTCCGGGTGGCACAACCGGTCACCGTATCCGGAGAGTTCAACGCCAAGGAGCCGACAGCGCTCTTCATTTCACTACGAGATTGGTGTCCGCGACGGCAGGCCGGGCCCTGGGCCAGAGCGCCACGTCATCCCGTGAGACCATGAAACGTCGCACATTTCTCAAGCTTGCAGCCCTCAGTGCCGGAGCCTTTCCGAAGGCACACTTGGCATCGCGCAAGGACCCTTTGCTTCAGGTCATGACCGTGCTCGGGCCCATTCCGGCCAAGCGCCTGGGCGTGACGCTCGTGCACGAACACATCCTGGTGGACTTCATCGGGGCTGACCAGATTGTGCGGGGCCGTTATGATCCTGAAGAGGTTTTTCAGAAGGTCCTCCCCCAGCTGCGCAGGCTGAAAGCTGCAGGTGGCCAAGCACTGGCCGAGTGCACGCCAGACTTCCTCGGGCGCGACCCGCAGCTTCTTCGGCGGCTGTCGAAAGCCAGCGGCCTGCACATTCTAACTAACACTGGCTTCTATGGCGCCGCCAATGACAAGTATGTGCCTCGCTTTGCCTACTCAGAGACGGCCGACGAACTTGCGTTGCGCTGGGTGCGGGAATTCGAGGACGGTATCGTCCCGGACAACATCCGGCCTGGCTTCATGAAGATCGGCGTGGACTCCGGCCCGCTGTCGGAGATTGACGCCAAGTTGGTGAGAGCTGCGGCGCGCGCTCACCAGCGCACGGGCCTGGCCATCGCCTCTCATACCGGCGACGGCGTCGCCGCTTTGGCACAGCTTGAGGTGCTGAAGCAGGAGGGGGTTGAGCCTTCGGCATTCATCTGGGTCCACGCGCAAAGCGAAGCGGACGCCACCCTTCATCAGCACGCCGCCGAACTCGGTGCCTGGATTGAGTTCGATGGCATTTCGCCGAAAAGCATAACCCAACACGTTGACTTGGTGATTCACATGAGACACGCCGGGCTTCTCGGGTGCGTCCTGATCTCGCAGGACGCTGGCTGGTACCACGTGGGGGAACCCGGCGGGGGCGATTTTCGCGCCTACGATACGCTATTCACTGAATTCCTTCCCGCGCTGCGCAAGGCCGGAATGTCCGCGAGCGATATTGACATCCTCCTCATCAGGAATCCGCGTCAGGCGTTAGCACTTCGACGTTAGCAACCCGTCACCCAGTGCCGATGCAGCCAAGCGTGTTGCAGGCTCAAAAAGGGCGAGCCGTCGGTTCCAGTCCTCTCCGCGGAGGAATGCTATAATGGATTTTTTGGAGGTACGCGAGCCGAGGTCGCTATGCACTCTCTACTCCTGTGGATAGCTCTGGTCTTTTACGCCTGCGGGATTCTGTTGACCGTCCCCTCGGTGATCCGGCGACGGCCTACCCTATCGCCGGCCACGCTAGCCGCCTTGGGATTGGGTTTGCTCTTGCACGCTGCCGCGCTCGGCATTGAGGCTGCTGCGATTCATCGTCTGCCCGTCACTGACGTTCGCAGCGCGCTTTCGTTCTTCTCCTTCCTGGCCACGGTGGCATTTTTGTTCGTTTACTTACGCTACCGGATCACGGCGCTCGGCCTTTTCATGTTGCCGCTGGTGTTTGTGTTGTCTTTGATTTCGGCTTTCCGCCCGGAACACCCTTTCGCCAACCCTGCTTTCCGCGGAGGATGGCTGTTGACCCACATTGCTTCGATCTTCTTTGGCTACACCGCGTTTTTCCTCACGTTTGTCGCTGCCATCATGTACCTCTTCCAGGAACGCGAGTTGAAGTCGAAGCGACCGCGCGCCTTCTACTACCGGCTGCCCTCGCTGGAGGTCTGCGACGAGCTTTATTCCCGCTCGCTGGTCATTGGGCTTCCCTTCCTGAGCCTGGGCATTGTGACCGGATTTGTTTGGGCCAGTCGCATGTGGAAGGGTCCCTGGGAGCTTGACCCCAAGATTCTGGCCTCGCTGGTGACCTGGCTGGTCTACCTGGTCTTGTTTTCGACGCGCCTGAGCGGGGCGTGGCGTGGGCGCCGTTCCGCCTACTTGGCCATTTTCGGCTTCGTCGCCATGATGGTGACCTTCTTAGGCGTCAGCCTCCTGAGCGGTCAGCACGGGTATATACCGCAGCTCGGCACCCTCCCTTGAGGGAGGTATCCCGCACCCGCGATTTGGACTATGAACCTTCTCCTCGTGGGAGTGAACCATCGGACGGCGCCCGTCGAGGTGCGCGAGCGGCTGAATTTTCCTGAGTCGCGCCTGGCCTCAGCCGTATCGGACCTGGTCCGCGGCGAGGGCATCCTGGAAGGGTTGATTGTTTCCACGTGCAACCGTGTGGAGGTGGTCGCGAGCGCCGCGGAGGGCGTTGACGCGGAACCGCTGCTTCGCCAATTCCTGGCTGCCTACCATCGGTGCGATCTCAGCAGTTACGAGTCCTACCTCTATTGGCACCGGCAGCAGGAAGCTGTTCGACACCTGTTTCGTGTGGCCGCCAGCCTCGATTCAATGCTCGTGGGCGAACCGCAGATTCTGGGACAGATGAAGCGCGCCCACGCCATCGCCCGCGAGGCCGGAGCGTTGAATGGTCTGCTCAACGAGGTGGTGACCCAGGCGTTCGCGGTGGCGCGGAAAGTCCGGCGGGAGACGGCCATCGGCACGGCAGCGGTTTCCGTTCCATACGCCGCCGTGGAACTGGCGAAAAAGATCTTTGGCAGCCTGGCCGGTAAGACGATTTTCGTCATTGGCGCGGGCAAGATGAGCGAACTCGCCGCCAAACACCTCCTGAGCAGTGGCGCGAGCGCCATCTTTGTCAGCAACCGCACGTATGGCCGCGCCCTCGAGCTCGCCCAGGCTTTTCACGGCACCGCCATCCGCTTCGAACAGCTCCTGGAATATGTCGGGAAGGCTGACATTGTCATCAGCTCGACCGGAGCGCCCCACTTCGTGGTGCAGAAGCCACAGGTGGAAAAAATGCTTGCGGCGCGCAGGAACCGCCCCATGTTTTTCGTCGATATCGCCGTGCCGCGGGATATCGACCCCGCGGTCAACGAGCTGGACAACGCCTTCGTCTATGACATCGACGATCTTGAACAGGTCGTCGACGCCAACAAGAAGCAGCGCGAGCGCGAGGCCGTTTACGCGGAGGAAATCGTCCAGCAGGAAGTCCAGAGGATGATGCGGCGGCTCGCCTCGCGCGAGGTGGTGCCGACCATCGTGGCGCTCGCAGAACGCCTCAACCGCATCCGCGAAAGCGAGGTGGAACGGCACCGCGGCCGGCTCAGCAACCTCACGCCGGAACAACGCGAGGCCCTGGACGCGCTCACCCGCGGGATTGTGAACAAGATCCTGCACGGCCCCATCACGGAGCTGAAGAGCGGCGCCGGGCGTCCCGAACACGGCACCCTGGTGCAGTTGATTCGCAGGATATTCGGAGTAGGAGACTGAAAAACAGTTGGCAGTGACAAGCGACACGTAACCTGAAGATGGGTCTTGTCACTTGCCACTCGTGACTGCTTTTATGAAAGTCATCGTCGGCTCACGCGGCAGCCAACTCGCTCTCTGGCAGGCTAACTGGGTGAAGAACCGGTTGGCAACCGCCGGCTTCGAGGTCGAAATCCGAATCATCAAGACCACGGGCGATAAGCTCCAGCACGTGCCCCTCGCCCAGTCGGGCACCAAGGGACTCTTCATCAAGGAAATTGAGGAGGCGCTAGCCGCGAGCGACGTGGACCTGGCAGTGCACAGCATGAAAGATCTTCCCACCGAACGGCCCTCGGGCCTTGTGGTGGCCGCCGTGCCCGAGCGGGAAGATGCGCGTGACGTTCTCATCTCGCGCGACGGCAAGCGGTTTACTGAGCTTCCGGCTGGCGCACGCGTGGGAACGAGCAGCGTGCGCCGGCAATCGCAGTTGCGCAAGCTGCGGTGCAATCTTGAGCTTGTTCCCATGCGGGGAAACCTTGACACGCGACTCAAGAAGCTCGAGCGCGGCGAATGCGACGCTCTCGTGCTGGCCGCCGCCGGCATTCATCGCTTGGGACTTCGCGGGCGGATCACGGAGTATTTCGCTCTCGACCAGATGTGTCCGGCCGTCGGCCAGGGCGCGCTGGCCCTCGAGATTCGGCAGGCCGACGAGCGAATCGAGCGCGCCGTCAAGCCCCTGGACCACACGCCGACCCACCAGGCGGTGCGCGCGGAGCGCGCCCTGCTTCGCCATCTGGGCGGCGGGTGCCAAGTGCCCATTGCCGCTCACGCGACGCCGGAGGACGAGCGACTAAACTTGCTGGGTGTGGTGCTGAGCTTGGACGCCAGCACGCTCATCCGCGCCACGGCGTCGGGTCCAATCAGTGATCCAGAAGGCCTCGGCGCAAGGGTAGCGCGCGACTTGTTGGAACAGGGAGCGCAAGCCATCCTCAAGACGATCTGAGTACGGGAGGGCCTTTATGGTCCTCCCGTGCGGGAGAGACGGACTCTGGTCAGCAAAAACGATCCCCAAGTCGGCAAGGTTTACCTCGTGGGCGCGGGGCCGGGCGATCCCGGCTTGTTCACGCTCAAGGGCAAGGCCATCCTGGAGCGCGCCGACTGCCTGATCTACGACTTCCTGGCCAACGAAGAGTTGCTGCGCTTCGCCCGTGCGGAGTGCGAGAAGATCTACGTGGGCAAACGCGGTGGCGCCCACACGATGTCGCAGGCAGAAATCAACGCCCTGTTGGTCCACAAAGCGCGCGAGGGCCGCGTGGTGGCCCGGCTAAAGGGTGGCGACCCGTTTGTTTTCGGGCGTGGGGGCGAAGAGGCCGAGGAACTGGTGAAGGCGGGGATTCCGTTTGAAGTGGTGCCGGGTATCTCCTCCGGCTACGCTGCGCCTGCTTATGCCGGCATTCCGGTGACCCACCGCGACTTCACCTCAGGTGTGGCTTTCATCACTGGCCACGAGGACCCCACGAAGGCGGAAACGGCGCTTGACTGGTCGAAGATTGCCACCGGCCTGGGCACGCTGGTCTTTTTCATGGGTGTGAAGAACCTGCCGGAGATTGCAGGCAAGCTGCTCGAACACGGGCGCGACCCGCGGACTCCCGTCGCGGTGATTCGCTGGGGCACCCGCGCGGAACAACAAGTGGTTACCGGCACGCTGGCTGACATCGTCGCCAAGGCCGCGGGCGTTTCCCCACCCGTCATCACGGTCGTGGGCGAAGTGGTGAGCCTGCGGGAGCATCTGAATTGGTTTGAGCGGCTTCCCCTGTTTGGCAAAAGGATCGTCGTCACCCGCACCCGCGAACAAACCAGCATTTTGCGCGAGGCGCTGGCGGAGCTGGGAGCGCAGGTCGTCGAGATTCCAACCATCGAAATCCGCGCGCCCGCCTCCTGGGAGCCGCTCGACCAAGCTATCCAGCGTCTGGAAGAGTTCCACTATCTGCTGGTGACTTCCGTCAACGGCGTCCGGAGCTTTCTGGCGCGGTTGAAGGCCTCGGGGCGGGACGTGCGTGACTTGAAGGGCCTGATTATCGGCGCGATCGGCCCGGCCACGGCCGCCGAGTTTGCCCGGACTGGCATCAGAGTTGATTTTGTGCCGAAAGACTACTGCGCCGAGGGACTCCTTGAAGCTCTCAGCGGCCATGACCTCAAAGGCAAGTCATTCCTGATTCCTCGGGCCAAGGTTGCCCGCGATTTGGTTCCTCGGGCACTGAAGGAACGCGGTGCGCAGGTGGAAGCGGTACGTGCCTACGAAACCGTTACCCCCGAGTTTCCGCCCGGTGAGCTCGAGCGCCTCCTGACTCCCCCACCCGATATGATTACCTTCACAAGCTCCTCGACTGCTTCCAACTTTGCGGGACTTCTCCGCGACCGCGAACTGGACAAAGTCCTCGCTGGCGTCGCCGTGGCCTCCATCGGTCCCATTACGTCCGATACGGTTCGAAAACTGGGGCTTTCCGTTTCTGTTGAAGCGAGGGCATCAACTATTCCCGGATTGGTGCAGGCTATTCAGGAGTATTTCGCCAGGGCTAGCCGCTGAAAAAGGATAGCAGGCACTAGAGAGTTGTTGTTGAACTCGGCGGCGTTTTGGGCGGGAGTAAGCTGCCTTCCATCGCGATGACACGTCACGAGCTATCCTGCCGCCGGGAATCGGCCCCGTACATATGCGAGCCTATTGCAGCCAATTGCAGACTGTGTGGCAGGAAAGAGCGCTAGAACGGCGGTTGGAGGGTGCCACCTCGACAGGCGGCTCGCAGGGACACTTCTAGAGGTTGAAGAGTTCTCTCAGCCGCCGGGTCTGCGCGCGGCTGACGGGGACCTCGGTCTGCTTGCGGTCGTCCATCTTGAGCTGGTAGGAGCCCTTGAACCAGGGAACGACTTCCTTGATGCGGTTGACGTTGACCAGGTAGGACCGGTGCGCACGCCAGAAGGAGTTCGGATCGAGATTGCTTTGGAGTTCCTCCACCGTCCGGAAGTTGGACTGCCCCTCCAGCTCTCGGGTCACTATTGTGATGACGCCCTCCTCGATGCTCGCGTAGATGATGTCGTCAGAATTCACCAGGACCAGCCGGCCACCGCTTTTTACCAGCAGCTTGGTTCTCTGAGGCACGGGCCGTTCTTCCACCAAGTGAACCAGGCGGTCGAGCTTTTGGTGCGCAGGTTCCGCCGCCTCCAACTCCCGTCGGACCTTCCCCACCGCTCTTTCCAGACGCGCGCGCGCAATGGGCTTCAGCAGGTAGTCAATAGCATTGACCTCGAACGCCTGGACCGCATAGTGGTCGTAAGCGGTGGCAAAAACGAAAAACGGCAGCCGGACCTTCTTCTCCAGCAGCTTCCTGATGACGCCGAAACCGTCCAGCCCGGGCATTTGCACATCCAGGAAGACAACCTGCGGATTCAACTCCCGGATCAGATTCACGGCCTCGACACCGTTCTTCCCCTGGCCTACCAACTGGACATCTGAGAAACCCTTGAGCAGAAACGCCAGTTCGTCCCGGGCGGGCTGTTCGTCATCCACGATCAACGCCGCGATCTTCATAGCGTAGCTCTTCTCCCCGCACACGATCAGGGCAGCCAAGCCCTTCGGGCCCTGTCCCCTGAATAGCCGCATTATAACGGACAACTGGCCCGACAGGAACGCAGAAACCAGATCCTTCCTGTGGTGGCAGAAGGCAGTGGGCGATTGGAGTTCTTGCCCTGACCCGATACCTCACGCCTTTCTTGAGGGTTACCCCCTCATGTTTTTCCTCCCGCTGCCGATATCTTGAATGATCCAGATACGTCGCTGATTGCAGTACCTCCTTTCCACCGGGTCTGGCATGAGGACACTCGCAAGAGACCGAAATCCTCTCAGGAGCGGCTCGCCCGCAGTGTGGCTTGGGCTGCTGTTGCTTGAGATGCTGTTCCCGCCCGTCTCCCTCGGGGGACAGACCTCCAACCGTGCAGTTGTCACCCTCCGCGTGTCGGTCAATGTCGTGCCGGCAGTCCGGACAGCATCACAGGCACAGGTCAGCAGAACGCCCCCGGTTAGCCAGAGCCGCACTATTTCGCCCGGCGGCGTGCTGATTTGGAACGAGACAAACTCGCACGCGGCGCAAATTGCAGAGATGAGGAACATGGGCGAAACGATATGGGGTACAGAACTGCTAGAGCAATCCACTGCCTTCACCGGGCCCAGATCCGCTCATCAACGGCCCCCAAGAAGCCACCGCAGCCAACAGGGCAGAACAGCGGCAACTCCATCCAGCGCCAGACAGGCCTCGGCTGATGCTGATCAAGCTCAATTGCTGACGCACACCGTCCTATCCAATTGAAAAGCGACCAGCGCTCCGGTTCGCGTTCGACGTACACAAGTGTACAATATTATTGCATAGTAAAGCGGGCTCCAGTACTTTTGTAGTATTGCGATTCGCCCCTTTCTGTGTATAATGCCCGGTGACAGGCGGGGGAGTGTCTGCATGTTGGCAAGGTACGGAACCCCATCTGCCCCCTTATCTGAAAGCAGGGACGACACCGCAGAGTAATTGGGGAGCGATGCTGCACGTTTTCTCTCAGGTTGCCAGCTTTTCAGTATGAGGGCCGCCCTGTACCGGCGGAAAAACCATAAGAAGGAGAATAAAATTAGATGAGACTGCACTCGAAGGCCCTGCTTGGAATGCTGGTGGTGCTCCTGCTGAGCAGCACCGGCTTGGCAGCAACCTCGGCCACAGGCACGAATACTGTAGCCCCAACCTTAGCCATCTCGGTAAACGTCCAGTCGGCGGTTGAGCTGACTCTTGCCACCGGAGCGACCGGGCCCACGCCTTGCACGATCAACACGGCGAGCGACTATAGCATGGACTTCGGCAACGTGAACGGCCTGGGCGTGGGAACCCCCTCGTGCGGCGCGGTAACCTCGGACGCTTCTGGTGCTACCTACGCCACCTCCTACAACTTGACACCCCGATTCTCAGGCCAGAGCTCGACCACCGCGAGTGTGGTGTTAACTGCACCGGCATTCGCCCACCCGACGGTTCTCACGTTGAAGGAAGGTGCCACTGCCGGTGGACTCGCAGCAGTACCATCGGCGCCAGGCCCCGCACAGATCACTGGCCTGAGCAGCGGCGCCACGGTCGAGCGCTACTTGGGCGTCACGGTTTCCAATGTTTCCCCCGGCTTCGCAGGCGCGGACGCGACGACTGTTACTTTTAGCATGACTGTCTTATAGAGCTTTGGCATCGGTCGGAACCGGGGAGTCAACCGCGGCTGCTGGGGGGGCCAGCCGCCGCGATAGCCGGCGGCTGGCCCCGGTCACCGAGGTTGGCGGAAGGGGCAAGCAAGGATTTCCCCCTTGCCGGGAAGCCACTGCCGCCACCAAGCCAGAGGTTGAGTTCCTGGTCCCTGACGGTCGTCGCCAAGCAAGGTGGCGCTGGCGTGAAAGGACCCCAAACTCGGCACCAAATTACAGGCAAGATCCCCGTCTCTCGCTTTCAGCCGTCAAGCCGAACAGCAGTAGGCGAGTCGAGCCGCCCGAAGGGCTTCTTCACCAGGAGCTGCGCGGCTGGACTTGGCCGGTTGTTCGCTAGCCTGATGGTCTTGATGGCGCTGACGGCCACTCCCGCCTGGGGCCAATTCCGACTAAGGCTCGCGCAGGCCCCCGGCGGAGTGCCCATCTATGGCACGGGGCCCTACACCGCAGGTTTTGGGAACGTGAACGGCCTGGGCGTGGGAGTCCCGGGGGCGGGGATAACCATTCTAACTGCGGGAGTGGCCGGCGGCGTCCTCTACACTACACCCTATAACCTCATCATCTCTGGACTGACGGGGACGCGTACCGCGACGGTTGATGTGTACGTCTCCATCAACTTCGCCCACCCAACGATTCTGATCCTGCGAAGCTGCCCATATGGCGGCAGTTGTGGCAGCGCGGCCAGCTACACAACCATCTCCCTGGTTGCTGGATCTCGCACCCCCATCATATCCACCGGGGTTGGGAACGGGGCGTACACAGCGTATCTTGGGCTCTTCGTCTCCGCCACCAACGGAGCAGGCGCCTTCACGGGGGCTGACTCAGCGAGACTCATCTTCAGGGCGAGGCGGAGCGGCGGCGGAACAGCGACTGCCACCTTGAACTTGACTAACCCCATCCAAAACGTACAAACGGCGGTTCGCCTTCTGCTGTCCACAGCTCCAGGGGGATTAACGGTCTCGCCGGGGGCCGACTTCGCCATGAACTTCGGCAATGTCAACGGTTTGGGCCTGGGAAGTCCGTCGCCGGGACTCACAGTCGTGTCGGCGACGGCAGGAGTGATCTACAGCACGCCATACCTGACCCAGCCTTCGTTCTCGAGTTTTCTCAGCACCACCGCGTCCGTCAAGGTCCATGTGAGTATTGACTTCCTGCATCCGAGCGCGCTGGAGTTGAGGGACGCGGCAGCCTCCGGCGGCCCCTACACTGCCATTTCCAAGCTGAGCGGATCGCCAACCTTAATCACATCCTCAGCGAGCAGTGGCTCGACCTTGACGCGGTATCTGGGTTTGTTTGTCTCGGCAAGTAGCGGTCCGGGAGCTTTCCCCGGGACAGCCGGTGGAAGTGCTCCCGACAGCGCAACACTAACCTACACTCTGCTAGTGCCCTGATGAAGACAGCGCATGGGAATCCGAACTTCCTCTGGCGCGGAAGCCTCGGGCTGGTCGTCTCCGGTGTACTTCTGCTCTGGGCCTTTGCGCCGCCCTTCTTGCGTGCACAAGTTGCCGCGGGGCTAAGCCCCGCACTCATCAACCAGACCTTCAAGCCTGGACAGCCTTTCGATCTGGAACTGACGGTTACCAATGGTCGGGACACACCTGTTCAAATGCGCGGCGTGGCCATGGATTGGTGGTACGACGAGGCTAATCAGAAAGTGTTCGGGCCAGCAGGAAGCTTGCCGCATTCTGCCTCCAACTGGATCGAGTTCGTTCCTCGACAATTCCTGATCCCGGCCAACGGCGCCTATCGCGTGAAGCTGATAGTGACTCCGCCCGCGACGACGGCGGGGGGCTACTACTCCGCGGCGTTTTTGGAATCGAAGCCGGAGCTGGCGCAAGCCGCGACGGCCGAGCGGAAGGCCATCTTCACCAACGTCCGTTTGGGTTGCCTACTCATGCTAAGCGCAGAGAACACCGAAGAGTACAAGATCGTGGTCTCAGAGGCACAACTCCTCACCCCTCAAGCCAACCGCAATCTGCGACTGGATTTCACGCTCGATAACCAAAGCAATTCTCACATATTCCCGCGCGTTGAACTTGCCCTGCTCAATGCCGCGCATGAACTGATCGGCAAGGCTCAGGGAGAAGCAAAGCGCTTCCTTCCACAGCAAAAGCAGCGCATGGCGATTACCTGGGGTGGCTCGCTTGAGCCAGGGAATTACACGGCCATCCTGACGATCGTTTACGGAAACGACAGAATCTTCAGCCAGGAGTTTCCGTTCACTTCCGGGACTGATTGATGAATTCTTCTGAGGGGATCCGCAGCTCCGCGCGCAGACTACACCGCCTGGCTGGCAGTGCGCTGGCAGTGGCCGGGCTGGTGGTGCTTGCCTCTGGACGCCTGGCGCCTGCCGAGATTCCCGAAAATCCCCCCAGGCGCATCGAGGTTTACCTCGGACAATCGCGCTCGCTTTTCATTCCTGATGTGACGCACGTCGTAGTTCTCGACCCCGCAATCTGCCGGACGGAGGCCAGCCAAGATCGGGTGGTGTTCTACGGTTTGAAGCGCGGCGAGTCCGTAGTCTTCCTCTGGACGGGAGAGCGCCGCCTGGACTTGCTCGTGCGAGTGCTTGAACCACCGCGCGTGCAGGTGCCCCCTTCCTTGCGGCGGCCTGGCGAAGAACAGATGGGCCACGGATTCTTTGGCTCCTCGGTGCAGTCCGTATCCGCGTCCAACGCAGAGGCCGGCTATTTCTTCTTTCATCGTCTGCAATGGGAGCAAGAAATCGACGGCCACCGCGTCAGCCTGCGCGGACAGGGGAACGATTCCACCTTCGCAGGGGCGCCGCGCTTCAACCTGCAAACGGCCTCGCTGGAGTTCGCCAGTCGCAGCACGAGTCTGGTCCTTATGGACTCCATCCTCAATCTGAATGGCGGCCTGGAAGCGCAGGTCATCCCCACTTCCGTCTTCAATACGCTGATGGTGCGTGGGGTCAACCTCTCCGTGCAGCGCGGAGCGAACCAGTTCGAGATCTTTAGCGGGGCGACCCTTCCTTCCTACTACTTGAACTTGTCCGGAACCCGCGACATTACCGGCTTTAACTTCCGGCACAGACGCAGTCCCAGGCTCGATTTCTACACCACAACGGCAACCACCAACGTGCCCCTGCTGACATCAGAGGGGATCTACCAACGCCGCAACAGTGGCTTTCAGACCGTTGGAATCACCTCGCGCCCGAATGAGCACCTAGCCTTTCAGGGAACCGCCGGCATCAGCACCCTGGGTGCTATGGCTCAAGCCGCCGTGCTTTACGCCGGCCAGGAATGGAAGGCTTTCGTCTCTGGGACGCGGTCGGCCGCGAACTTCCCGCTCAATCAGCTCCAGCTTCTCGCCACCGGCCGATCCTCGGTGGTTGCGGGCGCCACCTTCCAGCCCAGCGCGCGCGCCTCTGGTTCTCTTTTCTACCAACACACGTCCACCCAATCCGGCGCTCTGTTTACCCGGCCTGGATCTTCCGATTATCTCAACCCAAACGTGAACCTCGTGTTGTCCCCGGGTAACATGCTGACCGTGAACTATGCCTATACGCGGAGCAGGGGTGGACTGAAGTTAGATGACAAATCCAGCGGCAATCGCGTTGATGTGGCACTTTCCTCGCTGCTTGGCCGTGGGCTGACCAACACCGCCCAGATAGCGGTAGGTGCCCTGAGCGATCCTCTCCAATTGAACTCCCAGTCGCAGATTTCCTTGCGCGACAGCCTCAGTATTCGGGTCAAAGGCCAAAACACCCTCTTCTTCACGCTTGTCCACGACCGCTTCGATCCATCGCTGATCAGGCGACTGAATCAGGAAATTGACCTCCTGAATCCCGCCTTGCACGAGCTGTTCCTACAGGACCCTGTAGGCTTCGTACAATCGCCCAACCTGGACCCGGAGCTTCGGGCCCTGCTAACCAGTCTTTCGCCGACCAACACACAAGTCACACTCACGGGACAGTTCCTGTTCCGGAACCGCCTTAACATCAGCCCCACGGTGGGCTACTATCACACCGCAGAGGGATTCTCCCATCAGTCGGACTCCCACCTGTTGGGGTACACGCTTTCCTGGCGACTGACGCGCAACCTCGAGCTGCAGTCATCCCTTTCGAACCTGCTGATCTGGGATCCGCGGCAGCAGGCAGTCCGGCACAACACCGTCTGGACGGTAGGATTCAACCGAACCTTCACGGGGTCTCCGGCGCTCCTCTTTAGCCCCCGCCGGTTGAAAGGTTCCATTCAGGGGCGCGTCTTCCGCGACCTGAATGTCAACGGGGCGTTCAACACGGGCGAGCCGGGACTCGCAGGCGTGCGCGTCGAGCTAAGCACCGGACAAACTGCTCTCACCGACCGGGAGGGAAGGTTCGAGTTCTCCGGCCTGGCGGCAGATGCCTATCGTGTCAGCCTTCCCCTCAACCAGTTCCGGGAGGCAGTGCGGATGACCGGCTCAAGCGACGTTCGCGTCGAGTTGCTGCCGCAGCGGAGCGTCGAAGTTGACTTCGGCATCGTGAATTTCGCGCGCGTCGTAGGAAATGTCTTTAACGACTACTTGCGGAACGGCACCAAGCTGCCGGACGCGCCTGGCCTCCGCGGCATCCGCTTGATCCTTTCCAGTTCGACAGGCAGTCGCACGGTGACGACTGATTCAGGTGGGGATTTTGAAATCGACGATCTCGGCCCCGGTGACTACCAGCTCGCGGTTGATCACGCGACGATCCCACCCGATTTCGTTGATCCCAAAGCGGCGGTCAGCTTCAGTGCTGGTCCTACCGATACGGTGGTCCGGGATGTTCCCCTGCGCGCACTCCGGTCCATCGCTGGTCGCGTGTTCCTGAAGTCTCACAACGGGAAAGGCGGGGGTCTGAAAATTCCTGGCATCGTCAATGGGCCGTCGCCTAGCTCGGAAGACAACGCAACCCTCGAGCCTTTGGCCGGGGTAAAGCTCGCCGTGGACGACAACACAGCGATCACGGACACGGAGGGAAATTTCCTGTTGCGCAACCTGCCGGCCGACGAGGTAGTCCTGACGTTGGTGCCCGTCGTCCCGGTCCCCGCCGGAGTCAATATTCCTTCCTGGAAGATTCACTTACCACGCGACCCCATTCAGGTCCAAGGCGCGACCATCATCATCTCCAATCCTGACCTGCTTCGGTATCTGGTTCCCGCCAAGGCCCTGTAGCAGAGGCACGGACCCAACGTGCCGTTCCCTGGCACAGTGGCCGCCAATCCACATGCCCAAGCCGCGCGAAAATGGAAATATGTTATGCTCGCCGCGTCCCAAATCTTACCTTTGCGAGGGCTTCCGAGGTGCGGAGTCGCTTACGTGTTCTCCGTAGCAAGACCATCTATACGGGCAAGGTCGTGGGTTTAAGGGTTGATCTGGTGATCGAACCCGGTGGTGTGGAAGTGAGCCGCGAGGTGGTTTGCCATTCGGGCTCAGTAGTTGTTCTGCCTCGTCTTCCGGACGGCCGGGTGCTTCTGGTGCGGCAATTCCGCTACCCGGCAGGCCGACGGCTCTGGGAGCTCGCCGCAGGTTGCATTGAACCCGGCGAAACTCCCAGGCAAGCAGCGCGGCGGGAGCTGCAAGAGGAAACCGGCTATCGCGCTCGAACTCTCAAGCCTCTATTCACGTTCTTTTCCAGTCCGGGCTTCCTGAACGAGCGCATGCACCTGATGGAGGCAAGCGGCCTGACGCGCTGCAAGGCCCAACCCGAGGCCGATGAGCGCATCCGGTTGGGATGGTTCACGCCTCGACAGCTTCGCAGCATGCTGCGCGCCGGCCAGATCGAGGATGCCAAAACTCTCGTGGGCCTCCTCGCGTTACTCTCTCCAGAGACCCGGAAAAATTGACCGCCCTCAATCCCTGCGCGCCGCGCCAAACAATATTCTCTTGACAAGCGATGCCCGCTTGGATATTTATCTTGGTGGGAGTTTGCACGGTGTTCGCATCGGGAACGCGTACGTGAAAGGAGTGCCGGGGGTCTCACGATTCCCGGCCTTTTCTTTTTCTAGCCTACCGGCGAGCCGGCAATCCCAAAGCAGATCAAGGAGGAACGCAAGTGGCAAGACTTCAAGGTAAAGTGAAGTGGTTCAATAATGCCAAGGGTTACGGCTTCATCGGCCAGGATGGCGGAGCAGATGTCTTCGTTCATTACTCGGCCATTCAAGGTGAAGGCTTCAAGACCCTGCAGGAAGGCGACACTGTCGAGTTTGAGGTCACCCAAGGGCAAAAGGGACCCCAGGCCGACAAGGTCACCAAGGTCGGGTAATTTCCATTCGGCTTCAGCCTTATCCTGGCCCAACCCCCGTGGTTGGGCCTTTTTGTCTCATCTTCCTGCTGTAACGAGAGGCAAGACCGAAGGCATCCGTGTGACAGCTTCGCCGGGAACAGCTTGATTTCGGCCCACTAAGGCGAGAGAATACAAGACCTGCCCACACCTCGCGAGGTGCTTGACTATGCGGAACAGCATTCTGGCTGCCCTAGCAATAGTCGCACTGGTGCCCGCGGCTCAAGCCCAGAGCCCTTACGGCCTCCCCACCCTAGCGCCCAGTGGCCAGCCGCCGTCGGACGTAACCAGGCAAACCTCTGCTGAAAAGATCCTGATCGTCCCGGCCCAGACCGAAGCCGCTGTCCAGCTGCTCTCGGGAATCCACACCCAGGTGAGCCACGTGGGCGACGCGATCCTGGCACAACTCCTCCAGCCCGTCTATGTTAAGGGGCGCGTGGCCTTGCCCCGCGGGAGCCTGCTGGACGGTCGCATCACCAGGATTAGACCCGCCGGCCGCCTGCGTCGCCCCGCTGAGCTTTCGCTTCGCTTTGAACGGATCACTCTGCCCGATGGGCAGGACCAGCCTATTGCGGCAGTCCTGACCGCGCTGGATGCCCCTGCGCCCCCGAGCGTGCGGCTGGATTCCGAGGGCCAACTAAAGGGCACCAAGGCGATCTCCTGGAAGGGGCTCGCGGGAGGGCTGGTCGGCTTGGGGGCACTCGCTGGTGTGCAAACGCAGCTGGCCGGCACCGCGGCATTCGGGGCAACGCTGCCGCTTGGCGCCGGAGCGGTGCTCGGCTATGCCTTCTTCTGGCCCCGAGGCAGCGACGTCCATCTGCCCCCGGACACCCGCGTCCGCATCCGCCTTCACCACTCGCTTACCGTCCGCTTGGCGTGGTAGGGGCAGCATTCCCAGCCCTGACCGTGGACGTGGCTCGACCTGCCTGGACGGATGCATTTCGGTCAGAACCTTCGACCCTCCCCTCTGCCGGGAGCTCGCCCCTCCTACCTGTCAGCCAAAATGATATAGTGAAAGAATGCCGAGTTCGTCTTTGGGTGAAGTACTGCGTTACCCGGCGACCGCGCGCCCTGCCGTGCTCGAGGGGAAGTGGCTGGGCCAGGACGGCAGGCGGGCGTTGGCAGCAGCGGACCCGGCGAGCGTGCTTGAAGGCGGCGCGGAAGCGCTGGCGGGATTGCCCTCCTGGGTCGCGCGGCACGCCCGGCAGTATCCCGCAGGCGCGGCGATCGGGTTCCTTTCTTACGAGTTGGCGCGCTTCTTCGAAGCCCTGCCGCTCGTGCCCAACGACTCCATCCCGGACCTCTCCTTCGCCTACTATCCGTGCCTTGAGGAACCTTCGCGTCAGGACTTGGCGCCGGACAAGACGCCAGTTGCCGGCCCGCAGGACGCCCTGGGATGCTTCAACGAGCAGCGCTTCACCCAAGGGGTCCGGAGGATACGCGAGTACATCGCGGCGGGTGACATCTACCAGGCGAACCTGACGCAGAGGGTAACGGCACGGCTCAAGGGCATTCGCCCGGAGACGATTTATCAGCGCCTCGCGGGGGGGCGCGCGCCATTCAGGGCTTGCCTCAAGAGTCCCCGGGAGACGATTATCAGCAACTCTCCCGAGCGTTTTTTCCGCGTTTCGCGCGGCCGCATTCTGGCCAGTCCCATCAAGGGCACAATCGCGCGGAGTCGTGACCCTATCGAGGACAGGCGTCGAATGGCCCAACTGCTCGCCAGCCGTAAGGATCGTGCCGAAAACGTCATGATCGTGGACCTGCTGCGCAACGACTTGGGACGCATCTGCCGCTACGAGAGCATCCAGGCGCGGCTTTGGGAAGTGGAACCCCTTCCCCACTTGTTCCATCTGGTCTCTCACGTCCAGGGCACGCTCAGGCCAGAGGCGGGCCTGGTTGAAATCCTGCGTGCCCTGTTTCCCTGCGGGTCCGTCACGGGCGCACCGAAGATTCGCGCCATGGAAATTCTTGCGGAGCTCGAAGAACAACCCCGTGGGATTTCGATGGGAGCCATTGGAATAATCCGCGGCGCTCCAGGAACAGACCGGTTTGAAATGGACTTCAACGTCGCCATCCGCACGATGACCGTTCACGATGATATTGCAGTGTTCAACGTGGGTGGGGGCATCGTGTATGATTCAGAGCCGCGCGCCGAGTTCGAGGAGATGAAACTCAAGGCACAGCCCCTGCTGGAAGCTCTGGGCGTGGAGGCGCTTCCGGAACCGTGGGCGGTCCAGGCGTGCGCGCTGGAGAACTAACGGAGGACTATGGATTCCCTGATTTTTCACAATGATCGTATCGTGCCCCTCGCGGAAGCGCATCTTTCTCCCGGCCAGGTCGGGCTGCTCACGGGGTGGGGCGTCTTCACGACATTGCGGATTTATCGCGGTGTGCCCTTTGCCTTCGAGCGTCACTGGGCGCGCATGGCACGGGACGCAGAACGTCTGGAAATCCCAATGCCCTATAAGCAGGAGGCCGTGCGGCAGGCGGTCGGGGAGTTGGCGCGGGCTAACCACCATCCGGAGAGCGTGGCCCGCGTTTCTTTCGTCAAGAACAGAGGTGGGCTCTGGGCCCAAGCCGAGGGTCTCCCGCCGACAGACCTGCTGATCTTCACCCGCGAACTGGTCGCTTGGCCAGCCGCCCACCGGCTCCAAATCCAGCCCATGGGCATCTTTTCCGGCGGGCACTACGCCGGAGCGAAGATGTTGTCCTGGGTCCCGCACGCTGCCGTCCTGGAAAAAGCACACGCAGAAGGCTATGACGACGCTTTGTTGCTGAATGAAAGAGGGCAGCTCGCCGAATGTACCTCGGCGAATATTTTCCTGGTTCGCGACGGCAAAGCGCTGACCCCGCCTCTTTCCTCCGGATGTTTGGCAGGCATCACGCGGGAAATCCTCTTCGAGGTTGCCCCGCAGGCCGGCATAGAACTGCATGAGCAAGACCTGAGCCTAGACGACCTCTCTACCGCGGACGAAGTGTTCATCAGCTCCACCACGCGGGAAGTCGCCGCCGTCGGCACCATCAGCCCGGATTGGAAGTATCCAGCACCGGGCAAGATTGCGCTGGCGCTGGAGCGTGCGTTCCAGGAGTACATCCACGCTTACCTGGGCCGCGTCCAGGGGAAATTTTCCTCATAGATACCTGAAATGAGCGGTGGGGTGTGGTAATGAAGCCGCCCTGGGAGGATGACAGAAATAGCTCGAAATAGTTGGGACGGCACTCGTGGCGCGCCCCCTCTCACATCAGGTGGGCGGACTCACCAGAGCGCGCGGGCGGAGGTGCCAGGAAATCAATGTAGGTGGCCGTTTCGAGCAATGCCCGAGCTACATGAGCGATGGCGTGCGCGGCATCGGGGCGAGCTAGCTCGTGGGCGCGGCGCCCCATTTCCGCCAACTTCTCCGGGCTGCTCAAGAGCTGATAGGCAAGCTGGGGGATTTCCTCGAGACTCCGCGCTTGAACCGCCACTCCGTTCTGCTCAAGGAATCGAACGTGCCTTTCCTCCGGTCCCGGGATGGGGTGAGTCAAGAGCATGGGGACGCCGACCGCGAGTGCCTCCGCCACGGTCACCCCGCCCGGCTTGGTGATGAGCAGGTCCGCCGCGGTCATCAGCTCCGGAACGTTGTCGCTCCAGCCGAAGACATGGAGGTCAAGCGCAATCCTGCCGCGCAGGCCCTCGAGGCGTGCCTTCACGGCGTGATCGCGCCCGCTAAGCGCAAGCACCTGGAGCGGCAACCCGCAACGTTCCAGGCTTTGAATGATCTCGTCCAGCGGCGCTGGCCCCATGCCGCTACCCATGACCAGGACAACCGGGCGGTGCGGGTCGAGACCCAACGCTCGTAGCACTTCAGCCTCGTCAAAGGCCAAGGCAAAAGCCGGATCGATGGGGATGCCACACAATACTACGCGGTTCGGAGAGACACCCCAGCCGATGAGCTGCGCCTTGGCTTCGTCGCTTCCTACGCCGTACACATCAATCTCACGTTGCACCCACGGCGGTTCCGTCTGGAAATCGGTCTGCACCACCAGAATGGGCGAGCTGCAGTATCCTTCGCGCTTACCTAAGGCGGCGATTTCGGCCGCTCCAATCTCGGCAGCAATGATCAAGTGCGGGGCGAATGCCTTGAGTTGGCGTAGAACCTCGGCACACCCACGACGAAAAACCCACTGCGGAGCCGTGGCGCGCTGCGCCTGCCGCTGGCGGCGCTTAAACAGGCGACGCCAGAGTCCCGGCGCGTGGCGCAGCATCCACCAGGAAGACTCCACATAAACCCAGCGAAACCAGGGCCGCGCCAGCTCGAGGGCGTCCAAGGTGCGAACCTCGACGTTGTCCCCGCCGTCCAGCAGGGCGCGCTGGATGACCTCCGCGGCGCGCACATGCCCCGAGCCGACACTGAGCGTCACGATGGCAATTCTCTTGGGTCTCGTCATGCCCGCCTCAGCACTCCCCTCGCCCCGCCAGAGGGAATCCAGCCTCCCCGATTCCCTAACTTGCTGCGGCCTTACTCGAACGAAGCCTTCCTGGATTACTTCCAGAAAAGCAGACTGCCCCACGTTCTCATGGTTGTCAGACGCGCAATCTGAACCTCTGCACCATGCGGTAGAGGGTTTTGCGATTGATGCCCAGGATTCCGGCCGTCTTGAGCTTGTTCGCGCGAGTCACTTTCAGAACATGCGCCACATACCGCCTTTCCAGTTCGTCGAGGGAGGGCAGGTCGGTGTAAAAGTCCTCCAGGCGAGTGGCGTCGTGGAAGTCCGCGCGCACCTTCGGCGGAAAGTCCTCGGGCGTGAGGACCCCGGAACGGCTGAGCGCCACGGCAGCCTCGAGGGCGTTCTCAAGTTCGCGCACGTTGCCCGGCCAGGCATAGCTGACGAGTGCCGACAACGCCTGGGGAGAAACCGAAAATGTCCTGCCGCGCTCCCGCTCCAACCTCTTCACGAAGTGCTCGACCAGCAGCGGGATGTCTTCGGTCCTCGCGCGTAAGGGCGGGAGTGTAATTTCAATGACCCGCAGGCGATAGTACAAATCCTGGCGGAATTTCCCCTGCTCTACCCTTTCGGCCAGGTTGCAGTCGCTGGCCGCGATGATGCGCACGTCGATGGGGATCGGCCGGTTGCTCCCCACGCGCCTGATCTCCTGCTCTTCCAGCGTCCGCAGGAGTTTCACCTGGAGCGCCGGGCTCATCTCTGCGACCTCGTCCAGGAACACCGTGCCGCCACTCGCTTCCTCAAAGATGCCCCGTTTGTTCCCAACAGCGCCCGTGAACGAACCTCGGACGTGACCAAACAACTCAGTTTCCAGCAAGGACTCCGTGAGTGCCCCGCAGTTCACGGCAAGAAAACGCTGGCTCGCCCGCGGGCTGTTATGGTGAATCGCTTTGGCGACCAGTTCCTTGCCCGTCCCGCTTTCCCCGTAAATCAGCACGGTGGAGCGGGAGTCCGCGACCATGGCGATTCTCTTGTAGACCTCCAGCATGGCGGGGCTGCGGCCCACCAGGCTGGAGAGTTGGACTTGGCTGCCGAGTTGCCGTTTCAGGTCGCGGTTCTCACGGATGAGGTTCCGGTTCTCCAGAGCTCGGCCCACCTGTACGATGAGTTCATCGACCTTGAATGGCTTCGTGAGGTAGTCAAAAGCTCCGCCCTTGAGCGCTTCGATGGCGGTTTCCATGGTGCCGAAGGCCGTAATGAGAATCACCTCCGACTCCGGCTGGATCGTTTTGTATGCCCGCAGCACATCCAAGCCGCTCAAGTCAGGCCCCAGCTTCATGTCGCTGATGATGACATCGAAGCATTCCTGCTTCCCCACCTCCAGAGCCTCCTCGCCGCCGGAAGAGGCAACGACGTTGTAGCCTTCCTCGCTCAGTGCCTCCCGGAGCAACTCGCGCGTCTCACGGTCGTCATCGACCACGAGAATGTTGACCAATGTTGAAGTCCGCACAGTGTTCATACGCTCGTCCTTTTCTGGTTTGTGCCGGAAGACTCAGCTACGCAGTCGAATTTGCGCCCGAGACAACCTTCGCCGGCGACGACAGCAACGCCGTCCCCTCCAGAATGTGACGGAGATCGTCGAGCTCGAGGCGCAGATCAAGGCCGCGGGTCCAGGAGAGCAGGTGCTTGACCGTCCTCACAATGTTCTCGATCTGCTTCTCGATGACCTGAAGGCGGCGGTTGACGGCCTCGTCCCCCGTCGAAACACCCACAACAGAAATGACCACCAGAGCAGCAAAAATGGTAATCTTGCTTTGCAGGCCGAAGCAGGTGGGTAGCATGCGTTTGCTCAGCGGACACCTATTCTATCATCGACTGGGGCAAAAAGAAACACCCGGGCAACAGGTCTATGTGACTCATTCTACAAGAGATAAGCTAAACAGACGCGTTCAAGTTCGCCAAAGGCGCGCGTGAGACTGCTTCGCTTTGCCCATACCCGCGCCGGCGATGTGCCTCCCCAGTACCTCCTGGGCCGGTGGAGACAGCCATGGATAATCGCGATATTGCCGCCGTCTTCGAAGAAATCTCAAACCTGATGAAGATTGTCCAGGATGATGCCAAGTGGCAGTTCAAGACGGCTGCCTACGACCGGGCTAAGCGCGTCATCGAAAGCTACCCTGAGCAACTGGAGGGAATCGCGTGCGACCCCAATCGCGCACTCACAGAAATCCCCGGCATCGGTGAAGACCTGGCCAAGAAGATTAGCGAGCTGATTGAAACAGGCGAATGCAAATACCACCAAGAGCAACTGAAGAAAGTGCCGAGGAGCCTGCTGGAGCTGCTGCAACTGCAAACCGTCGGCCCGCAGAAGGTTCGCCTCTTCCACCAGCAGCTAGAGATCAAGACCGTGGACGAGCTCGAAGCCGCGGCCAAGGCAGGGCGCCTGCGGGACCTGCCGGGCATGAGCGTGAAGTCTGAAGAGAACATCCTGAAAGCTATCGAAACCTACCGCCGCGCCGCAGGACGCTTTCGCCTGGACACGGCTTTTGAGACGGCGGAGGAGCTGGCCGCGTATCTTCGGGAATTCAAAGCCGTCGAGCAGGTCACGCCGGCGGGCTCTCTGCGGCGCGGCCGCGAGACGGTCGGCGACCTTGACCTGCTGGTGACGGGACGCGACCACGCGGGCACTGCTGAGCACTTCTCCAGGTTCCCCGGCATCGCCCAGGTTCTGGCCAAGGGAGAAGACAAGGTCAGCGTGAAATTGAAGAGTGACCTGCAGGTGGATGTGCGGCTCCTGGAGCGCCAGTCCTATGGGGCTGCGTTGCAGTACTTCACGGGCTCAAAAGAGCACAACGTGGCCTTGCGCGACCGCGCTAAGCGCCGGGGATGGAAACTCAGCGAGTACGGGCTGTTTGAAGGCGACAAAGTGCTGGCCAGCCGCACGGAAGAGGAGATTTACGAAAAGCTGGGGCTCGAGTGCATTCCGCCCGAACTCCGCGAGAACCTGGGGGAAATCGAGGCGGCGGAAGCGGGTGAGTTACCGACGCTGGTGGAGCTTTCCGACATTCGGGGCGACCTGCAAATGCATACTACCGCCTCCGACGGCCGGAGCACGGTCGAAGAGATGGCGGAAGGGGCCAAGAAGCTCGGCTACCGGTACATCCTCATCACCGACCACTCGAAGGCTGTGACCATCGCCAACGGGCTCGATGAGCGACGCGCCGTCGAGCACATCCGGCACATCCACGCCGCCCGCAAGAAAGTAAGGGGCATCGAAATTTGGGCAGGCACCGAGGTCGATATTCTCGGTGACGGTCGGCTCGACTACCCCGATGAGCTGCTCAAGCAATTTGATATCGTGCTGGCCAGCATCCACTCGCGGATGACCCAGCCAGCAGAGGAGATGACCGAGCGGCTGCTCAAAGGGCTGCGGGATCCCTACGTCAGGATCCTGGGTCATCCTACAGGCCGCCAGCTTTTGAAACGTGACCCGTTTAACTTCGATATCGAGAGAGTCTTTACGGCAGCACAGAAGCTGGGAGTCATCCTGGAACTGAACGGCAATCCGGAGCGGCTCGACCTCTGTGATCGCCACGTAAAATGGGTGCGAGACCGCGGCATGAAGGTCATCATCTCTACCGACGCGCACCATCCGGACCAGTTTCCTTTCATGCGCTACGGCGTGATGACCGCCCGCCGCGGCTGGATGGAGAAGAAAGACGTCCTGAACACCTATCCAGCGGAGAAGTTGCTGGCGTCTCTGCGCCCTCTCCCCAGGTAACAACTCACACGTTGTCTATCAAGATGCACTTCTGTGGGTGGCGCAGAGCCTCTGGGTTCAAATCCTGCTTAGCTCCTTCCACCCCTCACTAGGCACGGCGCGCGCCAGACAATCTCAAACGGGAGGTTGCCACCGAGCAGCAGGGTCTCAAACGAGGCAGCTACCCAGAGGGGGGTCCGAAGCGAAGCACGGCGAGCGTGAGGTCGTCGGCCTGGGGAGCGGCGCCGACAAAATCCCGGACGGCCGCCACTACTTGGTCACAGATCGCCTGAGTTGACTGACCGGCACACTCTTCCAAGAGTGCCTTCAGGTGAGTCTCTCCAAACAACTCGCCCTCCGCATTCTGGGCCTCAGTGACGCCGTCAGAGAAAATCAGGACGTGTTCGCCGTACTCGAGCTGGACGTGGTCTGCTTCAAATGTGGCCCCGGAAAAGAGTCCCAGGGGGAAGTTCGAGGAATCCAGCCGATTGATGACGCCACCCCTGCGAACCACGAGGGGGGCGGCGTGGCCGGCGTTGACGAAGGTGAATTCACCGTACTGATCCAGGACCCCGTAGAAGATCGTCGCGAACATCTCGGGAGGTGTCCGCTCACAAAGGAAATCGTTCACTCGGCGGAATAAGTCGCCGGGATCAGGGTCGCCCGTGGCGACGGCGACAAAGGCCCCTTGCAGAGTCGCCGCGAGCATGGCGGCCGGCAGGCCTTTCCCCGAAACGTCAGCGACCGTGAACCCGAACCGATCGCGGGGCAGGCGGACCACGTCGTAGTAGTCGCCGCCCACGGTCTGGCAGGGCACGCTGAGCGCGCGCAACTCGAAGTAGTCGCTCTCGGGCAACTGGCGAGGCAGCAAGCCCTGCTGAATATTGCGTGCCAGGGCCAGATCGTGCCGCATGCGCTCCTGTTCGCGCGCCAGGCGGAACAGGCGGGCGTTCTCGATGATGGTGGCGCCCTCCAGCGCCAGCGTTTGCAGCACCTGGCGATCAAGACCTGTGAGCGCTGTGGGGCGTTCACGACTGTCGAGATAGAGCACCCCGAGCAGCTCCGGCTTCGTCTGATGAATTGTCTCGCTGCCCATCTCCATCATGGGGAGCTTCTGCAAAGGCAAGGCCACGAGGCCGCGCATCGCCCCCCGGATGATGCCGGTCTCGTAAGGCGCCCGCCCGGTCACTTCCTCTTCCAGGGTTACCTCTTCACGCCCGGTTTTCGCCACGCGCTCCAAAACCTCACGCGAGTAGTCGGTGAGCGTTGGCATTAGATGGACGCCGCCCCGGCCGCGGGCCAGTCGAAGCCGCAGTTCCCCGCCCTCGTCGCGCAGGAACAGCAGGCCACGCTCTGCATCGGCCAACTGGACTCCGGAGTCCACCAGCGCGCTCAGGACCTCCTCCAGCGCCGGAGCACGGTTCAGCATCTGCGCCATCTGGAGCAGCAGACGCAGATGCTGCAATTGGGGCACGGGACCTTCCTTCGCCTTGCCGATCTCCGCCAGGAGCTTGGGCAAGACCGCCGGCTCGGTAACGAAGAAGATCTGGAAAGCGTCCGCAATCCCCAGGCTGATTTGGTCACCGCTCGAGAGCGCGCAAGAGGTAATCCGCTCGCCGTTCACAAATGTTCCATGGCGGCTTTCTGCGTCTTCGATCAGATAGCCATGCGCATCCTGGAGAATGCGGGCGTGGCGGCGCGAAATGCGGTTGTCGAGAAGCACCAGGTCGTTATCACCCTGCCGGCCCAGCGTGAAGGGCGTCTGCGTAATCTCCACCTCGCGCTCGACGCCAGTCGTCTCGCGAACCACCAATCGTGGAAGACTGCCTGGCATGGCCTTTTACCTTCCGCGGAACGTGAAAGAACCTCACACTGCCGGAGAGCATTATAACCCTCCAGCCGACATTCACAGCCTGTCGGCAGAAGGCGACCTGCCACCCGCATTGCCCCGCCCCGACCGGCCAGCGCGAGCCCGAGGACCGCCCTGGAAATAAACTGCAATTCCCAGGGCAGTGGCACATCATCTCTGCTTCTGGCTGGCGAGCGAATTGCCCATCCAGGTTGTGGAGGAAACTGAGGTGGCGAGACAATCCCCCTAAGCTGTTGAACCCAAAGGAGGATTAGGCGCCCTCAACTCTGAAATGGGGGGCAGGGCAATGACTTTCATTAAGGAGGAAAGCAAGCTCTCAGTGCGCGCGTACATCCTTCAGCCCGACCTCTGCCCGGAACTGTATAAGGGCTTCTGCCAGAAGGGGAGAGCCACCTACTACCCGCCCGGCGGCAGGGGTGGCTAAGGTGCAGCCGACGCCGCAGCGGGCAGGCTGGCAAGAAACTTCCCCAGGATGCTGCCGACGGTTGTAAGCTCGGTAAGGTCGCGCGGCGTGAAATCCGGACCGATCACATCCCCCCCTCTTCCCTTGCGGCTGATTTGAATCACCCCGACCACCTTGCCCTCCGTGAGCATGGGGGCGCTGACAATCTTCTGAATGGGCGCGGCCTTCTCCTGCTCTGACAAATCCACGGCTTCAAAAACGGTGGGGTGCTTGTACACAGCGAAGTTGTTGACGATCTCGCCCCGGCGGTCGCGAATGGTCTTAGTGGCCAGCGAATGGGCGGTCGTCAGCGGCAGGGCGCCAATCTTCGACAGTTTGATGGGAAAGAGGAAACTCAGCATCTTGCCTTCCGACGAGAGACGCAAAATCGCCACCTCGTCCTTCTTCGCGCCGAAGGCCAGGGCGATTTGCGCCGCCAGCCTGTTGAGAGCCTCATCAGACGGCGGCCCGCCGGCCTTCCGCATCTCCTCCACGAGCTTCGCCACAACCAGACTGAGATCAATCTCTGCCATCCGCGTTCCTCCCGCAGGTGCGTCTGAGTCTAGGCGGATTATACTGGAACCGGGCCAGGCAAGCAATTGTGGCCCCCAACTCGGCCTTCCCCCGCACGCTCCCTTGCAGCCCGGTTCCGGATGGGACGCTTGCTTCCCACCACTGCAAAAATGAGTTTGACAAAAATATCACGGCCTTCGGATAATCGCTGCCCCGCCGCTAAAGGAGCGGCCATCATGCGCTTGGCAAAACGGGTTCTCCTCGTCTCTTTGATATATGCCCTCGGGGCGCCCTTGCTCTTCTCCGCGCAGCGCACGGGCGCGGAGGCCGATAGGGTTGCCGAGAGAGTCTGCGAGCGGGCCATCCTGATTGACACCCATGCTGACACTCCGCAGATGATGCTGGATGAGGGCTACGACCTCGCCGACCCCGACAGCCCCTTCATGATCAGCATCCCCAAGATGCGCGAGGGGCACCTCGGCGCGGAGTTTTTGATCATCTGGGTGGACACCGAAACGCCCCCGCAGGACGTGATCCGCCGCGCCCTCGATCTGGGTGACGTCGTGGCCGACCAGGTGGCCCAACATCCCCAGGAACTCGAAATGGCACGCACCGCCGACGATATCGTGCGTATCCACGGCCAGAAGAAGATTGCCATCTTGCAGGGCGTCGAAGGTGGGCACATGATCCAGAACGATCTCCGCCTGCTGGATGTTTTCTACCGGCTGGGAGTCCGTTACATGACGTTGACCCACTCCGCCCCTACGGACTGGGCCGATTCCTCGAGCGCCAAGCCTCTGCACAATGGTTTGACGGATCTCGGGCGGCAGGTCGTCGCGCGGATGAACCGCCTGGGAATGATGGTGGATATCTCCCACGTCTCCGACAAAACGTTCTACGACGCTCTGGCGGTGACCGAGGCTCCAGTCATCGCCTCGCATTCCTCCTGCCGCGCCTTGCGTGACACTCCGCGCAACATGAGCGACGAGATGATCCGCGCTCTGGCCAAGAATGGCGGGGTCATGCAGGTGAATTTCTATTCGGCCTTTATCGATGAAGGTTACGCCGCCGCACGCAAGCAGGTAGCCGGACAAATTGCGGCGGAGGTGGCGGCCGCACGCAAAGAGTGCGCCAAGGCTGGCAAGCGGTTTGGCTGGACGGAGGAAATGAAGATCGGCAAAGCCTACGACGCCAAGCTCCCTGTCCCCAGTTTTGAGCGCATTGCCGACCACATTGACCACGTCGTCCAGGTGGGCGGCGTGGACCATGTTGGCTTGGGCTCGGATTTTGACGGGATTGATTCGGCCCCGCGGGGCATGGAAGACGCGTCGAAACTTCCCAACCTCGTCCGCGAATTGGCGCGCCGCGGCTACAGCGAGGAGGACCTGGAGAAGATCCTGGGCGGGAACTTGCTTCGCGTCATGCGCCAAGTGGAAGAAGTTGCGCGCCGGATGCAAGTCGTAAAAGGAGGACAGCTATGAGAAGAGCGCTGACAACCATCATAGGAATGAGCCTTGCAGCCGCAGCGCTGTGGGCTCAGGCGGGGCAGAAGAAGGTGCCGCCGCCAAGTCAACCCGCTGCGCCGGAGATCAAATTGGACCAGCCACCCGGCCTCTACGCGGTACTTGACACCACCCTGGGGCGCATGGTTTGCCGCCTTTTCCCCGACAAGGCTCCGGAGACGGTGAAGAACTTCGTGGGCCTAACGAACGGCACCAAGCGCTGGTACGACCACAAGAAAGGCGCCTGGACCGAGCGTCGCTACTATGACGGCCTGACGTTCCACCGCGTCATTCCCAATTTCATGATTCAAGGCGGAGACCAATTGGGGACCGGGATGGGGAATATCGGCTACACCTTCAAAGATGAGTTTGTCCCCGATCTGAGATTTGATAAGCCCGGGCGCCTGGCCATGGCCAACGCCGGGCCGAACACGAACGGCGGGCAGTTTTTCATCACCGTCGTCCCCACGCCGCACCTGAACAACCACCACACCATCTTCGGCGAGGTGGTCGAGGGCCAGAACGTTGCGGATGCCATCTCTCAGGTGCCGCGTAACGCCGAGGATAGGCCCAATA
This sequence comes from uncultured Acidobacteriota bacterium, assembly GCA_964495535.1. Lineage (GTDB taxonomy): Bacteria > Acidobacteriota > Terriglobia > UBA7540 > UBA7540 > JALHUF01. Next base: position 8,717 of record CAZBWJ010000017.1, on the reverse strand, counting down.
CGCCCGTGGTGATGAAAAAGGTCACGATTGTGACCGTAGAGTAGTCCTTCGTCAGTTGTCCGTTGTTGGTTGTGGGTAGTTCGTTGTTAGCCGTTCGTCTTCATGCCTGGGTCCTGGTCAAGCCCCAGCGTTAGTGATTGCCGACACCAGGAATCACACACTGGAGTAACAGTCCTGCCCTAGTTGCTGTATCATAAAGGGAGGACGATGACTGACACAAAGCTGTTGCAACAAATCACGCGCACCATTGTCGATCGCTTTCACCCCCGGCGAGTGATTCTCTTCGGTAGCCATGCGCGGGGCGAGGCCAAAGCCGACAGCGACCTCGACCTGTTCGTGGAAATGGAAACGCCGGCGCGCCCACCCGACCGCGCCATTGAGATCAGTTCGGCTTTCGGACTGCGCCCTTGGTCTCTAGATATTGTGGTCTATACGCCGGAGGAAGTGGCAAGGCTGCGAGGGATTAACGGGACGTTGCTCTCCCTAATCGAGGGCGAAGGCAAAGTGCTGTATGAGCGCGCCTGAATCCAACTACACAGCTTGGCTGGCCAAGGCCGAGAGCGATCTATTGAACATCGAGAACAATCTATCCGCAAGCCATGTGCCTTGGGATACCGTATGCTTCCACGCCCAACAGGCAGCGGAGAAGCTGTTCAAGGCATTCCTTGTTCGCCACGGCCGACCGTTGGTCCGGACGCATGACCTGATTGCTCTGCTGGCAGCGTGCGCGGAGATCGACCCGAGTTTGGCTGGATTGCAGCAAGATTGCCAGAAGCTAAGCTACTACGCAGTCGCTTCCCGTTACCCCGCCGATCTGTATGAGCCGGAGGAGAAAGAAGCGCGGCAGATGATTGAGGCTGCCCGGCGAGTGCGCGTGGAAGTCCTCCGATCCCTCGGACGCAACTATTGAGAATTGCACAACATGGTGACCCACGGATGGGACTGCACGTTTCCCCCCCGCGGAGAGGAGACGCTGTGCCAGTGCACTATGAGTGCCGTTCGCTTGTCGGCGGTCATAGACCGCCGCTACAGAGAATGGCGGCCCAAACCCGCCGCTACATCTTGATGATGTCCACCAGTTCCTTCACGGCCGCGGCGGACTTCTGCAGGGCGGCTTGCTCCTCGGGCGTCAGCTTGATTTCGATGATCTGCTCGATACCGCGCGCGCCCAGTTTGCACGGCACGCCCACGAACAGGCCCTGGATGCCGTACTCGCCCTCGAGATAAGCCGCGCAGGGCAGAATCCGCTTGCGGTCGTTGAAGATGGCATCGACCATCTCGACCACCGCCGCCGAGGGCGCGTAGTAGGCGCTGCCGGTCTTGAGCAGATTAACGATCTCGCCCCCGCCCTTGGCCGTTCGGGCGATGATCTTGTCGAGCTGTTCCTTGGACATCAAGTCCAGGATAGGAATCCCGGCCACAGTGGTGTAGCTCGGAACAGGCACCATCGTATCCCCGTGCCCGCCCAGCACCAGCCCCTGCACGTCCCGCACGGAAACGTTGAGGGCCTGGGCGAGAAACGTCCGGTAGCGCGCCGTATCGAGAATGCCCGCCATGCCCATCACCCGGTTCTTGGAAAAGCCACTGACCCGGTAGGCCGTCTGCGCCATGGCATCCAGCGGATTCGTCACCACGATGAGGATGCATTCCGGCGAGTATTTCGCAATCTGCTCGGCCGTGCCTTTGACCACGTCGAAGTTGGCCTTCAGCAGGTCGTCGCGGCTCATGCCGGGCTTGCGCGGAAAGCCCGCGGTCAGCACGACCAGGTCTGAATTCGCCGTGTCGGCGTAATCGTTCGTGCCTTTCACCTTGACGTCGTAGCCCTCGATGGGCCCGGACTGAAGCAAGTCCAGCCCCTTCCCTTGCGGGATACCCTCCAGGATGTCGATGAGCACGATATCCGCAAGTTGCCTGTCAGCCAGGCGGTGAGCCAGCGTCGCGCCCACATTCCCTGCGCCTACTACCGTGATTTTTTTTCGCATGCGCCCCCTCCATGGATTTAGAAAGAGTTCACGAGGTCGGACCGCAAGACACTCCGGCCGGTCGAGCGGACTGCCAAATGGCAATGTTGTCGTGCGGGCTTACACCTTGTCCATGTTCTCGATAATGGCGCTGGCAAAGGCGCTGGTACCGAGTTTCTGGACGTCGGTGATGCCCTCCATCTTCATCAGCCGTTCCAGGTCGTAAGTAACGCGGTGCTGGGCAATGGCGGCGGCCAACGCTTTCTCGATCAGGTCACCAACTTCCGCCCAGCCGATGAATTCGAACATCAGGACCCCCGAACGGATGACGGCGCCGGGATTGATGACGTCCTTGTCCGCGTACTTCGGCGCGGTGCCGTGCGTGGCCTCGAAGACGCCGTAACCGTCGCCGATGTTGGCGCCGGGTGCCACCCCCAGGCCGCCGATCTGCGCCGCGCACGCGTCGGAGAGGTAGTCGCCATTCAGGTTGGGCGTGCAGACAATCTGGTACTCGTCGGCGCGCGTCAGGATCTGCTGGAGCATCGAATCGGCGATGCGGTCGTTCACCATGATCTTCTTCTTCCACTGCCCGTTGCCGTGCGTGGCGTAGATGGAGTCCAGGCAATCCTTCACTTCCCTGTAAATCTGCTGCTTGAACGCTTCGGTTGCCATTTCCAGGCCGGGCTCAACCATGGCCGCGTTGGCTTCGAGCGACAGGTTCGGGTTCTTGTCCTTGTTGTCGATGGCCCAGCTCTCGCGCTCGGTGACGATCTCCTGGCGGAACTCTTCCTTGGCCAGCTCGTAACCCCAGTCGCGGAAGGCACCCTCGGTGAACTTCATAATGTTGCCCTTGTGGTCGAGGGTTACGGTTTTGAGGCCGTGGGCCAGGGCGTAGCGCAGGGCGCGACGCACCAGTTGCCTGGTAGCCGTCCGGGAAATCGGTTTGATGCCCACGCCCGCGTCGGGCCGGATCTGCTTTTTCTCTCCTCCCTCCCGCAAGAGCGCGTTGACAAAGTCGATAGCGCGTTTCGCCTGGGGCGTCCCTTCACGCCACTCCATGCCGGCGTAAACGTCCTCGGTATTCTCGCGGAAGATGATGATGTTCATCCGCTCCGGGTGCTTCACCGGTGAGGGCACACCGGGGATGTATTTCACCGGGCGCCAGCAGGCATACAGGTTCAACAACTGACGCATGGCGACATTCAGGCTACGGATGCCGCCACCCACCGGCGTGGTCAACGGACCCTTGATCGCGATCCGAAACTCCGTGACGGCGTCGAGCGTGCCCTGAGGCAGCCACTCGCCGAACTGTTTGAAGGCTTTCTCTCCCGCAAACACCTCGTACCAGACAATTCGCCGCTTTCCGCCAAAAACCTTCTCCACCGCCGCGTCGAAGACACGCCGCGAGGCCTTCCAGATATCGCGGCCGGTGCCATCACCTTCGATGAAGGGAATGATCGGGGTGTCAGGAACGACAAATTTGCCCTCGACAAAAGTGATGCCCTTGCCGTCCGCAGGGACAGGAACACCATTGAATGATGCCATGCGCAAAAAGACCCTCCCTCCTAAGATTTGTTGTCAGTAAGCGCAATTCAGGGGCCAGACAAGCTGCCCGCCTGGGACGACTCCCTCTGACCGGGTGCTGAGAAAGGCCCGCCTGTCATCCCGAGGAGTCCCGCCCTCTGGGACGACGCCGGCCTGTCATCCTGAGGAGTCCCGATCAGATCGGGACGACGAAGGATCTCTGCATTTGCCTGATTCTGTCCGTCAGCTGACGGACCGAGATTCTTCGCGCAGTCTACCCTGAGCGAAATGAAAAGGTTCCTTCGCTGCGCTCAGGATGACAAGCGAAGGGCTCAGAATGACAACCGCGACACTCCCCCGCGCACCCGCCCAAACCGGGTGGAAAAACCGACTTCCGCCCTATTGGCTCCGGACGAAGTTGAGCAGACCTCCTGCCAGCATGATCTTCCGCTGGCGCTCGCTCAAGTTGTACTTTACCGGAAATTCGAATCCCTGGGTCAGGTTCTTGACCTTGAGGAATCTTCCCGCCGCCAGGGCTGCGCGGACCCCATCGATCTCAAGGTCGTCGTGCTCCTTCAGGCGGTCGTAGTCTGCGTCGTTCTCGAAAACCAAGGGCAGAATCCCGAAGTTCACCAAGTTAGCCCAGTGGATGCGCGCAAAGGACTTCGCCAGCACCGCCTTGATGCCCAAATACATCGGCGCCAGCGCCGCGTGCTCGCGGCTGGAGCCTTGGCCGTAATTGCTCCCGCCCGTGATGAAGCCTCCGCCCGCTTCCTTGGCGCGCTTCACAAAAGAAGCGTCAACCTGGCCGAACACGTACTCGGAAATGGCCGGGATGTTCGAGCGCAGGGGCAGAATCTTGGCGCCGGCGGGCATGATGTGATCGGTGGAAATGTTGTCGCCCACCTTGATCAGCAGTTTCCCCTCGAGCTTCTCGGCCAAAGGCTGGGCCAGGGGCAGCGGTTTGATGTTGGGGCCGCGACGGACTTCCACTTTCTCCGGCTCTGCGGCCGGAGCGAGAACCATCCGGTCGTCCACGCTGAACTTTTCCGGCCAGGCGATTTCAGGATAGTCGCCCAAATCGCGCGGGTCAGTAATCACGCCGTGGATGGCGCAGGCCGTGGCAGTCTCGGGACTGGCAAGGTAAACCTTATCGTTGGGCGTGCCGCTGCGGCCCGGGAAGTTGCGATTGAAACTCCGTACTGAAACCGCGCCCGTCGGCGGCGACTGCCCCATGCCGATGCAGGGCCCGCAGGAGGACTCCAGAATCCGCGCGCCCGCTGCAATCATGTCGGTCAAGCCGCCGGCGCGGCTGATCATCTCGAAGACCTGGCGCGAGCCCGGCGTCACCACCATGCTGACGTCGGGATGCACAATCCGCCCGCGCAGCACAGCCGCCACGGTCATCAGGTCGTGGAAGGAGGAGTTGGTGCAACTCCCCACCGCCACCTGCGCCACCTTTTCCCCCGCCACCTGGCGCACGGGAACGACATTGTCCGGGCTCTGTGGCTGGGCGAGGAGCGGTTCCAGCTGGTCGAGATCAATCACGATGTTCTCGTCGTAGGTGGCCCCCGGGTCTGACTCGAGCCGCTTCCAGACCTTTTCCCTTCCCTGGGCGCGCAGGTACTCGCGCGTGCGCCCGTCGCTCGGGAAAATCGAAGTCGTCGCGCCCAGTTCCGCGCCCATGTTGGTGATGGTGGCGCGCTCGGGGACGGTCAGGTGTTTGACGCCTTCGCCGTAGTAGTGGAAGATGCGGCCCACGCCGCCTTTCACCGTGAGGCGGCGCAGCATCTCGAGGATGATGTCCTTGCCGGTCACCCACGGCTGGAGCTTGCCGCGGAGCTCGACGCCCACAATCTTGGGCACGGTCAGATAGAACGCGCCGCCACCCATGGCCACCGCCACGTCCAAGCCGCCCGCGCCAACGGCCAGCGCGCCCATGCCGCCACTCGTCGGCGTGTGGGAATCCGAGCCCAGCAACGTGGCGCCCGGCTGCGCGAAGCGCTCCAGGTGAACCTGGTGGCAGATGCCGTTGCCGGGTCGAGAGAAGTAGATCCCGTATTTCGCCGCGATGGTTTGCAGGAAGCGGTGGTCGTCGGCGTTCTCGAACCCGGTCTGGAGCATGTTGTGGTCCACGTAGCTCACTGACAGCTTGGTCCTGACGCGCGGGATGCCCATGGCCTCGAATTGCAGATAGGCCATGGTGCCGGTGGCGTCCTGAGTCAGGGTCTGGTCAATGCGGATGCCGATCTCCTCACCCGCCACCAGCTTCCCTTCCACCAAATGCTCTGCCAGGATTTTCTGCACCAGATTCTGCGGCATGACGCTCCCTCTGTGCACGAATGCGATGTTTGTAACCACGGATGAGACGAGCAGCCCACCCGCAAACGCTCCAAGATATCATCCGGCCGGGAGAGATTCAAGCAGCACGTAGCACGGGCGTCTCGTCCGTGGTCCTGTAGCGCTGCCCTTCAGGGCAGCACCTGTAGCGGCGGCGTCCTCGCCGTCGCCTGCTGGCGCAGCGAGCACCGTAGCGCAGACCTCGCCTTTGAGGTCTGCGGCCCTTAGCAAGTAGCGCAGCCTTGTTCTTGAACGCTGCGGCTCCTTCTGGAATCGCCCCTTAGAGCCGCAGCGCCCGGTTAGCCAACCCGCCGCGGCGGGCGCTACCTGCTCCCCTGTGGACGCGGAGAATCCCGGCGAAAGCGAGAGCTGGAGTTGCCCACGACTCTCGATTTGTGTATCCTCCTCCACGCCATGAAGCTAAAAACTCTTATTGCCTTCTGTGCGGTGGTGGCGGCGACGGGGCAGGTTCACTTTCTCGCCGCCCAAACGCTCTCGGAAAATGAAATCCTCCGCCAAGCCGAGGCACGAATTCAGAAATATCGCACGGGTGAGGCTGAGTTACGTCTGCTGAGGCCGGACGGAAGAACCCTCGGCAAGGGCACCCGCGTCGAGATCCAGCAGACACGCCACAGTTTCCTTTTCGGGGCCAATATCTTCAGACTGGATAGGTGCCGGACACCCGAGGAAAACGCCGCGTACGAGAAGGAGTTCTCCGACCTGCTCAATTACGCCACGCTCCCGTTTTATTGGGGGCGCTACGAACGCGAGGCTGGCCATCCAGACTATGCGGACACGGAGCGCCTGCTCGCCTGGTGCACGGCTCACCACGTCACCGTAAAGGGACATCCCTTGGCCTGGAACAAAGTGCAGCCGTCCTGGCTGCCTGCCGACCTCAGCGAGGTCATGCGGTTGCAGATGCAGCGCATCACGGACATCGTAGGACGGTTCAAGGGCGAAATCAGTCTCTGGGACGTGGTCAACGAAGCCACCGATTTCGACCGCGACACGACGCGCGAGGATGGGCCGACGATGACTGCAGCCATCCGGCAAACGGGTGTGCTGAACTATCTGCACACCGCGTTCACCCGCGCGCGCCAGGCCAATCCGCAGGCCACGCTGCTGATTAACGATTACGTCACCAGCGAAGATTACCTGGAAAAGGTGATCTCACAACTGAAGGACGATTCCGGCCAGCCGCTTTACGATGTGATCGGCATTCAATGTCATCAGCACCGCGGGGCCTGGTCGGCCGCCGAGACGTGGCAGATCTGCGAGCGCTTTGCCCCGGTGGGCAAACCGTTGCACTTTACGGAGGCTACGATTCTCTCCGGCCAGCCGGGTTGGGAATTGAAAAAGGAGCAGCCGCAATTTGACTGGGCGAGCACGGCGGAGGGAGAGCAACTGCAGGAAAAGGCGGTGGTGCAATTCTACACCATCCTTTTCAGCCATCCCGCAGTGCAGGCCATCACCTGGTGGAGTTTCACCGACCAGGGAGCGTGGCAGGGGGCCCCGGCGGGATTGGTCCGCGCGGATATGACGCCCAAGCCTGCTTATGAGGCGTTGATGAAGCTCATCAAAGGCAAATGGTGGACGCGCACCGAAGCCCGCCTGTCGCGCCAGGCCACCGCGCATTTCCACGGCTTCTACGGCGAGTACCGGCTGAGTGCGCTGGCAGGCGGGCGAGAAATCGTCGGAACCTTTGCCTTCGACGCCAAGACCCCGCAGCCCATCACCGTCACGCTGGACTGATTTCCCCAGCCCTTGCCTGCCAGGATGACCTTCGGTAGATGGGGAACTTCCTCAGACCAATCTCGCTCGGCCGGAATTTCCCTGCTGCCCCGCGTGGCCGGCGCTACGATCCCTTGAACGAGTCCCCAACAATCGAGTTCTCGGTGATTTTCTTGTCCTTGTCGGTGGCTGGTCCGGCGGAGTTGTACCACGTTCCGCCCGAGAAGGCGTGCTTGATGTAGAAGCCTCCGAGGCCCGGTTTGCGCGGATCGGCCCAGACCTGCCATTTGCGGTCCTCCAGGACGACCTTGTACGTGTAGTTCGGGTCCGTGGCGTTCGGGTCGAACTTGAGCTTGCCGACCGGCCAGTCAGGGTCCTGGGGCTTGGGGCGGCGGATGAGCGCCTCGAGCGTGCAGGGCTCGGCGGCGTGGCGCTGGCAGTCGTCCTCCAGGCTGTTGATGGCGGTGACGAACATGAACGCGATCTGCTCTTCGCGCTTGAGCGGGATCACTGTGTCTCCCGTCTTGACCTCAACCTTGGCCTTGGTCGCAAAGGGGCCGGTGGCTGGCTTTTGCTGTGGGCCCGCCGCGACGCCCCCCGCCGCCGCGAACCCAACGCAAATCCCTACGAGCGCCCCTGTTTTCATTAACGAAGCAAAGGATTTCATTTTTCCTCCTGTGTATCCCTGTGGTTCCACGTCCCGGAATCTCAATACCGAGGACTCCACCAAATTGTTTGACGCGCGCAAAGGGCAGCATCTACGCGGCGGCGGCGGGCGCCCCCGGCATCTGCTGCTTCCGCTTCGCCCGCCGCTGCCTCCCCAGATGGATCAAGCCCGCGATGCCGGCTCCCGCCAGCAGCAACAGGGCAATCCCGAGAAGTGGTCTAAAGAACAGCCAGCTCACCGCGATCGTCAGGAGGCTCAGGCAGGCCGCCACCACCCCCGCGAAGAGTCCTATCCCCATACCCAGGAGACTGCCCAAGATGGGGATGACGTCGGCGAAGACTGCGATCGGCCGGAAAACCAGATATAGACCCAGAGCCATCAGCAGAAAGCCCGCGGCTCGCAAGACCCAAGTGGCGATCACATTGCTCTCCTCGGCGGCCTTGAACATGGAGTCGGCGCTCAAGGTCCCATAATCGAGGAGCAAAATGCTGCCC
>CAZBWJ010000016.1:40253-48612 GCA_964495535.1 uncultured Acidobacteriota bacterium | reverse complement strand
GCCAAGATCACCCAGATCTACGAGGGCACCAACCAGATCCAGCGCGATGAGATGTCAAAGGTCCTCATCAGCGGCTACCACGCTCGCCGCTCGGCGCGCCCGGCATGACGTCGCGAGCGGATTTCCGGCTTGGGTCGTTTTCCCAGAAATGTCGCCACCGGGGGCTTGCCCGATGGGGCGCTGGTCCACACAACTCCTTTATTCTCAGTAGCTTACATTAATCACAGAAATCCGCGGTTGAGGCGCAAGGTTGGAACTGCAACGCAACTTCTCTAGCAGTCACAATAAGGGATCTTCACAACCAATCGCTTCTTGCCCCTGTAATTAGCGATCTGCTTGATCAGGGCGTCGCCCTCGACGCGCAAGATTCCCCTGAAGGCGGCTTGCGGAGCCCTGTCGAAGACCGGGAACGGCCTGTTGAAGACGACCAGCTCACCGTACTGCACAGCCTTGCCCCGCAACCGCCCATCGAGGCGGTACTTGGGTTGCCAGCCCTTAGGAAGGAAGCTTTCTACCGCCTCCCGAAAGGGACCTTTATACTGCTCGAGCAGGTGTTCGATCTTCCAGCGGTGTGATCTTTTCCGGCGTAACCACCCTCGCCATGTGGCGCTCATCTCTTGCCGCAGGTCTTCCACGAGGTTATGTCCACTTGCGCTCGATGTCTTGCTCCCCCGCGCGATGTATTCCTGCAACCGCCGTCTGTAAGTATCATAGATGGCAGCGCACAACGCATCTACCGCATAGATGGAGCCGGGCTCCTTCCTGAAACTGCACATGCGCTCGCCTTCGGCCCGCGTGGACTCCCTGGACGGGAAGCACCCCTGCTTGTGTCGATCAAGCCAGTCCTTTACGAAGTCTTCCAGGGCGTGCTCGATCACCTTCTTGATGGCCTCCTTCAGGGCGTCCTCCAGTTCTTTCCCAAAAGGCCAACGCTTCGGCCGCTTTACCGTTCTGCCTCGGGCGACGTCGCGCGCGTGACGCTGCTGGAATTCCCGCCGCAGACGTATCTGAATCTCGCCCCACGACAGCTTCTGCCTCCACCACTGTTCCGCCCGATCAACGTAAGGGCTCATATCATGTGGCCAAAGAGAACCGGCACGCCGTTTCGCCCTCAGAGACCGAGCAGCAGCATCCTTGGTGATGATCTCAATCCGATGCAGTACGAAATAGCCAAAAAGTGAGCCGCGGCTCAGACTCTGGTGCCTGTCTCGATGGGCGCGGCGCGGACTTTGGCGCCCGTCTCGATGAGCGAGAAAGATCTTGGTTTTTCCGAATTCGACCCAGCTTGGGACAAAGGGCAACTGGCGGCAGCATCCCCGCAGTTGCGCTTCGGCCACAAACTCCTTCACCCTTTCGTACGTGTGGGGGCCGTGTCCGACCCATAGCATCCCGTCGATGCACGCCTGTCGTTGGCTCATGCCGCCGTCCCTTCTCCTAACAACATGTTCTGGTGACCTCGGCCGGTGCCCCCGGAGAGGCGCCAAGCCACGAATCCCGACCCTGAAGGGGACGCCCAAGGCAATCCGCTCCGGCGGCGTCCAGGGCCGAGCGTGTCATTGGCGGTTGCTCCATCAACGATGTGGTAATTCTACGCGTTATCATAACGTAACGCAAGGCATTTCAGGGCACTGGCGGGGGGCCTCCTCTTCCGCATCGCTGGTGGAGACTCCCGGGCGCGCAAAGAGCCCACGTGCTGGTCGCCGATGTATGCGCCACGCGCGAGCACGGCCTTCCGCTATAATTACGGCCCCATCCTGGAAGCTTGGCGGTGCGGATATGGCCAAAGAATCCGACCTCAGCTTGCCGGTGCCCAAGGTGGCGATTGGGTTTCGGCCGGAATTTCTCGACTTTCGGCGCGGGATTCGTGTGGGGAATCTGGAGGACAACGAGCGCATCACGCGCATCCTGAAGCTCGAGCTCGAAGCGCGCTACCAGCAGCCGTTTGTGACGGAGCGTTGGGGCCGCGGCGTTTTCTGGCAATGGATCGCCTACCTGCCCCGCGCCAACCGCGAGGCCAAGCCGCTTTCCTCGCACGTCAGCTTTGGCTGCGCCAAGTTTTTCATCGAAGTGGACACTGACGACAAGCTCTTTAAGTGCGGGCTGCAAATCGAGCGCGGCTACTTGAAGGCGCCGCGCGAATTTCGCGAATGTCAGTTGCGCTCCGACTGGGACTGGCAGCGGCTCCTCGCGGCGCTCAAGCCCCGCAGCCCCATGGAGCGCGAACTCAAACGCTTGATCTGCCGCGAAGGCTTCATGCTCCATGCCGGCAGTTGGGAGGCCGGGCCCGCGGGCTTCTCGAAAGCCAACTTCCCGGACATGCGGAAGCTACGCAAATTCCTCGCGGCCGCGCCGGGGAGCCACTGGGCCGGCTTTCAGCTCTATTACGCGATGGCGGAGGAAGAAGTCCGCAGCACGACGGGACTGGATCTGGTCGAATCCATGTTGGCCGTGTTCCGGGAAGTCGCTCCGGCGATGAACCTCTGCATGCAGATTGAGTTGCCGTTGTAGCGCAGACCTGTGTTTTAGCTTTGCGGCTTTCTTTACCCTCTCCCGTGCGATCCCTTCAGGGTGACGAAGTAAGGTGGTGTTCTAGGCGTCCGCGGGTTCCGGCTCGGCGCGGCGGGCTCGCTCCTCCAACTGGTGGATGGTCCTCTCCAGCCACCCCAGAAGGACGTGCTCGGCCCTCTCGCGCTCGCCCTGGGCTTCCAGGGAGGCGATGGTCTCGCCACTTTCATTCAAGGGGACGAAGTGGCAGGGGATATCCTCGTGTCTATGGCCTTCCGGGACCCACTCCCACAGGAGGCATTCCTTGCACGACCGCTTCTTCACGGCCAAGCCGAAGTTGAGGCAGGTGACCGAGTCTCGAAAAAGCGTCGTGGGTTTCCAGGGCACTCCGGCGGAGCGTCCATAGCCGCCGTCTCGGAGAATGTCTCTTTCCAGCGTCAACTGCTCTATAATCCGCGTGAGGTTTGCCGCCATGGCCGTCTGCCTCCGTCGGGCAGCGCTGGGCGTCGCCCCGGCGAGCTTAGGCTATCCTACACCGGGGCGCAGGGCAATTCTATCGCGGCGAATGCAGGGCGCGCTGGCGATTATCCTTGGGAGGTTGGCAGGATGAGGCTTCGATGGCTGCTGTTCCTTCTTGCTTCGCTGATTCTGGGGACTGCGGGGCTCAGGGCTCAGGGCGGAGGATACCGGAATCCCCAACTCCTGATTGAAACCGCCGAACTGGCGAGTGTGTTGTCCGACGCTGGCATCCGCGTCCTCGACGCGCGCCCGGCGGGGGAGTACCAGCAGGGACACCTTCCCGGAGCGGTGAACCTTCCCGCGGCCGCTACGGACAACCTGGAGGCCAACCGCCAGGGGTTTCCCCTGCCTCCGGACTGGGCGCAGCGGCTGTTCCGGGTGGCAGGCGTGAACGCCAGCTCGCGTGTCGTCCTCTACGACAGTCAGGGCCACGCCTTCGCGGCCCGCGTGTTCTACGTTCTGGAGTTCCTCGGCCAGCGGCGCGTCCAAATCCTGAACGGCGGTTTCCGGAAGTGGCAGAGCGAGGGCCGACCCACCACGCTCGAAACTCCCAGCGTGGCGCCGGGAGACTTCACCCCGAAGCCGCACGGCGCACTTATCGCCACTTCTCCGTGGGTGGCGACGCACCTGAGGGATCCTGCGGTGAAGTTGGTGGACGCACGCCCCTTGGGAGAGTTGACGGGCGGTCACATCCCGGGTGCCGTGGACATTGATTGGATCCAGACCATCGAACCCGGTGAGATCAAGACCTTCCGCCCCGCTGCACAGCTTGAGGCGCTCTTCGCCGCGGGCCAAGTCTCGCGCGGCCAGCAAGTGGTTACTTATTGCCAGATGGGGATACGCGCCGCCGAGGTTTATTTCGTGTTGCGTCTGCTGGGCTACCCGCGTGTCCGCGTGTACGACGGTAGTTGGGCGGAATGGAGCGCCGATCCGGCGCTGCCCATCGAGAAGTGATGGCCGAGCGGTTTGCCGCCCGGCCTATCAATGGACTTCCTTTTCGGCTGACTGGATTCGAATTCGGTAGTATGCGGCTGGAAGCGAACCAGACGCGGTTGGTCCCAGGGAAAGAGGCGGGAGGGCAAGCATGAGTCTTGAGCGATTTCACTCAGCATACGAGCATCTCTGGGGCGCGCGCGTGGGCGCCTTGTGCCTGCTTCTGGCCTTCCCCGGCACGCGCGCCGTTGCGGGCGAAAGCGCCGCCGGGCCGGGCTTTTGAAAACGGTCCAGACGGGCAACGGGACCCGGCAGTGGATTGCCCCCGGCTTACTTTATGGGCTTTCCGGGGTGCCTCGACCAATCCCCTGTTGCCCGCCGTGAGAGAGAACCCTCGTCTGTGTTATCCTTCCCTCTGATCTTCTGCCTTCCGTGAGGTCTGAACCGGCGTGATCGGGCAGACGAAACAATTCATGGTCCATGCTCCCCGACGACTCGTGTCCGGGTTGATGGGGTTCGTTCGCGCGTACCGCGCTGGGCTGTTCATCAGCGGAACAGTCTGCCTGATTAGCCTGGGGCTTTACGTGGCCTTGTATCTCGCAGCCCATCCCCATCCCATGCTGCGCTTTCTGGCCGACATTGAGCTGCGCACGCTGGATGTGCGATTCCAACTGCGTGGCCCGCGCCCGCCCGGCAGAGACGTCGTTATCGTCGCGATAGACCAGAAGAGCCAGGACGTGCTTGGCCGCTGGCCATTTCCGCGCAGCTACTTCGCCGAGGCGGTAAATGTCCTGCGGGAGGCGCATGCGCGAGTAATCGCCTTCGATATCAATTTCCCGCAACCGGACGAGAACTCCGCGTTGCAGGTGCTTCGCCAGGTGAGAAAGCAGTATGAGGCCACCGGACGAGGTGCCACACCGTCCAGGCACTTTGAGGCCTCGCTGAGGAAATTCGAAGCCGAAGCGGACAACGACAAGAAATTTGCCGAGGCGCTCTCCCGCTTTGACAATGTGATCCTCGGCTACTTCTTCCTGCCGAAGAAAGAGGTCCGGGCCCAAAACCAAGCTCTGGTGAGTGAGTTTGTAAACTACTTGTCGTTCCAAGCCTATCCCCAGGTCGTTAACCCTCAATATGCGACAAAGTTCGAGGGTCCCGACTACGCCGGGCTTTCCCCGAACCTGCCGAGCTTCGCGGAGTTCGCCAAGAACTTCGGCTACTTCAACGTTGTTCCGGATCCGGACGGCGTGGTGCGCCGCGAGCCGGTCATGGTCGAATTCCAGGGGAGCTTTTATCCTTCGCTCGACATCGCCTCGGCCTTGGCCTTCACCAATCGCCCCCTGGAGGAAGTGAGAGTTTTCTTCAATCCGAACGGTTTGGAGAGGATTGATTTCGGGCCTCTCACCATTCCCACCGATCCGCAGGGCTTTGTCCACATCGACTTCCGCGGCCCCGCGGGGACGTTCCCCACCTATTCCCTTGCCGACGTGGTCCAGCGGAAGCTCCCGCCCGGGGCGTTCCGGGACCGGCTGGTGCTGATTGGCCCGACGGCCACCGGCATCCCCGACATGGTCGTCACCCCGTTTCAGACCGCGGGGTTTCCCGGAGTGGAAGTGCACGCCAATTTCCTCGACAACCTGCTGGATGGCCAGTTCATGCGCCGTGGGCTGCGCGAGAACCTGATCGACATAGGTTTCATCCTGCTCTTCAGCATGGGCGCGGGCCTCCTGCTCAGCGTTTTGCCCTCGGTGCGCGCCACTGCCATCCTCGTGCTTTTCCTGGGCTTCTTCCTTTGGTTGGCCTACCATCTTTTCGCCACCCAGCGGATTTGGATTGCCGCGTTTCTCCCTACGGCCACCTTGACCTTCAACTACGCCGGGATCGTCAGTTACCGATTCTTCTTCGAAGAGCGCGAAAGGAAGAAGGTTCGCAGTGCCTTCCAGCAATACGTGTCGCCGGGCGTGATCGATCAACTGCTTCAGCAGCCGGAACTCCTCCGTCTGGGCGGCGAGGAAAAAGAACTCACGGCGATGTTCTGCGACATCCGCGGCTTTACGACTATCGCCGAGGGTCTTTCCCCCGCGGCGCTAGTGGATCTGCTGAACGAGTACCTTTCCGAGATGACCGAAGTGATCTTCCATCATTGGGGAACGCTGGATAAGTACATCGGCGACGCCATCATGGCGTTCTGGGGAGCCCCGTACCCGCAGCCGGACCACGCGGAACGCGCTTGCCTCGCGGGGCTGGAGATGCTTCAGGCGTTGAGCAAGCTACAGTCTCGCTGGGAGGTACTGGGGAGGCCGCGCATGGACGTCGGGATAGGCATCAACACTGGGCCGATGCTGGTGGGCAACATGGGTTCTTCCCGGCGGTTCAACTTCACTATCATGGGCGACAACGTCAACCTGGCTTCTCGTCTGGAGCAACTCAACAAAACGTTTGGCACCCGCTTGATTGTCAGCGAGACAACCCACCAGGCGGTGCCCGACAAAGTGGTGGCGCGCGAACTGGACCTGATTCGGGTGAAAGGGAAGACCAAGCCGGTGAAGATCTACGAACTCCTTGGCCTTATCGAGGACGGCGAGCGCGTGCGCCCCCTTGTCGATCGCTTCCACACCGCCCTAGAGGCTTACCGCAGCCGACGCTGGGAGACGGCGCTGGGCTTGTTTGGAGAATTGCAGCGAGACTTCCCTGAGGACAGGCCCGCACGCCTCTTCGTCCAGCGCTGCCGGGACCTCATCGAGCGGCCTCCCGAGGGCGAATGGGACGGCGTTTACGTGATGACGACCACGTAGCTCGGGCTCAATCCACTGCCCCGCACCCCTGCACGTTGCCACCCGGCCGGCCGCGGCTGCTAGCGTCGTGCCTGCAAATTCTCTGCGCTTCATGGCTATCCCCCTGTGCTGGACGTACCTCCATAAATTCTTGAGTTCTGGCAAGACGTGCAAACCATACACTCCACTCCCTTGGGTGGGTCGGGATTCTCATGATGCGCGTGACGGCTCCCGCTCGGGCGAGATCGTGTACACGATTGCGGCACCCAGCAGCCCGCCCGCAGTGATCATCATCCAGGCGAGGTCATAGCTGTGGTAGGTATCGAAGATCTTTCCCGCCAACCAGGGCGCAAACCACTGGCCCAGTGAGTAGCCCATGATGATCAACGCGAGCAGCTTGCCGAGCGCTGCCAGTCCGAAACATTCTGCGGTGAGCAGAGGGATCAGCATGTAGTCCGCGCCCATGGCAAATCCAAACGCCACCGCAAACGCCCAGAGCGCCACCCGGCTGGGCGCCAGGAACAGCAGGGGAATCGCCAGCGCCAGCAGCAGATAAAACAGTGCCATCACGTTTTTCTTGCTAAAGCGGTCGGCAAAGTAACCCACGATTACCCGCCCCGCAAGGCTCGAAATGAGCAGGCCACTCCACAGTCGAGCCGCCTGGGGCGTGGAGAATTGGTGGTCCTTCAGGAAAAGGACAAAGTGCTGACTGACGGTCCCAATCGCGCCGATGGTGAGCGTGCTGCCTGCAAGAATAAGCCAGAAATTGACCGAGCGCACGGCGTCCCGGACAGCGGCTGATGGCGTGCTGGCGACCACAGTTTCGGCGATGGGGGCTGAGCTGCCGTCGGGCAGGAGTCCCATCTCGCCGGGCGTCGAGCGCGTCACCCACTGGGCAACCGGGAACAGCACGGCCAGAATCAGAACGCCGATGATTACAAAGGCGCGCCGCCAGTTGAAGGTTTCGATGAGCCGGCCGACCAGCAGCGCTGACACCGCGCCGCCCAACCCCAGCCCAACATAGGCGAGGCCCATTGCCTGGCCGCGTCTCGTCCGAAACCAGTTGGTAATCAACACCTGATTCGGAATCGGTCCAGTCAGCACGTAGCCGATGACTTCCGCCATGCAGAGCAAGTAGTACTGCCACAGGCGGGACATCCAGCCCATCAAGACCAGCGACAGGCCGACAAAGACAATACCGAAACGGATTACCTGACGCGGCCCAAAGCGGTCAATGAGCGCCCCGGCTAGAAACCCGAACACTGCGGCCACCGCCACGAATCCGTAGAGGAAGCCTTGGGTGAGCTGGGCCCGCGTGAATCCCAGCGACTCAACCAGCGAAGGGTAGAAAACCGGAAAACCGTAGTAGACAACTCCTACGACAAAGAACAGGTTCAGGAAGGCAGCAAGAGTTATCCACCAGCCGTAAAACAGGTGCGTGGGTTTGGAAAGATTCGGTTCGCTCGTCACTTGTCTCGCCCCGGCGGAAACCCAGCCGCACCCCTTCGACAAGGTGAATTACGCCGTCTCCTGACGGCGCGGTGGCTGACACGCCGCTATCATTGCTTCACTTGGGTCGAGGGAAGGCGCGGCTGAAATCACCCGCAACCCGGTTAAGCTCGTCCGCGAAT
>CAZBWJ010000016.1:0-40153 GCA_964495535.1 uncultured Acidobacteriota bacterium | reverse complement strand
GCCGCGCCGGAAAGCCTTGGGAGCGAGTGCGTCGCGCCCCAGCCCTCGCCGCCCTGGCCGAGGCTCCGCCTCCCGGGAGAGGACCATGACTAACAGCGAAATCGCCGCCAAGCTGCGCGAGCTCGCTCAGGAAGCCCGCACGCTGCAACAACATCTGCGCCGGCTGCTTGAACCCGTCAGCCTCCAGGATCCCGCCACGGCGCGCCAACTCGAAGACGCGCTCCGGGAACTAGAAAGACTCGCCGGTGAAACCGAGAGGCTTGCGGCATTGGCGGAGGCGCAGTAGGCTCGGCCGGGTTGCGAGGCTCTCGAACGAATCAGGCCGGGAATTCTTCCAGGCGGACGCGGTAGCAGGCGAACTTCTCGAGGCCCACGCGGCAGCTCATTCCCGGCCCCTCGGGTAGATCAACCAGCCTTTCCGCGAAACCTCAATCGGCAGTGCGATAACATCTTCCCCGAACCAGCTTCCATATCGGTGGGAAGCGCAAAATCCGGCAACATGACCAGGTGCGGGCCCTGCGCGGCGGGTGGATATTGACGTGGCAGACCGGGGGATGTGACAATAACTACGCTTGTGAGGCAAGACTCTTCCAGCGTGAGCATGGCGCCCAACGAGGAGGCAACCAGATGGATCGTCGAGATTTTCTGAAGAAGGGCACAGTAGCGGCGGGTTTGGCAGCGTCGCAGAAGGTCCTGCAACCGTTGGCCCGGGCCGGTGAGGTGGCCACACCCCCGTCGGCGTTTCCCAAGCGCCGGCTGGGCAAGACCGGGGTCGAGCTTTCCATCATCGGATTTGGCGGCGTGGTTGTGATGGACGTAGAGCAGTCTTTTGCCAACAATATCGTGGCCGAGGCTTTCGACCGCGGCATCAACTATTTTGACGTCGCCCCCACCTACGGCAACGCCCAGGAGCGTCTGGGACCTGCTTTCGAGACTTACCGGAAGCGTTCCTTCCTGGCCTGTAAGACGGCTGAGCGGACCAAGGACGGCGCAGCGAAAGAGCTGGAGACATCCTTGCGGTTGCTGCGCACCGAGTATCTTGACCTTTACCAGTTTCACCACCTGACGACCTTGGCGGAGGTTGACCAGGTGTTCGGTCCGGGCGGGGCGATGGAAACCTTCCAGGCCGCCAGGAAAGCAGGGAAGGTTCGGTTCCTCGGATTCTCAGCCCATTCGGTGGAGGCGGCTCTCGCGGCGCTCGACCGGTATGACTTTGACACGATTCTCTTCCCCATCAACTTCGTCCTCTTCTCGCAAGCCAATTTCGGCCCGCAGGTGATCGAGCGTGCGCGCTCGAAGGGCATGGGTATCCTGGCGCTCAAGGCTATGGCCAAAACGACTTGGCCGAAGTCAATGAAGGAGGAGGAGCGTCCAAATCCCAAGTGCTGGTACCAGCCAGCCGCCCTCCCTGAGGAGGCCACGCTGGCGCTCCGCTGGACACTGTCGCAGCCGATTACCGCTGCGGTCCCTCCGGGCGAGGAGAAATACTTCCGCCTGGCCATGGAGGTCGCTCAGAAGTTCGAGCCGATCCGAGCGGAGGAAGAGAAAGCATTGATGGCGCGCGCCGCCGGCGTTGAGCCGATCTTCCGCCTCGGCAACGCGTAACGTCCATGCGTTGCGATGCTTTCCGAGTGACGCTTGTAAGGGCACAGCAGGCTTTGCCCCTACCTGATCCGCAGGGAACCTCACCTGGAGGATCCATCGACTCCTCCTGTAGGTCGTGCCTCCCCTGACGGCCCGAAAGCGTGATAGTCTCTGACCCATCTCGCCAAGCGAGTCGCGAAGATCCTTCTGCATTGGCTGTGAAAAGGAGATCCCATGATGGAACCTGGCCATCCGAAGCTCCGCAGTCGCGAGTGGTTCGGCAAGCGCGACCGCTGGGGTTTAGGTCACCGCGCTTGGCTGCGGGCGGAAGGCTTCAGCGAGCGGGTGTTCGAGGGCAAGCCGGTCATCGGCATCTGCAACTCCTGGAGCGAGTTGAACAACTGCAACGCTCACTTGCGTCAGGTGGCCGAAGCGGTCAAGCGCGGGGTGTGGGAAGCCGGCGGCTTTCCTCTGGAGTTCCCCACCATCTCGCTGGGCGAGATGCTGATGAAGCCCACCACGATGCTCTATCGCAACCTGATGGCCATGGACGTAGAGGAGTGCATCCGGGCCTACCCACTGGATGGCGTCGTGCTGCTCTGCGGCTGTGACAAGACGACGCCGGCGCAACTGATGGGCGCGGCCAGCGCGGACATCCCGGCCATCATGGTTCCCGGCGGGCCCATGCTACGCGGCATGTGGCGCGGCGAGGAGCTTGGTTCGGGCACTGACGTCCGCCGCCTCTGGGACGAGGTGCGCGCCGGCCGGATGAGCGAAGAAGAGTGGTGCGAGGTCGAGGGCTGCATTTCCCGCAGTGCCGGGCACTGCACGGTGATGGGAACTGCCTCCACCATGGCCTGCCTGGCCGAGGCCCTCGGCATGACGCTTCCCGGATGTGCGGACATTCCTGCGGCTGACTCTCGCCGCCTGGCCATCGCTGAAGAGAGCGGGCGCCGCAGCGTGGAGATGGCCACGGAGGGTTTGCGACCCTCGCGTATCCTCACGCCCGAGGCCTTTGAGAATGCCATCCGCGTGGACATGGCCATCGGCGGCTCGACGAACGCCATCGTCCACCTCGTGGCCATTGCCGGACGCTCCGGCATCGAGCTGCCCCTCTCGAAGTTTGACGAGATCTCCCGCACTACGCCCGTGATTGCCAACGTCAAGCCTTCCGGAGACTTCCTCATGGAAGACTTCAACTACGCTGGAGGGCTGCCGGCAGTCATGAAAGAAATCAGTGCGCTCCTTCACGTGGACGCTCCGACGGTCAACGGGAAGGCGGTGGGTGAGAACATCGCGCACGCCGCATGCTTCAACCGCGAGGTGATCAGGCCACTGGGCCAGCCGCTGCGACCGGAAGGTGGAACCGTAATCCTGAAAGGGAATCTGGCTCCACAGGGCGCGGTCATCAAGCAGTCGGCGGCCTCGCCTCAGTTGCTCCGGCACAAGGGCCGCGCTGTCGTATTTGAGAACGGCGAGGATCTGATTGCGCGCATCGATGACCCGAAGCTGGAAGTGGATGAGAACTCGATTCTCGTCCTGAAGAACGCCGGCCCGAAGGGC
Organism: uncultured Acidobacteriota bacterium; assembly: GCA_964495535.1. GTDB lineage: Bacteria > Acidobacteriota > Terriglobia > UBA7540 > UBA7540 > JALHUF01. Next base: position 37,006 of record CAZBWJ010000016.1, on the reverse strand, counting down.
GCGCCGGGAATGCCCGAGTGGGGCCACCTCCCGATTCCCACCAGGCTGCTCAAGGCTGGGGTGAAGGATATGGTGCGCCTGAGCGACGCCCGCATCAGCGGCACCAGCTTTGGAACGATCGTGGTCCACATTGCGCCGGAATCGGCCGTGGGCGGCCCGCTGGGGGTCGTCAAGGATGGCGATTGGATTGAGTTGGAGGTCTCCGAAAGACGGCTGGAGCTCCTGATCCCCGAGACTGAATTGAGAAGTCGCCTCGCCACGTGGCGCCCGGCCGCGCCGCACTACGAGCGGGGTTACGGCAAGATGTACCTGGACCACATCCTCCAGGCCCCGGAAGGTTGCGATTTCGATTTCCTCCGGGGCAGTTCGGGCGGTGAAGCCGCCGAACCGGTGAAGAGGTTTCGCAACCCGGCGGTTTAGTGGCTGTCGTTGGCAGGCCCCCCATCATGGCGCATTGTGCCATATCTGCTTACTGCCGACTGCCTACTGCTTCTCTGCGGCGGGAGATTCATGCGGCGCAGGAGGTCTTGGGAGCGCGGGGCAGAACGCGTCCACCGGTCAAGGGAAGTCTACCTCGAGGGCGTAGATTTCCTGGGTGCCGACGCCACCAAATCTCAAAGAGGACGTAGCCAGGCGCGCCAGTCATGGCGGCAGGCCGACGCGGCGCATCAAATCCGCGAACCGCGGGACGGAGCGCGGGGGGTCAGGCCCGCAATGCGTCGTCTAACGGAACCTGCTGCTCACCACGCAGTCTCTCAAGTCATCTGCGCCGAAGGGTCTTCCCGACCTTCCGGGCCACCCGAAGGCCCGCCACCGCTCAGCGAATCATTGAGAAACTGGCCGGAGTGAGGATCACATTCGTGATGTTGCGCACGATTTCGCCGCCGCGGCGGATGGACTGGTCGCGCAGTTTCACCCAGTCCGGGTTCTCCCGGAACGCGGCCCAGGCCTTCTCGCGGTGATCCGCGCTTTCGAACGGTATCAAGTAGGCCATGTTGGGCTGGTTCGGGCCGATGAGCGTGTCGGCATAGAGAACCGGATAGATGCCGCTCTCGTGGAATAGCTCGATCTCGCCGCCGGCAAATCGGTCGTGAAGGTAGCCGAGCTGCCGCCAGGTCGGCGACTCGTAGATCCGTAGTTCGAAGACCTTGCGGATGGGGTCACCTGGCGCCGCGGGTTTTACCGGAGGCGAGAAAGGCGTCGCGATGAGCAGCATCGAGTCCTCGCGATAGAACGCCGGGCCCTCTTTCTCCAGGTCGCTGACCGCGGGCGCCCAGTCGGGGTCAGCAGCTACCGCCTTCCACACCGCTTCCCGGTCGGCCAGTGACGCGTAGATGCGAATGATTAGGACCGCAGGGGCGTTCGCTCCGACATCAACGGTGAAGACACCCACCGGCCCGAAACGGTGTTTCTGCCACAGCGGGAGTGCGCGCTTTTCCAGCCACGCCAGAGCGGCAGCGACTTGGGCGCCGATCTGCAGTCGGAAGGTCACAAACTCAACCAAGTAGGGTGCGGGGGACGCCTCTGCCCCTCGGCTCGTGGATTCGATGCCCAGGATCGCGGCAGAGGCCATGGCGGCGCCGGGCGCGCTCTCCAGTAAGAACGAGCGACGGGTAATCATGTTCCTACCTCGACATGAGATTACGGCTTTGCGGCGGCTACAATGACGTGCTTCGCGCCTGCCGTCAAGGCTCTTGATGTGGGGATCCTCAGTGCCTGCTTCTCTCGCAGCCAGCTCGGCTTCGTCAGTTCGGGCCGTGCGCACCCGCCGCCTCGTTGCAGCCGGAGGAGGTGCGCCCGCTCCCGCAACGCTAACTCTGGCCTACACGCAGCCCTGCGGATGTGTTAGAGTGAGAAGCGTTTATGAAGCAACCGAAATGCCCGCATTGCGGATCCTCCCAAATGGCTCGCTCCCCGAGCGGTCAGCACCTCCTGTGCGTAAGCTGCAACCGCGTCTCTATCCAGCCGCGCACGAGGAAGCCCCGTGGGCCTAAGGCGCGCGCCGCGCCGCCCGAAAAGGGACCTTCGCCAGAGGCGGCGGGCTAGCCCCAGACGGAGTGCTTGCGCTGACCTGCGCGGGCGGGCATGATACGCCTTTCAAACTACGCGCGAGCCTCTGCCTTGGGTAATCATTTGGCGCGTGCTGCCAGGTCGGTCCGTCCGATCGTGCTCCTGGGAATTCTCTCCTTGAGCTTTGGCCCGACGCTGCCCTTGCAGGCGGCGCAAGGGCTTCAACCCTTCGTGAACTCGCTCATGCGCGGACGCCGGGGCGCCATCATCGTCTCAAACCCCACGACAGGTGAGATCTTAGCGGTGTGGAATCCCGAGGCTGCGTTCAGGCGAGTGTATCCGCCAGGCTCAACAGCCAAGATCGTAGAAGGCGCCGTGGCCCTCCAGGAAGGGTTGATTTCGCCAAGCGACCGAATCTTCTGCCGGCGCCTGCCGGAGCTTTTGGGAGAGGCCTACCGTTGCTCGCACCCCCAGGCAGTCGAACCGTTTGCGCTTGCTACGGCGCTTGCCAATTCCTGCAACTATTTTTTCGCGGCGCTCAGTATCCGCCTGACTTCCACGTCCCTGGCGCACGGGTACGCGGTCTTCGGCTTCGCAAGTCCGGCGGAGGGGCTAGGGATTGAATCAAGCCCTGGTCAGGTGCGCATCGGCGATGGCGCGGCGGCAAAGGCGCGGGCCGCATTGGGGGAAGGCACCGTCTTGGTGACTCCGGCGCAGTTGCTCCTGGCCTATTCGGCCATTGCTACGCGGGGCGCGGTCTTCCGCCTTCGGAAGCCGTCTTCGGGCAAGAAGAATGCTCAGCCTCTCCTTCGCCGAGTCAAGTTGCGCTCCGAGGTCTTTGAGGTTCTCGCCGAGGGTTTAGAAGAATGCGTGCGTTCCGGGACTGGCCAGGCTGCCGCAGTCGAGGGAGTCCGGGTTGCGGGCAAAACCGGAACGGCGACTGCGCTCAATCGGCCAGGCGTGACCCATGCCTGGTTCGTTGGCTATGCTCCCGCCGGGGAGCCGGAGATCGCGCTGGTGGTGTTTCTGGAGCGGGGCACTGGGGCCCGCGACGCCGCGCCACTGGCAGGCAAGATCCTGCAGCACTACTTCACGTCCAAAGGGCGAAAGCTGTGAGCAGGGGAATTCTGCTGGGCACACTGCTCGTGGCCGGAACGCTTGCTCCGCTTCGGGCGGAGCAGCTTCGCGTCGAATTGTTCTCGGGGAAGGGTGCAGAGAGCCTGACCTTCGAGGCTGGAGCGGGCGCGGTCCAGATCTGCGCCGCCCCCGGCCAGCGGCGCTGCCTAGTGCTAGAGCCAAGGGCGACGGCGCGGTGTCAGGCCACGCGCGCGGGCTTTCGTTGTGTGTCCGGGGAGAGGGCTGAAGAATTCTCGAGTGCCACCATCACCTCTTCGGCTCCTATCCGCGTTGAGCTCACGTTGAGGAAATCCGGCGGACCAGCGTCCCTGAAGGTCGGGGTGACGCTGCCCAGGGTGAACATCGTCCGAGCGGGAGGTAGCTTCCGCGTCGTCGCGCCAGTCGATCTTGAAACCTACGTGCAGGGCGTTCTGGCAGGCGAAGCGGCGACCCTCAAGAGCTCGCCGGCGCTTCGCGCGATGGCCATCCTCGCGCGCACCTGGGCCTTGCGCTCCCGCGGACGGCATCGTGCTCAGGGATTCGATTTCTGCTCCTTGACTCACTGCCAGTTTTTTCGTCTCCCGTCGGAATCAGAGAACGAGAGTTCGTCTGCCGTTACTGAAGCGGTCGCAAAGACAGCCGGTTTGGTCTTGAAGTATCAGGGCCAGCTGGTTGACCCGTACTACACAGCGCATTGTGGCGGAGTGACGGAGGCCGCCGGCGAAGTCTGGCCAGACCGCAGCGCGCCCTACCTCGAAAGCGTGAGCGATCCCTATTGCGCGAGGAGTGAGCAGGCCGCCTGGCAGCAGACGTTGCCGCTCGAAACAGTGACAGCAATCTTGCGTCAGAGGCTGGGGGTCGCGCTCGATGGCCCGCTGCGCGACCTTGTGGTCGAGCAGAAGAATGCGTCGGGGCGCGTGCGCTGGCTGCGGCTGGTAGGAACCTCAACCCGCCGGATCGACGCCAACGAGTTTCGCTACGCTGTCAACCGAGAACTGGGCTGGAACACCTTGAAGAGCAGCCTTTACACACTCGAGCAGCGAGGGGACATGCTGGTGTTTACCGGGCGAGGCCTGGGCCATGGCGTCGGCCTCTGCCAGGCCGGCGCGGAGCAGATGGGCCAGATGGGCATTGCCTGCGAGAAGATCCTGGCTCACTTCTTCCCAGGCGCAACCGTGGAAAGGCTCGAAGGAGGCAGCGCCGAGCGGATTCTCTCCAGTGAGCACTTTGAACTGGTTTTTCCAGCGGGCCAGGAGCCGTGGGTCGCGGAAACGTTGCGGACGCTCGAAAGATACCGTCAGGAGCTGGGAAGCCGGGCCGATGTCCTGCCGGCGAGGGTCCAGGCGCGCACCTGGGAGACGACCGAGGAATTCGTTCGCGCCTCGGGCCAACCGGGCTGGGTGGCGGCGAGCAACGACGGCCAGGCGATTCGGCTTCAACCGTTGCGCACTCTCAAGCGAAAAGGCATCCTGGCTTCGACCCTGCGCCACGAGTTGACACACCTAGTAGTCTGTCGCCTGCGCGCTCCGCAGGTTCCGCGCTGGTTTGAAGAAGGTTTGGTGCTCTACCTGACCGGCGAGCAGCCGGAGGCCCGCGCTCGCGCCGCGCTCTCGGGCCGCAGCCTGGAGGAGGCGGTTACGCGACCACGGGCGGAAGCGGAGATGAAAGCCGCCTATGCTGCCGCTCTCGCCAGGGTCCATGCCCTTGCCCGCGAGCGCGGCGAGCCCGCCCTTTGGCAAATGCTCCAACACCCCAGCGCCGATGACTTGCGCTGGCTTTCTGGCCAGCAGTGAGTTCACACCCCAGTTCTGCAAATGAGACACGCGGAGTTCACGAAGGCGGGCCTTCACTCGGAGGCAGGCTGAGTCGCGCGAGCGAGAGCATCCCGAACAGCCAGCCAAACACCAGCAGCAACAACGCCCCGCCCATGCGCAGGAGCAGCTGCGAATAGTCCCAGAACCCGGCCGTGACTTTGGGATGCCAAGTGGACAGCAGATAGGCGAGGGCGCCGAAAACCAGCACGCTCAGCAGGCTCGTCAGGAAAGAAGATCTCCAGCAGCAATTGGCCAGCAGGCGTGCGGCTTGCCGCTTGGCCCCCCGCCAGCCCGCGCGCAGCAGGACGATCAGGAAGCTGAAGAGAGAGCCGCAAATCACGATCCACAGATACGTCTGGATAACCCAGAAGACTTCGCCGACAGTGATGGGGCTGACCGCCTTCTCAGAACGAAAGGTCAGGAACGATGCGACCTCGAGGGCATAGTCGTCGCTGCGGCTGAAGAGTTCGAGAAGCAGGAGAACAAGGAAAGCGCCGACTACGATTACGACCGCGCAGCGCGCGAATTGCCTCCGGTTGAAACCCGCGAGCCTCCGCAGCTCGAGCCGGGCTGCGCTGGTCGCGGCCGCCGCGCCGGCGCTCACGGCGGCGCCCGTCAAGACGCCTACCAGCACCAGAACCTGCGCTAGGCCCCAGACCAGAGCAACCAGCAGCAGAAGCCCCGAGGATTCCGGAAGCCACAACCACTTGTAGGCTCCAAGCCCCCACAAGAAGACGAGCACTGTCAGCGCCAACATCAGGCCCGGGCTGCGGGCTACAACCGCCAGGCTCCATTTCCACGTGGCGAGTGCTTTCTTCATTCGGGCTACCCCTTGCGATTTCTGTTTGCTCAGCGTGGTGTCACGGTGACGGTAACGCTCCGGGTTGACGCCTGGCGCGCGGGCTCGTACATGGGCAGTACCCGCGCCGGGTTTGCCTGGAACGTGCCGGGCGTCACGGCTTTGAGCATGTAGTGGAATCGTTTCTGCCCGCGCTCGAATTTCGTGGAGAAAAGCGCGGCCCGGTCGTCGTGAAATTCCCGGCGCGAGCAATAGAACTCCCACCAAGCAGGCTTGGCCTTCAGCTCGTACAGATTTTCCTGTTCGATGAACTCGAACCCGGCGGGGATAGGATCTTCGATTTCCAGGTAGGATTGGTCTTCGGTGGCGTTCACGGTCAGGCGCGTCACCACCACGTCCCCGCTCTGGACCGCGCCTTCCAGCGGCACTTCCGCATAGACGATGCGATTTTGCAGCCTCTCCGGCGCCAGCTTGAAGTACTCACGCACTATGTTCAGCTTGATGCTGCCTGCTGGCGCGGGTTTCGGCTCGCGCGTGTAGTACGAAGCGAACGCCGACCAGTAGAGCACGCCGGGCCCTTTTTTCACCACGCGAATCTCGTTCGGGCCCGTGTGGACGTCAGGCGCACTGGCGCTCACGACGAAAGGAAGCAGATTAACCACGTCCTTCTCGGTCACCTGCCGCTCCGCCAGCTTCTTGCCGTTGAGGAGAACGCTCAGGGTGTAGTTCGGCTTCAGCTCGCCGGAAATCTTGAGGTAATCGATCAGGCCATAAACCGCCGTGGCAGTCTGTTCGGTGGACGTCCAGTAGTAGCCGTCGGAGCGGTGGTCAATGAGCCAGCGCGCGGCCTTGGGCAGCAGTTCGCTCTTGGGGTTGAGATTCGACAAGGCCTTCACGACGTAGGCCGTCGTCTCAAAAGAGTTGTCCGAGGAAAAATCGAGCATCTCCTGGCGCTCGGACTTCCACCAGGCGTACGGCCCCTCGACCCGCGCCGCCTGTTCGAGCGACCTCGCCAATTCCTGGGCGCGCGGGTCTTTCATGCGCGCCAGCGTCAGCGCCATCAGCGCCTGTCCGTTCGGGGAGAGCTTTCCGCGCGCCTCGTACAGGCCTTCCACGAGGCTTCGGTCGAAGTCGCCGCTCAAGGCGAGCGCGTAAATCAGATAGGCGCGGAGGTCGGCGATGGCCCGCGGGTTCTGGTTGATCTGCTGCAGCAACGCTTCGCGTCCGCGCCGCAGGCGGTCCTCGTCCACGGGGTAGCCTGCGTCCTTCGCCTGCGCCAGCCCGGCCACCACGTATGCGGTCATGAAGGGATGCGTTTCGTCGGTCTCCCACCAGCCCCAGCCGCCGTCCTCGTGCTGGTACTGGTAGAGTCGTTGCAGTCCGGCGGCGATTTTCTTCTCCAGCTCGACCGACGCCGGGAGTGGCGTCAGGCCCAGCTCTTTCACGGCTCGCGTCACCAGAATGTTCGGCAAGAAACTCGACATCGTCTGCTCGACGCAGCCGTAAGGAAAGCTGGCCAGGAAATCGAGCGCCGACATCAGCGTGCCGGCGACGGAGGCGGAAAGGTCGATGCGGAGTGACGACGCCTCGGGATTGATGTCCGCCGGCAGAACAACCTTCTCGGTGGTTTGCGCCTCTGGCGCCGAAGTTGAACCTGACATGGCCGCGCTGAGCTGGAGGCCCCACGGCCGCACGGGCGCGGTCAGTTCGATTGCGTCCGATTCCTCGTCGGTCAAAGCTTTGCTGAGGAACTTCGCCTCGCCGATCTTGGGCGCGCGGACTGTCCAGGTGACCACAGCCTCTCCGTTCCTGGGAACGTTCACCGTGGTCTCCGCTTCGCTTGCGAGTTCCACGCCTTGGACCGCGAGCGAGACGCGCACCGGCTTGTCGTTCTCCAGGTAGTTGTGGACGATGCCCGTCACCGTTGCCGTGTCGCCCTGGGTGAAGAAGCGAGGAATCTCCAGCCGCAAAATCAGATTCTTGCGCGTGATGACCTTGTAGATGACCTGGCCGACGAGCGTGTCGCGGCTGACGGCACGGACTGTGGCTCGCCAGGTGGTGAGTGAGTCGGGGAAGGTGAAGCTGGCCCGCGCTTTCCCGCTGGAATCTGTGACCACCGTCGGCGCCCAGTAGGTGGTGTCGGGGAAGTACTTGCGCACTCTGGGCTGAACCGGCTGGCCGCCCTTGAAGTCGGCAAGCTTGGTGGGCGCGCGCAGGGAAGTCAGCTCCATCTTGTGCCGGCCGGAGTAGCCGGTGAACCAGTAAGTCGTGGAGAACTGCGTATGAACGTGGTTCCAGATTCTGGCGTAAAAGACCTTTTCGGGCGGCCGGACGGTGTCCGGCCGGACGGCGTAAATCGCTTCGTCCACCACTCCCAGGCTCACCTCCGCGCTCACGGGGCGACCTTGCTCGTCCTGAGTGGTGAGGGTGTAGGTCACCTTTTCGTTAGGCCGATACTGCGGCTTGTCGGTTTCGACAGTCACCTTCAGGACTTTTTCGGTAGCGGGCACCGAAATGTTCTTGGTGGCCTCAAACAGTTGTTCATCCTTGACGAAGGTGACCCCCAGGAAGAAGTTGGGTTCGTAGCGTTCTTCAATGGGAATGTCCACAGTCAGCGAAGAGCCGGTCGCGGTGTGCAGTGACCATGTATAGACCTGGTGGCCCTCGGTGGTGACCAGTATCTGCGCTCCGGGCTTATGGGTCACAATCAAGATATGAGCGGTCTCGCCCGGCCGGTAGAACCGCTTGTCCGGATAGATTTCCGGCCGCTGGTACTCCACCCCATGTCGGAAGTATTCCACTCCGGAGATCCAGAGCGTTGTCTCGTGAGTCGTCTCGCGCCCTCTGGGATCGTGCGCGGTGGCGCGCACCACCAAGCGGGATACTTGGGGCACGGCGTAGGAATAGTGCGCGACCCCTTTCGAGTCGGTCGTCACGCTGGCCTGGCCCAGGGGCCGGCGGATTTCCCGCGAACCCCAACCCTGGCGCTCCTGGAAGGCAAGCTGCACGCTGGTGGAGACAGGTTGCAGGTCGTAATCAACCGTGCGGATGGTGATGTCCGCCGGCTCGCCCGGATGGTAAACGTAGCGGTCGGTATCGACCAGGACGACGATGGTGGAATACGTCACCAGAACCGCGCGCCCTCCCTGGATCTCCCGGTTGCTCGCGTCAGTGACGTGCGCCTCAACCCGGTACTGGTAGGCACGCTTTTCTTCATCCATCTCCGCGGGCACGCGGATCCTCAAGACGCCCTCGGGGTCCAGTTGCCCGGTACCCTGGCTGATTTCCTGCCCGTAGTAATACCATCCGCCTTCTGCCTCTTCGTCGCCCTCATAGTCTTCGCTTCCCCAGAGCACGCGCCAGTAGGGGAAGTAGTAGCGCGACTTGTAGACTGAGTACTTCACGCTGCCCTTGGCCACCGGCGCGCCGAAGTAGTAACGCGCGCTGATGGTAGCTTGGATGGTTTCGCCCTGGAGGTAGCGGGCGCGGTCGGTGGAGACACTCACTTCGAATTCCGGCTTCTTGTACTCTTCCACCTCGAAGCTGCCGTAAACCTCTTTCTCCCCGATGTGGGCAATGATCGAATAGCCTCCCAGCGCTGCCAGCGGGCCGAGAGTAAGCTGGCCGTGAAACGAACCGAAGGGCGACAGCGGGAGTTTCTGCTGGTAGATCGTCTTGGAGTTGGCGTCGGTGATTTCCACCGTCACGGGCTGGGGAACGTCCAGGCTGTACCGGCCTACCCGGCGGGCCCGCAAGACACCCTTGAAATTCACTTCATGCGTGGGGCGATAGACGGGGCGGTCGGTGTAGAGGTAGCCGACGTAATCCGTAGCGGAGGAATCGTAGAAGAAAAAGGATTCGACGCTGGTGGCCGCCACGTCCTGGTCTTTCGCCGCCACGATGATGGCGTCCTCGACTTTGATCTTCTCAAAGGAGGCTTGGTAAACACCCGAGGCGTCGGTCGTGCCCCGTGCCACCTCCTGGTGGTTGTTGTAGATGATGGCGGTGGCGCCTTCCACCGGGCTGCCGGCGGCGCGATGCGCCACAAACAGCAGGATCTGGCCGGGGGCGGTCTTCGACACCAGGGCCAAATCGGTGATCATCAGCAGGGTGTACGCGCGCAACTCGCGCTGCGCGACCTCCACGAGGAACAGTCCTTTCTGGTGCAGGTCCACGGGGATTTCGCGATACTCCGACTCGCGCGTGCGCGGCAGCAACTCCCGCCAGGAGAGCACCAACTGTTCCCGGTTTAGCAGCGGCACCTGCGCGTAAGAGGTCACGTCCAGGGGAACACGTTTCAGCTTCTGCTCGCGGACGCGGGAGGCGGTGTAGCGGGCGCGCGTCTCCGAGAGCAGTTGCTGACGGAAGAAATCGCGAATCGCCAGGCGCAGATCGCGCTTCCAGGCATGGAAACGCTCCAGCCAGGTCTTCTCACGGGCCAGTTCCTGTTTCTCGCCCCCGAAGTGATGCGCGTCGCGCAGCTTGGAGAAGAACTGCACGGGGTCTTTGACGCGGTAGATCCGGAAATCCAGCCGGTCCACTTGCCGGAACGTCAACCAGAGCCTCGGCTCCTGCGCGGGCGCGTAGGTTTGCTGCGAAGAGATGGCGAAGAAAGGCTCGGTGGATTCGGGCTCCTGGGCGACGCCCGACGAGACCGCAAAGATCAAGCCTAGCAGTAAGCGGGTGGAGGTGCGAATCCCGCTGTACCGGCGGGCGATGACCGCCGCTACGACTCGTCCTCGCGGCGCGGGCGAAAAGCCGTCGAGTTGCATACTCTCCTAACGTAGAAGGTTGAAACGATAGACGCCGAGGAACCGCGGGTTGGCCTCCAGCGGCCTCCAGCGCGGGTCCGGATGCTCGAACAAGAGGCTGGCCCGGAGGTGGCGGATCTCGCCCCGCCGCCCGTCCACGTTCCCGGTGTGATAGACGATCCAGTCCGTGCCTTGCGGCTGGAAGTGGGAATGGCCCACAAAAAGAATCGCGTGAAACGGCTCGTGTTGGGTAGGCTGGTAGAAGAAGAGGAGGTCGCCCGGCCGCGCCGCGCGCAAATCGTGCGACACCGAAAAGGTGTTGTACTGGAGGAGTGTGGCTGCGTCGGCAAATTCTGCGAACGCCCCGTCCTCGAGATCCGTGGGCGAGAGCGGCCCTGATCGCGTGCGAAAAAGCCCGCGTCCCAGAGGCCACTCGGGGTAAGCGAACTTGCTGACGTCACCGAAGCCCGGCTGGTAGGGAAGGCCGGCCGTGCGCCGCCAGGCAGCGGTGTGCGCTACCAGCGCGTTGCGATACGCGTAGCGAATCAGAGCCGCGCAGTCCTGGACTTCTTCAAGGGCGCGCGGTGTGGGGTGATAGTACAAGGCCTCAGCCAGAAACGTGAGCCAGCGCGTGAAGTCCTCGCGATCGGCGGCCAGGTCCAGCCGCGCCGCGTCGGGAAGGCCGTCGCCGAGGCTGTCACCCCATGTTTTCTGATCCGGCTGGACGCTGCTCATAGGATTCAGCGGGGAAGCACGTTCGTCCGAGGCCGGATTTTTCGGGCGGTCGGCAGAAAGGCCCTCTCGCCTCTGGCTCAGGGCGGCGTAGCCGGCGAGCACGAGAGCGAGCGAAATCACAACGAAGCGGGGCCACGGGCGGGATGGCAGGGCACTGCGCACAGGCCTACTCGATCCAGAATGCGGCGCGAAGTCGGGGCCATTCTATGAGCCCGCTGCGGCACGCGCAAGGCTTTTCGTCAGTCATCACGAATTCAAGTTGAACTCCTGGCCTCAGCCTTGAATAATGAGCAGGGCATCACGGAATTGCTGGAGACGAAATGACGACGCGAAAGTGGTTGTGGATGCTGGCTCTCTGCGGCTTCTTTTTCGGCGGGCACCGGCTCAAGGCGCAGTCCATTTCCCTTGAAGGCGCGCCTGCGGAGACTGGCTACAACGGTGGCTCGGTGGTGATGATCCGCGCCAGGCTGAGGGGCATTTCCCGCGACGTCAAGGATTATATCGTTCTTGCCGAAATCCAGTACCTTGGCACTACTGCCGTGAGCAGCGTGCAGCTCGACCCGCAACCCGACAGCAAGCCCGGCGGGGTGGATCTGGCAGGCGAATGGCTGATTCCCTCCCAGGCTCCGACTGGAATCTATGGCGTTACCTTGCGGGTTGTGGATCGTAGCAGTGAGGAGGTCTTGGCGGAACAGAAAATTCGCGGGTTCGCCGTCAATCGAAAACTTGTGCGGATCGCGCGCCTGACCTTGGACAAGACGTTCTACTCCGTCGGCGAACCGGTCCAGTGTGAGGTGGTGCTCGAGAACCTCACGGAGCGCAACTTGACGGACCTCCGCGTCGAGTTTTCCCACGCCAACTATCCCTGGATTTCGCTTTTCGCCACCGAAGGTGGTTCATCTACGCAGCCGGTCGAGAACCCTGAGCTCGGCATCAAAGTTATGCGCGAGCACCTTAACCTGGCCGCCGGGAGCGGGGTGACGATCCCGATGATGCCCGCGGGCACCGCTACTTTCCTCCAGGGCCAGCAGGTGGCCGTACTCGGCGGGGGCGGGCCGGCGCGAGATGAAAAGCTGCCGCCGCCGGAAGTCGACACCTACACCGTCGCCGTTTGGAACGCCGACCGCTCGGTGCTCTACGACATGCAATTCACCACGCCGGCGGTGGTCCGACCCGTAGACCGTGATCTTCCTAAACCCTACAGCCGGAACTTCGCCCACCCATACAATTCCGCCATCGATTTCATGAAGTACCGCGAGTTCTACCCGCCCGGGCAGATTTCCCCCGCCATCACCGTGGATCACTCCCGCACGCTTTACCGGCCCGGAGATAAGGTTGTCCTCAAAGCGACGGTCAAGAACCTGGAGGAGGAAGCGGAAACGTCGTTGACGGTCCGGGCGAAGATCAAGGGGCCCTCTGGGCAGCAGTTTGAGGCTCGAACCCATAAGGTCATCGACGACCTGCGGAGCGGCGCGACGCGCACCTTCGAGTACGACGTGTGGACGATCCCGGCCTCCCAGCCGCCTGGAATCTACTCCGTCACCTTGACGACGGAGTCGGGCGGCAAGCAGCAGGCCGAGACGGTGACGGAAATTGCGGTTAACAGTTTGCCGGCTTCCTTGCTCGTCGTCAGTCCGCACGAAGGTGATGAGTACTCCTATGCCGGCCTCATCCGTGCCGCTGTGGAAGCGAGTATTCCGGTGCGGGTAGTGATTCTCACCGGCGGCGACGTCGGCGCCTGCGAGCTCTACTACTCCAAGCCCTGCGGTCCCAACGAGGCCCGGGAATTCGGGCTCGTGCGCATGGAGGAGACTGCGCAGGCGCTCGAGCACATCGGCCTCGCGCGCGACAAGCTCACGTTTCTGGGTCTGCCCGAGGGCGGCTCGGGAGCCATCTGGTCGCCCCACATCAACGCTGCCTATCCCTTCCTGTCGATCTACCTCGCTACCGACCACGCGCCCTACGAGAATGTGCTGAAGCCCAACCTGCCCTTCGCGCGCGAACCCGTTGTTGACCTCATCAAGCAGATCATCACGGAGTTTCGGCCCGCGATGATTGCTACGACGCATCCGGATGAGCGGCACGTGGACCATCGCGTCACAAACTGGTTTGTGCTCAAGGCCTGCCAGGAACTACTGCGCGAAAAACACATTGATCCCGCCACGGTTGTGCTGGCTGACGAAGCTTTCGGGGCGGGCGGTTTCAAGCCCGCGCCTTACCGCTACGAGAAAATGACGGTGTTCACGAGCGGCGAAGCCTCGGCGCTTAAGGAAGAAATGAGGTGGCTCTACCAGTCCCAGGGCGGGAATATGGCCGAGGGCTTGCGGCAGACGTTTCGAGAACTCCCCCGCGAGGAACACCATCTCCGCATCTTGGATTGGCAGGAACATGCGGGGTGGAATGAGTAGCCTTGAGTTCCGTCGGCAGGGGCTGGCCCCCACTCTAACTGCGGCGTGGGACTTCCTGCTGAGCTGAGGGAGCGCTGAAAGTCAACAGTTGAAAGTCGAAGCTCGAAAGTCAGCAGCCTGTGAGTGTCAACTGTTGCCTGTGGACTGTCAACTCATGGCCGACGGCGGAATACCACCACGAAGGCTGCTCACCGGCTGGCGGCGCCGACGGCGTGGAGGTAGGTCTCCACCATGCGGGAGAACGTCCGGACTTTAAAGGGGAGCTCATGCACGGCAAACGCGGCCGCTTGCCGGATCTCTTCCAGGGCGGCGAGCTGCACGCCGATGGCGTCCAGAGCCGCCTCGAGCGGGAATTCCACGCCCACCAGGGCTGTGGGGTTGAAGCTGACGGCGGTCTTCAGCTCGCGCTCGATCTTGTCGGCGGTGGTCAGCACGCCGCGCTGCTTTTCCAGGAATGCTTCCCAGTTCGGCCCGGACTCGGGGCAACCCTCGTGCGCATGCAGGTGGCCGTAGTGTTCTAGTTCGCAGCCCAGCCATTCCAAGTCCTGCGCGAGCTGGAGAAGTTTGTGCACCGGCATAGAGGCTATTGTAGTAGAAGTGCCGCGCGCCTGGCGAGATTTCCTGGCCGGCGCAGAGCCTTCGGGCCTGCCTGAGAGGATTCAGCGTACAATCTCCTCACGCCCAGAGGCGAACATGGAATACCGCACGCTCGCTCACACCGATTTGAAGGTCTCGCGGCTTTCCTTCGGCAACATGACGTTTGGTTCCCAGACCGACGAGGCAGCCGCCTTCCGCATCGTGGATCGCTGCCTGGAGGCGGGCATCAACTTCTACGATACGGCAAACATCTACAACCAAGGCTTGGCCGAAACGATCCTCGGCCAGGCGCTTAGGCGGCGCCGCGCGCCGGGGCGGGACCGTATTTTCGTTGATGAACCGGTCATTTGGGTCCTGCGGCCAGGCACTGAGAGGATACATGCAACCTTCCACCGAATTGTACGGCACCAGATTCGCCGCCCATTCGGTCAGGTCTACAGTGCCCCTGTCCCCGTAGAAGCGCACTATTTCTGCCGGGTCCCAAGGGGAGGCGAGGTTGACCAAGACCATACCCTGGAAGAGGCAGGGGAAGAGGTTGCGGCCTTCGAACAGGGACTGAATCTGGTGAAAGTCTCGGTAAAGAGGCATGGGTGGCTGCGCCACAGGACGCACTGCGCCGCCTTCCAGACTCCTCGCAGCCTCGGGGGGCCGATTTTTGGGGAGGTTCGGGAGGTGCTTGACAGCGGGGGATGAATTCATTACGGTAAGCGCTTCCATCGGCGGGGTCGAGACCGCCCGACTTCATGGTCATCGGCGCCGGCCGTGAAGATCAGAGCGCGTCAGCCGAGGAAGACGCTCGTGCCCTGTGCTGAACCGGGGGCGGACAATCCGCTCTGGACCTAGGAGGGCGGGCAAGTTCTTGGGAGGAATGCTCATGTCCAAAGACAAGTTCGCCCTTGGAATCGATTACGGAACGGAATCGGGTCGCGTGGTGCTGATTCGCGTGCGCGATGGCGAGGAAGTTGCGGCTGCTGTCGTCGCTTACCCTGACAGTGTCATTGACGTGAAGCTGCCCGGGGGACCGAAGCTCGAGCCTGACTGGGCTTTGCAGAATCCTCGCGATTACCTCCTGGTGCTGGAAAAGGGCGTGCCCAAGGTCTTGAAAGCGGCCAAGGTCAGACCCGAGGACATCGTCGGCATCGGCACCGACTTCACAGCCTCCAGTCCCCTGCCCACTAAGCGCGACGGCACGCCGCTCTGCCTCCTGCCCCAGTATCGCAAGCATCCGCATGCCTGGGTCAAGATCTGGAAGCATCACGCGGCGCAGCCGGAAGCGAACCGCATCAACCAGGTGGGCCGCGAGCGGAACGAGGAGTTCATCCGCATTTACGGCGGCAAGTACTCTTCCGAGTGGTTCTTCTCCAAACTCTTCCAGGTGCTCGACGAGGCCCCGGACATCTACGACGCGGCGGACCGCTTCATCGAAGGTGCCGACTGGATCGTCTGGCAAATGACGGGGCAGGAGAAACGCAACACCTGCACGGCCGGTTACAAGGCCATGTGGGTGAAGGGCGTGGGCTTCCCCTCGCCGGACTTCTTCCGGGCCTTGCACCCACGCTTGGGAAATGTCATTGAAGAGAAAGTCGGGACCACGTTCTACCCGCTCGGCGAAAAGGCCGGTGGCCTCACGGGTTTCTGGGCGCAGAAGACGGGCCTCAGAGAAGGCACCCCGGTTTCTATCGGCAACGTGGACGCGCACGTTGCCGTGCCCGCCTGCACGGTGACCCAGCCGGGCTCGCTGGTCATGATCATGGGTACGTCAATCTGTCATATGGTGCTGGGGACCGAAAAGCGCATGGTGGAAGGTATGTGCGGCACGGTGGAGGATGGCATCGTCCCCGGCCTGTGGGGCTTCGAAGCGGGACAGTCCGCCGTCGGCGACATCTTCGCCTGGTTCTTCGAACACGGCGTGCCCGATTACGTGCGCCGGGAAGCCCGGCGGCTGAAAATCCCATACGTCGCGGCGCTCGAGAAGCGCGCGGCGGCGCTCAAGCCCGGCGCCTCGGGGCTGCTGGCGCTCGACTGGTGGAACGGCAACCGCTCGATTCTGGTGGATGTTGACTTGACAGGGATGCTGCTGGGCATGACGCTCGCCACGCGCGCCGAGGAAATCTATCGCGCCCTCATCGAAGCCACCGCCTTCGGCACGCGGACCATCGTGGAAGCCTTTGAATCCAAGGGCATTCATGTTAAGGAACTGGTTGCCTGCGGTGGGCTGCCGGAGAAGAGCCCACTGCTGATGCAGATTTACGCGGACGTCACGGGGCGCGAGCTCAAGCTCGCGAAGCGCCTTCAGACCTGCTCCGCGCTCGGCTCCGCCATGCACGGCGCGGTGGTCGCGGGCCGCGCGGCGGGTGGCTACGATTCCATCTTTGAGGCCGCCCAGCACATGGCTCACGCGCAAAAGCTGACTTACCGCCCGCGGCGCGAACACCACGAAGTTTATGATCTCCTCTTCAAGGAGTACCAGACGCTACACGACTATTTCGGCCGCGGCGCGAACGACGTGATGAAGCGGCTGAAAGCCCTGAAGCTCAAGCAGACCGCGTAGCGGCGGGCTTCAGCCCGGCAGCGCTGCCAGCCTGAAGGCAGGCGCTACGAACGACATGCGCTCACTTGAACAACTCCGGCGTGAAGTCTGGGAAACAAATCTGGGGATTTGGCGCGCCGGATTGGTGACCATGCACGCCGGCAATGCCAGCGGCGTCGACCGCAAGCGCGGCCTAGTGATCATCAAGCCGAGCGGGATGGACTACGACAAGCTGCGCCCGGCGGACATGGCGGTGGTGGACCTCGCCGGCCGCAAGGTGAAAGGCAAGTGGAAAGCCTCGGTGGACCTGCCGCACCACCTCTACCTGTACAAGCACCGGCCCGAGATTGGCGGCATCATCCACACGCACTCGAATTACGCTACCGCCTTCGCGTTGCTAGGCCGGCCGCTGCCCGTTTACCTGACGGCGATTGCTGACGAGTTCGGCGCGGAAGTTCCCTGCGCGCCTTACGTGGATAACGTCGCCGACCACATCGGAGAGACCATTCTGAAGTACATGGGGAAGGCGCCGGGGATCCTGCTCGGACAGCATGGGACTTTTTCCTGGGGCCCGACGCCGCGCGACGCCTTGAAAGCTGCCGTGATGCTCGAGGATGTGGCCAAGACTTGCTTTCTCGCCATGCTCCTGGGCGAGCCGCAACCTCTGCCACCCGACGAAATCCAGAAGTGGTATAACCGCTACCACACGACGTACGGGCAGGAGAAAAAGCGGTGACGATTGTCCGCTGGCGGCACCTGCTCACATCTGGGGGGGGTGCTCGCTCACATCCGGAAATCTGAGGACACACCATGAGCTTATTCATGTCATTGCCCGTCGCCTTTTGGGTGGCGCCCGGCGCTGCCGATACCAGCCGGCGCTTCATCCTGCTCAGCCCCGTGGATATGGCCATCATCATCATCTACTTCGCCATGGTCCTGGGTATCGGCTTCTACTTGAAGCGCTTCACCAAGAGCGGCAAAGACTTCTTCCTGGCGGGCCGCGAGATGACAGCCTGGGTGGCCGGGCTCAGTTTCATTTCCGCCAATCTCGGCGCCCTGGAGCTGATGGGTTGGGCGGCCGCGACCTACCAGTACGGCATCCTGGCCGCGCACTGGTACTGGATTGGCGCGATCCCGGCCATCCTGTTCCTGGGCCTCGTCATGATGCCTTTCTATTACATCTCCAAGACCCACTCGGTCCCCGGATATCTGCAGCTCCGCTATGGAGAATCCGCGCGCGGGCTTGCCGCCGTAATGTTCGCTTTCATGACCATCCTGATGGCCGGCATCGACATGTACGCCATGGCGCTGGTCATGAAGGTGGTTCTGGGTTGGGACATCCACTTCAGCATCTGGGTCTCGGCTATGACGGTGGCGATCTACGTGGCCCTCGGCGGACTGTTCTCGGCCATCTTCAACGAGGTGTTGCAGTTCTTCCTCATCTGGCTGGGCGCGCTGCTCATTCCCATTTTGGGCTTGATCGAGACCGGCGGCTGGTCAGGGCTCGTGGCCCGGATTCACCAGAACTTTCCGCAGGGAGACTACACGCACCTCTGGGGACCGACGGCAAGCTTCGCCGACAACCCCATGGGCATCCACTGGACGGGCCTCGTCTTGGGACTGGGCTGGGTGATTTCCTTTGGCTACTGGACAACGGATTTCCTGGTGGTGCAGCGCGTGATCGCCGCCAAGGACATTCGCGCCGCCAAGATGGCGCCCATCATCGGCTCCTTCTTCAAAATGGCCGTCCCCTTCATCGTCATCCTGCCGGGACTGCTGGCGCTGGCGGTGTTGCCTTTCACCTTGGTCCCCGAAAGCGCCGTGGGGCCGGGACAGCACAGCTACAACGAAGTCCTGCCGTTAATGCTGGCGCGCTACTGCGGCCCCGGGTTGCTCGGTTTGGGGATTACGGCGCTGATTGCCGGATTCATGTCCGGCATGGCCGGGAACGTCAGCGCCTTCGCCACGGTCTGGACCTACGACCTCTATCGGTCGTTCATTCGCAAGGGCGCGCCCGACGCCCACTACGTCAAGGTGGGGCGCTGGTGCATCATCCTGGGCGTCCTGATTTCGATCGGCACGGCCTACTTGGTGATGCAGTTCAAGAGCATCATGGATTACGTCCAAGCGCTCTTCAGTTTCTTCATCGCGCCTCTGTTTGGCACCGTGGTGCTCGGCATGCTGTGGAAGCGCGTCACGCCGGCGGCGGGCTTCTGGGGGTTGCTGGCGGGAACGGTTTCGTCCATCACCATGTGGGGGCTGGTCAGGGCTGACCACAGCTTGCTGGCTTACATTGCGCTTTCGCCCCACGCCAAGGACATGGCCGAGAATATGTATCGCGCCCTGTGGTCCTGGCTGATCTGCGTGAGCGTGACGGTGGTGGTCACCGCCTTCACCAAACCCAAACCGCTCGAGCAATTGACCGGCTTGGTTTACGGATGCACGGAGTTGCCCAGCGAGGGGCACCTGCCGTTGTGGAAGCGGCCCATCTTTTGGGCCGTCATATCGGCGACGGCGTTTATTATATTGCAGATTATATTCTGGTAGCGAGCTGGGAGCGCGGATCTGCAGATCCGCGGCCTGGCGAAAATGAGGTCCTATGGCTGAAGAACATCACATTGTTCCCGTCTGGTTTTTTGTGGGTGTGATCCTGCTCATTTACGGCGTGCTGATCTTGGCGGCCGGCATCTATCATTTCTCCGATCCTCCCTCGACGGTCCTCGGCAACCTGCATCCGGAAATCTGGTGGGGCGCGCTGCTCACGATTATCGGCGGGGTCTACGTCTATCTCTTCCTGCCGCGCAAGTCCTAGAGCCACCGCCCGCCCCCTGCTAACGCTCCTTGCCGCCGGCCCATCGCGGCGATTGTCGCAGCCAGAGCGGCCACCCACAGAAAACCGTTGATCCCCCAGGGGGCCGTCCGGAGCAGCGCGTCACCCAGAACGCCCAGGATGAGTGCTGCCACGAGAACACGCAGGCCCAGCTTTGTCTTGTCGCTCATGCGTTGCTATTTCTCCTGCGCTCGCGGGTTCTTTGCTCAGGTGGCGCCTGGAAATGTCGGTTCATCATGACTGCGCGCCGGTCACGCATCATCCTAGAACCGCTTCCGGGATGCGGCCGAAGCGGCGCTCGCGGCCGAAGAAGCCGGCCAGGGCAGCCTCGAGGTCAGCGGCGTCGAAGTCGGGCCACATGCGATCGGTGAACACGAGTTCGGCGTAAGCAATCTCCCAGAGCATGAAGTCACTTAACCGTTGTTCGCCACCGCTCCGGATGAGCAGGTCCACATCGGGCGTCGAGGTGCCGTCGTGGGTCACTTCGCCGAGTAGCCGAGCGAAGGCTTCGCGGGTGGGCAGTGGGGTTTCGTGAAAGCGCTGCGCCGCGCGCAGAATGGCATCGCGTCCCGAGTAGTCGAGCGCGAGGCGGAGATGCATGGCGTGTTGTCCGGCCGTAACGCGCTCGCCATCCTCCGCCGCCGCACGCAGCGAGGCGGGGAAGCGGTCGCGGCGCCCGACCACGCTCAGCTGGATCCCCTGCGTGGCGAAGCGGCCCTTCTCCGCGCGTAGATATTCTTCGAACAGCCACAGCAGGTGGTTCACCTCGCGGGGCGGGCGGTGCCAATTGTCGCCGGAGAAGGCGAAGAGCGTGAGCGTGCCGATGCCGAGACGGCGGGCGGCTTCCACCACGCGGCGCACGGCGTGGACCCCGGCGCGATGGCCAGCCTCACGGGGCAACCCGCGGCTTGTTGCCCAGCGGCCATTTCCGTCCATGATGATGGCGACGTGGAGCGCCTGCAATAAGTCCCTCGAAAAAGCACTTTGCATCATAAAGCATTGCCTCAAAAAAAGAGACGCGCTCAGGCCGGGTGTGCGCGCGCCGCTCGGATCAAAGTCTCCATGCGATCCAAGTAGCGCTCGAGCGCCCGACGACCGGCGGCCGTCAGCCGGTACTCGGTTTTGGGCACGCGGCCCTCGAAGGACTTTGTGCAGGCGAGGTACCCCGCGTCCTCAAGCTTGCGCGCATGCACACTCAGGTTGCCGTCGGTCGTGTTCAGGAATTTCTTCAGCTCGTGGAAGCTCAAAGACTCGTTGACGGCCAGGGCACCCATGATCCCCAGTCTCACGCGCTCGTGAATCAGGCGGTCGAGTTGCGGCGCGCTCTCCAGCCCGCGGCGTAGTATGGCGCGCGACGGCTGGACCGCAGCCGGCGCCTGCTGCTCCCGGCGACGCAAGCTCGCGTATCGCTTAGCCACCGTGCCTCCTGGCGATCAACGCCCCGAAGATGATGTGCACTCCACCGAATCCTGCCGCCATGAATGCGTTCCCCCAGGATGCGGGCGAGAACAGCGCTGCTGTGCCCAGCGCCATGAGGCAGACGCCCATCAGGGGAACGACTTTGACGGAAAACGCCCCGCCCGTGACCACGCCCGCGCCATAAAGGAGTAGCCAGGTTCCCGGCAGGGTGCTCACCAGCCCCAGGCGAAAGAGGGCGACAGTCAGCAGCGTTCCCGCCAGCAAGGGCGGGGAAAGGCTGAGCGCGAATTTCCGGCCGGGCCCGGAGAGAATCGGGACATTCGCCGTGCGGGCTTTTCGACTCATCGCCCAGCCGCCGAGCGCGAGTGCCACGAGAGCCTCGACGACCCACGTCGCGAGCCACATCTCGGCCGTGGTTGTGCGCGGGGCGATGCCCGCCGCGATAAGCGCTGTAATCCCCATGGCGACCCCGCCCTTGCCTGGCACGGCAGTGAAGGCGGTCGAGCGCTCCATGGTTTCGCGGATAAACCGGATATTCTCCATGGCCTCTTCATCGAGCCCGTGCGTGCTTCCAGTCGGCTGGCGAGGCGCGCGGCAGGGAAACATGGGCCACATCATACGCCCTTGTTCGCTCTTGTCAAGTACTTTGCAACGGAAAGTCAGACCCCCATCAGCGGCCCCGAAAGGTTCAGGAACAGAGCAACGCCTGCGACCGCGGCCTGCCGTCGTCGCTCGCGTTAATTTTCCCGGGACAAAGGAGTGCCTGTAAACCGGAGACACTGGCTTACCTCCATCGCCGCCCTCCCGATCGCGCTCGGGGCACAGGAGGGTCCGCCGGTCGAGGATCCGGCCGATGAACCCATTCTGGACATCGAATACAGCCAGGGTTGGCGCACCTGCGAGTACTGGAGCCCGCACGTCGCCTCTTGCATCTGGGCGAACTCGGTGCTGGAAGGAATTGCCCGAAGTCGCGTAGGGGCACGGCGTGTCAGCCCGCACGCTAGCTGGCAGGGACAAAGCGCAGGTTCGGCCTGCGCTTACACCTCGGGGATCCCCAGATCCTTGCTGCCGAGGGGTGACATCTTCGCCTGGGGCGCGTACTGCTCAAGCAGGTCGAGCGCCAGGCGCGCGCGGTGTATGCGTTCGCGACCCATATTCACCGCCAGGTCTTCGGTGTGCCGGCCGGAAGGATAAATGTCCGGGGCGTTGCGCAGGCCGAACTTGAAGTAGATGGGCGCAGCTACCTGCACGAGCTGGGGCATTTCGTAATAGCGGACGAATCCGCCGAAGTTGTCCGGCACCTCAATGTACAAGTCAATGGGGATGTCCACCGCCTGGCGCAGCGCGCCGATTTGCGCGGGGCTGAGGTCGGTGGGGATGTTAAGCGTGGAGACGCCCGCCCTCTCAAAGAGTTTAGCGGTGGCGGGGTTGGCGGCCGGCAGCGTCACCGAACTCTTGATAACTAGATTCTTGGGCAGCTCGCCCTTCCTCTTCATTTCGTTGAGCACCCAGATGAGGCCGAGGTCGGCGGGTAGCACGCTGCGGATGCCCAGGTCGCAGGCGCGGCGGACATCCTCGATGGCGTACACCAGTTGGTCAGCGCCGCGGTGCTGCCATCCGATGACCTTGCCGGCGGGGGCGAGCGCTTGCGCTCCCGTCTCAAATGGCGCGCGCGGGCCAACGAACAGGCACACCTCGATGCGCTGCTCATGACCGATCCGCGCCATCTCCGCGATTTCCTTCTTGGTGAGCAACATGATGCCGCTGCCCTGGCTGACGCGATGAATGGGCACCTGGAGTTCCTTCGCCGCAGCGAGCACCTCGCGGAAAACGCGCGGGCCTTCCACGCTGGGGATCTCGAAGCGCCACTGCCCGCCGTCCAGGAAGCGCTTGTCGCTGGGTTTGAGTTCATGATTGTCTGCCGTCGGCAGACCAAGCTTGGCGAGAAATTGTTGCGTCTTTTTCATGATGACTCCAGGCGCGGTAGGCGAGCACCTTTACGGTGCTCCCGCTAACGGGACAAACTGTAGGGCCGTGGAGGTCCTCCTCTACTGGGTGTATTTCAAGTAGACCGTGCGCGTCTCCGTATAGAAATCGAGCGCCACCGGGCCTTGCTCGCGCATGCCGAAGCTGGACTCCTTGGTCCCGCCGAAGGGGAGCTGATACTCCACGCCCGCCGTCGGCAGGTTCACGGTAATCAGCCCGGCTTCAATTCTGTTGATGAACTGATGGACGCGCGTCAGATCTCGAGAAACGATCGACGCCGAAAGGCCAAAGCGCGCGCTGTTGGCCAAGCGCATGGCATCTTCGAAATCTTCGGCCACCATCAGCGCCAGGACGGGACCGAACACTTCCTCCTGAGCAATGCGCATCTCCGGTGTCACGTCGCCGAAAATTGTCGGCTCGATAAAGTAACCTTTGTCGTAAATGCCACCCCTCAGCCGGTTCCCGCCGCACAGCAGCTTGGCGCCTTCGTTCTTGGCAATTTCGATGTACTTCAAGTCGGTGTCGAGCTGGCTCGCGTCCACGGCCGGACCCATGTCGATACCAGGCTCGAGGCCGTTGCCGACTTTCATCTTGCGGGTCTTGGCCACGAGCTTTTCGACTAGCGACGCATAGATGGCCTTCTCGATGACGGCGCGGCTGCACGCGGTGCATTTCTGCCCGGTGGAGAAGAACGCGCCATTGACGAGCATGTCGGCGGCGTAGTCAAGGTCGGCGTCCTTGAGGACCACCGTGGGGTTCTTCCCGCCCATCTCGAGTTGAACGCGGATCTTGCGGCGGGCCACCTTTTCATAGAGCGTGTTCCCCACCTCGCACGAGCCAGTGAAGGAGACGGCGCGAATCGCGCGGTGTTCCACCAGCGCGTTGCCGACGGCGCCTCCTCCTCCCGTAACGTAGTTGATGGCACCTGCGGGGATTCCCGCTTCGTGGAGCGCTTCCACCAGGCGCAGGGCGCTCAGCGGCGCGAGCGACGCGGGTTTGACCACCACCGTGTTGCCACCCACCAGCGCCGGCGCCATCTTCCAAGCGGGAATGGCGGTGGGAAAATTCCAGGGCGTAATCAGTCCCACCACTCCCAGCGGCTTGCGCATCGTGTAGCAGAAGACGTTCTCGCGCTCGGAGGGAATCTGATAGCTAAACTGCCGCGCGCCCTCGCCGCCGAAGTAGCGGAAGATGTTGATCGCCCGCTTCACTTCAGCCTTGGCTTCGGGCAGCGTCTTGCCTTCCTCGCGCGTCATGTCCTCGCCGAGTTTGGCAAGCCGGCTCTCCAGGATTTCCGCGGCCTTGAAGAGATATTCGCCTCGGCGCGGTGCGGGCAGAACCGCCCAGGCAGGTTGGGCCTGCGCGGCTGTATCACACGCCTCTACCACATCTTCGGCGGCCGAGGCCTGGAAGAGCCCAACGACTTCGTCGGTGTCGGCAGGATTGATGTTGGGAAACGTCTTCTTGGATTTGCACTCGACCCACTGGCCGCCAACATAGTTGCGAAAAAGCTCTGGCATAAGGCCTCCCGTGCAAGCAGATGGCAAAGGCGCTACGGCCCCGCCTAGGGCGGGGAGCCATTATCGTCAGGCGGTGCGGCGCGTGTCAAGCTAACCCCGCGACGCTCGTGGAGGGCATTCGAATACCTCCAATCGTGCGGATAAAGCGGCTTCCCGAAAGAGCAAATCGAAGGGGAAAAACACGAATGAAGACCGGACAAGTGGGCGCAGGAACTGCTGAGTCCAAAATCCAAAATCACACATTCCCATCACCGCGGCACGACGGGCAGGATGAGCGCTGAAGGATGCTCGCGGTCATGGTAGATGGTATTCGCGGCCTTCGTCAGGCGCGTGGCGCCGCCGGCCTCCTCACCTGTATTCAGGTTGCGGTCAAAGCGCGGGAAGTTGCTGCTCGACACCTCGAGGCGGAGTCTGTGACCCGCCCGGAAGACGTTGCTGGTCGCCCCGAGGTCAATAGCGAACTTGTAGACTTCTCGCGGGTTCATGAACGCGGGTTTTTCCTGGGAGTTCCGGTAGCGTGCCCGCAGGATGCCGTCGGTCAAGTTCTGGGCGAAGCCGTTCGGCCAGACGTCCACCAGCTTGGCGGTGAAATCGGTGTCCACAGCCGAAGAAGCGGCGTAGAACTCGAGGCGCAGGGGGCCGGTCACCTCGAAGTCTGCCTTGAATTCCGGCGTCGTGTACACCAGCACGTCGCCCCTCGCCTCTATGGGCCGCTGGTCAAACGCGCCGGAAGCCAAGTGCTCGTTGTCGCAGCAGAGCCCGCCGCCGCGGGTCGGTACCGGCTCAGCCGGGCTGTAAACGAAGTGATCGGGGGACTCAGCCTGTGGCGCTTGCGTGCTGAGCGCTCCGTCGCCGAGCAAGGAATTGGCGTTACCTTCGGAGTGGACATAGTATCGGGTGCTCTGGGCGCGGACCAAGGGCCAGTCGTCTTCCTCACGCCAAACGTTTTCTCCCATGACAAAGATCTTTACGGGCTTCTCCCGCTCCACGCCGCTCGCGAGGCCTTTCAGGACATAGTCATACCAGCGGAGCATCAACTCGTCGGTATCGAACAACTCGGCGCCGCCGCGCGCTGCCGGGCCGAAATCGACCTCGCCGCTCTTCCCGTTAAACGGCCCGTGATACCAGGGCCCGACCAGAAGCCGCTGGCCGCGCCGCGCCGCGTCGTTGCCGCCGCGCGCCTTGATGCCCGCGTAGTTGCGCAGGGTTCCACCCAGGAAGATGTCGTACCAGCCACCGATGTGGTAGCCGGGCACCAGGATCTTGGCATGCTGATCTTCAATGGACCAGCGTTTCCAGTAATCGTCGTAGCTGGGATGCACCAGCCAATCGAGGAAGTAGGGCGTCAGGCTTTCCGGGGCGCCCGGGTCGAGGATGGGATAAGCGGCTAGCGGCAGTTTCCAGATCCACTGGAGGATAGGGGTATTTTCTCTTCGGACGCGTCGGTTGAGCGTGTCCTGAGCGAGGCCCGAGGTCCACGACTCACTGAACCATTGCTCAAACGCGCCCCCCTGGTAAGTCCATCCGGCGTGATAGTTGGAAGCCGTGATGACCGGGAAAATGCCTGCCAAGTGCGGCGGCTGGGCGATGGCGGCGAGCATCTGCGTGGCGCCAACGTAGGAACCGCCCCACATGCCGAGGTTGCCGTTCGAGTAAGGCAGCGCCGCCGCCCACTCGACCGTGTCGTAGCCGTCCTCAGACTCGTGCTTGAAGGGGTACCACTCGCCCTCGGAAGTGTAACGGCCGCGGACGTCCTGGATGATGGCCACATAGCCGCGCGTCGCGGCCTTGAAACAGGTGTCGCAGCCAGCCTTGTTGTATGGTGTCCGCTGCAACAGAACGGGAAATTTCCCTTCCGCCTTGGGCCGGTAGATATCGGCGCGTAACACCACGCCGTCGCGCATCTTAACCGCCACCCCGCGCTCAATCGTCACTTCGTAGGGCTCGGCGGCCCAAGCCGCAGCTGCGGCCAGGGAGAAGAAAACTGGAAGGCAAATGATCTTGTAACGTGTCATGAATCCCTCTCGATGGCCGCTGTGGCGGCGGTCTCTGCCCGCCGGCGAAGTGAAGTTTCGCGCAGATTCCCCGCCTCAGCAGGAAGAGGGATTATCAACGTCCAGGCGCGCGTTAGCAAGTAGGGAAGTGCTCCGCGCTCGCACGAGTGTAGCGGAGCACCTTCACGGTGCTCCCGCTAAGGGAAGAAGAACGGGAGGGCCGTGAAGGCCCTCCCGTACCACTACGCGCGCGCGAGTTTACTGAGCGCCGCGAGCAGCCGGTCAACTTCTTCCGCCGTGTTGTAGTGGACTAGGCCAATGCGCAGCATGCCGCCACTGGATTCGACCCCGAGGCGTTCGGTGAGGTTGAGCGCGTAGTAGTTGCCATCCCACGTGAAGATGCCGCGCTCGGCGAGGAATTCCGCTAGCTGGCGCGGCGTGCGACCGGCAAGCCGGACAGCCACCGTCGGGACACGCCGGTCGAAGCGCGCCGGGTCGCGGATTCCGTAGAACGTGAGCCCGGGGATTTCGAGCAGGCCGGCAATAAGCCGCTCCGCCAGGCCCAGTTCGTATGGCCGGATGGCTCCGTAGGCTGCAAGCAGCGCCGCCCGGCGAGTGGTCACGGCAGCAGCGGCGCGGCGTCCCAGCTTGGCCAGGTAGTCAATCGCCGCGGCGACGCCGGCAAGTCCCTCGTGATTCTGCGTCCCGGTTTCCCAGCGGTCGGGGATCTGGTCCGAGGCGGGGCGCACTTTGTAGGGACGCAGCCGGGTGAGATGTTCGCGCTTGCCGTAGAGCGCGCCGGTGTGCGGTCCGAAAAATTTGTAAGGTGAGCAGGCCAGGAAATCGCAGCCGAGCACGCAGACGTCTATGGGCCCGTGCGGTGCGTAGTGGACCGCGTCAAGGAAGGCCAGCGCGCCCACAGCGTGGGCCAGACGGACGATCTCCGCGACGTCATTGATGCTTCCCACAGCGTTCGACGCATAGCCCACGGCGACCAAGCGCGTGCGCTCGGTAATTTGCCTGCCGAGGTCTGCCATGTCGAGCGTGCAGTCCTCGACGTTGACGTCCACCGTGCGAATCACGGCGCCGCGCTCTGCCAGCGCCACCCAGGGGGCGACGTTAGCGTCGTGGTCGAGGCGCGTGACCACCACCTCGTCGCCCGCGCGGAGTTCGCGGCCGATGGCGCGGCTGAGCGCGAACGTCAGCGTGGTCATGTTGGGCCCAAAGACAACTTCGTCCGCGTCGCAACCCAGCAGATCGGCCACGGCGCCGTGCGCCGCGGTGATAATCTCGTCGCTGCGCTGGCTGGTGGCAAACGCGCCGTGGGTGTTGGCATTGGAGCGCACCAGGTAGTCGCGCATGGCATCAATCACGCGCTGGGGCACCTGCGTGCCTCCGGGCCCGTCGAAGAAGATTGCCGGGTGGCCATTCACTTTTTGCGCCAGGGCGGGAAACTGCGCGCGTGCCCAGGCGATGTCCAGGGTTGCCATGGCTGACTCCTTCCGCTTCCGGTTGAACGCTTAAGAGACGCGAATTGCGCCGCGTCCGCTCCTCGTGAATCCTCGCGAAGAGTACTCCGGCGCTTCACGTGCGGTCAACCGGTGCAGGAGCGCGAGAGCGCTCAGGGTTCCGGGCGCCGGACGCGCTTTTCTTGACGCTCCCCCAGGCGTGCTATAGACTTTTTGAGCTTGCCGCGGGCAACGTGAGGAAACCGAGTGAAGAAAGAAACGATCATCGCCGCGGTAGTCTTCTGCGGTGTGGGATTCCTGGCCGGCTACATCTACCAGGCCCAGACCAGTTTTCGCGAGGCCCAGCGCAGGGCTGCGGGCGTGCCCGTTGTCACTGAGGAAGCGCCCAGTGGCGCGGCCGAGACCGGCGTACCCGGCGGAGAAATGGGGCAAAGGCTTCCGGAAGGGCATCCACCGATTGACATCTCCGCCGTCGTGAAGACCCTGGAAGAGCAGGCGGCGCAGAGTCCCAAGGACCCTGCGCCGCGGCTGAAGCTGGCCAACTATCTCTACGACCTGCAGCAGTGGCAGCGCGCCGTCGAGTGGTATCAAAGGGCCCTGGAACTCGACCCCAAAAATGTGGACGCCCGCACGGATCTGGGAACGGCGTATTTCCGCCTTGGCCGTCCGCAGGACGCGCTCCGGGAATATCGCAAGTCGCTCGAAATCGACCCCACGCACCAGCCCACAATGTTCAACGCGATTGTCGTCAACCTGGATGGCGTGCACAACGTGGCGGCGGCGCAGCAGGCTTGGGAGCGGCTGCACAAGCTGAACCCGAGCTATCCCGGCCTCGACAGCCTGAAGAGCCGTCTGGATGCCGCGCGCGCCTCGGGCCCGCCGGCCCGCCCGTGAAGTTGGACATCCCTCCGGCCCTCGATGCCGTCTGAGAAGATATGACACGCTTGCTGCTCTACTTGTTCAATCTTATCTTCGTCATCTTCATCGGATGGATTCTGAACCGCGTCCTCCGCAGTTTGTTCGGGAGGCCGCTGGATCGCGGAGGTTCGCGGAGCGTGCCGCGCGCTGGCTCTACACCAGTCATCGAGGGCCAGACGGCTCGCGACCCCGTCTGCGGAATGTTTGTGTCCACGGAGCTTTCGCATCGGCTGACCCGCGGCAAGGAGACGCTGCATTTCTGTTCGCGTGAGTGCCTGGACCGTTACCAGAAGAATGAACCTCAGTCCTGAGTGGGATTGCGTATCTGTAGTGGCGCTCTACGAGCGGCGAAGCCCGCCGGTGGTCCCCGGTCGCGTCGGGGCGGGCGCCGCCCGCCGTCGCAGCGCACGCCCCCTTGCCGCGGCGTTCCTCATCCTCACTTGCAGCCTTCCCGCGCACGCCTGGGGCGATAAGGTGAAGCTGGCGCGTAAGTACCGGCCCGGCCAGCGCACGGTCTATCAAACGAGTTTGCAGACGCGCGCCACCATCCGCTCGAACCCGCCGGGGCTGAGGGCGTTCCTGCCCTCCATGCCGACGGAACTCGGCACGCGGCAGCAGAACACAGTTACTGTCCGCGCCGTCCATCCCGACGGCGCAAGGGAGAGGAGCCGCTGAGTGGGGGGCCACCTTTTTCGCCTTCCGGCTGCAAATCTTTATTGACACGCTGGCGAGCGATTTTATAATCGAATCGAGTTGCACCTGAGGGTGAACAGTCGAACAACATAGATGAATCAGCACTCTAACCCTCCTCCGCCGGTGGTCCTGACCATTGCCGGATTCGATCCGTCCAGTGGAGCAGGCATAAGCGCCGACCTGAAGACCTTCGCCGCCCACAACTGTTACGGCGTTGCCGCCATCACCGCCCTGACCGTCCAGAACACCCAGGGAGCCAGCGCTCTCCAGCCGATTGACGCCTCCCTTTTGAAACAATCGGTGAATAGTCTATTGGCGGATGAGCGCGTCCGAGCTGTCAAGATCGGAATGCTGGGGAACCGGGCGAATGCGGAGGTCGTGCGGGAGGTGCTGGATTCGAACCCAGCGCTCCCCGCGGTGCTCGACCCTGTGGTGCGTTCGGCAAGTGGCCTGGAGTTGGTGGACGCCGCGGGCCTCACCTACCTGCGCGAGCACCTGCTCGGCCGGGTGCGGCTGGTCACGCCGAACCTGGATGAAGCGGCGGCCCTCACAGGTCTAAAGGTCGAGAACATGGAGGGCATGAAGGCGGCGGCGCGCCGCCTGGTCGAGCTGGGCGCGCGGGCCGTGGTGGTGACCGGCGGCCACTTGGAGAAGGCCATCGACGTTTATTACGACGGCACGGAACTCGAGAGCTTCATCGGCGATCGGGTGAAACCCGACAACACTCACGGGACCGGTTGCACCTTCTCCTCCGCCATTGCAGCCAACCTGGCTCTGGGCCGACAGCTCCGCGACGCGGTCGTGCTGGCGAAAGCGTATGTGACCGAAGCCATCCGGAAGGCATATCCCGTGGGGCCGGGCCGCCTCCCTCTCAATCACCTCTACCGCATGCAGCAGAATCCCCGCGCGATTGACCACGTGCCCCCCATTCCCGAACCGGCGCACTAAGCCGCGCGAAGAATTCGCTCGACTTCTTCCTGGTCGGCGTCGGTGACGAGCGGAATGCCGCTGATTTCGGCGGCCCGGGGCGTGAGGGCGGCGATGTCGTCGCGGGAGATGTACGGGAGGGCGAACTTGCGCGCCCCGCACATCAACTGCCGCAGGCCTTGGGCTACGCGCTGGTAGTAGGTGTAAAGGCCGATAGCCCCGGTTGGGATCTTGCGGAAGCGGTCCTTGTACCGTTCCTGGAGCTCGGGCGCGGTTACAAAGACTTCATCCACCGTGGCGCCGAAGCGCTCGATGTAGATGGGCAGGCTGTTCTCTTCGATGCACCGTCCGATGTTCTTCCCCACCATGGCTGCCGCCAGCGGCCCACGGGCCCAGGCGATGAACCTGGCGTAGGGCGCAACCAGGGCCAGCCCCTTGAAGACCTGATCTTCGAAGGTGAACCCGCCGGCCAGCGCGATGGGCGGAACACCGTGCCCTTCCTTCGCCAGCCGGTTGCAGTACTGGTAGAGAAGCGAGTGCAGCTCGACGCCGGGGACACCCCACTCGTTCATCATGCGCCACGGACTCATCCCTGTCCCGCCGCCCGCCGCATCCACCGTCAGCAGGTCGATGCCGGCCTCCGACGACCACTTGAGCGCCCGGGCCAGATCGGCGGGCCGGAAGGCACCGGTCTTCAGGAAGACCCACTGCGCGCCGAGCTTCCGCAGTCCCTCGGCCCGACGCAGGAAGGCGTCGCGATTGGCCATGCCGATGCGGGAGTGGCGCTCGAACTCGCGGAAGCTGCCGCGGTGGAAGGCGTCAACCACGGAGGGGTTCTCGGGGTCAGGCAGCACCACGTAGCCGCGCTTCTTCAGCAAGCGCGCCTTCTCCAGCTCGCGGATCTTGACTTCCCCGCCAATGTCCTTCGCCCCCTGGCCCCACTTCATCTCCACGGCTTTGACGCCCAGCTTCTGGAGGGCGTACTCGTGGACCCCGAGGTTCGTGTCTTCCACGTTCGCCTGCAGGACGATTTCCCCGTAGCCGTCTTCCTGCCACTCGCGGAAGCTCTCGACGCGCCACTCCAGCTCGCGGCTGGAGATGACGCGGCCACTGGAGAGCTGGGATTCCGCGTCCATGCCGCAGACGTTCTCACCGATGGTGAGGCAGGTGCCCGTCAGGGCAGCTCCCGCGGCCAGGCTTTCCCAGTTGTTCTTGGCGATGCTGGTGGAGCCGAGGCCCGCGAGGATGAACGGGAGCTTGGAACGGATGCCGGGGGCACGGCCGAAGACGACTTCCAGGTCCACATTGGGAAAGAGCGCGCGATTGCTGTCCGCCTCGATTCCCCAGGCGCCGGTGGCTCGCCCCAGGATGGTGAAATGGGAGAGGTCAACCGGATAGTTCTTGGCAGAGGCGGTGGTGATAATCCCAAAGGGCTGGGGATAAATCATCTCCGGGCCGCGATAGGCCGACTTGCCGATCTCGCACATGCCAATGCAGCCGTCGATGCAGGTCGCGCACATCCCGCTGAGGGGACTGATGGAATCCTCGGTGCGATTTTTGGTCAGCGTTGCCGCCGATGCATTCAGTCGCGAGTACGTCATAGGAGTTCTCCTTTAGCTTTCTCCTCTGGCTTTTCTTTCTCCCACACCAGTCCCTTCCGCAACGGCCCTGCCAGGCGCAGCGGCCCGGCCAACTCGCAGGCGGCGCAGGGCTCCAGGAAGCACATAGCGTGGTCGTGATGCTCGAGGCAGGCGGGAGAAAAATTGATGCACCCGCTGCACAGGGTTGTCTCGGGCCGTGCCCCCTGACAACGCAGCTCGACCACCGGACAGATATACAGGCAGGCACCGCACTGGCGGCAGACCTCCGATTGCGGGTGGAAGGGGGTCATCACCTTTCGCCGCCAGCCCCGCAAGGCAAAGTCGATCGCTCCCGCCCGCATCTGCTCCGCGCACAGGCGCACGCACTTGCCGCACTGGATGCAGCGCTCAAACTCCGGCTCCAGGCGCACCCGGCGAATCCCGTAGCGGCTGGCCAGATCCTGGATGCGCTTCGATTGCGGGCAGGTGGCGACGTAAAGTTCCAGCAATAGCCGGCGAGCGCGGTCCACCCGGGCCGAATGCGTCTCGACCACCAGCCCGTGTTCGGCGGGAACGGTGCAAGCGCTTTGCAGTTTGCTGCGCGGCGGGGTTCCGACTTCCACCACGCACAACCGGCAGGCGCCGTAGGGCGTCAGCCCCTCGTTGTGGCAGAGGGTGGGGATGGGAATGCCCAGGAAGCGCGCCGCTTCGAGCACCGTGGTGCCGCGCTCGACTTCGACTCGGATGCCGTTGATCGTCAGTCTGGGCACTCTGACTCCTGACTTCTTACTCCACTACCACCGCCCGGGGCTGGCAGACCTCCAGGCAGGAGCCACACTTGATGCACTTGGCAGCATCGATGGTGTAGACCTTGTTCTTTTCTCCCAGGATGGCTTCGGAAGTGCAAACCCGCACGCAAGCGCCACACCCGTCGCAGAGCGTGGGCTCGATGCGATAGGTGATCAATTCCTTGCAGACCTTGGCCGGGCAGCGCTTTTCTCGGACGTGAGCCAGGTACTCGTCGCGGAAGTAGCGCAGCGTGGACAACACGGGATTCGGGGCCGTCTGGCCCAAGCCGCAGAGCGAGGTCTCGCGCACCAGCCAGCCCAAGTCCTCGATCAGTTCCAGATCCCCTTCGCTTCCCAGGCCTTCGGTGATGCGCGTAACGATCTGCCGCATGCGCTGCAAACCCTTCCGGCAGGAGAAGCACTTCCCGCAGGACTCGTCCGCCAGGAAGGTGAGGAAATAGCGGGCGATGTCTACCATGCAGGTGGACGAGTCCATGACGATCATGCCGCCTGAGCCCATGATGGCGCCCGCCTGGGTCAAGCTTTCGTAATCAACCGCAAGATCGAGCAAGGACTCGGGGATGCAGCCGCCAGACGGCCCGCCGGTCTGGATGGCTTTGAACTTGCCTCCCGGCGGGATGCCCCCGCCTATGTCATAGACGATCTGGCGCAGCGTGATGCCCATCGGAACTTCGATTAGGGTGGGATTCTTGATGGCGCCCACCAGGCAGAAGACCTTGGTGCCTTTACTGTCGCCCGTGCCCAGGTGCGCGTACCAATCCCCGCCGCGCATCAGGATGACGGGAATGTTGGCCCAGGTTTCAACGTTGTTGATGCAAGTCGGCTTGCCCCCCAAGCCCCTTTGCGCCGGGTAGGGCGGACGCTGGCGCGGCTCGCCAACGCGACCCTCCACGGAGGCGATCAGCGCCGTCTCCTCCCCGCAGACGAAGGCGCCGGCGCCCTTCACGACTCGAATGTGGAAGCTGAAGCCGGAATGGAAAATGTTGTCGCCCAGCAACCCTGCGGACTCGGCTTGGGCGATCGCCTCCAGCATCCGCTTCCCCGCCAGCGGATACTCTTCCCGAACATAGATCACGCCGTCGGAGGCGCCCATGGCATAGGCGCCGATCGTCATGCCTTCCAGCACGCCGTGCGGATCGCCTTCCAGTACCGCGCGGTCCATGTATGCGCCCGGGTCACCCTCGTCGGCGTTGCAGATGATGTACTTTGGCTTGGCTGGCTGCCGCCGCATCACTTCCCACTTCTTTCCCGTGGGGAAACCGGCGCCACCGCGCCCACGCAGCCCCGAGCGGGTGACCTCGTTGATGATCTCCTCTGGGCGCATCCCCGTCAGCGCCCAGTGCAGAGCGAGGTAGCCGGCGCGCGCGATGTATTCCTCGAGGTTGGCGGGGTCAATCACGCCGCAGTTGCGCGTCACCAAACGAAGTTGCTGCCGGAAGAGGTCGAGGTCTTCGTAGCGGGGCACGCTATCCACCCGCGCTGACGGCTTCGAGTAACGGGTGCGGGTCCGGGTGACAGGGTTGTCGTGGCCGGTGAGCAGCCCAATGGCCCATGGGGTTTTGAGGTCTCCGTCGCACAACCCGCGCACCAGTTCTCGGGCTTTGGGGGCATCCATGCGGCCGTACGTGACCCGTGGCTTGTGGGGCAGGCGAACGTCAACGAGCGGCTCTTGGGAGCACCAGCCAATGCAGCCGGTGGGTGCCACCACGTAGGGAAGCTGGAGGTGAGCTGTCTCTTCGCGAATCGCCTCGTAAACTTCGTCTGCCCCGGCCGCCAGGCCACAACTCGCCATCCCCACAAGAATCTTGGGACGATTCGGGAGGAGAGTCTTGCGGCCGCGGGCAGCCGCGTGAAGGAGGTCGGTAAGATTTGCGATCCGTGTCTGCGGGGCGCTCATAGGCCTAAGCGGCGGCCATGGCAGGCTGGCGGTATCCCTTCAAGACCCTGGGAACCCGGCTCTGCTGTAGGTGGCCGTAAGTGCGCTGGTCAACCCGCATGACGGGCGCCAGCGCGCAGCAGCCGAGGCAACGGACCGGCTCGACAGTGAATTCGAAATCGGACGTGGTGCCGCTCGCGGGCAGGTTCAGTTCGCGCAGAACCTTCTCCAGAACTCGCTGGCCTCCGCGCACGTGGCAGGCAGTGCCCAGGCAAACCTGCACGTGGTGGTGACCACGCGGCTCCAGGCTGAAACAGTTGTAGAAAGTGGCGACGTGAAAAACTCGTGGGAGCGGGATTTGGAAGCGCCGTGAGACCGCTCGCAGCGCTCCTTCGGGGAGATAGTGGAACTTGCTTTGGATGTCCTGAAGGACCGGGATCAGGTTCTCCGCAAGCTCCCGCCGGCTCGCCAGGATCGCATCAATATCCACGGTCTCGCTCATTGCGGGCCCCCTTCCCCCCAAGAAACTGAAGGTCACCAAAGCTCTTCTGGCGCACCCGCGGACGGCTCACTCGTAGCCGTAGATGGGCGGGTGTTGAACGTCCGCTAGGTTCAGCGTATGGTCCAGCCCGCGGCTGGGGCACCTCTTCACTACGATGGACCAATGCGCAAATGCCAGAGGTCGGCGCGCCATCAGGAGCATCAGCAACTTGCTGTTCGGGCAAACGTACTTCGCGACCTCGAACTCAGGGGCCTCGGCGTCCTGCGCAGGCAGCATTACTCCCCCCACTTCGTCCCGAACAGGCCTTCAGCCAAAGGCGCGCACCCTGCGGTACCTGTAACCACTTGAAAACATGGCGGGTCGTTCGCCGACAACAAGAACCTCTTCAAACGCTTGCGTGCGGGCGCCAACCCCCCACCCGCGTACTATACACAGATTTTCTTATAGTTGCCATAAATTTTTTTTATCGGGCGCTGGCCAAGACATCTTGTGCCCCGCGCTGCTCAGATGGCGGCTGCTGGGGATTTCGACCACATGCCCGGGACTTTGCTACTGGCCGCGCAATGCCGCCGCAACTTGACGCAGCTTTGTTGGCGAGCGGATAATGGCGTTATTGGGTGAACCTGGGTTCGCGCCGGAGTCTTGATTGACCGCGCCTCTCTTCACGCAACTCGCAGGTCACATCCCCTTGGCTCGTCACGAGCACGTGGCCGTGCTCTACCGGGGCCGGACGGACGCGTTCCGGCACGCCTCTTTCCTCGGCGAAGGCCTTGGCAACGGCGACCTGTGTTACTACCTCGCGCCTCGCGCTTATCACTCGGAAATGCTCGAGCACCTGCGCGCTCAGGTCGCGGAGCTTGATCGGCACCTTGCCTCCGGAGCTTTGCGCCTGCACGAAGGCCCCTCCGATTTCCAGAGCCTGCGCCGAGCGACTCAGGAACTGTTCGTTGAGGCGGAGCGCGTGGGCGCGCCCGCCCTCCGCTGGCTGGAAGAGGGCATCTGGCCGGAGGAGGTGGGGTTCCCCATGCCACACTTCTTCGAGTTCCACGCCCTGCTCAACTATCAGGTGAAGCATTACCCGAGTGTGGCGCTTTGCCAGTACGACCTCGATCAGTTCGAACCACGGCACCTGTTTCAAGCCATCGCGGTTCACCGGCACCTGATCGTGGGCGAAACGCTGGTACGCAACAACCCGTTCTACATTCCCGCCGAGAAGTTCATTCCCCTCGCGCCCGCCGAGCGCGAACGCGACTTGGCCCAGCTTTTCCGCGAAGTGGGTTTCGATGTGGACAAGCTCTTGGCCGCGCTCGTCGGCTACGGCCGCCTGCACCCGGGCGCTTCGGCTTCGTGATAGCTGGTTTCGCTCCAAACGCGTTTTTGGCCTGGTTCCGGGCCGGAAGGACCCCACCCCTCTTCGCCGCAACTCCTTTTTTATCAACTAGTTACGAGCCGCAGCCCGAGATGGCTTCGAGGGCTCTGCGAATTTCGTGATAGCTCGCTCCAAAATCGCATCGCCCAGCATCGGCTCGCCGCGCCGCGCGAAGTAGCGCAACGGCTGCTCTCTGACGTGGCGGCTTTTCAACGGGGAAAAGCCCGAGTGGCCGCCGCGGCGATCTACCCCTGTGCTACCGTGCGATCGTTGAGAGGGAGCCAAGAGGCGGGGAAGCGCGGTTGCTGGGGGGATTCCAGATTCCAAATAGCAGATTCAAGCATGGGCCGAGCG
>CAZBWJ010000015.1:47423-56125 GCA_964495535.1 uncultured Acidobacteriota bacterium | reverse complement strand
TTCAACCAGACCACATCTCGAAATCCGACCGCCACTTGCAGGATCCAGGCGAAAACGACTAGTTCTCCTAGAACCTGCAACCACATTCTTCCCTTGAAGACTCTCTCCGTCGGCCGTGCTAACCTCGGCTCCAAAAGGTATCGCGCCGTAGTGTAGCCGGCCAATCCAAAAACCATCCCGGCGAGGACATCCGTTGGGTAGTGCCCTCCCACATACATGCGAGGCAATCCGACCAGAAGCACAACCCCCACCCAAAGCAGCGAGCCGGTGACCCTATGAAGAGAAGAAACACCCGAAGCCACCGCCGCGTAGAGCGTAGTTGACTGGCTGGGGAAAGAACTGGCACTCTCGTTCCTATAGATGTAGCGCGGGTAAAGTTCGGCCAAGCCGGCATGATGAAACGGGGGCGGCCAGGCAATTAGCGTCGCGGCAAGCAGCATCAGCAGGAGGGCGATTAGAGAGCCCACCAGCGTCGTTAGAATCCGGCGGCGCACTGCTTCGTTTTCTTGCTGGCCACCCCGGATCCAGAAAACGAAAAGTGCGGCGGCGTACCACAGCCCACCTAGCACGTTGTGCTGGATGGCGCTTTGGACGCCAATGTCCAACAGGTGCGACCAGCCCAGGAGTTGAGCCAATTGCCTGATGAACCACAGATCAAATCCAGTTGGAGTCAACCACATTTCAGCCGGGATTTCCCCTTGGTTTCTCGTGCAGCTGTGAGTATACACCAGAGCGTCTCGCCCTGGGCCTCTCCTGTGAGCGTGGGACCACTGTCATGGGAGAGTATCGGGACAGGAACTGTCGGGCTGTATCAGTTGCTCATCGCCCAGCGCAGGAGCCCCGTTGAGGGGTGTGTCTGAAGGCTTTGGGGCTGCATCGCCGCCGCGATTGCTGGGCAGCCCCCTGCGTGCTCGTAGCCTATTTGGGTTCCACCCCGGTGGAGGCGGATACGGCAGTTCTCCGTAGGGAGTCCGATGTGTCTTTCCGTCTGGCCCGTCCGCTTTTGCTTGACAGCCTTGCTTGAATTCTCCTACAGTCACGCTCAGGAGGGTAAGCCTAAGAAGGCATTAAGGCTTCATGCTGGGCGTGTCGGCGACAAGAGTCTGCAAGGTGCCAGCACCAACAAGTTAGCCCTTAGTGCCTTCCGGAGGAGCCTTTCTATTAGTGGCGTCGTCATTAGCCAGGTACAGGGATCGTGGACGTCACTCTTGATGTGAGGGTGGGCAGGCATGAACTGCTGGCCAACCCAGTCATCTTCAGTGGCAACCCCTTGGATTTAAGGGATGGGGCTGCCGTGGCAGCAGGCGTGATATCCGCCCTCCTCTCTGCCAGGTTCTTCTCTCGAGTCAACGACGCACAGGGCTCGGCGAACTCAGCCGTTGGCGTTGCTGAGAGCGCTTCGTCGGCGGTGAAGTCCGCCAACGCTACAACAGAAAGGGCCGAGGTTTCAGCGGTTGCGTTGCGGCGCTCGATGACAAGAGTGCGGACGCTCTTCAGGCAAGCCCGTCTGCACCTCCCTGTGGGTTCATCCGTCCCGTTGATGGAGAAAAGGTTCGGGAGACGTGAACCCACGTGCGTGCCGGGTCTCAAGGACGTGGCTCAGGCCCATTGCAGGTGTTTGGTATGCTGCTCGAGGATCTGGACTATTGGATCGGGGCAAGCCAGGAGGGTGTCAATGAACATTCTAGTTGACACGAGGCTTGGAATGCTCAAGACCTCGGCTGTCGCGGCAGCATGTCTCACCTTGATGAGTTTCCTCGTCGGCTGTGGTGGTGGTCCGGGCTCCGTCAATAGTAGTCGCATAAACGCCATCACTCCTCCGCAGCTCACTGACATTTCGCCCGCTTCCGGCCCGACGACGGGTGGGACGACTGTGGCTATCACGGGGACGGACATCCAGAAGGGAGCCACCGTCGTATTTGGGAATGTGCCCGCGGCGAAGATCAACTCGGTGACTTCAACCAGCATCGAGGCGGTGACGCCCGTGCATGACCCTGGCAAAGTCGACGTCAAGGTTACGAATCCCGATACTGGATCAGACACCTTACTTGGAGCTTTCACGTTCGAGGGGAGTCCCCCGCCCCTCGGCGGCCCCCCCCCGACCATCAGCAGCGTCTCGCCGAATTCCGGGCCCGTCATCGGCGGGACAGTTGTCACCATCACTGGGACGGACTTCCAGAGTGGGGCAACGGTAACATTTGGACAAACCCCAGCAACGGCAGTTGTTTTCAACAACGCCACGCAGCTCCAAGCTACCACTCCGACCCACGCCGAAGGCAGTGTGGATGTAATCGTCATAAAACCGGACGGGCAGAGCGCGACGGCTCCCAGTGGCTTCACTTATCAGCCAGTGCCGGCTCCCACCATCATCGGCCTTCTGCCCACCAGTGGCCCGGAGGTAGGTGGAACGCTGGTGACCATAACGGGAACGAACTTCCTAGCGGGGGCAACGGTGTCGTTTGGCGGGGTGGCCGCGGCATCTGTTACGGTTGCCAGCTCGACGCAGATTCAAGCCGTTACGGGTCGCCACGTTACCGGGGCGGTTGATGTGCGGGTAACCAATCCCGACGCGCAGTTCGCAACTCTGCCCGCCGGCTTCACGTACGGATTTCCACCGCCCACCATCAGCAGCATCGTGCCCAGTACGGGCCCAACTGCCGGCGGGACGGCGGTCACAATCACAGGGACGGGATTCCAGGCAGGGGCCACCGTAAGCCTTGGCGGGGACGCAGCAACAGGCGTCAATGTTCTAAGCGCGACACAGATTCAGGCTGTCACGCCTGCCCTCGCCGCCGGAACGGTTGACGTCACCGTTCAGAACCCCGATGCCCAGTCGGCAACACTCGCCAGCAGCTTCTCTTACGCTGTAACGCCACTCACCATCAGTAACATCTCTCCGAGTTCCGGGCTACCGCCTGGCGGCACCGTCGTCACCATCACAGGCACGAACTTCCAGCCAGGGGCCACGGTGACCTTTGGCGGAGCGCCTGCCACAGCGGTGACTGTGCTTAGCGCCACGCAGATCAACGCCACCACGCCAGCCCATGCGGCGGGGCCGGTGGACGTCAAAGTCACGAATCCCGACGGCGGAAGCACAACCGTCACCTCAGGCTTTACCTACGGGACTGTCACCATCGGCTGCGGCGCGGACTGCGGCAACGTCGGCGACCCCTACGAGGGCGGCTCCCCGGCTCCGAGCTCGACAAATGTTAGCGCCTGCGGCACCCTCACGCCTACCGACTCGCCCACCCAGTACCTCGTCATGCAGGACATCGGGGCCGATCCTTCCGCTGTATGCCTCTCGACGTATTACCCCCCGGGAAGCTTCGTCCTGGACCTCGGCGGGCATACGGTCACAGGCCAGATCAACATCGAGACAAACCATTTGAGTGGTTCAAAGATCTTTAACGGCACGGTGAATTGCAGCATTACGGACGCAACCGAGAGCTGCATTCACGCGTATACGTCAGAGGTCCCCAGCGCGCAGGCCCGATTGCACCACCTCACGGTGTATAACAGTGCCACCGATGAGCGGGATATACACGTAGGTTGGCAGCCAAGCTCCAACCCGCTCACCGGGGCCACGAAAGCGTTGCGGCTTGACCACATTACCGGCACCGTGCCTTCCCAGCCTACTTCGAACCGTAACTACATCATTTCCATTGACGGCGGCGGTCAGGCATCCTTCGAGGTTGACCACTGCAACCTGACGTGCCCGTTTGACTCAGCGGCTTGCCAAGGGATTGTGTTCTACCATGCGCCGTACAGTTACGCCCACCACAACCTGATCACCCTGGAGGAACAGGTCGGCACGAGGGGCACGCCGCGAGGAATCCTTTTCGACTCGGTGGGCAAGACCCCGCCGGCTACTGGCGGGGAGGCAGCCTTCAACGAGATCCTGCCGAGCGCGAATCGCGGCATTCGCGTTCGATCCAACGTCGACGTCAATATTCACGACAACCTGTTCCGTCGCATCACGGCGGCCGCGAGAATCGGAGCCATTCATCTGGGGGAGAACGACACAACCATCGAAACGCAGAACACCAGCATCCACGACAACATCTTTGAGCTTGAAGACGGCCTGGCAGTCTATGCCGCAGACGTGAACGGGGTCACGGTGTCGAACAATGCCGTGCAATGTTACCTGGGAACGTGCGGAACCAATGCGCGCCTGGGCAAGACCGACAATCTGCACAATTATGCCGGTACGGTGGACGTGTACTGGAAGAACAACACCACGACGGGTCTCACCACGGCAATTTTCGTGTGCGGGACAGGCGAATGCGTAGACCCCGCGGGTACTACATCCTCCACGGTCTGCAACAGTGGGACAGCGACCGGCAGCGGAACAATCACGGTTCTGACTCCGCCTTGTCCCTGAGGGCGAAGGCCAGGGACGCGGCGCAAATACCCGGACAGGCAAAGACCCCGCTCGCGCCGGCTGGGGGCAGCGACAAGAGAGTACACACAAAAGGAAGGGAGCTCTGGAGGGGCGGGAAGGTTCCAAGCACCTGGGACCGGCGGTTTCCAGCGGACAACCGGAAGCGACGAATCACAGCTCCCACAGGGTCCGCATGGTGATGCGCCGGAGGGCTGCGCGCCAGCGCACCCAGAACCCCGAGAATCTCCTCCGCCTTCCCCGAGATGGAGCTGACCCCAACCGCATTCGATCTCTGGTTCATCAACCAGTTGGCCCAATTCCTGGGCCGGTCCCGCCTGCTCGATCTCGGGGTCCAGAGTGCCATTTACCACAACGTGTTGGGCGGGGTCTGGTATGGTGCTGTGCTGTTTGTGTTTTGGGTGCGGGCTGGCCAGCAAGACGACGAGGCTACGCGGCGCCGGGTGGTCACGACTCTGCTAGGGTTGCTCGTCGCCGTGCTGTTGATGATTCTGGCGGGTGCGCTGCTTAGCTGGCCCCCGCCCGTGTATCATCCCAGCCTGGCCGGCCTTTACCCACCGTATATCTACACGCACCCCGGCCCCAATTCCTTCCCCAGCCAGTCAACAACGCTTTACGCAGCGGTGGCCGCAGGCGTCTTCTCTCTGCATAAGGCGACCGGCACGCTACTTTGGGTGGGGATCGTGCTGCTCGTGGGGCTGCCTCGCATCTATGCCGGGGGGCACTACCCCAGTGACGTTCTGGCTGGGATCATCCTGGGACTGGCCGGCTACGGTGCCGCGCGACACTTGCTGGAGCCGAGGTTGGTTCGGCAGGTGGAGGGGATTTTCAAGGGGAAGACCTGGCTGCGCGTTCTGGGCCAGCTGACTGTCTTCGCTTGGATCCTGCAAGTGGCGACCGAATTCCGAGAGGTCGTGTGGTTGAAGAACGCGCTCCAATACCTTCTGAAATGACAGGCCTCGACCACCTGCGCTCCCTCCGGCACGGTCAGCCCGCCGGCGCTGCGGGATACAGCGGCACGCTTCCTTTGGGCCGACCCCAATACAGGTCACGAAGTGCGTGTAAGCATGGTTCAGCATCAGCCGAAGCGGTGGCTTGAGTCGGAGGGAGATCCCGCCAACCGGTGTAACCTCCTATTCCACTGCCCCCCAAGGGAGTGCTTCCAAGGGGGCCGGTCTCAAAGGTCAGGTCGCAGGCGCTCAACCGCGGCGCATAACCTGGCCTGCGATGGGGGCGCAATCGTCGGCGGACGACTGGCGAAGCACGCGCGGTATTACTAGCTTTTGCTGGCCGAAGGGCACCGGAGTCGAAGGCTGTTCGGAAGCATTGCTGGGAACGATCGCGGCGCTGCCCCCGCCGGACGGCTGGCAAAACACGAGAGAGGACAATCTAGCTGCTCATGTGAATTTGTTTTCACATTCCCGGGTTATTTATCATCCGAACAAGAGATAAACGTCTGAGATTTCAGACCTTATTGATCGCCGGATTTGGCAATCGACCTGCCTACTACCTCTGTGCCAAAGCAATCAAGGTGTATCGAAGATGTCCTCCAGGGGGGCAAGCGCTTGCGGCGAGGCAGATTGGAGGCGGGAGGCAAACAAGACAAGTCACCGGGGCGGCCAAAGCGAGACGCGATGCGACCTAGAAGAGGCCATGGCGACCTGAACTTGAATGGACAGGGCCGATAGGGTATGCTTTTTGGCGAAGGGAAATCTCAAATCGGGAATTCCGGAGTAATTATGTCTGACCGCTAAACCACAAGGGGACAACTGAAAAGACTTCGGCTGCTTGCGACGGCAGTCTATGAATCGCTCGGGGGAAGACGGACTCATTTCTCCAGAAGACGCTATGGATTCAAGAAGCCTGTCTCGAGTGTATCCTGTGTGGGCGTTTGATGCAGCTCGCCCGTTTGTTCGCCTAGCAGGACTACTGGCTGTTGTCTTCGCCTTGGCTGTCGTAGAGGCGAAGGCTAAGACCATTGTCGTTTTTGCACCCCACCCCGACGACGAAGCCTTGATGGCTTCTGGCATTATCTCGCAGTCCATTTCCGACGGCGATATAGTAAACGTAGTGATAGTAACGAATGGCGACAGGGACGGCACAAACATAGGTTATCTACGTCAGGCTGAGACCGTTGAGGCGATGGCCGTTCTCGGAGTGGCGGAACAGAACGTCATATTCCTTGGTTACGGCACCGGCTCCTTGCAGGAGATTTACGCGAGCGAACCCGACGCAATCATTGTTTCGCCAGCGGGACAGACCTGCACTTACGGCAACCGGGGATTAGGCGGGAAGGATTACCATTCCTACCTGTTCGGCGTACCCGGATCTTATAACCGGCGAACGCTTGTCGCCGATATCAAAGCGGTTCTAACGAATCTCCGCCCCGACGAAGTCTATACAACTGGCGACCGCGACGAGCATCCGGACCACCGGGCAACCTGCCTCTTCGTGCTAGAAGCAATCCAGTCGGTCACAAAGGATGACGCCAGCTTCGTTCCCAAGCTATATACGACATTAGTCCACGCACCTTGCGAGCTCTGCGGCCACACTCATTGGCCAGAACCAGTGTTCACACCTACGCAACCTTTCGCCAAACCGGAGTTTCTGGGCTCCACTCCCCTGCAATGGGATCAAATCATTAGTTTCCCCGTGCCCCTCGCGCTTCAGAATACGGATCGCGACCAGAACCCCAAGTCCGTGGCCATCAGCAAGTACGAGACCCAGGGAGGGGCAGATCCCCTCAATTGGCTGTACTCTTTTGTGAAGAAGAACGAGATATTCTGGGTCAGTGACTTTGCCACGAATATGGCCATCGGGGCAACCGTTACGGTCTCATCCGAAAGCCCAAGCACAGGCTCATTCGGTAGCAAGGCGATCGACGGCGTCGTCGACGGCTGTCCTGGTCATTGCTACCATGAATGGGCAACCAATGGTGAGACAATAGGGGCATGGATTCAGCTCGACTGGGGTACGCCGGTCAAGATTTCCCAAATAGACCTCTTCGATCGGCCAAACGCGACCGACCACATCCAAGGCGCAACGCTTCTATTCAGCGATGGCTCCACCATCCCAGTCGGAGCGCTGCCAAACAATGGCGTGGGATTGAATGTAGTCTTCACTCCCAGAGTGGTCAGTTGGGTTCGGTTTAGAATTGACCAAGCAGAGGGTCTGAATATCGGACTGGCAGAGATCGAAGTACTTGGCAAGCCAGCCGATTCATCCGTCAACACGCCTCCCCACTTCATTAGCGGACCGGTGGCAACACCTGACACAGTCGCTAGCGGCCAGACAAGCTCACTATCAGTTACCGCCCACGACGTAGACGGAGACGTTCTACAGTACGTCTGGTCCGCTGATGCCGGGACAATTTCAGGAAGTGGGCCAACTGCCACCTTCACTCCGCCGAGTGTTGGTACTGACACAGTGGTCACAATTACAGT
Source organism: uncultured Acidobacteriota bacterium (assembly GCA_964495535.1). Taxonomy (GTDB): domain Bacteria; phylum Acidobacteriota; class Terriglobia; order UBA7540; family UBA7540; genus JALHUF01. The sequence goes on along the minus strand of CAZBWJ010000015.1, from coordinate 48,283 downwards.
CCGCGTAGGCGACGGGAGCGGGGGAATTGCCACCAACACAACGTTCGTTAACGTAACGGGTTCGCCGACAGACACGCTCACGATCTCGCCGTCTTCGGTCGGGGGTGGTACAACTGCACAGGGTCTTGTCACGCTTGCCGCTCCGGCACCTCCTGGTGGAGCGGTGATCCCACTCTCCAGCAGCAACCCTGATGTGGCCTCAGTTCCGGGTAGTGTGACTATACCTGGCGGTGACACTAGCGCCACCTTCACCATCAACACCAGTCTGGTCGCGGTGGTGACCACAGTCACCATAACCGCCACGGTTGGTAGCTCGATTCAGAGCGCCGCGTTGACCGTCGTGCCGGTCCTGCTTTCCACACTAAGCGTGAACCCGCCAAATGTGGTGGGCGGAAACCCATCGCAAGGGACTGTTACTTTGGACGGCGTGGCAGGTTCAGACGGAGCGCCGATCAATCTCTCGAGCAGCAACTCAGTGGTTGCGGCGGTGCCTGCTAACGTCACCGTCCCAGCCAGCCAGACAAGTGCAAGCTTCACCATCAATACTAGCGGTGTGGCGGCCAGCTCCGCGGTGACGATCACCGCTACCTATTTGGGTTCTAACGCTAGTGCCACGCTCACAGTCACGCCGGCCAGCCTCACCTCCGTGGGTCTCAACCCGATAAGTGTACTAGGTGGCAGTTCGTCTCAAGGAACTGTGACCCTGAACGGGGCCGCGCCACCGTCCGGCGCAGAGGTGACCTTGACGAGCAACAACCTAGCAGTGGCTACCGTCCCCACTAGCGTCACGGTTCCCCCTGCTGGCACCAGTGCGACATTCACGGTCACCACTTCGTCTGTGACTACTTCCACGCCGGTGA
>CAZBWJ010000015.1:0-47323 GCA_964495535.1 uncultured Acidobacteriota bacterium | reverse complement strand
TTACCTGGGTTCGCTTCCGCATTGACAACGCCGTGGGCTCCAATATTGGCTTGGCCGAGATGCAGGTATTCTCTGCCGCGCCCTGACAGCAGAGTTGGTTGCCCGGCTTCTCGCCCGGCGCAGACTGCTGCCGACGACCTCGAGGCGGAGTGAGGTGTTCGACTTCGGCGGACATTTTGGCCTCGGCCCGCAATAGTACAGACCGCATTCACCCCCTGAACTGCCCCCGTTTTGTGTACCAATCATAATGTGAGTCTCAGGGGTGCGTTTTGCTTTTGTTCTTCTCTCCGGGGCGGCTCGGGGGGGAGAGCCGTCCCGGCGCCTGTGAATTCTTGCGGGGTCCGATTCCCCAACGAGCTATGGGGCCGGACCTCGTTGTAGTCCCTCCTCCAAGCCTCGATCGTCTCCCGAGCTTCCCCCAGGCTCATGAACCCGTGCTCGTTCAAGCATTCGTCCCGCATCTTGCCGTTGAAGCTCTCGATGAAAGCATTCTGCACGGGCTTCCCCGGCTCAACGAAATGCACCCGCACCCCCCGTTGATGCGCCCACGCGTCCAGCGCCTGGCCCGCAAACTCCGGCCCGTTGTCCGTCCCGCCTTGCGGGACCCTCGTAGCTCGCGCAGCCGCTCCAGCACTCGAACCACGCGCGCCCCCGGAATCGACGTATCCACTTCTGCCACCAGGCACTCCCGATTGAAATCATCCACGATGTTCAAGCTCCGGAACTTCCGCCCATCGGGCAGAGCATCCGAAATAAAATCCATCGACCACCGCTCATTCCGCCGCGTCGGAATCGTCAAAGGCTGGCGTTCCGTCTTCCCGATCCGCTGGTGCTTCCCGCGCCGCACTCCCAGCCCATCTGCTCGGTAGAGCCGATACACCCGCTTGGGGTTCACCTGCCAGCCTTCCCGCCGTAGCAGCACGGTCAGCCGCCGGTTCTCGTCTTCCAGCTGCCGCAGCCGACGCGCCTCGCTCACGTCCAGGCCGCGGAACTTCGACTTCCAGCGGTAGTAGGTCTGGTCGCAGACCCCGTACTTTCGGCACACCTCCCCGACCGGGATCCCCGCTTCCACTTCCTTCAGCACCCCAATGATCTGCTCTTCGCTGAACCGCCTTCGCCTCATCTCAAGTCCTCCTTGGCTTCTTATACCCGGAGAACTCACATTTCACTTGGTCCAGTTTTCGGGGGGCATATATGGACCCATCCCGGATGCAAGAGCCTTCCGAGTCGGGCGCTGTGGGACAAGAGACGCATGCATATATCCGGCCTCTGCGAACTGAGGAGTGGGATGCTCCTCGGGCCCTGATGGAATGTGCGCTCCTTCTCCTAATCAGGTCAGCGGCCTTGTGGGGCCCTGCCCCCCGCAGGTTCTGAAGAAGCTGGTCTCAGCCATTTGCGCCATCGTCGGCGGCTCAAGCATCTCCGTAGGAATCAACTCCGGCTACACGGCGCGCCGGTAATCTTCCTGGTGTGCGATCAACGACCACCGATCCGAGCATTCTTGTTCGCCAGCGCCACACACGCCTTCGTCGTACCCAGTCGCCGCTGCTTATCCACAATCCAGCGGCTGCGCCGGTCGGTCCTACGCGCGGCCCGATAAACGACCGAGCGTGCTCCGTGAATGCGCAGAGTGCGCAGATAAGGATCGCCACGCTTACTGATGCCGAACAGTCGCGGTTTGCCGCCGCTGGAGTGCTGCCTGGGCACCAGGCCGAGCCAGGCAGCAAACTGTCTGCCGTTCTTAAAGGTTTTCCCATCGCTCATCGCGGCGACCAGAGCTGTTGCGGTAACCGGGCCGATTCCTTCTACGCCCGCGACCCGTTGGCAGGGCTCGCTGGCCTCGTAAACCGCCCGAACCTGCTCCTCGATGGTTACGATCTTGCCATCCAGATCCGCGAGTTCGTCGTAGAGAGAAGCAAACAGACGCCGACTGAAAGCCGTCAGCTCGTTACTTCCGTCTTCGAGGATCTCCGGCAAGCCGCGCACCTGGTTGGCAAGTTGGGTTCGCAAACTCACCAGTCGGCTCCGCACCCGATGCAAGGACTGAATATCCTGCTGCTCAACCGACTTCGCGGGCACGAAGCGCATGGGCGGTCGGCTCACTGCTTCGCAGATGGCTTCGGCGTCGTTGGTGTCGTTCTTGTTGGATTTCACATACGGCTTCACAAACTGGGGCGCCATCAGCCGAACCGTGTGGCCGAACACGCTGAGCCGCCTTCCCCAGTAGTGCGCTCCCCCACAAGCTTCCAGACCGACTACACAGGGAGTCAAATTAGCGAAGAATGGAGCAACCTGTTCCCGGCGAAGCCTGCGTCGCAGCACCACATTCCCTTGCTCATCCACTTCGTGAACTTGAAACACCTGCTTGGCAATGTCCAATCCAATCGTCGTAACCTTCATGAATGGCCCTCCCTTCTGAGCGATGGAGCTTACCCTGAGCTCGACCGCTGCAGAAACCGGGATGGGTCCATTCCATTAGGTCAGGGTCTCCCGCAATTCTCGCGGGCGTGATAATCCGACTTGATCGGTGGGCTAACAACCAGATTACGAGCCTGAGTTGTTGAGGAGAAAGGGTAACACTCCAAAGCAGGGGTTCCCTGGAGGAACCGAAAGGAGTGTTACCTATGGAAGGTGAAAACGGAGTTCAGGGGGTTTTGCGCAGAGAAAGAGTTGAAATCGGAAATTCCGGCTAATGTAATGCCCCTAAACGGATTAGGGCATGACCGCGATCCAAAGTGAAATTGAATTCCCCATAGGCACAAACATTTTCACTCTTGAAATGTGGGATGAAGCCTTACACTAGAAAACGCCCCGGCGAGTGTCATGTAACATGCTGATAAGTAAGGTTCTTAAGTTGATTGGAACATTCAAGTAGTCACGACTGCCTATGGCACGCCGTGTGCATCCAAGGATGTGGATCGTCAGAGGAGAGGGTGTCTGGACGGGGATGTAGGGATCGGCAGGAAGCGCCGGCGGCATCCGCGGATTTTTCTGTCTAGTCTGGAGGATATTGCTTGCAGCCTCCCCGGCAGGTGCTATGATCCGAGCTTAACCCTTCTTTAGGTTTGCATCGGAGGAGCCATGTCAAAATCCAAACTAAGCGTTGCGTGGGTTGTCATCCTGTTTGCTGTGCCGTCGATGGCACTCGCCCAAAGAAGCAGTGGAAGTCCTAGGGTCAGTTCCATCGCGCCCACCAGTGCCACAGCAGGCGGGCCTGGTTTTGCGTTAACTGTGAATGGGTCAAACTTCTCATCCGGTTCGACCGTGCTGTGGAACGGCCAAGGCATATCAACCACTTACATTAGCGCCACGCAGTTGCGGGGTACGATTCAGAGTGCGCTGATCGCTGCCGCCGGCAGAGTATATGTTGCTGTTTATACCTCGGGCAGATTGGCCGGCAGGTCAAATGCTGTGGCATTCACCATCAATCCTGCTTCGACCACCACGACCACCACGACCACCACGACCACGACGACGCCTCCCCCCGCAACGCCGCTTGCCATTACGACTACATCGCTCCCAGTTGGAACGACGGGGACCGCCTACAGCCAAACCTTGGCAGCGTCGGGGGGAACTGCGCCCTACACGTGGTCGACGACCGGCGGTGCCGCGCCGCCAGGTCTCACGCTATCTTCCACCGGCGCAGTCTCGGGCACGCCCACCACGAGTGGGTCCTATGCGTTTACGGCTCAAGTCAGAGACTCAGCTAACGCCACGTCTTCCCTGACCTACAGCGTGAGCATAGCAGCCGGCGTGACAACTCCGCCTCTGGCTGTCTCGACGGCCTCCGTTCCTGGCGGAACGGCGGGCACGGCATACAGCACGAACCTGGCGGCAACCGGAGGCACATCGCCCTACACTTGGAATGTCGCCTCGGGAAGCACTCTTCCTCCCGGGCTGGCTCTCTCGACCTCAGGCACGATCTCGGGAACGCCAACCACAGCCGCGACCTATGCGTTTTCTGTTCAAGTAAAAGACACCGCAAACAACACGTCTACCAAGAGCTATAGTCTGGCAGTAGCCGCGCCGACGACCACAACCGTGTCAGGGGCCTGCATAAACGGCACCTACGGTGTCTGTGGGGATCCGTATGAGGGCCGGTCCGCGCCTGCCACCGCGACGGCTATTACTGCCTGCGGCAGCTTGTCTCCGACCAGTGGTCAATACTATCTGCTGAAGAACAACATCGGCTCCAGCGCCTCAGCCACCTGCCTGGCATTCAATTGGGCCGGCAACTTCACTCTGGACTTAGGCGGCCAGACGGTGACGGGCGGAATCAGCATCAACACCAACAACCTGGCCGGGACGATCATCTTCAACGGAACGGTGAATTGCGGCATTAACGCGGGGGGCGTAAACGATGCGTGTATCCTCCTTCAATCGAACCAGACCCCCAGCGCACAGGCGCGTTTGCATCATTTGACCGTGCTCAACAGCGCACTCGGAGCAAGCAACATTCGCGTTGCCTGGCAGCCTTCCGCACGCGGAATTACCAACGCGTGCAAAATTGACCACGTCACGACGACGGTGCCTTCCCAGCCGACCTCGGGCCGCGACTACAATATCCTGCTTGACGGCGGCGGATCCGTTGGGCTTGAGGCAGCTTACAATTACGTGACTTGCCCTTCGGACGCTTCAGCCTGCCAGGGCATCCAAGCGTACAACGCGCCGGCTAGCTACGTCCACGACAACTACATCGTGCTGCAGCCACCGACTTATGACACCGGAAACCACGACTCCGCGCGGGGAATCCTGTTCGACTCCGAGGGCAAGGCGCCAGCGGGGAATTCGGTAGCCGAAAACAATCAGATATATGTGAACAGAAACCGCGCTATCCGAGTTCGCGCCGAATCGGGTGATGTGATCCGAGGCAACTACTTCTACAACATTCAGTTAGGTGGCCGGCTCGCAGCAGTCCACATTGGCGAATGCGACTTCGCCACTGAAGCCGCCAGCGCAGAGGTTTACGGTAACTACTTCGAGCTCAATTCAGGCAACGGAGTAGTGGCTAGCGGGTCACCGAACGTTACTGCCAACGTCCACGACAACACTGTCACCTGCTACGGTGGGAACTGCGGTTCGGCAGGCCACTTCGCATTGACCGATGCTTTGATGAGCGGTTACAACGGGGCAACAATCACTGTCAAGAACAACAACGTTTCGGCCTTGACTTCGGCGGGCAAGCCTGCAGTTCGAATTTGCGGACCGGGAACGAACGCCGTCTGCACGATAACGACCGCGTCTACAGCCGGGAATGTCTGCAACAGTGGGACCGTCGTTGGCCTGCCGACTACCTGTCAATAATCTGGATTTGCCTGCCCTTGCGCGGATGGAGCTCAGGCAACAACACGCCTGAGCTCCACTCGCGTGTGGGGGCCGCACGCGCCTGACCAATATCTCGACAATTTCCTTCTTCACCCTACCCGCCTTTTGCAGCGCACTCTCTGACCTGCGCCCTGTCTCTGAAATACTTACTGTGTTCTGATTCCAACAAACATTGAAGCGTCACGATAGCCTGCGCGCTGCGAGCAGACCACCGCCCCAGATTTCCTCACTCGGAACCGTCTTTCCAGCCTCAAACGATCCGGGGGATGTCTGCATCCAAAGCTGTCCGTGGCTTTCGTCATTCGTGAGTTATGTAACCTGTCCTCGATGAAGGAAGCGCTCAAGTCAGCGGTACCTGGCCAATGAGGTTGAGAGAGAATCTCGCGACGAAAAAAAAGCGGACCGGTGGTTGAGAAACTTCCTTCGATGAGGTCAAGACCATACGTGCACTGTCAAGTAAGGTTGGGAGTTGCAAGTCGGCCTTTTCGTCGAAGGACTTCGTAGTAAACGTTTTCGACACCATCAAGCATCGCCTCGAGACTGAACATTTGCTCTGCGCGGCGCCGCCCTGCTGCCCTCATCTCCCTAAGCAGCGCGGGGTTAGCGGCCAGATTGACAATCGCTCGGGCGAGCTTCTCTGGATTCTCAGGCGGCACTAGGACGCCGCACGCCTCCCCGACAACCTCCGGAAGGCCACCTACGTCACTAGCCACGACCGGACATCCAACACTCAATGCTTCAAGTGCTACATTGCCGAATCCCTCGGTGCGCGACGGCATGGCACATAGTTGAGCCTCTGCCAGAATCGCTACGACATCGTCCCGGAAGCCTAAGAAATGAACACTATCTCCTAGTCCCAAACTGTCTGCGAGGTGCCGGAGGCTACCTTCCTCTGGTCCGGGGCCAACAATTACGCAATGGGCATCGACCTTGCTATCAATCACTTGGCGCATCGCCCGGATGAGTAAATCAAATCCCTTTTCCTTGACCAATCGTCCGACGGCAGCGACCAGAAAGGTTCCCACTGGGAGGTGAAGCTCCTGTCGAACGCTGGAGCGAGGGCAAGACAAAGGAGGGATGCCTATTCCGTTGTACACGCGAAACACTCTATTTGCGCTGACTCCCTGCTGCAAAATCTGAGATCGCACTGCCTCAGAAACCGCAATCAGCGCGTCGCAGAATAGGTAGCAGGCGGCAAAAGCTGTCATGGGATTTGCAAAGCCATCCTGCATGCCCCGGTGCATGATGACAGCCGAGACACCAGCCAAACGACCTGCCGCCGTCGGAACCACTCGATCTTCGGGAGTGTAGACGTGCACTACGTCGTAGCGTCGAGATCGAAACAAGCTAAAAAAGGCGGGAAGTCGACGCCAATCGTACTCGGATCGTGTCCGCAAAGACAGGGTCTCTATCCCGTCTCTTCTTGCCAGCGAGTCAAGCCGCGAATTCGGTATGCAAGCCAGACTTACTCGATGGCCGCGGGCACGCATCCCAACGCACAATTTGAGGATCTGCATTTCTGTGCCGCCCCAGTACATCAAACCGCTTGCCGTATAGAGGATGGACAAGCCCATTGCGTTGCTCCCATCAACCCTGTGCACTGCGTGCCTCGCGACCCCCGGGACAGACAGGTTGTACGTCCCCAGCTTCGTCATTAAGCCAGCACAGGGGCCTCTCCTTCAAGAAGCGACAGCACTCGGCGGCGAAACACATCCGGGCTAAATTCCCTCCAAGCCCGTTCCCGAGCGGCCTCCCCCACGCGCTTGCGAAGCTCGGAATCCTTCATCACCAGGTCAATGTAATACCGCAAAGCTTCCGCGTCGCCGTAATTCACATAAAACCCGGATACACCCTGCTCCATATAGTCCGGTGCACCTCGGGGTTCGGCTACGATGACTACTTTCCCCATCGCCATGGCTGCCGTCCATGTGGTGGTACCCGGAATGCGCGCGGGCTCGGGATTCAGTGTCATGACCACACATGAAGCCGCGGCCATGTGCGCGTAGAATTGCTCGCGGCTTACAAATCCCACCGTTGTGTTGGCGGGAATATAGGGAAGTCTCCGGTTAGTGAAAACTTTGATCTGGTAGGGGAGGCCATCCACAGCTTTCACGAATGTATCCCAGTCTCTGCCCTGAGTTCCCCCCGCAAAGACGTACCCGTCGTCTTTCGCACTGCAAATATCGCCGCGTTGAAACGCGAGCGGCACGAGGACAAAATTCTCGTGAGGGATCTTGAATAACCGCGAATACATCTCGATCTCCGCCCTTGTCATGCAGCATACTGCCGCACTGGCAAGCGACGCGGCGCGGTTGACGCGGCCACCCCTTGGGTCTTTCCATTCTATGTCCGTCATGACGACGCGCCTCCTCAGGCCTAAGAGACGCTGCAAGACCGGAAACCAGATCCCATATCGGCCCACGGCAACTCCGTCGTAACCTCGGCATCGGCGGAGCAGCGAAAGGGCGTATTGAAACTCGTACCATCTTTGGGCAAGTTCCTGCAACCGCCGAGGGAACTTGCTGAATCGCGATTCGACATAGTCAAGCTCGTCCACAATGTCCGTGTCTCCAGGCCACGGGTCGCGATCGCGAAAACTCACCGTCCTGCTTACCAAGAACCTCATTGCTGCACCTCTGGCAACAACACTCGACTGCGCTCACCTATTCGCCTGCACAAATGTGGCTGCCATCTTTCGTGCTTCCCGCAGTGCTTCATAGACTGCCTCGATGCCTTGCACGCACTTGTCCACGCTGAAGTCTTGCACACGGCGACGTGCTGCCTCCCCCATCGCCGCCCGCTGGGCTGGATTCCTCGCCAGTGCCGTGATCGCTTGCTCAATTTCCTCCGCGTCTCCGGGTGCTGTCAAGTAACCCGTCTGGGGGGTCACAATCTCCGGGATACCGCCAACGCGGCTGGCAATCACCGGGCGGCCAGTCGCGAAGGCTTCAACCACCGTGTATCCAAATGGCTCTTGCCAAGTCGAAGGGACGGCCACCACGTCGGCTGCGGCGAACACGGCTGGCATATCCCGACGGAATCCCAGGAAATGGACCCGTGAGCCCAGGCCAAGCTCGGTCCGAAGTTGCTCCAGGAAAGGCAGTTGTTCCCCCTGGCCGGCAATGACGCACGCGACATCGATCCCCCGACCACGCGCGAGGGCTACCGACCGGAGCAGGACGTCGAAGCCTTTCTCGGCAGCCAATCGCCCGGCTGCTGCCACCACGAAGGTTCCCGCAGGAATACCCAGTTCGAATCGAATCGAGCTGTTCTCAGGTCCCTGCCAGGGGCTGAGGTCGATTCCGTTCTCAACCACAAAAACTCGGTCGGCCTTCGCACCACTGGAAAGTAAGGTCCTGCGGATAGATTCCGACACCGCAATAATCGCGCCGAAAAAGACTTTGGAACACAAATAAGCGGTAAGCCGGTTGCGAAAAGGATGGGGAAGATGCCGGGTCATGACCACTGCCGAAATCCGTGCCAGACGCGCGGCAGCCGCGGGTACGATGTAGTCCCGGTAGCTGTGGATGTGGACAACGTCGTAGCGTCCTCTCAGGGCGCGAACGAAGCGAGGTAGTTGCCGCCAGTCGTGCGTTCGGCGCATCACCAAATGCACCATCGGCAGGCCCAAGGAAGTAGCCCGGCGCTCAATCTCTGAATCCGGACGGCAGGCAATGGTCACCTGATGACCGCGTATTGCCAGGGCCGGGGCGATATCCATAATGTGCTTCTCCGTCCCTGCCCATCCCGGCATCCCGCTGGCCACTTGCAGTATCCTCAAACCCATGTCGAGGCCCTCCATCCGTAACTTCTCAGCCAGTCGGGGATGATTCCCCGCCAGGGGCTTCCTCAGTAGGCTCTGTCCCGGGTGCCATCGCCTTCAGATTCATGAGCGCTTTGCGGGCGAAGATCCGATCCTGGTTATCCAGGCTCAGCGTCCACGCCAGCAAGGCGTAGAGGGCCAACCCGGAACCGACCACCAGTGCCAGTGACCCGTATCCACGGACCATGCCCTGGGCCCGCCAGAACCACAGCCACAGGCCATAGGGCACAGCAGCCGTCAGGGGCCGTAACACCGCGGACTTGTAAAAGTGTCCCGGCGAAACTTGCAGCACTGATGCCGTGTAAACCGGCAAGATTATCGCTTCAACCACTAGAGCCGGGATTACGGTGCCCCACGCCACCCCGGCAACTCCCCACCACCGGACCATGATGGTACTCAGCACGAAGTTCGTTGTCGCGTTGCCCAGAGAGAGCCAGGCATTGACCTTGTGCCGGTTCATTCCGTAAAGCAGTTGGCCGCAAGTATAGCACAGCGCGTAGAATCCCGCTTCGATAGCCAGCAAGATGACGACGGGTCCCGAGCGGCCAATAAAGGACTCGCCCAGCCAAAGGCCGAGAAAGCGGGGTCCCAAGACCGTCAGGCTTACGACCCCCGCCAACACGTAAAGGAGCGCGATGCGCGAGCCGCTTATGAACAACCGACGGAGTGAGTCTTCGTGGCTGACCGCGTCCATCTGGGAGGCGAGAGGCGAATACAGATTGGCAATATTTCCTATGCTCTCCCGCAGCAAGCTCACAAGGTTCATCCCCACGCTGTAGAAGGTCACGGCAACGGGACCGAGGACGAACCCCACAACGATACTGTCCGTCATGAACAGCATGCGCCACGAGACTGATAAGATGAAGGCATAGACGCTGAAGTTCATCAAAGTTCGCAGTGTGGAGATGTTGAAGAACTCCCGGCGGATGCTTAAACTGGGGAGCTGTGAGCGTGCGAAGACATAATCCAGCGTGTAACCAGTAGAGATCGCAACCAACCCCACCAGGGCCACGGTCACCAGTCCATAGCCACGCACGAGGAAGTACCACAGCAGAAGCGCTTTTATTATGTTCGGGATAACATATCGGATGCTGAGTAGATCGTAGCGCGAGACAGCGGCAACGCAACCGTTGAAGAGTGATCCTGGAAACGAAAGGGCTACACCTGTCGCTACTATGAAGAAGCTGAGGCGGGCATCCCAAACCAACTCCGGCGGGATCGGGAACAACCGGGGAAGGATATGGGCGCCAGCGACTCCCCCGCCCAGGACGAGAGACGCCGGGATCAGGCTAAAGGCAAGACCTGTGGTGAGGACCGTGTTGACTACTCTGGGCTCATCGAGCGCCACATGGCGGGCGACATACCGCGTTACCGCAATACGTATGCCGAGATCCAATAGAAAGGAATATCCCATAACCTGCCCGATTATTCCCCAGATGCCATAGGCCGTGTTCCCAAGCCGATGGACAACCAAGGGGAAAATCAGAAATGTGATCGGGAGGTTAACGGCGTAGCTGGCCCAATTGGAGAGGACGTTCCGCGGGATGCGCGCCTTCGCATCGCGAAGGGAGGCTCCACGTTCCAAATTACTCTTATTCGGAGCCGGAACAGAAATTTGGTTATCGAGGCCCATCTAAACCTGGTTGCCGAGAGAGTTCTTTTCAGCCTTCCCCACCCCAGATGGCGTGTGGGTGGAACGAACCGCCGTGCGCCCTCGGTCCTCAGCCAGTCGAAGCGCGTCCGCCCAGATCAACTCATTGCAACGCTGCGTCGTGAGCGGCGCGGCCGCGAGCCGAGCCCGTTCGCCCATAGCGTGCGCCTCATCCGGGTGCTCCAACAAGAACCGAATGGCTTGTTGAAGTGCGGTGGTATCCCCATAGGGAACCAGTACGCCAGTCTTTCCGTTTTCGATGTAGTCCGACCCACCCTCCGGATCGGTGAGAACCACAGGTTTGCCCAACAGCATGGCGTTCAAGATGCTTTGCTGAGCTCCGGCATGAAGCAGCGTGGCGCGCATGGGCATGACCACGATGCGCGCGTCCGCCATGCACTGCCGGAACTCCGGAGCGGAAAGGCTCCGGACCTGAACATTCGGCAGCACCTTCAATCCATCGAGCAACTGTGATCGGTTGGTCGCCAGAACGCAGGCGACATCGAGCTCGCGCACGGCGTCGAGAAAGAGCCCGTAGTCGCGGTCGGCGTTACCACCCGTGAAAACGAAGCCTTGATCTCCGGCCTTTACGTTGAAATGATGGAGCGTGTGATGGTGCGGGACGTACAAGAATTTTTCGCGCGGCACGCCGTAGGCGCGCGAATAACGCTCACACTCGACCGACGCCCAAACGATGCAGCGGTCCACGGTCCGCAGGCAGAATCGCATCCATGCGCGGCGCAGCCTTCCCCCTCCGTACCACAAACAGTCGTACATCACGTGGACCTGTCGCCGCCGCCCTCGCAACCGCTGCAGGGCAGCAAAAGCAAGGCCCTCCAAATCACCTAGCGTGACGACCGCCTCGAAACGCGGCGCTTCGCAAAACAGGGCCCAGACGCGGCGCAAAGTTCGACTTCGGCGTGCGAACTCAGGCAGCCGGGCAAACCCCAGCGCGCGCTCCCACCACATGTCACTTGTGGCCGGCAGAACCTCCGTTAGCTTGGCCAGTTCCGGAGGCAGTGCAACCGGCTCGGAAGCGAGAATCTTCGAGTTGACTTCGATGATCACAGGCGTCCCGGTTCCGCTATCTGCCTCTTGTACCTCCGCTCGCTCGCCCCGCTTCATGTCCCAGCCGGACCCACCAATGTCGCTCTCGTACATTGGGCTTCGCCCTAAAGGAACTCCGCTGCTAGCTCGAAGTAGTAACTCCGTGCACGCCGGACGAAGGGCTCCACGCCGTATTCCATCGCTCGACTCGGGTATTCCGCCCCTATTCTAGCTCGCATGTCCGGGTCGCGCCATAAGCCCAGGATTTTCTCCGCCAGGTCGCGGGCGTTGCCGGGTTCGAAAAAGACACCGCTTACGAGGTCGCGGTTAGCGGGAAGATCCGACACGACGGACGGAAGTCCCATGGCCATGTATTCCAGCAGCGAATTCGACGAACCCTCGCTGCGTGAGGTCAGCAAACCGATGTCGGTCGCCGCCAAGAATGGACGCACGTCAGACTGAGCGCCTGCCAGCCGTACGTTGGCGGTCAGTCCCAACTCCTCTATCCGCGCAGCCAGGGAAATGCGCAGCGGCCCTTCGCCGACCAGCAGAAACTGTGCGTCGGGTAGCGCTTGACGCACGTGTCCGGCCGCCTCCACAAGGACCATGGGGTCCTTTACGGGGAACAAGGTGGCGACCGATACAAACACCGGCGCCGTGGGTGACAGAACCAGCGCCTGCCGCGCCCCGAGGCGCTCCTCCGGCGCAGGAACAGAGAACCGTTCTAGATCAAGAGCATTGGGGAGAATGTCAATCCGGCCCGCGGGCACGCCCTCCGCTGTCAGCGACTCCAAAGCTGTCCGCGAATTGCACTGCCAGGCATCGGCCAGGCGGTTGATTACGTTTAGAGCGAGCCGGTCGAGAGCCGTCTTCCAATGCCCGGCATTGCGCCGGGAAATCACGATGGCCGGCACGCGCGCCGCCCAAGCAGCCACCGTCCCGTAGTAGGTTCCGTCCCGAAAGAAGGTCTGAACAATGTGGGGGCGGTGCTGCCGGAGCACTCTGGTTAAGCGCCACAAGGTGCGGAAGCGAGAGGACCCCGGACCGTGGCTAGCCCAGTGGACTGGGCAAGGGAAATCCTGCGGCGTCAATCTAGCAGGCGGGCGGAGAAAGTAGAGTTCCGGCTCGAAGTACTTCCGATCGAGGGCCACGAGGAGCTTGCCCAACTGTTGCTCTGTTCCGCCGTCTTCCCAGGAATCTATCGCGTCAATCACGAAGGCCAACCGCAGGCGCTCTGCCGGGCGTGGTTTCCCCTCGGGCGGCAAACGCTTTGCCCCAGCTTTCCGTAAGGCCCGAGAAGCAAGGTAGAAGTTGGTACGGCCTGCTCCGAAACCCCCACGGATGTCGCGCAGCGAGGAGTCGCTAATCGGAATGCGCGGCAGCAGCCAAGGGTCAGAAGAGCCTCGAACCATCCCCTCTTTCGTAGTAACGGCATACTCGTATCCGCTTGCCTTCACGCGTTCCCGTATGTAGCTGCCCGTGGCCCCCCAGGGGTACGCAAATCCTACGGGCGGCGCACCCAAGCGTTCAGTCAGTTCGCGGCGAGACTCCTGAATCTCCCGCTCTGCGATAGCTGGTTCGGCCCGAGTCAGGAGCGCATGGTGGAGCGTGTGCGAGCCGAACGTCATGCCGGCATCCTGCATCGCTCGCACTTCCGCCCAGTCCAGGAAAGCGCGCCCCGTCAGGGCTGCAAGGGGCCCGGTAGCTGTTGCCAGGCGGTCCACGAATTCCTCGGCCTCGCAACTGGGTCGGTGCAGGAGGATGCGCCGCAGACGCTCAAACTTCTTCTCCCGGATCGGCAGTTGCGGACACCAGGGGAAACTGTTCATCACCGTCTGGAGGGTGGACTCCGCCTCGTTTCGGTTGTCGAGTTCCTCCAAACAGACCCGCAGCTTTTCCTGCCACAATCGGCGCTCTGTCCCGATAAAGCGGACAGGAAGGAAAATTGTCGCCGTCAGTTGGCGTTCGCGGAGCAAGGGCAGGGCGTGGAGGAAGTTGTCGCGCCAGCCATCGTCGAAAGTGATGGCGCAGAGTGGCGCTCCCCCATCCTTCGGGTGCTGACGCCGCCGGGCGAGCTCGTCGACGCCCACCACGCGATACCGCTCCCAGACCCAATCAAGAAAGGCGCCAAACAGGTTGGTCGAGGTGACTAGCTCCGGGTCGTAACTGGCTTCGCCCTCCGGGAGAACGCGATGGAACATGAAAACAGGAGCGCCCGTGGCCCGCAGCCAGTCGAATGCTCGGCCTAGGAGGGGCATGCCACCCAGGAGTTCGGCAAGTCTTTGCTTCACCCCAGACACCCGTTACTCCTCACTTCCCGGGATGTGCTGGGCTCCGCTGCCCGAGACGGGACGCGTTGCCGAGCGCTTTGGCCTGGCGCGCAACCACTCCAGAACGGGCCGTCCCGCCTCGGCCCACAAGCCCACCCCGAGGCCAACATGTACGGCCAGATAAACAGCGGGGGCGACAACAAAATAGCGCCACCCGTGCCGCAGCCCCAGCCAGCCGGAGAACGCCAGCACGAGTCCTGCGTATGTGGCCAGGGTCGCGAGGAAAACCTTGGCCGCGAAGGTTGACACGCATGACGCCAGCGCGCCGCCCGCCAGCCACGCCACAAACGCGACCGGAACAAGTTGCGAAATGGTAAGCGCATCGGGATGCTTGCGCAGGAAACGAACCCGGCCTCGCCCGTAGCGGACGAGCTGTTTGAACAGCCCCCGAAGACTCGAACGGGGCCGGTAGGAAATGGCGCAGCGTGAGCTTAGATAAGAGCGCAACCCCGCCTTGAAGACACGATAATTGAAATCGACATCTTCGCAGGCGTCGAACCTTTCGTCGTACCTGCCCACACGGTCAAACACCGATCGATGGTACGTGGCTCCTGCACTGGTTGGATCGACGAATCCCTCCTGGTCGGTTGCATAAATGGTGGAATCGCGCCCATGCCCAATCAAAGTAGCCCGTGCATGGGCGACGACGTCCTGGAACCACGTATTCTCTGGACATGTCAACGGTTGAGGCCGGCACAGGCAGTCCGCGCCCGTAGCCTGCATGATGCGCGCCGTGTCCAAGAACAGAGTCGGGCTGGGAATCCGGCAATGCCCATCAATAAAGAGAATCAGCTCGCCCCGGCTGGCTTCCACCCCTACGTTCCTGCCTGCGCTGGAGAGTTGACGCGGGTTGGGAAGCCACAAGACTCGGGGTACGGACTCGCGCGCGTAGCGCTCGACGATTTCTCTTGTCCTGTCCGTTGAATTGCCATCCGCTACCAGAATCTCATACCGATCGGTCGGATATTCCTGCTTCAGCAGGTCTTCGAACAGCGCCCCCAAGTGCGCTTCTTCGTTGTGGACGGGCACGACGACGGAAATCAGGGGAAGCGACGACGCCCCGGCAGGCATGGCCGAAGCTGTGGCGGGATCAGGCATGTCCAAGGTCCTCGCTATCCTAGTGACCACCTCGTGAGCTCGTGCCAGGTGTGGCCCGTACTGGCGCCAGAGCCGGAATCAATTCTTCGTATAGGGCGCGGAGTTGCATTCCCTGCCGGGCCGGCGAGAAAGCTTCCTGCACTCGCTTCTGGCCGGCGCGACCTATGGCGCCGGCAAGCACAGGATCAAGCAGGAGGTCCCGCACTGCCCGGACAATGGCCGCCGCATCTGCCGGAGGAACCGAGACTAGGGTATTGCCGTCCCCGGCAATTTCTTTGACGGCGCCCACGGCAGTAGCAACCACTGGCACCGCGGCAGCCATCGCTTCAAGAACGACGTTGGGCATCTGCTCGGCCAACGATGGGTTAACAAGCAGGTCGATCCCCGGCAGCAACAACGGAAAGTCCGGCACGTGACCAGCAAAGGTCACTGCCGCGCTCACGCCCAGACGGTTTGCCATTTGTTCCAACTGCCCACGCAGCCGACCGCTCCCAAAGATGACGAAACGCGCATCCGGGAACTGACGTTGAAGCTCAGGGATCGCTCGAAGGAGAAATGCTGTTCCCTTCTCCGCGCTCAGCCTCCCGGCCGAAGCCACAATCATGCAGTTGGCGGGAAGCCCCAGTCTTGCCCGAACTTCCTGGCGGAGGCGCAAACGTTGGTCTTCGCCCAAGAGGCGGCTTTCAATCGCATTCAGCACGACTCGCAACTTGGGACGCAGAACGCGATGGCGTGCGAGTCGGGATGCGTGCGTCTGCGAAAGACAGACCACCCGCTTCGCCAAAGCCAGAAACGCACGGTCGGCTAATTCGTAGGCTCGGACTTTCCAGTCTTCTCCTGTCCAGCCGCGCAGGAAACAAGCCACAGGCACGCGACGAGCCAAACCCGCGATTCCACCCAGAATGTCCGCTTGGTAGCCATGCGTGCAAAGGAGCGATATTTCCCGCTCCTTGAGGAACCGCATCAGAGCGAATGTCGCTCTGTAGTCTCCCAGCGATCCTGTCGGCAGGGCAAGGGTTTGAAACCCATGTTCCTCAGCCGCTTCTAGGAACTCGCGTCCTTCGTGTACGCCTACGAAAGTCCCAAGGATGGTTTCGGTCAGACCCGCGCGGTCGAGCTCTGCATAGTGGAGCAACTGGCGCTCCGGCCCCCCCACGAAGCTGCTGGGACGCAAGTGGAGAATGCGGACGGGCCGACTCACGGGTTCGCGTGCGCCTCCTTACCCATTGAGGGAGCTTCGACTCCGCATGCGTGCCCTGCTCCACAAAGCTCTTCCCAGGCCCACTCCAACGCCCTTGCCATTTGATCCCAGCTATAGCGTTCTACGACGAGCTTACGCCCATTCTCTCCCAGGCGGAGGCACTCCTCGGATGACTTCAGCAATTCCACCGTCCGAGCGGCGAAATCCGACGGTGCATCAGCGAGCAAAAGGTGCACGCCCTCCGTGACCGCCAAGCCCTCAGCACCGACGGAGGTGGAGACTACCGCCTTTCCCATGGCAAGGGCCTCCAGGATCTTGACTCGACTCCCCCCACCGATCCGCAAGGGGACTGCGACCACCGCGGCTCGGGTCAGGAAAGGACGCACGTCAGCGACTTCACCGACAAGCTCCACCCCAGGACAGTGGGCGATCCGCTCCTTAAGCCCTGCGGGAGGGCGTCGGCCCACAATGCGCAGTCGTGCGCTTGGGCTAGCTTGCCGGACCAGCGGAAGGATGTCCTCGAGCAGGTAGTCGAGGGCGTCCAGGTTGGGGTACCAGTCCAGCGCCGCCAGAAAGAGAATTTCGTCGCTATCACACTTTCTTTCCGTGGGCACAAATTGGTCCACATCTACGCCGTTTTCCACGAGTGAAGTCTTCTGCACACCCCAGGCACGCACCTGATCGGCATCCAGCTCCGTAACCAGCGTAACCCAGTCGGCCCGCCGCAAAGCGGCGCGCTCGAAGGACTCCATCTTGCGAGCCTGGAGACCAAAAAAGACACGCTCGAGAATCGTCCGGCTACAGCGGGCCCGGCGATACAGGATTTGCGACTCGATGTTGTGAGCCATAACCAACTTCGGAAGTCTCTCAACCACCCGCAGGAATCGTGCATAAACCGTACACTCGCAGTGCACCAGATCAAACGGGTTGTCTCGCAAGACCTCTCGCAGCCGATTTTCGTAACGCCGGGTGTAGTGCTTCCAGACGGAGTACGGATACCGCGAGAAAAGATTGGCGAGTAGGCCTCCGTACAGGCGAGCGCCCCGAGGCGCCGGGAACGGACGCACCAAGTGCAAATAAATGCCCGCCGCCCGGGCCGCGACAGAGGCCTCGGCCTCCGGGTCACCATAACAGAGCAGCGAGACCCTGTGCCGCCGAGCCAGGCGCTGCAGCAGACTCCAGGTACGGACGCCCCGCCCCGAGTTAGGCGGGTAGTGCAGCCACTCGTCGAGGACCAGGACATTGAGGCTGGAAGCCGCAGGCGGGATCGGGTCTGCGATCGATGTCCGCATCGACTCCCGACTTTGCGAACTGTTCTGATACTCGGCTCTCATACCGTGCCGCCGTCTCCATTCACCCCGGCAAAGCCCCGGGTCATTTCAATCTCACTTGAGTTGGCGACCGCCCACGCCATGGCGCTTTCAAGTGGTAACCGAATCTAGGCAGCGGGGACTGTTGAAGAGCAGACTCGCATTTCACCTTTTCCGGTGCGTCGAAACATTCTCGAGGGTGTCCTCACGGTTGGATACAGTCTCCTCACTAGCACCTCCAACATCGGTCGCAAGCTCACCGCCGAGCGCTGCCCACGCGTTGCGGCTGTTAGCCGCAACAAGACCCCCGAGCAAATACCAGTACGGACGATAAAGAGTGTGACTGACGACGCTTATGGCCATCAAGCCAATCAACATTGCGCCGCACGCCGTGGCAACCTGGTAGTTTAATTCAACCAGCGGACTGCTTTCCCGTCTGGGCAGATGACGGATCTGCTTGACAATCTGAGTCACGAAATAGATAAACACTATCAGCCCCACAAGACCCATCTCGCAAGCCACCTGAAGGAATAGGTTATGAGGATTCATCCAGGCTACATGCGCGCGTCCCGCGTACGTTGTTCCGTAGGCAGTGGGAAACTGGCCGGCACCCACACCCAGTAGGGGATGATCGAGTAGCATCCTCCACCCTGCCTTCCAGACTCGCAGTCGCAATTCATTTGAGGCATCCAACTGACCTCCCGAACCGTATTGTTTGACGGTGAGATAACGGTCTCGCAAGTCCTGAGGCATTCCGATCCAAATGATGCACGCCAGCGCAACGCATGCAAGGAACCAGACAACCTTATGCCTGGAACGGAGCACGTAATAAGCCCCAACAATGATCAGGGCGAGCATGCCGGCCCGAGCGCCCGTTAAGACCAGAGCGCCCAAGCCAAGGCCTCCGCAGGCAAGCAGCAATAATCGGATCAAAATGCTGTGAGTACACCTGAGAAGCGCGATCAAAAACGGGAGCAAAGCCAAAATCAACCCTGCCAGTTCGTTGGGGCCGCCCGCCATGCTGGTCATTCCTTGCGCGCGTTCGATCCCCCCCTGCAGCGAAATCTGGCCATGACCGTATACAATCAATGCACTGCCGGCGAACCATGCAAACAGTCCCACCATGACCCAGAGAGCCTTGCTCATCCTGGCATTTGTATCAATCAACCCAAAAATCAGCACGAGGAGGATTACGTTCTTAAGGAGCTCGGTCGTTTGCGCAAACGCTCCGCCTCTCCAAACCGCGAAGGGAATCGACAGGAAGGCTGAGCCGACCAGTAGAAGGCTCGCCAAGACGAGTCGGTTCGAAAGTAAAGGGCGCCCCGGAGTTGACAAACGGCGCAATACGAAAACCACGAGCAAAGCAATGGCGTAACTGCGCTCAATGCGGATCACATTCAGCGCAGGCACCAATTCACCGGGCTGGATAAAGTGAATCGCGATCAGGACGAGAACACCCAGGAAAGGGCGCAAGAGCCCTGCTAGAGCGAGTACTCCACCGATGACCAGACCGAGGATGACAATCGGTTCATGTACGCCCATAACACTCCCGAACGCCGTGAACGGGACCTGCGGGATCGAGAAGGCTGGCGCCCGTCGACGGGGCAGGAGCCCTTGCCATTAGCCTCCAGGAAGAGTAAGCCCCCGCCCGGGTTCACCTGTGCTGCCATCGGCACGCCGTATCGCGGGCCTGGTCAGATGGGAAATGCAAAAACGAGTTTTGCCCGAGCGCTCTCGCTCGATGTCCGCCACCTGCTCGAATGTCCACTCAATTCGGTCGGGTAAGAACCTTGTCAGGTTGGCTTTGAGCAAGTCCAGGTCGGCTTGGCCGAATCCAGGGCCCGGCACGTAACGCACCCGAAAATCCTGCTGAGTTTCTTGAATTATCTGAACCTTTTTCAGGCCCGGGCAAACTTGGAGTACCCGGTTCGTCAGGGATACGCCTGGAACAAAGTCGCCATTAGCGAGATAAAACACGTCTGTGGTGCGGCCGATGATTTGCCGGATGAGGGGATAGCCTCTCCCGCAGGAACAGGTTTCCGGTCCTCGCAGCGCGCAGTCATTGATCCGGTATCGAATCAAGGGCATCCCGTAATTCAGAAGATCGGTGACCAGCAACTCGTGCAATCCTTCGACTTCGGAGCCCTCAACGGGGAGGAATTCGACGTAAGCTGCTGCCGTGCTGAGGTGCAAACCTTGGTGGCGTTCGCACTCGCCGGCGATCATCGCGAACTCGCGGCTGCCGTAGTGTTCAAATACGGGACAGCCCAGCGCCTCTTCGATAACGCGCCGCTGATTGTCAACCAGAGGTTCTGCAGTGCAGATCGCGCTCGCCGGGCGGTGATACGGTCGTCCGCTCGCACGCAGATACTCGCAGAAAAGTGCCAGTGGCGTTGGGTAGGCGTAAACAATCCGAGGCCTGAAGCAGTTCATAGTTTGGCGGTAAGACTCCAGGACAGCTTCATTGAAAAGAGATGTAGGCGCCCACAGCTGGCGCATCAAGTACCGATCATAAAGTCGCCAGCGCCAGCTTGGATTTTCGCTATAGTCCTGCCGCGCGCCCCAAAGATGGAACACCTTGTCTCCCGGATGAAAGCCCGCCCAACTATTGAATCGGCATTGAACCGCCATCTTTTCGCGGAGCGCTTCCCGACTGCGCAACAGAGGCACCGGCGTGTCCGTAGTTCCGCCCGTGGCGGCGTGGGACACTTCATCCGCACGATACCTGTTGGACCGAAGGCCGGAAAGATCTTCGCGGATATCTTCGCGGGTCAGAGGGGGAATTCTCTCCAGATCCGAAGGAGAGGCAATTTCCGAAGGTCGCAATCCCACTGAATCAAAGCGGCGGTGATAGAAGGAGGTCGTACGATAAGCATGCTGCAAAAGCCGAATCAGGGCCCGCCACTGCAGCTCCCGGTTCTCGGCTAGCGACAAGCCCTCCAGCCGCTCGTACTTCCGCATACGCTTGGAAAGGCCCGCGTAGAGGCTGCGATTAACAAGAGGGTACAAGAACCCAACGTACAGCGCATTGATGCATCGGGCTCGTTGCGGGTCAAGTTTCATTGGACCTTCTGCCCGTCTCCGAGTTGAAACTTGGGACCCAGGCGGCCCCATGGGACGGGGACGTTGGAAATAGTGAATCTGTGCTTCCCGCTGGGTGGGCGCTCGATCTCACCCACAGCGGCCACCTCGCAAATAGCGGTCGATCCAAATACCTCGCCCAGGCGATTCCGCAAGGACTCCAGGATCGATTGACCCGCGCCTGGTTTCAGTACCACGCGCATCCGAACGTGGGTCAGCGACTCCTGGATCAATTGGAACTCCGTCACCTCAGGCATGCCGTAAAACATGTGAGTGAAGTACTCTCCGTGGATCAGCTTACCTTCCGGCGAGATAATGAAATCGCTCTTCCGCCCCAAAACGTTGGCAAGGACTGGAAAGCGACGACCACAAGAGCAAGGCGCATCACTCCAAGTCCCAATATCTTCAGTCTCGTACCGGATGAATGGCATCGCGTAGTTTGTCAGGTCAGTCACCAGAAGCCGCCCCGGCTGAAGCGGGCCTAACGGTTTTCCTGTCTCGTCCACGACTTCAATATAACGCGTAAGAGCGTTCACGTGCAGGCCCTTGTGGGCGGGGCACTCCGCCGCCAAGTTGTTCACCTCACGAGAGCCATAAAAGTTGTAAACCGGACATCGAAACGCTTGCTCGATAGTCGTCCTTTCTTCGTCGGTGAGGACCTCCGCGGTAGACTTGACCGCGTGCGGACGAATGCTAAGATAGGGCCGCTCCATTACGAAACGGGCAAAGAGGTAAAGAGCCGAGGCGTAGCCAATAATGAATCGGGGTTGCCAGGCGTTCAGCTCTTCCGCAAATTCTTCCAGCCGATCCCTTGTTAAACCGAAGGCGTTGCAGATCCTGACCTGACAGATACTCCCGCTGAGCCTTTCCTTCCAGTGGAGAGAGGGGAGATCACGGTCTGTCCCCCAAATGGAAGCAGTTGGATCACCCGGTCGGATCCCCCACCAGGTTTCTACAAACCATTGACTGGCAATCGCGTAGTCCCAATACCTCGCATCCTGGTAGAACTGAACAGGCTTACCTGTCGACCCGCCGCTGGCGTTGGGGTGCACTTCATGGGGTTTCATGTTTTCAGCGCGAATCTCGTTGCCCCGCTCATGAATGGTAGCCTTGGTCAGAACCGGAATCCGGGCGAACTCCCTGAAGGAACGTATGTCTGCCGGCTTGATCCCTTGTGAACGAAAGAGCTCTTGGTAGTAAGGGACGTGGTCGGCAGCGTGCTGCAATAGGCTCTTCAGCTTCTGCTTTTGTATTTCCTGGACAGTCTCCAGGGGTGAATATTCATGCTCCTGAAATTCGCGCAAGTACTGAAAAGCTGACGGGTGCCAACGCCGCTGAAGCAATGGGTAAAACGACAACCGAATCAAATCCGACGCGAGCCTACTTAAGGTGCCCCGACCCCGAGCGCTAGCTCGGGTCACGCCGCCCGACTTGACCGGACGCACCGGATGCGGCGTTTGGTCTTTAGTCGGAACGCTCAAGTATTGCCTCCCACTTTCTGTTGACGAGTACAGACGGCCATGAGTGGATCGAGCGATAGAAAATCCGCTAGCCCATAGCCATTACAAGCCGAACAGAGAAACCACGAGGGCTGTGAAACACCTCCTGCTCTTCTCCAATTCGCACGAATGAGGATCGCGGTCGCATCAAGCGGAGGGCCGGTTCGTCTCACCGCGCGCCTCGCGCCAGCAAGACGATCTTTGCGGACCGCAGAATGACAATTAAGTCCAGGCTCAGCGATATGTGCTTGATGTAATAGAGATCGTATTGCAGCTTCTCTCTGGACTCCTCCAGTGAGGCTCCGTATCGATAGCAGACCTGGGCCCATCCTGTGATGCCGGGGCGAATGATATGGCGCAGGTGGTAGTAGGGGATTTGCTCGCTAAGCCACTCAACGAATTCCGGGCGCTCCGGACGCGGGCCGACAAAGCCCATATCTCCCCGCAGCACATTCCATAACTGCGGGACTTCGTCTAGCCGACTACGGCGTAAGAAGCGGCCGAACACTGTGACCCGGGGGTCCTGGTCACCAGCCCACGTAGGGCCGCTCTCTGCTTCGGCGTCGGCTCGCATGGTACGGAATTTGTAGCAGTCGAACAGGACACCATAGCGCCCCACACGCTTCTGCCGGTAGAGTATTGGGCCAGGAGAAGTGAGCTTGATCGCCAGAGCAATGAAGGGGAGCAGGGGCAGAAGAAGGAGCAGGCCAATTGCCGACACCATGATGGAGACCAGGCGGCGCACGAGCAGAAAAGTGGGGTTCAACCGGAAGCCCTCGGAGAAGATCAGCCAGCTTGGCGAAAGCTCGTCTACTTCGATCTTGCCAGAGACTTTTTCGAGGAGCGCCGACGCCTCTTCCACCATGATGCCGTTCAGACGGAGATCCAGCAGTTCACGCACCGGCATCATGCCGCGACGGTCAGAAATAGCCACAATGACGCGATCCACCCCTTGCCGCTTGCGGAGCCCCGCCACGGCGCCGGCGAGGGCTTCACGCGTCAGGGAGCCGTTCCCCATCGCGCCTGTCCAGCCGACTACCTCCATCCCCAGCTCCTTGCGCGCGCGGAGGGTTCCCACCAAGCGCTGGGCACGTTCACCCGCGCCGAGTACATAAACCCGCTCCCGAAGATACGGCTGGCGGACAAACCACGCGTATGCATTACGCCAAGAGAACAGGCTTAAGGTTAGGATCACAAGTCCTGTCACAAACACGCCTCGCCCGATTAAGAACCCGGGGAACACGTAACCCACCGCGGCGAGAACAATCGATATGATTCCAAGCACAACCAGCAGTCGGAAGTAGGTTTCGCTGTTTGACGTTAATCGCTGCAGGTCGTACAGGTCGAAATAGTGGAAACACACCAGCGTAAGCGCGGCCACGGCAAAAATCTTGAACAATCCGTATTCATAGTTTAGGACCAGGACGGCATCGTCCCCGAGGCGGATTTGCACGGCCAGCAGGAGCGAGCAGCAGATGATCAGGGCTTCACCACCTTGAAGCACCAACACCCGAACCGGATAGTAGACATTGAACAGCCGAAGCACAGCCTATTGGCCTCCGCGCTTGCTCTTCTTAGCGTCCTTGGCGTAAGCCCCATAGTAGTAGGAGCCGTAAGCTGCTCCCGGGGCTACACCGTTCAGCACCACGCCTAGCAGGCGCTTGCTGCGAAACTCGTCGCGCGCTCGCTGGGCCATGTCAAAGGGAGTCGCTCCCGCGCGCACCACCATCAGCACCCCATCGCACGACCCAGCCAGGAGGCTGCTGTCAGAGACGGGCACGACCGGTGGAGAGTCCAGGATAATCCAGTCAAAGACCGGCGCCAGCCGCTGGAGCAGGCTCTTGAGGCGGCCGTTGGCGATCAGCTCAGCCGGGTTGGGAGCTGCTTTGCCCCCGGGGATGAAGAACAGGTTGCCTTGCGGACCGCGCTGCAGAATAGAGAACTCCTCCGCCTCACCCTGCAAGTAGTCGGAAAGCCCGGGCGTTGACGGAGCCCCCAGCACCTGGTGGAGCCTCGACCATCGAAGGTCGGCATCGACCAGCAACACACGCCGCTCGGGCTGTCGCACGATGATGTTGGCCAAGTTTGCGGCGATGAACGTCTTCCCCTCTTGGGGGAGCGCACTCGTGATCAAGAGCGTGCGAAGGGCTTGTTTCTCGTGTATCAGGTAGAGCTGCGAACGCAGCGTGCGAAATTCTTCGGCTCCAAGCGCATGGGCTTGCGAGTCAGAAACCAGCAACGTCTTGGAATCGGGGTTCCACTGACGTCGCACACACCGCGCCTCCAGCACTTCCCACGTGATCGGGGACAGACACTCATCACTGCGGACCAGGGACGGCGTTGGAGCCTCCTGGGGCACTTCGGAAGAACCCGGCCCGAGAACAGGCTCAGGTGCCGCCGGCTCGACTGCCCCGGCGGGCCCTCCCGGTCGGACACCCTCGGCCTTTTCCTGCTCAGCCCTCTTCAGTGCGTCGTGGATGCGGCTCATACCTTCCTTTTCCTGGGGCGCCTATGGTCTATTCCGACCGTCGCAGCCGATCCATCAAGGTCGCCAGATTTTGCAGGGTCTCCATCACCCGGGAATTCTCTGTGACGTCGACCACCGATGCCGGCGGTGCGGTGGGCGCAATCTCGTGCAGTTCAAATTCCCGGGCCACCTGCTCCACCGTGCCGACGGCCACAGGCTTCTCTTGGTCCGCATAAGCACTGATGAGAGCATGCTCACACAACAAGTTGATGACGCGCGGGATGCCTTGCGCGTAACGGTATATCGCCTCCACGGCTTCCGGACTAAAGATGGGCTGGCGGTTGCCTCCAGCAATGCGGATCCGCCTGGCAATGCAACCACGCGTTTCTTCCAGGGTGAGCGGATAGGTCTTGCAGCGCAGCGTGATGCGTTGCCGTAATTGGCGGAGCTGCGGCTGCTTGAGCTTCTCCTGGAGCTCGGGCTGACCAGAAAGCACAATCTGGAGCAGCTTTTCGCTGGATGTCTCCAAGTTGGTCAGCAGGCGGATTTCCTCGAGCACCTGCGCGGAGAGGTTCTGCGCTTCGTCCACAATCAAGACGGCGATTTGTCCGGCCCGATAGCGCTCTAACAGCCATTGGTTGAGCCGCCAGAGAATCCGGCTTTTCTGACCCGAATCACAGCTAATCCCGAAATCAGCCATCATGAAGTCAAGGAACTGCAAGGGATTGAGGCGCGAGTTAAAGACAAAGGCGGTGGCCACGCGCGCACTGCGCAGCCACTCGAGCAGCTTATTGAGCAAGGTGGTCTTGCCAGTTCCCACTTCGCCGGTCAACAACATGAAGCCCTTGAGGTTCTGAATGCCGTAAGTCAAACAGGCCAGTGCCTCCTCAGCCTGCTGGGTTGGGAACAAAAAGCGCGGATCGGGGTTCATATTGAAAGGCGCTTCTCGCAAGCCAAAGAATTTCTTGTACATAGTTGTATGTCCTACGCCCCTACGCTCCGCTGGGAGTGCTCCTTTTCCTTCTTCCCGCGCCTCCAGAAACTCCTCGCCCTGCCGTTCCCGCTGCCAACCGTCGGCACCAGGGCCAGCGTAGGTACCTTGAGATAAAACTCCACGTCCAATTCAGTGCGAATGGATTTGTCGAGCAACTCGAGAAGCAGCGCCAGGCCGAGCCCGAGGCCCAGCCCGATGCCGAACCCTCCCCCGGCAAACAGCGGCCGGTTGGGAAAGCTCGGCTCCTCAGGTAGATTCGCCGGGTCCATTACCCGAAACTGCTCTCCTTGTTGACGCCGCTCAAGGCTGGTCGCCATTTCTGACTGGTTCCGCTTTTTCAGCAACTCGTTGTAGAACTCCAGGGCCGTTTGGTAGTCCCGGGTGACTTCCTTGTTCTCCTGTTCCACCATCGGACTCACTTGGATGCGGGATTGGTAAAGTCTCACCTGCCCCTGCAAGCGTTCCTGTTCACGGCTGTGCTGGCGGATAGCTTGCTCGTAGGCATGGAGTTGGCCGCGAAGCTGCTGCACTTGGGGCGGCTCAACGGTGGCCGCTTCCTGCGGCGCTCCCGCCGGTACTTCTTTGGCCACCGCAGCACCCTCGTGAACCTTTCTTTTGAGTTGCTGGATGGAGACCTTCAGTTTGATCACGTCCGGGTAGTCACTAGTGTATTTCGCCTCCAAGGCGAGGAGGTCATCTTCCATTGTCGCCAAGCGCTGGGCGTCCGTCTCCGGTTGTGAGGTGCGGCCCTCTCTCATGGCTTGCAGGCCTGCAACTTGCTGCGCCAATAACGACTCGGTAAAAGCCTTGTCTTGCTGGGCTCTGGTAAGCGCCTGGGTGGTGGCTTCGAGCTGGGTGTTTAGTGCGGTCAGCAGGTTAAGGTTTGTCTGGGTTTCCTCCGGGAGGGAGCCCATGTACTTTCGTTTGAACTGAGCCAGTTTCGCGTCTTGCTCATCGAGTTTCCGCTTGGCGTCGTCCAGTTGATTCACCAGGAAGTCCGTGGTCCCCTGGGCAGCTTGCTCCCGAAATCGGAGATTCTCCTCAATGAACATAGAGGTGATTTCGGCACAGACTTGCTGCGCCAAGCGGGCGTTGTCCGCGGTAAAGCTCAGGAAGAAACCTGGTAGATCCCCCTCTCTGGTGCTCACCACAGATCTCACCGGCGTGACCGAAATGGCCTTCCGCATCCGATTAACCAGCTCCTCCATCGGCACCCGATTCACTTCCTCTTTGAAGAGACCGAACTTCTCGATGATCGGCTGAAGGCGCGTACGACTCAGAATCTGCTCCTGCATGGTGCCCAGCCGGGCAGCCAATTCCTCGGTAATCAAGGACTTCACGAAGCTATCAGGTACCTTCTGCTGCTCGACTAGCACCAGGGTCTGCGAGGTGTACCGGTTGGGCAAATACAGGGCTACGAAGTAGGCAAGCACCGGCCCTAGGATGGCGGGCGCGAGGATCACCCACCATCTACGCCGCAGAATTGCCAAGTAGTCATCAATGCTCAATTGTCGATGTCCCAGCATCTAAACCTCTCGTCCGCTGTATGTCTGCCCGCTTCACCAGTGCCTAGTCCAGTCGGATAGGCCGACTGTGCCAATTGACCCCAAGGCCCCCGACGTGCCGGAGTATGACCGTCCCGCAGTCGTTTCCGAAGCAAAGCGGGTTATTGGAAATCTGGCGCTGGACGTTGTAGTTCAGGGAGAGGCTCATGTGCTGGCCAAGCTCCCGGCTCAACATGGCCCCTCCGTACCAACCCTCGTACTTGGTCCGTCGGCTGGTACTGGTTTCCTGGGTGAGCGACTGGTTGTAGGCCTGGCTCAGATCCAGCGAGAAGTAGGCAGTTCGCCATAACTGCCGGCCCGCCGAAAACTGTGCCACGCGGCTCTCGGCCCCCAAAAGCAACCCTGATCCGCCCGTCATCTGACGCCTGAAGGAAATCCCCACGCTCCCCTTGCGAAAACGGTACTGGAGCGAATCGTATGTGGTCCAGAAAGACCTCAGAACGGAGCCGCCTAGAGGTTTGGCGATGTCGTTGGCCATCGGACCACCCGAGAGTTCCAAAGACAGCCTGCCGGTGATTTTGCGCCCGTAGGCCAGTTGAAAACCACGATTGAGGATTTGCCGATTGTCGCCACCCAACTGGTAAAGATAATGCCCATAAGTGATGGCCAGCACGTCCCGACGAGAGAGCGCGAAGTTGTAACCGGCCAACAACACCCAGTACCGGTTGTCGATCAGCGATGAATTCAAGAAGAGGAGGGTCCCATAAGTGCCCGTGACGGTGAGGGCAGACCGCGCTCCCGGCCTGTATTCAGCCTGAGTCGCCACCACGTTGCTGAGCCGCTCGGAACGACCTGTCAAAATCGTCTGGTTCGGTTCCAGCATTGGACTCAGGAGGGGAGCATTGGCGAAATAGGAGCCACCCAACCCCCCGGCGAAGCTGTTTAGACCCCCAAACCCTCCAAATCCAAATGGTGACTCCGGCAGATAGAGGAGGTGATCGTCCAAGAGCAGCTTCCACCGCTCCCAGGCAAGAACCTGAGTAAACCCGGCTCGGTGAATCATCCCGTTTGTAACCGACTTGCCGTTGGAGCTACTTTCGAGACGCCGGCTGTAAAAAAAACCGCCCCCCACGTAATCCAGGTTCAATTGAGAGTGTTTTCCCACCCGCTGCAACGTAATGCTCCCGAGCACCGTGCTCTGCGTCTCCCGATTCGAACCTCCTGGAACGTTATTGCTGTTCGTATCTGCAAACCCCGTCCACTGTAAAGAGGGGACAAGATAACTCCGAACTCGTCCTTTGGAGCCCGGGGTAAGGTCTTCAGCTCCGGAGAGCGGAGCTACCACGGCTGTCGCCGGATGCGTTTCTTCTGTTTCCGACTCTGGCCCACCCGTCGGTTGCTGACTAGCCTGCTGGCCCGAACCTGCCGAGGGCGTCGTTGCAGACGAGCCAGAAATAGCTCCCCGCTGCTGGGCCCAAGAGGCCCGGGCGCATGACGCCAGGAATACCATCGCGACCAACAACCCCCGGGACTTTTCCATCAGAAACAACCCTCACGGGACCACGATCGTGTCCCCGGGCTTCAGGACAATGTTCTGTCCAGCGGCCTTCCCCCGAATGGCCTCTTTATAGTTGAACGGATACCGAAGCTGCTTCCCATCCTCGTTTCGCAGCACGTATATCTCTTTTTGATTCGCAAACTGCGTAAAGCCGCCGGCACTGGAAAGGGCCTGCAGAACTGTCATGTCCGGCAACAGGGGTAAGGCCCCTCCGCGGTTCACCTCGCCCAGAATGTAAACCCGTCGGCTGTTGATCGTCGTGACGATTACCGTCACCTGGGGCTGCGCAATGAACTTTTTCAGCTTCTCCGTGATAGCTGATCCGAGCTGCATCGGCGTGAGCCCCCCCGCCTGGACATCGTTTAGCAGGGGCAGTGACACCTTGCCATCGGGCCGGACAGGGACCGTGCGGGAAACCTCCGGCTCCTTCCAGACGTTTATGTCGAGTACGTCCTCGACCCCGATCACATACTGGCCGGTGTCGACACCAGGACTAGGCTTTTGTGTGCTTTCGCTGCTTCCTGGGGCAACAGCGGTTTTGCTCCCCTTCTGCTCTTCGACAGTGCTTCCTTCCCCTGCGGTCAGGCCCAAGAATAGGGGCAGCAGCACCAGTACCCCCGCACTCAACCGTTGGTTACTCATGGGGGTTCTCCTCCTGCACCTCAGAGTCTGCAGATTGGTCTAACCCGAATTGCTTCAACTTGTAGAGGAGGGCTTTGTAGCTAATCTGTAAGTCCTGGGCGGCACGCTTGCGGTTCCAGCGTGTGCGCGTCAGCACCTTCAATATCAGCTCCCGCTCGGCCTGATGAGAGGCGGCGCGTCCTGCCTCCTTCAACGAGACTCTCTCGGCGGAACCCCGGCGCGGCCCCGACCCTGCCAGTGCCGAGCCCAAATCTGCCACAGCCGCATGCTCGTCACCCAGGGCTACCATTTTCTTCACGGCGTTTTCCAGTTCGCGGATGTTGCCCGGCCAGGAATAACCCAGGAGGGTGTGGAGGGTCCGAGCGCTAAGCGTGGGTACGGTGCGCCCGAACAGTGCTGCATACTTTGCCAGAAAGAAGTCCACCAAGATCGGTATATCCTCTGTGCGGTGGCGCAGGGGGGGAAGCCGCAGGCAAACGCCGTCAAGGCGATAGTAGAGATCTTCGCGAAAGCGCCCAGCACGCACCTGCTCTTCTACATTCCGGCTGGTGGCGGAAATCACGCGCGCGCCAAGGCAATTCTCTGGCGGGGCGCTCCCGTCGGGCAGGGCGTGCAAGAGTCTGGACTGAGCGGCTGGCTCCAAGTCATAGATCTCGTCTAGGAACACTGTGCAGGGCCTTAGAAAAACGTTACGATCTTCCCCATTCTCAGTGTCATCGTGGCGCCAAGCAAAAGAATCGGGAGCAATCGTTGCGCAACTTAGCTTGACAAAAGGTCCATGGCGTCGTCCTGAGAGTTGATGGATCCGCCTGGCCACGACTTCCTTCCCCGTGCCACTCTCACCAATCACTAAGACTGGTATGTCGGTGATCGCTATATCGGCCAGAACGTGCTCAAGTGCCTGCATTGCCGGGCTGACAAACTGATTCCTGGCAGGTGATGAAGAGGCATTGATTCCGTTGTCCAACTCGATCTCGGAAGATCTCGAGTCCATCTCACCTCCCGATGCGTTACTGCGCGCACCCCGAGAGCTGGGGCTTGCGATTAGCGGGGAGCAAGGCGACTTCCACAAGGCTGGGACGTGCTCAGGAGCCCGTTCTGAATGCACAACCTTCGCATTTCCAAGTAGTTACAAGTGATCCTGTCCGTGAAAAGCCCCCCTTAGGTACCCACTTGTATGCCCTGGTGTTTCCATCAAATGACGACACGGTTCCACTAAGTGGAAAAACATTTCCACTATCAGGGCAAGGCTGCTGCTCCATCCCCCCTGGTTCGTGGCATGCTCCCACTCGACGTCTCGCAGCTTATTCAAGGAGCCAGCCCCGCTTGAAGCCTCCCAAGGGCGGACCGTCCTTGATTGTACGCGTCTCACGCCTTCCGCGAGAAGGATCTTCGTAGAGCGGAACCAGTCGGGCCGCACAGTGGCAAGATGGCCTGCCACGCATCAAATTCCTCAGGGGAGTCCACATCCCTTGGAATTAGGATTGCTGTAGGTAAGGTTACTTGGTATCTTGCGCCTGCGACGGCTGATGCAGATGAACCGATCTGGAGATGACCTCGCTCGGCCCGTCCCGCCTCGGGAGATCAATCGCGGGCGAGCATTGTGGTGGCAGGCGGCGGTCTTGACGCTTCTTGTTGCCGTCCTCTACGGCAAGGTCGCCGCCGCCTTGGTGCTCGACTGGTGGAAGGATCCCAATTTCTCCCATGGGTTCCTAGTTCCGCCCCTTTCGCTGTTCGTGGTATGGCTTGAGCGAAAACGCCTCGCCGCGCTACCGGTGCGCCCTTCCTGGTGGGGCCTCCTGTTTGTCGCAGGTGCGATGTCGATCCTCGTCGTTGGAATCCTGGGGGCTGAGTTCTTCTTGTCTCGCTCTTCTTTCGTTATTCTGCTAGCGGGTCTAGTGGTCTACTTTCTGGGCTGGGGTTACCTCCGCGCTGCGCTGTTTCCACTGGGCTTTCTTTTCGTGATGATTCCCATCCCGGTGATAATCTTCAATCAGGTTGCCTTCCCGCTTCAGTTCCTCGCGTCGCAAATGGCCAGCGCACTCCTTAAACTGATCGGCGTCCCCGTGTTGCGGGAAGGAAACGTAATTCAGCTTGCGGTCATGCCACTGGAAGTGGCCGAAGCCTGTAGTGGCATCCGATCGCTGATGTCGCTGATTGCCCTAGCCCTGATTTACGGCTATTTCCTTGAGCCCAGGACGTCTCGTCGAACCCTCTTGGCAGCGGCTGCCGTCCCGATTGCGGTAGTCGCCAACAGCCTCCGTGTCCTGGGCACGGGCCTCATGGTGCAGTGGTGGGATCCGGAGAAGGCCCTGGGTTTTTTCCACATATTTTCCGGGTGGATCATCTTCGTTGTTTCCATGGGAATGCTTTTTGCCGTCCATGCTGCGATGCGCCTGGTTGACCGCTGGCGCGGGGTGAGAAAGACGTGAGACACCGGGTGCTTACCTGGCTTCGTTCTGTTCCCGTGGCAGTGTTGCTCGCTGCCACTGCGCTGTTTCTGCAATCGCGTGGCCAAGCGGAACGTTTGCCTCCGCGCCAGGACTTGTCCTCCTTTCCCAGCCAAGTGGGAGACTGGTCGGCCCAGGACGTGGCTATTGGGCAGCAGATCCGGGAGGTCCTGGGTGAAGGAGAGTTTCTGCTCCGCATTTATCGGCGTACCCTGGACGAACCGTACTTCGACTTTTTCGTTGCCTACTTTCCTAGCCAGAGAATGGGAAGTACAGTCCATTCCCCACAGAATTGCCTCCCCGGCGCCGGCTGGACTCCCATCGAATCCAGCCGCTTGCAGTTGTCGAAGCCGGACGGGAAGGCTATCACGATCAACCGCTACGTGATCGCCAAGGGTTTGGATCGAAAACTGGTGCTTTACTGGTATCAGGCGCACGGTCGGGTGGTCGCAAGCGAGTATTGGGCGAAGTTCTATTTGGTGGCCGATGCCATTCGGATGAACCGCACCGACGGTGCGCTAGTTCGAATCATCACAGCAGTGGACCACAACGAAGCCCCGGAGCATGCACAGCAAAGGGCCATTGAATTCGCGCAAGCGATTCTACCCGCACTGGACAATTATGTCCCCAAGTAGACAGCCAAGCCCTCTCAGGGAGCAAATCAGGCCCCGAGGGAACGCCCCGCAGTCAGGCAGAACAAATCAACCCAGTGGCGTTTTGTTTTGTGCGCGCTTGATGGCCGCGAGAGAAGGGACGACACTCTTCCTGGCGCCCGCCACGCTCGCCAATCACGAGAAATCCTGTCCTTGCCCGCGAATATTTGATAACCTAATTCCTTATTCCTTGACGAGGAGATTCGAGCTCAGACTGCCAGGCGAGTCAAGTGCCTTCGATTGGACCGAGAATTGCGAAGGCCATGGAAGGAACCGTTGGGCGTCCTGACAGAAAGGCATTTCTCAGGGGAAGGGCGATATGAAAGAGTCCCGTTGGTTAGGAGTATGGTTGATTGCAGCCTTGGTCATCAGTCTGTCCGCGGGTTGCTCGCGCGACCCTAATGTCCGCAAGCAGAAGTACTTCGAAAGCGGCCAGCGCTACTTTCAGAAGGAGAAGTACCGCGAGGCGGCGATCCAATTTCAGAACGCCATTCAGATCGACGCGCGGTACGCAGAGGCGCATTATCAGCTAGCGCGGTGCTCCCTGAAGCTGGGCATCGTGCAGGGCGCGTACGCTCAGCTACTTCGCACCGTTGATCTTGAGCCTAGGCATTGGAAAGCCCAAATCGATTTAGGCAACATATTCCTGGCAGGGCGTGAATTCAAGCGGGCGCAAGAGAAGGCGGAGCTGGTTCTCGCACAGGAGCCCAACAATGCCGACGCCCACGCGCTGTTGGCAAACTCTCTGGCGGCACAAGGCAACCAGCAAGAATCATTGAAGGAAATGCAGAAGGCGATCGAGCTGGCGCCAAACCGATCGGAGTTTTACCAAAACGTGGCGCTTTTGCAGATGAATCTGAAGCAGACTTCGGCCGCAGAAGAGAGTTACAAGAAGGCCGTGTCGCTCGACCCAAAGTCCGCAGCGCCCGTCCTCGCGCTAGGAAACTTCTATGGGCAGCAGCGCCGCTTTGCAGAAGCTGAGCAACAGTTCCGCCGTGCCATTGAGCTTGAGCCGAAGAATCCAGCCCCCCGTGCGACCCTGGCGCGTCTCTACATGTTCCAAGGCCAGAAGGACAAGGCCGAGCAGGTGTTGAAGGAAGCCAAACAGGCTTTGAGCGATAGCTCGGAAGGCTACCGCATGCTCGGAGATTTCTATCTAAACATGGGTGACGTGGACAAGGCGATTGCCGAGTACGCCTCGCTCTACCAGGAGCACCCCCAAGACCTTCGAGTGAAGAAGAACTATGTGCAGCTCTTGATCCTGCGCAATCGGCTGGATGAAGCCACGAAGCTGAACGACGAGATACTAAAGAAGAATCCAAAAGACGTAGACGGTCTGATTTGCCGTGGACAGATCCTGACCCGCCAAGGGCGCGGCGACGACGCGATACAAGCACTCGAGTCGGCCGTCAAGAGCGACGCTGAGAACGCTGCGGCGCATCACTATCTTGGGGTGGCGTGCGCGCAGGTGGGCAACCTCCAGCGGGCAGAAACCGAATGGCGTGAAGCGGCGCGCTTGCGGCCGGACATGGTCGAAGCGCAGCAAGCGCTGGCTGCCGTGGCACTGCGTAAGGGCGATGTCGACCTGCTCGGCAAGAGCGCCGAAGCGCTGATCAACGCTCGGCCGTCCTCGCCGCTGGGCTATAGCTATCGCGCCATCGTTAAGGCGACTCGCAAGGACGTGCCAGGCGTCGAGGCAGACTTGAAGAAGGCCATCGAGGTAGCCCCGCAAAGCCCCCTTGGGTACACCCGCATGGGAGAACTGCGTCTCTCCCAGGGCAGAACCGGGGAAGCGCAGAAACTCTTTGAGCAAGCGCTGGAACACGATCCTAACGCATTAGAGGCGCTCGTCGGGTTGGTCCGCCTTTACAGCGCGCAGATGCAACCCACCAAGGCTGTGGACAGGGTCAATGCCCAGATGGCCAAGGCCCCGAACAACAGCGCATACTACTTGCTGCTTGGACAAATGCTGGCCGGCCGGAACGACCTGGAGAAAGCCGAGGCCGCCTTGCAGAAGGCCGTCGAACTGAATAAGGACAACATCGAAGCGATGCTCCTCCTTGGGCGGATTCAAGTGGCCCGAGGCTCGCAAGACAGAGCTTTGGCGAACTACCAGCAGTCCATCCAGCGCAATCCCCGCGATGTGCGGAGCTATGTTCTCCTTGGCACACTAGAGGAACAGCGGGGCAACTGGCAGAAAGCCCAGGAGTTATACCAGAAGGCGTTGCAGGTGCAACCCGACTACCCGCTGGCGGCCAATAATCTTGCCTACTTGACACTCGAGCACGGGGGCAACGCCGATGTGGCGCTGTCCCTGGCACAGATAGCGCGACGCGGAATGCCCGATTCGCCCAACGTTGCCGACACTCTTGCCTGGGCCTATTACCAGAAGGGCGCCTATGCCTCGGCCATCGACCTGCTCAACGAGGCTGTGAAACAGGATCCTCAAAACCCCACATTTCACTACCACCTTGGGCTGGCATACCAGAAGACTAACGACCGAGCGCGTGCCAGGGAGCATCTCGAGCGAACGCTCAAGATCGACCCCAACTACTCCCAGGCGGCGGAAATCAAGAAGGCTCTGGCAGAACTATCAGGAAGCTACTAGTGTCATGGGTCAGGAGTTCCTTGACATTGTCCTGGGGCAAGATGCCTCAGGCACGTCGTCTGGCACAGGCATGCCGCCCGTGAGGTCCTGCCAAAGCAGGAGCGCGGCGTCAAGACACGATCTTCGTCTGCGTAATCAACTGAAGGGCGGGGACTCCCTAAGCGACTCGCCTTGGCGAGTTTTAGCCTCGCCGCCGCATCTCTGCCGCCCCCTCACCCCGGCGTGTCTTCAGCCGCAGCGGGAAGACGTGATCTGACGCGAGCGCTCGTCACTGCATTCTGCAATTCTCAATCGACTCTTCAGCCTCGCCAGAGCGGCTCCTTCACCCGGCTCTGCCACCTTGCTGTGCGGAAAGGCTTAGCCTTTCCGCACAGCGGCGTGGCGAAGCGCGCCGCAAGGCGCGCTGTGGAGGTCTTTCAGTGCCCGTCTGTGGGAGGTAAGACGTGATGGCAGTGTGGGCGCGGAGTTTCGAGCGTATCTATGGGGCAGGATCAGGGCAGAGGCCAAGGGGAACAGCTCGCGAAAGCGCGGATGATGGGAGCAGGCGGCACCTCGCCCCTTAGATGCAACCCTGCGGCCTTCTAGGCCGCAGGGTTGGGGAGCGGTCTCCAAAGAGATCTTGGGAACTGTCAGACCAACTACTTCTTGAGCTTCCTACGAACCAGACCAGCCAAGCCAATCAGACCGGTGCCAAACAGCGCCAGCGTCCCGGGCTCGGGCACGGGATCCAGTGATTCCACTTTCACTACCATGTCGTTGTAATCCCAGTCGGTCTCCGGCCCTGGTAGATCCTCGAACGCCAGTGCCCAAGAGTCCGAGCCTGGTTTGCGGTACGCCAGAACATGTGCCGACCCGTCAGTGTTGAATTGGTCTACACTGACGAACTCACCCCAGGGATTGTCGATGTAGAAACCGAAACTCGTGTACGGGATACCTAGGAAGGTGCCGCAGTTGACACTCACACCGCACACCCCAGTCCCAGCCGCCGTGACCACTATCGTCGTAGCATCCAGCCACGTCAGCGCTGCTGCAGTCCCGCCGATGCCGCCTATCGCTGGACCTAGGAAAATGTCATAGCCAACCGCGTTCTCGGTGGTGGTACCGGACCAAATACCAAAATTGTTTACCGAGCTCAGCCCGGCATACTCGACCACCATTACCGGCATCACGCTGGGCGGATAAAGTGACGTGGTCCACATGCCCGCCGTCTGCTGATCCGTCGCGGCGTTCACACCCATACCCATGCCGTCTAGGATGCTCTGCAGAGTTGGCTCACCGGAAGGCCCGATCGGAACCGGGCGCGGGTTAAACGGGTCGATCGGGTCAGCCGTGGCCAGAGACGACGCCACGAGCAAAGCCCCAATCACCAGGAGAACGTGTAATCCCTTTCGAAACCTCATTGAAGTACCCTCCCTTAGATCTTCGTTCCTTGTGGTATGTGACGGTCGGCGCAATTGCCCCGTGCCGTTAGGACGACCGACTGTCGATCCCCTAGTAGCAATTCACCTGCCAGATGTGGGCTGTCTTAAATCTTGTCTAATCAACTGGTTAGAGAATGGCCACTGGCCGGGATTTGTCGCGAGATGCAAACAATTTAACACAAGATGAAGGGGACTGGCGAACCGGGAGCCCGCGGGCTTTCCGGCATGGGAAGGGCTCGAAGAACATCCTCTTTCCCCTGCACCCTGTGGATATCAGCGCAGGCACGCCGCGTTGTAGTTCCGCTCGTTGCGCTTGGCAGGCCAAGCGACCCGGGCATCCTTGGAGGAAGCGTGTAATATTCAGGCTGCCGGTGAATCGAGACCACTTCTCCCGGCAAGACACATCACTGCCTGCTTCCCATTTGGTTTTGTCAACCTGGCTTGGTCCCACCTAAGTTATTGATTCTTCGTCCTACTTGTGTTTCTTCTCTCCCTTTGCTTCCTTGGCTCGTTTGTGGGTTTTGGGTGTCTTGCCTTTCTTTCCGCTGGGGCTGGAGCGGAGCCCGAAGGGCGGAGCGCTTAGGGCGAAGCGACAGCCCCAGCAGAAAAGCGGCGCGATTCCCCTTCCGCTGGGAGTGTCGCGATGGGCGATCCATCTTCGAGATTCCACTGACCACCGTTCGCGTGATGGGCCGGAATCTGCCTGCGGGGGGCGGAGGCTATTTGCGCCTTCTCCCAATGTGGTACACACGCTGGGCGTTACGCCGGCTTCGAATACGTGAGGGGCAGCCTGCGGTCGTGTATTTCCATCCTTGGAAACTCGATCCCTGGCAGCCGCGCCTGCCAGGGAAGTGGAAATCCTAGTTGCGGCAGTACGTGAACTTGGGTCTAATGGAGGGTCAGATCCGCGAGTTGTTACGCGGGGGACGGTTTGTGCCCTTGGGAGACTACTTGGGGTACCAGCTTGCGAAAGGTCTGCTCCCCACACATCAGACCTTCTCACTCGAAGGGTAAGCCAAATGACATCCTCCGGACGCGCTCGGGCCACGAAAACACAAAGCCCTGCGGCAGTTAACCGCAGGGGTCGAGCGTGAAGTCAGCAAGATGACTACCTGTCGGCTTACTACAACCTGGGCTTAAGCCTCCGGCGAACGAGGGCTGCCAAGCCAATCAATCCCGTTCCAAACAGGGTCAGCGTTGCCGGTTCGGGGACGGGAGCTACGTAAACGACCATGTCGTTGTAGTCCTTATCGCTGCTGTTACAGCGCCCTCCGAACTTGAGATCTTCCATTCCAAGCCAGTAACTCTCGCCAAGGCCGCTGAAGACGGCAAAGTGCTGATAGCCTTTATCATCTTCGCCATTGCTAGCACTAGAAAGGGTATAGAAGGTGTTTCCCTGGGGAGTCGTCAGATAGAAACCGTAGTAAGATGTTGGCGTAAACGTAGCGACGGCCCCTGCGCCCTGTGG
This sequence comes from uncultured Acidobacteriota bacterium, assembly GCA_964495535.1. Lineage (GTDB taxonomy): Bacteria > Acidobacteriota > Terriglobia > UBA7540 > UBA7540 > JALHUF01. The sequence goes on along the minus strand of CAZBWJ010000015.1, from coordinate 9,192 downwards.
ACCGCTGAACAACTCGTGCTGTGCGCCAAGCAATGTGCCCGCAGAATTTGTCTCAAACCACCCGAAAATATTGGAATTCGCAAAACCAGCTATCTCAATCTTAAGGGCGGTCGTACTCCCGGGCGTGTCCTTCGAGAAAAAGAAATTCGGGTCGAATCCTCCGCCAGTATCCGTGCTGCTATTGTAGCTCTTACCCCAAAAAGGAATCGCCCCTGGAGCGTCCGGCATTGCGCAGTTGCCAGTGCCCGTCAAGCAGTAGCCTATGTTCTTGTAAGCGCCGTCCCAGGATCCATTATCCCAGTATGGCTTCCCGTCCTGGTCCAGGTTAGGTGAGCTCCAAGTTTGCCAGTCATAAGTACCTGGCGATGCCGTGGTCTGGATAGTGTCGGCCAAAGCCGTCGCCGGTGCCGTCAACAGCGCGAGTGCAACGACCAAGAGAACTTTTCGCATCAGCATGCTCTCCATCTCGGGGTACCCGACCCCACATCACGAGACTAATTGGCGAATCTCCGCCGTTAGTCCCAGCAGTTCATATGCCAACTGGGCTTAGGAGTTAAGTGGCGAAGCTTCAACAGATTACCTCGATCACCCCAATGAGACTTCCCCTCGAAGTGAAAGACCTTGGACAAAAACTGAACGCGCTCGGGCACGAGTTCGAGCGGATCATGGCATTCGAGGGGCCTCCCTATACCGTGCGACTCCCCTGCTGATGGCCACCTCCACAAGATGGCCGCGCGTGATTCAGTCATTTCTCTCTTCCGACATCCGCGCCGAGACTTGCTCCGGGGCATGGTATATTTAGTTCCTAACAAAGGCTGGCTGCCGCGGGCGGAGCAGGTTAATTGCGCGGAGGGCGATTTGAATGCGTCGCCTTGAGACCTAGGTGAAGTGAACGAACTTGATCCTGGCAAGCAGAATTCGTGGTTGCCGCTAGGGTTGAGCTCGGTGCGTCAATCGACGGGGTGCCCCCGCCACTCCGACCGGCACTTGGCTGGACGGGTTATGCAGGACGACAACGCTGGTTTGTTTCGCGCGATGCCGAATGAGGATGGCCGTTGCTCTGAGGCTCGGCCGACAAGCCTGCCTTCAGGCCTAAGCGTCGACGTGGAGGACTACTACCACGTCGAGGCGTTCGCGGATCGGATAACGCCCGACATGTGGCCGCAGTACCCCTCTCGGGTGGCTGACAACGTTCGCCGCACCCTGGAAATCCTCGACGGGGCGGACGCTCGAGCCACCTTCTTCGTTATGGGCTGGGTGGCTGAGCGTGAACCGAAGCTTGTCCGGGAGATTGCTAGCGCGGGCCATGAGGTCGGCTGTCACAGTTACCTGCACCGCCGAATCTGGCTTCTGAAACCGGAAGAGTTTCGGGAGGACACCCGGCGGGCAGTGGCCGCAATCGAGGACGCGGGAGGGCAGAAGGTTGTCGGATACCGGGCTCCCTCATTCTCTATCGTCCGAAGGTCACTCTGGGCGCTGGATATTCTTGCGCAGGAAGGCCTTGTCTACGACTCGAGCGTTTTCCCCATACGGCATGACCTTTATGGCATGCCCGAAGCGCCGCGCTTCCCCTTCCGCTGGGAGTGTCGCGATGGGCGGTCCATCTTCGAGATTCCACTGACCACCGTTCGCGTGATGGGCCGGAATCTGCCTGCGGGGGGCGGAGGCTATTTGCGCCTTCTCCCAATGTGGTACACACGCTGGGCGTTACGCCGGCTTCGAATACGTGAGGGGCAGCCTGCGGTCGTGTATTTCCATCCTTGGGAACTTGATCCCGGGCAGCCGCGCCTGCCAGGGAAGTGGAAATCCAAGTTGCGGCACTACGTGAACTTGGGTCGAATGGAGGGTCGGATCCGCGAGTTGTTAAGCGGGGGACGGTTTGTGCCCTTGCGAGACTACTTGGAGTACCAGCTCGCGAAAGGTCCGGTCCCAACACACCAGGCACGCTCCCCCGCCACCCAGGCCAAGTGACATCCTTCGCGCCCGCCCCGGTGCCTCTCCTCAATTCACGGCTACTGCGAAGGATGGGATAGCTTCCACCCTACGTGCCGACCTCTTTGATGGCAAACCTGCCTGGCGAATCTTATAGAGCAACGCTCGATAGCTGATGCTTAAGGTGCGGGCCACTTGCTTGCGATTCCAACTGTGGGCCTCCAAGGCCTTGAGGATAATTCTCCCCTCCAGATCGCGCACCGCTTGTCGCGTCACCTTCTTCAACGGAATCGACCCGTCAGAAGGAATCTCAGGGCTGAAAGCGCCTTGACCTCGCCCTAGAATCTCGCTCGTGATTGCGTCTTCCGAGCCCAGGATGACATAGCGCTTTACCAGGTTCTCAAGCTCGCGGATGTTCCCAGGCCATCCGTAGTTTTGCAGCAACTGAACAGTCCAGGAGGAGATTGGGGCGGCTTGGCAGTCGTACTCCTCCTTGAAGACCTGCAAGAAGTAATTGACGAGGTCTGGGATGTCTCCTCGACGCTCGCGCAAAGGCGGCAACTGCATATTGAGCACGTTGATGCGGTAAAAGAGATCCTGGCGAAAAGCGCCGACTTCCATCTCCCGTTCCAGTTGGCGATTGGTGGCGCAGACGACGCGCACCTCCACCCGTTTGTCCTCCTGAGCTCCGATCCGGCAGAACTGCCCATCCTGGAGCAACTGCAACAGCTTAGCCTGCAAGGCGGGATCGAGCTCAGCAATCTCATCCAGGAACAGCGTACCGCGATGGGCAAGTTCCACCCGGCCCGGCTTGGAACCGTACGCGCCCGTGAAAGCTCCCCGCTCGTAGCCGAACAGTTCGCTTTCAAGCAGGGTGCCGGGGATGGCGGGGCAGTTCACTTTGACGAGGGGGCCCGAGTGCCAGGGGGAAAGCCGATGGATGAGTCTTGCGATGATTTCCTTACCCGTGCCACTTTCACCTTGGATCAGCACCGGGACGTTTGCGCTCGCCACTTTCTCCACTTTCTCCTGCACTGCCCGCATGGGCTCAGAATGCCCAAAGATCACTGCCTTGGGCGGCAGATCGTCCAGGGGCACATATAATGGGGATGGGTTCACTCCGCTTAGGGACACTATGACTCTCCTCTCCAGCTAGTTAGCCTGCACTGTCGAGTTCGAATTGCTAGAGGAGCAATTGACGCACCAAAGTGTTCACACGGGGCAACGCCAAAAGGAGGCGTGTTCAGCGCAAAGAAGTGCCCCAAGGTTCCTGATTTTTCAGCAAGATGGGAGGTCCCGCGGCGAGGAAGGGGGACAGGCTAGAATGGACAAACGCGTGCTCAGTCTTGTCACAAAAGAAGGGAAAATGTTTTCACACCGAGGAATATTGTTTCCTTCGGGATTTGCCCAGGCCCGGGTCGATCAATGGATGGGAGAATCTCAAGCCGCACAAGTAGCACTGCTGGCTAGGAGTGACCGTGACCAATCGTGCCTTCATATTCCGCACGAAGTCCGAACCGATACCCACGCGAGGAAAAGGAGGGCTCGGGATTTCCAAGGAAACCCGCGAGAAAAGAGGCAAATATCGCCGCGTCGCTAGCAGTGCTCCACCGGCGCTGACGTTGAGTGCAGTTGTGAACTCGCGGAATTCCTTGCCGTGCTCATCCGTGCCGGACAAAAAAACAGGAATAGCCAGGGGCAGGCGCTGCCATAGGCGCCTCTCAGGCCTTCGCGACAGCAATTGTGCCTCCACGCTACCTCCCCCTCCGCCTCTCTTATAAGGGGACTCAGCACAGAGAGTGCCAAAACCCACCCACCCAGCCGATTTTCGGCGCCGCGAGTTATCTCAAGCAAATTGCTGGAGATACAGACGCCCTAGGAACAGTTGGGGCTACCGACAAAAGGCCAGCGTTGCCCACAAGTGCAACCCTTTGCTGCATAAGAGCACCGACTTTGCTCTTCAAGGCTTGACAACAGCAGGGAACACATGCAGTATGAGAAGAGCGAAGTAGCTGCGTGGAGCTTCAACCGCTTCAGCGTGCAACATGAACGCCCGCGACCGAGGGCTCGTGCTTATGCCAAATGACCAACCCGCTTCGGCAGAGAGAGACGGGCACGGCGAGGCCAGGCGGACTGACCATGCGCTAGTCAGTGCCTCTTCGGGCCCCGAGGGGGATTCGAGCGTCGCGCCAGTTCGCTCTGGGGCGACCCTAGAGGAGCTGTTGAGGACCAATGCGCGCCTGCAGGAAGAGGTACGCCGGCACGCTGTTGCGCTCGCCGCCGCCGCGCACGAATTGGGGACCCCCCTGGCGGTCGTAGCCGGGTACATTGAGCTTTTGCTTACTGAGAAGCCCGGCCCTCTCAGCGCCCGCCAACGGCAGATCCTCGCAGACTCTAAGGCCAATTGCGGCCGCCTGCAGCGATTCAGTCAAGATTTCCTGACGCTAGGAGCGCTCGAGGCAGGCAAGCTAACGATGAGGTTCGAGATGGCAGATTTGACTGACTGCCTGTCAGAAATCTGCGATGTGTGGTTGACCCGGTTTCAGGCAAAGGGCGTGGCGCTATACTATCCCGTTGACCACAGAATGGAGCCTTTTCCTTTTGATTATCCTAAGATGCAGCATGTGGTCTCGAACCTCTTGGAAAACGCGCTGAAGTTCACCCCGACCGGGGGAAGCGTTTGGCTGACTGTGGACCCGCACGCTTGGGACCGTCGCGTCGGCCAAGAGCATCGCGCATCCGAGGAAAGAGCGGACACACAGGTTGGGGCGAATGCCGTGCGCCTGACCGTCGCTGATACAGGACCAGGTATTTCCCCGGAATACCACCAGGAGATTTTTGACGACTTCTTCAAACTCCCTCAGCCTGACAGCGAGCCGGGTGGCATGGGGCTGGGCTTGGCGATTGTCAGGCGTCTGGTTCAAGCTCACGGGGGCAAAATTTGGGTGGAAAGCGAGCCGGGATCGGGAAGCAAGTTCTCCGTCGTGTTGCCGCTGAAACCTACATAGAGTAGCCGCTCATATGGGGAGCCCTAGTACCGCGAAAAACCCTTCGACGATCCTTGTCGTTGACGACGAGCCTAGCATGCTCCGCTACCTGCGGATGTTGCTGGAAGTCGACTCCTACGAAGTGGAAACCGTGAGCAGTGGGTTTGCGGCTATGGAGCGGGTGCGACGTAGCCCGGCTCCCGATGTGGTCCTGCTCGACCTGCTGATGCCGCAGATGGACGGCATGCAAGCCCTGGAGCAACTTCGGCAGATTCGTCCCGGGCTGAAAGTAATCATGCTAACCTGCGCCAACGACCCGCGCAAAGCGGTCCAAGCCATTCGCCTGGGAGCTCAGGACTACTTAACCAAGCCCTTTCACAAGGCCGAATTAGATGCAGCACTCCGGAGCTGTCTCGCCACCCAACCCAGCCCGGCTGAGACCATGCCTTGGGTTGGGGCAGTCGAGGAGCTTGGCGACGATTCGATTTTTGTAGCCGCCAGCCCCGCGATGCAGAAGATTCGCGCCCAGGCAATGCAAGTCGCCAACATTAACGTTCCCGTCCTGCTGCTTGGAGAAAGCGGCACGGGCAAGGAAGTTGTGGCGCGCTTGATCTACAAGTTCTCCGCCCGTGCCCACCGCACCTTCATGAAGGTGAACTGCGCGGCTCTCCCCAGTGAGTTGCTGGAGAGCGAGCTGTTCGGCTACGAGGCCGGGGCGTTCACGGGAGCCAACCGGGCAAAGCCAGGCAGGTTTGAGCTGTGTGACAAGGGGACCATCTTGCTGGATGAGATCGCCGAAATGCCACCGGGCCTACAGGCGAAGCTGCTACAGGTGCTCCAGGACCAGGAATTCTCCAGACTGGGCAGCCGTACCACAGTGTCGGTCGACGTGCGAATTCTGGCTGCGACCAATGTGCATATCGAGCAGGCTCTCGCGGCAAAGAAGCTCCGGGAGGACCTCTACTACAGGTTGAATGCTTTCACCTTGCACCTGCCTCCCCTGCGCGAGCGGCGGGAGGAAATCCCTCTGTTGTTGAAGCAATTCATGGCGATCTGGGCCGAACGATACGCGCGCCCGCCTCTGCCCGTATCTCAGTCGTTTATCGAAGCCTGCTGCCGATGTTCCTGGCCCGGGAATGTCCGGGAGCTAGAGAACTTGGTGAAGCGCTACCTGATTCTGGGTGACGAAGCGTTGGTGCTCAGCGATTTGGAGACGAACGGAAGGGGACAGGTCCGTACCCCCGGAACACCGACGAACCTGACTGGAGCCCCGGCGGGCGACCTGAAATCGCTGGTGCGCGGTTTGAAGGGGGACGCCGAGGCCAAGGCCATCACCCGTACCCTGGAGCAGACGAATTGGAGTCGCAAAGAGGCCGCGCGGCTCCTAAACATCAGCTACAAGGCCTTGCTTTACAAGATCCGCCAGTATGGAATCGACCAGCAATAACCTGAAGACCCACGAGCGCTTCGCGAACTCTAGGCAAAACTTGCGGCGCGGGTGAAGCAATGGGAAGGTCCTCCTTCAAGGTCGTGGCGCACTTGAGCGGCGGCAAACTGGTAAAAGGCTACACCGACACGTTGCCAGCGAAGGACCTCGACACTCTGCTCAAAAACGAACCAGTGTCGATGCCGAGGGAGATTGCCGTACGCACGGTGGAATCAGGCGAGCCGATCGCGGTGCCGTTAGAATCGCTGAAAGCCCTGTTTTTCGTCAAGACCTTCGAGGGCAGCGAAGATTACAAAGAAATCAAGTTCTTTGAAGGCCATCCTCCTATCGAAGGTGTGTGGGTTCGCGTCAGGTTTCACGACGGCGAGACCATTGAAGGAATCGTGCGCAATTCCCTCGACTATCTGGTCGACCCTGGCTTCTTACTCAAGCCTCCAGACCCCCACAGCAACAATCAAATACTCTACGTGGTGAAAAACTCTCTGCGGGATTTCCAGGTCTTGGGAGTCAGGCACACTTACTGAACACGGCGGGGGTCCTGAACGGCAGGAAAGTGGCTGCCACTGCTTCTGCTGGAGACTCGCGGCCGCTATTGGCCCAGATCGCCTTCGCACGCGCTTCCACCTTTTGGGCCTCCGCTGGGCGCCGAGTCCGGCGAAGGAAAGTCGCGAGATACTCCAGGCTTGGAATCACACCAGGGTGCTCCTCTCCATAAGCCCTCTCGCAAATCCTCAAAGCGCGGCTTAGGAGCGCCTCAGCCTGGGCAAAGTTGCCCTGGGCGTCGTACAGTAAGGCCAAATCGTTCAAGTCAGCCGCCACTTTCGGATGATCAGCCCCCAGCAGTTTCTCGTCAATGGCCAGAGCTCGCCGGTGGAGCAGTTCTGCCTCGGAGTAAGAGCCTTGGTTACTGTACAGTTCCCCCAGATTCCTGAGGATGGAAGCCACGTCCGAGTCGTGTGGAAGAGCGCTTTTCTCCCGAATGGCCAAGGCACGTCGGTATAGCGGCTCAGCCCAGGCATAGCGCCCCCGGGCGTCGTAAAGCAAAGCCAGATGATGAAGGTCCGATGCCACGTCGGGATGCTCCGCCCCCAAGGCTTTCTCATCGATGGCGAGAACCTGCAGGTAGAGTGTCTCCGCTTCGGCAAGCTTGCCCTGACCCCGATACAGTTCTCCGAGGTTATTCAGGATGGTGGCCACCTCGGGGTGCTGTGGCCCGAGGGCCTTCTCCTTGATCGCCAGCGCCTGATGGTAAAGCGGCTCTGCCTCCGTGGGCTTCCCCTGGGTGTAGTAGAGCGCGGCCAAGTTGTTAAGGCTGGTAGCGACGTGCGCGTGCTCCGAGCCCAAGCACTGCTGCCATATCACCAGAGCGCGCCGAAAAGTCAGCTCGGCGTCCCCGTAGCGACCCAGCGCCTTGCAGAGAAGTGCCAGGTTGTTGAGAGTCGCGGCCACAGAGGGATCCGCCCGCCCCAAGGCCTTTTCCTCGACCTCGAGTGCCCATCGGTAAAGCGGCTCTGCTTCAGCATAGTTGCCTTGGGCAGCGCGGAGCGCCGCCAAGTTGTTGAGGCTCTCGGCGACTGTGGGATGTTCGGGGCCCAGCACCTGCTGGCGAATAGCCAAAGCCGTGCGGAGAAGCTTCTCGGCTTCGGTGAGCTTGCCCTGGGCTCGGTAGAACTCCCCGAGGTCATTAAGGCTGGCGGCCAAGCGCGGATCCTGGGGCCCAAAGGACTCGGCCTCTTGAAGGGCGGCGTTGAAGTGTTTCTCAGCCTCAGCGTAATGGGCTTGCCGGTGCGCCCTTCTCCCCTCGTGGACGCAGTTCTGCCAGAGTCCTTCAGCACTTACTCCTGAATCGAGACGACGACCAGTCCCAGGAACAGGCGCTAACGCCATGCACCAGACTCCCCTCGCGCAAGCTTCCGCCCATACTTGCGCGCACGTTCACTTTTGCCTGGTCAGGTCCTCTCCGGCGGCGCAGTAACCCTCCGACTCAGCTTTCCCGTCCCGTGAATTGATTTCGTCCGAAGGGCCTCCGGGAGGACGCTCCTCCCTTCTAGGAAGACCCGGGGACATTGACGGGAGTCCGACCCTTTCTAAGTACTTGGACGCGCCCAGCAAGCTTAGAAGAGGTGAAGGAGGAAATGCAAGAACTGACTTAGACGGATTTTCGGGTCCTTCTTTGACAGGAGGGTGAAAGGAAGATATTGAACATGGACTCAAGGACGAGCTTACCAATCATCTAAGGGTTCGACCCCCCCAGGCAGGATACGGATGAACATGATTCAAAGGGGAGGGCGCCAGGGCTACGGTCCTTTCACGCAAACGCCGGAAAGCAACCTGGTGGTAGCTCCTGGCACCGGCACGCTCGCATTCCGTCGAACACAGCTGTTTCAAACTAACTCCAAGGGATTTCACATTCCGCACCCGGATCAACGGAACCTGCTCGTCCTTTGTGGGTACTCTGGCTCAAGTTGAGGGGCGATCATGTTTGGAGATACAATTGCGAATCGAAGAGATAGCGCCGGGAGGCAGAAACCAGCCGGAACAGCCGATTTGTGGCAAGAAAGAGGCAACCCAATGGGCAAGGCGCGTGCTGGCCCGGCAAAGAACGTCGTCGGCGTGTTCCTTTGGGTTTTCGCGCTGGCCCATGGGGACGGAACCGCAGGCGTGGGAATGTGCGAGGCGGGTTCCGGTCGCGTGCGGTGCAATGCAGTGCGGCAGAAAGAGAGCCAATGAAGATTAGGTTGTGGGGCGTGCGGGGATCGACGCCTACCCCTGAGCGCCGCAACTCGCGGTACGGTGGCAACACGCCCTGCCTCGAAGTTCGGCTGG
>CAZBWJ010000014.1:32674-57868 GCA_964495535.1 uncultured Acidobacteriota bacterium | reverse complement strand
AAAACGTGGGACGGGCCATGCCTTCGCCTCCCCTCTGCGCGGCTCTCCCGGAAACGAGCGCCGACGCATGACGCTCTGAGAGCTGGCCGCAGGCCGGGGGCAAGGTCGGACTTATTGCCCCAGGCGCTGACGCACTTCCCCTTTTGCAGACCCCAGCACGAAGCGGGCCATCAGCTTGACCGCAACATGCCACGTAGTTCGGCAAAAACCACGGGTAGTCACATTCCCGGGCGGCCGACTCGGTACATGGATTCTGGGTAATTATGTACGTCGGTCACGCAGGAAACTGATGAGATCTCCCACAGCCATCTCGCCTCCGTGTTGCGTTTCGCTGCGGGCTCCGACCACACCTTCAGGCGGCCGTTCCTTTGGGCAAGGAGGCGATCATGACAGTGCCGCAGATAAAGCCACCCCGGCGCTGCGTGAAATCGCCCCTGTTGGTACCAAATCCTGGGGAGATCGCCCACAAGCGAAATCGCCACGGGGCTAAGGCGGGCTGGCCTCTACGGGTTTGCCGCGTAGCGCTCGTACGCTTCGGCAACCTTGGCCTCGGCGGCGTCACCGTTGTGAATGAACACTCGGTAGCGAAAGGTCAAAGAATCCCCGGCCGGGATTGTAATGCTGCCGTCGCGCTTGGGATCGCTGTAGAAATCGTGCTCCCCGAACGGATTGACGGCAAACAAGCCATAACCGCGCGCGTGCCAGTAAGTGGGATGTTTGGGATTAGAGGGGTTGTCGAAGATGGCGAGGCCCAACTTCGTTCCTTGCACGGTTCCCGAGTAGTCCACCCACGTGGCCCGTTTCCCCCAGATTTGTTTCTCTCCCACAGCACCTTCGGAATTAAGCATCCGCACATTGGGCTCTTCCAAGGCCTTGACGACGCGGATGGCAAAGGTCCCTTCCTTGGTGTCGCCCATCTTCACGGGCACATCGAGGGCTCGGACAGTAAACTCGCAGTCGATGATTCTGCTGCGCTCGTCGCCGCGGAACACGTAAGCCTGCGCCTCCTGGGCGATGGCTTTCCCGTCGGGGCCCACGAGGTCGAAGAGCGCCCGGACCGTGCCGGATTCTGCCCCACCCTTCACTTCTTCGAGCTTGCTGAAGGCGGTGCGACCCTTCGGCAAGCCCCCCGCCGCCAAGTACTGCTTCCCTTTCACCTCGACTGGGGCTTTCTCTTCGAATTCCGCCTCGCTCCAGAAATCGACGCCGTTCACGTCGCCGTGGGCAAAGTACATGGCGCGATGGTGCGGGTGGTCCGTGCTTTCGCCCGGAATATCCTTGCGCATGGGGAAGCCACGCGTCACCACGATCCCCTGGGCGCTGTGCAGCGGGTGTAGATAGGGCTTGGGCGCTTCGGGGCCGAAGTAAAAAGTCGTGAACGGCCTGCCGCCAATGAGCACGTCGATCTGGTTCCCGTCGCGCTTCAGCTCCACCGGGTCGTCGTCGCTCTTAATCGGGGGGGCGAGGGCAAGCAAGGCAAGCACGAGAATGACGAAACGGATTCTACCACGCACCACGGATTCACCTCTGTGAGAGTCAGTTCTGCCTCCTAGGGCCCCATGTTCGGCAGCAAAGCCAGGGTTACGGATGGGCGGGTGCGTCGAAAGTCTTGCACCTGCAGGCAACACCGCAGTATTCGCCCAGCCCCGCAGTGACTTCCCGGATTTGCAGCACCCCAACCGCCGTCCTCCTCCACTTCCCTCGAAGGCTACTCCTGTTCGCACCGTCCATCTCTAGGCCGAAACCTTCAGGACCCCCGCGCCGTGAACCTTGCTGTGTTTCATCGCCTGAAGGGCCTGATTGGCCTGTTCAAGGTCGAAGATCTCGATCTCTGTTCTCACCGGGATCTCCGCGGCCAGACCAAGGAAGTCTCGGCCGTCTTCGCGCGTGCTATTGGCCACGCTGCGCAGGATTCGTTCATGATAGAGCAGAGAGTCATAATCGATCTGCGGGATCGGGGTCATGGTAATGTCAGCGAGGGAGACCGTGCCGCCTTTGCGCAGCACGCGCAGCGCATCCAACACCAATGGGCCGGCAGGCGCAAAGATGATGGCCGCGTCCAACTGCGCTGGTGGCGTATCCTTCGCCTCGCCCACCCAGAAGGCGCCCAGCTCTTTGGCCAGTTGCCGGTGGCTCTCGGTGCGCGTGAAGACGTAGACTTCGCAACCCAGATGGCGTGCCACCTGAAGAATGATGTGCGCCGAAGCCCCGAAGCCGTAAAGCCCCAACCGCTCGCCGGGTTGCACGTGGCTCAAGCGGAACGAGCGATAGCCCACAATTCCGGCGCAGAGCAGCGGGGCGGCCTGAAGGTCCGAGAAGCCCTCGGGCAGCGGGTAGGCAAACGCCTCGGGCACCACCGTGGCCTCGGCGTAACCGCCATCCACGTCATAGCCAGTGAAGCGAGCCTTCTCGCAGAGATTCTCCTGCCCTTTCCGACAGTAGGCGCATTCGCCGCAAGTCCAGTAAAGCCAGGCCACGCCCACACGATCGCCTTCGCGGAAAGCGCGGACGCCGGCGCCTACCGCATCCACCACACCCACAACTTGGTGTCCGGGAACGAGCGGGGTCTTCCGTAGCGGCAAATCGCCTTCCACCGTGTGCAGGTCGGTGCGGCAGATGCCACAAGCGCGCACGCGGACCCGAATTTCTCCGGCGCCCGGGACCGGCGTGGGAAGCTCGCGCAGATGGAGAGGGTTCTCCTCCGCAGGTTTCTGTTCCTCAAGGACCATCGCACGCATGGGAAGGCAAGAGTCTATCCAAGGCGCGTCGTTCCCCGCAAGCGGGAAAGTGGGGGGCGCGGCTGGACAGCGAGTTCCCCAGGACACAGCAGGGTGCTGAGAAAGGCTGTGGGGCTGTCATCCCGAGTCGCCGGAGGCGACCAAGGATCTCCTGATTCGCTCAAGCATGAGATTCTTCGCTTCGCTCAGAACGATAGTGGCAGCCTGACACTGGCAGAATAACACTGGCGAAGCCTTGTTCAGCCTACCGATAGGTCTCGCCGCAGCGGAATGAGCCCCACTGTGGCACAATAGCTCTTGTCATAGGAATCCGGATCTATTTCGGCGGTTCGGGCCCAATCTCCCGAGCCCGAAGAAAGGAGACTCAAATGAGATCGCTTCTTGCGGTTCTTCTGGTTCTCATGCTGGCTGTTCCGCTCGTGGCACAAGACAAGGAAGCGGAACGGCTTCAGAAGGCAGCCACCGTCGTCGAAGAGGTCATGGGAACGCCCGAGAAGGGTATCCCCAGTGATCTGCTGAATAAAGCCGTCTGTGTTGGTGTGATCCCCTCACAGAAGAAGGTTGCGCTGGGTATCGGCGGAACCTTTGGCCGCGGCGCGCTGGTTTGCCGACGTGACGGAAACGGTCCTTGGGGTGGACCTTCGATGTTCACCGTCGGCGGTGCGAACATCGGATTCCAGCTGGGTGGTCAGGCTACCGATTTCGTCCTCATCGTGATGAATCCCGGCGGCGTCAAGAAACTGCTGCAAAGCAGAACGAAACTGGGCGTGGACGCCTCGGTAGCCGGCGGGCCGGTGGGCCGTACTGCTGCCGGCCAGACCGATTTGCTGTTACACACCGAGATTCTCACCTACTCGCGGTCGCGGGGTTTGTTTGCCGGCGTGTCGCTCGACGGACAGGTTGTGAAGCAAGACCACGACGCCAACGCGCGCCTCTATGGCCGCAAAGTGGATCCCAAGGACATCCTCGTCAGCGGCAGCGTGGGCGTTCCCGGGGGCGCCCGACCGCTCGTGGCAGCCTTGGAGAAATTCTCGCCGCGCGGCGGACAGCCGTTCACGGAGAAGTAAGCAGGAGGCTCTGGGCAGGGGAGAACCGTTGCGGCCCTTCCGTGTGTGTTCCGTGCGGGAGCACCCTAAGGGTCTTTCCCTACAATTACCGTGCGAACTTTCCGTCTTAGTTCCAGGCCAACCCGTCGCTACTTTATCTCACCCAAGTAGATCTTCATGATCGTGTCGAGGAACTTGAGGGCGTGTTGCTTCGGGCGCTGGAAGGAGTTGCGGCCGATGATGGAGCCGAAGCCGCCGCCGTCGCGGATGGCGCGGACCTCCTCGAACACGGCCTCGTCGCTCTCCTTCTTTGGACCCCCGGAAAAGATCACGATCCGCCTCCCATCAAACGCGGCCTGCACCACATGCCGGACGCGCTCCGGCAAGGTCGCAATGGGCACCTTCGCCTTCTCGTAAGCCTTCTTGGCCTCTGCCTGCTCGATGTGCTCGGTGGGCAGCTTTACCTTGATGAGGTGCGCACCCAATTGGGCGGCGATGTGGGCGGCGTAGGCGGCGACGTCGATGGCGGTTTCGCCTTCTTTGGTCAGGCTCGTACCGCGCGGGTAGGACCATACCACCACCGCCAGCCCGTGGGCCTTCGCCTCTTCGGCCAGCGCGCGCAGTTGCTGGTACATCGTCTGCGCGTGCGCGGAGCCAGGATAAATGGTGAAACCGATGGCCACGCAGCCCAGCCGCAATGCGTCTTTCACGCTGGCTGAAACAGCAGGTAAGGGATCTTTCTCGTCGTGCAGTACGTCGTGGCTGTTCAGCTTCAGAATGAGAGGAATCTCGCCGGCATGCCGGGCGGCCGCAGCCTCGATGAAACCGAGGGGCGCCGCGTAGGCGTTGCACCCCGACTCGATGGCCAGCTCGAAGTGATAGTTGGGATCATATCCGGGCGGGTTCACGGCGAAGCTGCGCGCCGGGCCGTGCTCAAACCCTTGGTCCACAGGCAGAATCACGAACTTGCCGGTGCCTGCCAGACGCCCGGTGTTTAGCAGCCGCGCGATGTTGGTTTTCGTGCCGGGACTGTCGCTTTCGTACCAGCTCAGGATTTCGCGCACCCGATCAGTGTTCCTCACTGCCATTTCATTGCCTCCAGCTCAACGATGAGGAGTTTTGACAACCCATCAAGATTACAGGTCGCAGCAAGGGTCGTGCAAGGAGAAATTCAACGTTGGCCAAGATGCCAGAGTGAATCGGAGAAAAGTCAGCGAGCGGAACTTGATGGCCGGGATGTACTCGTTCGAGGCATTGTTCCTCATCACGCCGGAGCAACTCCTGGGGCGGGTGATTGTCTCGCCCGTTGCTCGAGTTCGCGGAACTTCCGCGAGACCCCCGCCAAGGTGCTGTAGAGATCGTAGGAGGGCGTTTGCTCTCGCACTGCCTCGTTGTACGCGACAATCATAGCCACGGTCGCAAACGGGTCCACCAAAGCCCATCGCGCCACACTGGCGATGAGCCACGCGGCCACGAGGGCAACAAAGCCGAGAAACAGGGGTACCCCCGGTTTGTTTCTGCCCACCAGCGAAGCCAGCGGCAGCAGAGCGAAGAAGCTGACCAGGAAAATGACGAGCCAACCTGTCATCACTACCAGCACAACCCCCACCGCCCTCCACAGGATCTTCTTCCAGCTCTGTGCATAGAGGACGACGCCGTCCGCCGCGGCGCGCCACACATTCTGGTCCTCGTGCAGTAGGATGTAGCTCAGAACCGCCTCGTCAATGTAGTTGCCCGCCAGCCGGAGAACCCGGTAGACGAAACCCAGAACGAACTTCGCGCCGGGGAGGAAGCTAAGAAAGGACCCCAAGCGCGTGAGCCAGCGCAAGATCTGTCGCACCGAGCCTGCCACCAGAGCATCCACTCCGAACAAGACGCTAGCACTCGTGAAGTGCTTGAGCACCTTGTCCTTGCCGTAGGAAACCTGGTTGACCCCGGCGGGCAGCGCGCCCTTCTGGACCAACTCGGTAATGACCGCCACGTGCCCGGCTTTGATCAAGTAAAGGACGTAACGTTCGGCGAGCCTTTTCAAGCCCCAGAGGACACCCAGGGCAATGAGAAGAATGATGAAAACTGCCCCGCCAGCTTGACCGAAAAGGGCGGCGGCGCCGATGCCTAAACCCGCCATGACGCCCGTGACGATGAGGGCCAGCAGGCCGAAAAGCAAGTACGCCACGAGCCGCAGGAATACGTAAGGCAAAGTCTGCATGAAGATACTCAGGGTGGACATTTCCCCCTCCCTTGTGTCAATCGTGTTCGCGTCGTTCAAACCTCGTCACGAGCATGAGCTGTGGAATCAAAGAGCCATCTTCCCGGTACTTTAGCCCAAGTCTAATACGGCAGGGCGCTAAGAGCCAAGCGACATCCTGGGTGACCGGCCGACACGGGCGGATGGAGGGGCCTGCCCCAATCAGCATCACCGTTGCCGAGGCCCGGGGGACACTGTCGCAGAATCTGCGCAGACATTCGAGGGTCAGGAGGGTACAATCCTCGCAGAACAATCAAAGGAGCTTCCATGGCCAAGGAATCGGAAATCAGTCGTCGAGACTTTCTGAAATCAAGCGCGAGCGGCGCCGGTCTGGCGGCGCTCAGCAGCGCCAGCTTCATCGCTCACCCGGAGCGAGTGTTCGGCGCCAACGACCGCGTGCGCGTGGCCGTGGTGGGCCTGCACGGCCAAGGGTGGGGGCACGTCGACCAATATTCGAGGCTGAAGAGCGTCGAGGTCGTGGCGCTCTGCGACGTGGACGAGAACGTCACCAACCAGCGGCTAGCAGAAATGGCCAAGAAGGGCCTGCCAAAGCCCCAGGCGTACGTCGACCTGCGGAAACTCCTGGACGACACATCGATTGATGCGATCTCCATCGCCACGCCCAATCACTGGCACTCCTTGCAGGCCATCTGGGGATGCCAGGCGGGCAAGGATGTCTATGTGGAAAAGCCCTTGTCACACAACTGGTGGGAAGGTCGGCAACTGGTACGCGCCGCAGCGAAATACAAGCGGATCGTTCAGCATGGCACCAACAGCCGCTCGGGCCTGGCCATCCGGGAAGGCATCCAAAAGATGCGTGAGGGTTTGATTGGCGAGGTGTACATGGCGCGCGGCCTGTGCTTCAAATGGCGCAAGAGCATCGGGAAGGCTCCGCAAGAGCCGGTGCCCGCGGGCGTGAACTACGACCTGTGGACAGGCCCCGCGCCCATGAAGCCGTTCACCAAGAACCGGTTCCACTACAACTGGCACTGGATCTGGGACACAGGGAACGGCGACTTCGGCAACCAAGGCATCCACGAGCTTGACATCGCCTGCTGGGGGCTGGGTGTGAAGTACCCCAACAAGGTCTCGGCCATCGGCGGCCACTTCATGTTCGACGACGATCAGGAGACTCCGAATACCCTCAACGTCGCTTACGAGTTCAACTTGGCGGACGGCAAACGGAGGATGATGGTGTTCGAAGTTCGCCACTGGATTTCAAACCACGAAGCGCTGATCGGCGACCCGAGCTTCGGCGGCGGCGAAGTGCCCGCGGCTCTTGGCAACGTGGCTGCCCAGGCGCCCGCGACACCCCGAGGACCGCAGAACACCATCGGGAACACGTTCTACGGGTCCAAGGGTTACATGGCCATGAACGGTTACGATGCCTACCGCACCTGGTTGGGCGAAGACCAGGAACCCGGGCCCAGCGCGGCCAAAGAAGGCAACAACTGGGCGAACTTCATCGATTGCGTCCGCAGCCGGAAGAAGGAGAACTTGAACGCGCCCGTCGAGGAAGGGCACATCTCCTGCACGCTGCTCCACTTGGGGAATGTGGCCTATCGCCTGGGTCGGACGCTAAATTTCGACCCGGCCACCGAGCAGGTCATCGGGGACGACGAGGCGAACCGCATGCTACGCGACGGCGACCGAGGCTACCGTGAGCCCTACGTCGTGCCCGAAGAAGTCTAAAGGCTTGGTGCGGGAGGGCCTTCATCGCCCTCCCGCTTCTCTCACTCCCGCAAAGATGGCAAAGCTGTGCCGC
This sequence comes from uncultured Acidobacteriota bacterium, assembly GCA_964495535.1. GTDB lineage: Bacteria > Acidobacteriota > Terriglobia > UBA7540 > UBA7540 > JALHUF01. Next base: position 50,071 of record CAZBWJ010000014.1, on the reverse strand, counting down.
TAAAGGTGCATTTCTACGCCCTCTAACCCGCATGATCTTTGCTGCACCGCGCCCGGCAGAGCACCTTCTGTGCTTTGGTACAGACGCGCCGCAGGCAGGGCATCTTTGCTTATCTCACCTATATTGACCGCGGCCCTGACCAGCACGAACACACGACACCTACACCAGAGCACGGACTTGTCCCAAGCGAACGGGACCCCACAGCAGACCGTCCGCCGGGCGATGCAGCGCCCGGCCGACCGCTGCCCGCAGATGGAAAACTGCTCCGCCGACCTGCTTGTTCCCCCAATTCTCATAATGTAAGATGGCCCACTGTAGCTCACAACGCACCTGCAAACGTGCGCATTCCCACTGGAGGCGTGGACTTGGCGGAAACGGCGAAGTATGACCTGGTCGTCATTGGCAGCGGACCCGGGGGCTATGTGGCGGCGATTCGCGCCAGCCAACTCGGCCTCAAGACAGCCATCATCGAGAAGGACGACAAGTTTGGCGGCACCTGTTTGCACGTCGGCTGCATCCCGACGAAGGCGCTGCTTTTGAACGCCGAGGTGTACGACTATTTCAAGAACGCTAAGGAATATGGCATCGTTTGCAGGGAGTTCAGCCTCGATTGGGCAGCGATTCAGGCGCGCAAGGCCAAGATCGTCACCCGGCTCGCCAAGGGCGTCGAGTTTCTGCTCAAGAAGAACAAGGTTGAAATCGTCCACGGCTTTGGCTGCTTGAGCAGGCCCGGGCGGATCAGCGTGACCAGCGGGGAAAACCAACCGCGGGAACTGGTGGCGAAGAACCTCATCCTGGCCACGGGCTCGGAGGCCAAGCTTCTGGCCGGCCTCGAAGTCGACGGCAAGACCATCCTGACCAACCGCGAAGTCCTGGACTTGGGCCAGATTCCGAAATCAATGGCCATTATCGGCGCGGGCGCAGTAGGCGTGGAATTTGCTTCCATCTTCCATCGCTTCGGCACGAAGGTGACGGTGCTCGAAATGCTGCCGCACACCGTGCCGCTCGAGGACGAAGAGATTTCCGCAGAATTGGAGAAATCGTTTCGCAAGCAAGGGATTGAGGTTCACACCCAGGCCAAGGTGGAGAGGGCCACCAAGACGGCCAGCGGCGTGTCGGTGGCATTCACTGGTCCGGACGGGAAAACCCAGACGCTGGAGGCCGAGACGTTGCTCGTGGCCGTAGGCCGGGCGCCAAACACGCAAGGGATCGGGCTGGAGAGGACCCGGGTGAGAACCGAGCGCGGGTTCGTCAAGGTGGGCCCATACATGCAGACCGACGAGCCAGGCGTTTACGCCATCGGCGACATCGTGGCGGGGAGCCCGTTGCTGGCGCACGTGGCGTCAATGGAGGGCATTGTGGCGGTCACGCACGCCGCGGACAAACCCGCGGAACCTATCAACTATCAGCACGTCCCGAATTGCACTTACTCGGAGCCCGAAATCGCCAGTGCCGGCCTGACGGAACGCCAGGCGTGCGAGGCGGGGCACAAGGTGAAGGTTGGAAAGTTTCCTTTCGCCGCCAACAGCAAGGCAGGCATCCTGGGAGTGCGCGAGGGTTTCGTCAAGATCGTGAGCGCCGAGCCTTATGGTGAAATCCTGGGCGTCCACATGATTGGGCCACGCGTGACGGAGTCGATTGCCGAGGCGGTGGTGGCGATGCGCCTGGAGGGCACTGCGCTCGACCTCTCGCGCACCATCCACCCTCATCCCACGCTGGCCGAAGCGCTGCTCGAAGCCGCCCACGCCGTGGAGGGGAAGGCAATTCATATTTAGAGTGCAGTCGAAAGCATGTCGGCAGGGTTTTTGACCTTCGACCTTCAACTTTTGACTGCCTTTTCCACATGCTCTGCCGCGTTGAACAACTCGGACGGGTTGACTACGCCGAGGGGCTGCGGCTGCAACGGGAACTAGTGGCGCAGCGCAAAGCCGAGGCGATCCCCGATACGCTCCTGCTGCTCGAGCATCCCCACGTTTACACGCTGGGGCGCAACGCCAAGCGCGAGCATCTGCTCGTGTCCGACGAGCAACTCCGCGCGCTGGGAGCCCAAGTCTTCGAGACCGATCGCGGCGGCGACATCACTTATCACGGGCCCGGGCAACTCGTCGGCTATCCCATCTTCGACCTGGCAAAGCACCGGCGCGATATTGCCTGGTTCATGCGCTCACTCGAAGAAGTCTTCATCAGCGTGGCGAGGGATTTCGGCATCGAGGCCGGACGACTTGCGGGCGCCCCGGGCGTCTGGGTGGGAAACGACAAGCTGGTGGCCATGGGCGTGCACGTCTCGCGCTGGGTGACCTCCCACGGCTTCGCCTTCAATGTCTCGACCGACCTCCGCTACTTTGACTGGATTGTGCCGTGCGGCCTGCGCGGCAAGGGAGTGACTTCGCTCGAGAAGCTGCGGGGCCAACGCGTTTCGATGGACGCGGCCATCGAGCGCGTCATCGAGCACTTTGGCCGAGTTTTCGCGTCTGATAGGGAAATCGACAAGTCAAAGGTCGAAAGTTGAAAGTCCAGAGCCAGGGAAGAAAGCCTTCTCACTTCGATCTCTTGACTTTCAACTCTTAACTTTCGACTTTCAACTTTTCGCAGACTATCGTGCCACCCAAGCTCCCACGCCGCCAACTCCACGATCTCTACTACTACCTGCGCCTGAACGGCCGCGTGGACGAGCAGCTCGTCAGCCTCTACCGCCAAGGCACGGTGTGGACAGCCCTCGAAGCGGCCCAGGAACTCGAAAAAGAAGGGCTATTGTTGGAGATCGTTGACCTGCGGACGCCGTTGCCCTACGATGAGCAGACGGTACTCGCCAGCGTGCGCAAGTGCAGCAAAGTGATTCTGCTGCACGAAGACACGCGCACCGGCGGCATGGCAGGCGAGCTCGCCGCCCTGATTGCGGAGAAGGCCTTCGAGGATCTGGATGGCCCCATCGTGCGGGTCACGACACCGGATACACCGGTGCCTTTTTCGCCGCCCCTCGAAGAGCATTTCTTGTCCAACGCGCAGAAGCTCGCCGAAGCCGCACGAAGACTGGCGAGTTATTGAGTGATTGCGTGATTGAGTGATTGGACCATCCAGGCTTCATCGCGGGCTCGGCTTCTCAATCACACAATGACCCAATCACTCAATGAACCAATCCGTCGAGGTTTCCGATGCCCACCAAGGTGATCATGCCCCAGATGGGGGAAAGCGTTGCGGAGGGAACCGTCACGAAGTGGCTGAAGAAGCTGGGGGCGCGCGTGGAGCGCGATGAGCCCCTCTTCGAGATTTCCACCGACAAGGTGGACGCGGAAATCCCCTCCCCCGCCGCGGGCGTGCTCACCCAGATTCTGGTGAAAGAGAACGAGACCGTGGCAGTGAACAGCGTGGTGGCTTGGATCGATAGCGAGGCCGCAGCCGAGGCTGTCCCTGCCGAGGGTGCTTCAGCCGCTGTGGAAGCTCCCGCAGTCGCCCCGCCCCGCCCGGCTGCGCCACCCCCTGCACCGGTTGCCGGTGCCCCAGCGCCTGCGGCGCCGGTCGCGCCGCCCGCTCCCACAGTGACTGGCAAGGTTCGTTCATCGCCCCTCGTGCGACGCATCGCGCGCGAGCACAACGTGGACCTGACCCGCATCCAGGGGACGGGCCTGGGGGGCCGGATCAGCAAGAAGGACATCCTGGCTTATCTGGCGCACCCGGCTGCAGCCGTACCTGCTGCCGCGCCAGCGCCGCGGCCCCAGCCGGGCGCGCGGATGGCGTTCTCCGGTCCAACCGAAGTCGTCGTCATGACGCCGATGCGCCGGCAAATCGCCGAGCACATGGTGGCCAGCAAGCGGACCTCGGCGCACGTCAGCACGGTGTTTGAAGTCGAGATGACGAAGATCGTCGAAGTCATGGCGCACCATGGGGAGGAGTTCGAGCGGCACCGCGGACTGAAGCTCACTTATACGCCGTTCTTCGCCCGCGCCGCCGTCGAGGCCATCAAGGAGTTTCCCATCCTCAACTCCTCGGTGGAAGGCACGAACATCATCTACAAGCGCGACATCAATATCGGCGTGGCGGTGGCGCTCGAGACCGGCCTGATCGTGCCGGTCATCAAGCGCGCGGACGAGAAGAATTTCCTGGCGATTGCGGGCGCGGTCAAAGACCTGGCCGACCGGGCGCGCACCAAGCACTTGACCGTGGACGACGTGCAGGGCGGCACGTTCACCATCACCAATCCCGGCGGCTTTGGCGGCCTCTTCGGGACGCCCATCATCAACCAGCCCCAGGTGGCCATCCTCGGCGTGGGTGCGATCGAGAAACGTCCGGTGGTCCGCCACGATGCGATCTCCATCCGGCCGATGGTTTACCTGGTGCTCACCTTTGACCACCGGATCATCGACGGCGCGGTGGCCGACCAGTTTATGAGTCGCATCAAGTCGGTGCTGGAAAACTGGGAAGAACCGGTGCTGTAGCGGCGGCCTTCAGGCCGGCACGTCTTGGTGGCAGGCTGAAGACTGCCGCTACAACTGATGCGATTCAGGGCGTCACGCCTGGCAGTCGCATGAGCAGAGCCTCCACATCCTCAATGCAGGCATTGGGGTCCGCACCCCGCTGGCGGAGTTCAGGAAGCACGGACATCAGGTTCATCGCGAAGAACCGCTTGCCCTCCTCGCGCTTGCCGAGCACAGCATAACCGGCGGCAATGGTCTGCAAGAGCTGCAGCGATCGCTCCTTCTCTCGCGACCACTTCTGGAGGTTCTGGCGGAGGACGCTTTGGAGGAAGTCCACGTAGCGGGAAGTCTGATCCGTGTACTGGCCGTCAGTGTACTCATACACGGTGGGGACATCCGCGGCCTCGGCGTGCGTCCCGCAGACGGTGCGGTACAGCCGGTGCGCGATCAGCTCCAACGTCGGGTTCTTGTCAGCCTTGCGCATTTCCAGACCCTCGAAGGGCAAGCCGCGCAGGCCCGTAATGTTGCCCACGACTTTCACAGAGTCTTTTCCCAGCTGGGCCACGGTAACCGTGGTGCAACAATGGTCCCCGCCTGAGTACTGCCCAACCACGATGTTAGGGACGCCGGCCCCACTCAGACTGCGTGTGTAGTCGGGCCGGGCGCGGCTTCCCGGAGTCGGAAGGCCGTTGCGCCCCGCGAAATCGTAAACCGCCGTCCAAGGCTCCTTGGAGCCTTCCAGCGTGTCCAGCTTGAAGACAGGTTTGTTGTTGCCGTCGTAGATAACGAAGCGGCCGGGCGCGAAGACCAACGGCGCCGGACTTACGCGATACAGCCCCGCGCGGTAGCTGCCCAGGCGGTAGGTCTTCACCTTCTCGTAGCCGCTGATCTCGGGGATCTGCCCGCGCAAGCCGGTGGTGGTCAGAATGAACTCGCCGGCTGACGACGCCACCTCTGTCAAACTAGCCAGCTGCCAGCGATACTGAATCGCCAGGAACGCCAGGAGCACAGCGGCCGCCAGCGCAACCGAAATAACGCCTTCGCCCTTTTGCATGACGCCTCGGCAAGGACCCAGATAACGGCCCGTCGCCAGCAGAAGAAATCCCGTTCGGGTCGCCAGGACCATTTAAGCACTTCTTTAGATGCTTGTCATGGCATTGCGGGATGCGAAGCAGCGAGTCACTGGCAAGGGGTCATCTCGCGGCGCGCCGGAAGGAATCCAGCGTCCAAATGTCGTCCTCTTCGCTGTGTCGCAAGATATAGAGGTTGTTGTCGTCGGCACGCACCTTGAAACAGCGGTAACCGACGCCGTACCACTGGTCGAGGATTTCCTCCACCTCGTAAGTCCGCCCGCCCGGCGCCTGCGGGGTGAACCGCCGCGGCCGCTCGTCCGCCCGGTAGCCGGCATAACATTCGACGATAAGGCGCAAGCTCATTCCCGGCACCTCAACGGAAATTGTAGCGCAGGGCTCGCTCTTTAGCCCTGCGGCTTTTCCTGTGACGCAGGATCCGTTATTTGCTCTTGCGGCTCTTCGACGCCTTCGGGCAAGGCACGTGGAAATGGACGTGGGTCTGAAGAGCCGGGATGTTATGGAAAAAGCAAGTGGTCAGACAACAGTAGAAGGTTAATGCGAAGGACAAATAGTATCACGTTGGGGCGCTACACCATCAGTTCACGGCGAACGGACTGCGCATAGTCGTCCACCGTGGCTAGCGGCTGAACCGCAATCCGGCCTTCCTCCAGAATGCGCTGAGAGAACTGAGCGGGCTCGTCGCCCGCCGCCGCTAGGCCTTCGACGACCGCCGTCAGTTCGGCATGCTCCCTCGCCCGGACGCGCTCCATCGTATAGACCAGCACCTTGGCCAGCTCCGCGTCGCGCTTGAGAGAGAGCGCATGGACGAACTTGACCACACCATTCGGCTTGTAGCCGTAATCAAACACGAACGGGTCGCCGGGATTCCAGCGCGAGGCGGGAATGCCCTTCTCAAACCGTCTCAATTCCCAGACTCCGGCGCGCACGAAGGCCGTCTTCAGCCGCTGCTTGACGTACAGCCGCGTGTCCTGAGGCAGCGGGCCGCTGACGCGCTGGCCCACGTAGCGCTCAAACATGCGCTGAATCTCGGCTTGCGGATCGGCGAGAAAGCAGGTGCGCGGCGGCGTTAACTGGATGAGGTTGGAGAACGACTCCTGCATCTCGCGGATGTACCCTCCCAAGTCCCTTTCGTGCGCGTCGATCTGCTGCTCGAAATCCTCCTGAAGCTCGCGCAGGAATTCCAGGTCGGCCTGCGGGTGGAATCGCTTGATCCGTCGGAAGTCATCCGTGAACAGGCAGCCTAGATAGCGCTCTGCGTGGCTGTAAAGAAACAGGCCGATGTTCACGCACTCATCCCGCACCAGGTTCGGAACATACCGGACCAGGAAGAACGAGCACGGCTTCAGCTTGCTTTCTTCCGCCATACGCTTCACGCGCCCGGCAGTCCGGGGCCAAGCTCACGCCCAATTCGGGAAGGGCGTGAGCTGACTGTTCTTCGCATCTACCAGCGCCTGGCGCACCCGCCGGCGCCGCTCGTACAGCCGTTCTACAAGGCGCAGCAGTTGCTCGGGTTGGTCGCCGCACCATTCGGCCGGGATGCCCCGCACACACGCCTCCAGTTCCGACGCTTCGAGGTTCTCGACCCGGGAAAGATAAGGCTCAAACGACTGCAACCCGCGCACACTTTCGTAAACTAGCCGGCGGGGATAGAGGCTGCGGATAGGGCTGTCGGGGAAGTTCCAATCCCCGTCGTTGAAACAGAAGCCGTGGTCAATGAGCGCTGCCGAGTAGGCCGAACCTTCCTGGTCCGCCGAGCGGTAGAAAATCACCTGCCGACCGTTACAGTTACAGGTCCACTTGTCGAGGACCAACGCGCCGAGAAACACGCGCCCGACGTCCTCGACCTTGCGCAGCAGGCGGTCCGGGAGGAAATCCACCACGAGCGTTTGGCCGGGAACACCCGGAAAGCGCGAGCCGAATTGCAGGCCTGGCAGACAGGGTTCACGCCGCGGCCCGATTTCGAGTTCCAGGAGCGGATTGCCGGCAATGAGCTCAGGGAGAACTTCTACGAAAGCAGGGCTGGGAACCGGCAGGCCGAACAGCAGCGCCAGGCGGCTGGCCAACATCTCGTTGGCCAGGACGCGGACATGTTGGGGATTGTTACGGAACTTGACGACGTACTCCCCGCCGTCCTCGCAACGCAACAGACGTGGCTGCGACGCCCCGCGCATGCGCCGCACGAATTCGACGGCGCGGATTCTTGGCACCTCAGCCGTCTCGGATGCACTACTCCCCGCCAACGCGCTCTGGATGGCGGGGCTTTTTCCGGACCATCCCGGCCGGTCACTGGATGACATCGTCTTGGGCGACCCCGACCGCGAAGCCCTGCCAATGCCCCTGGCCGCGGGTGGCAATCTGCTCCGACTCAGGGCAGCCCAACCCTCGGCACGGCACCAGCTCGACTAGTCCCGTTCCAACTTAATTCGCCGAGTGCCCTTCCGACCTTATTCACGGGATCGCTGCATCCCATTGAGCAGCCCCACATAGTTGGAACGGCACTAGCCTCCAAGGGAGCGTTTGCCTAACGGCGTCGCGCTCTCTTCTTCGCGGCCGGCTTCTTGGCCTTGCCGGCCTTTTTAGCTTTCTTGGCCTTGCGCGCGGGCTTGCGCGCCTTCTTCGGTTTCGGGGCCGGTTTCGCCGCTCGCTTCTTGGGCTTCGCTTTCTTTGCCGGCTTCGGCGCACGCGCCGCCGGCTTAGGCGCAACCGCCGGGGCCGGGGGGGCTGCGGGGGCAGCAGGTCCTGGGGGCTTCACTCCGGGTACGGGTTCTTCGGCCTCGTAGGACACTTCCTCCTCGAGTTCCTCCCCCGCCTCGCTGGCACCCTCTTCCTCTTCTTCCCGGTAATCGGAGGAGAGTTCGTCCCCGTAATCCTCCAGATCGTCTCCCGGCTCTCTGTCAGTGTCAAACGCCATGAATCCCTCCTCCCGAGTGTTTCATTCGACGCATGATGCTGTGTAGTTGGCTACGCTCACGGCCAGCAGGAAAAATCCCGTGGCTCCTTCAGCGAGGCAGATGTATACCACACAATTTCTCATGTCAAGGGCAATAGTAGTTCTGGCCAAGAGAAGGGGGCTAGTGCCGTTCCAACTCAATTCCCCCATTTGTGGCGTCTGCATTTTGCACGGCCCGAGGGATAGATCCGCCAGGGCAGATTACCCGAGACAAGTTGGAACGGCACTAGCGCGCGGGTCGGGATGCAGGCGGGGCAGGTTTCGAAGACGTCTTGGGCGGGGTCGCAGCCAGAGAACTCCTGGGCGGGGCTGGTTTCTTCTTGCCCTGGGTTCCCGAAGCGGGAGCCTTTGCCCGCCGTGCGCGAGGTGGCCGCGAGCCGCCCGTCGCGACGTAAATCCTCAGCCTCTTGCCGGCAATGAGCTGAGAACGCCGCAATTTGTTCCAGCGGCGGAGTTGGTAAGGGGTCACGTCAAAGCGGTCCGCAATGCGCTCCAGGGTGTCGCCGGCTTTCACCCGGTACCAGAACGGGCGGCGAGGCCCGCGTTCACGGACCCGGGCCAGCGACGACTCACTCCCGGGAGCGAGCGGCAGCACCAGCCGGGCGCCTGCCGTCAGGACCGTGTCCCGCTCCAACCCGTTGGCGCCTGCCAGAGCCACCGGCGTGACACGGAATTTCCGCGCGACGCTCGAGAGCGTGTCGCCTTCGGCCACTTTGTGAACCCGCCACCATATCCGCTTTCCTGGCGGGACCACTTCGATGCCCTGCGCGTACGTTTCACGCGTCCCGACAGGCAAATTGAGGACGAATTTCGGGTTGTTCGCCGGAGTCGTCCAGCGCAGCAGGCCGGGATTCAGCCGGATTAGTTCTTCCACGGGGCGATCTATTATTTGGGCGATCAGTCGAAGGTCCGTGGGAATACTGACCACCACCTGCTCGGTCTCCAGCGGCGCGTCAGGCTGAACGTTGAACCCGTAGGTCTGGGGATCTTTGGCAATCAGTGCGGTGGCGATGATGATGGGCACATAGTTCTCCGTGTCCACAGGCAGGGCGTGCAATTGCCGCAGCCTCCAGAAATCCGCATAACCCGTCTTTTCGATGGCCTTCTGTACGTTAACCGGGCCGCAGTTGTAAGCCGCCATGGCCAGGTACCAGTCGCCAAACTGCTGATACAGGTCCTTGAGGTGCCGGACGGCAGCGTAGGTGGATTTCACCGGGTCCTCGCGCTCGTCCACCCAGCGGTCTTTCTTCAGCCCATACTCGATGGCACGCCCCAGCATGAGTTGCCAAAGGCCCTTCGCTCCTGCCCGCGAGAGGGCAAAGGGGTTGAATCCGCTCTCGGCGGCAGCCAGATAGATGAGGTCCTGAGGCAAGCCCTCCTTACGCAGGGCCTCGGAGAAAAGCTCCTGGTATTGGCCGGCTCGTTTCAGGACAGTATTGACGAAGCCCGCCCCTCTCCCCTGAAGATAAGTGATAACGCCATCCACATAGTCGTTGGAGAGCAGCGGCAGGTCAGAGCGGACCGTCTTCATCTCTTCTTGCACGCGCTGCTTGACCTTCGGGTCAACGGGAAAAGTGAGCCCGGCAAAGGCTTCGATGGGCGCGGGTTCATACTTGCGCTCGCTGAGCACGTCGCCGCGCTCCACGGCGGCCACCTCCAGGCCGTGGATGTTCTCGACTAGCTTGTGGAATTCGGCGTTCAGGCGGTCGTCGCCGGCCACGTCGAGCTTCGACTGAAGCAGCAGGCCAAGGGACTGGTCAAACTCCTGCCGAGCCTTGTCCAGATTGCCGGAGCGATAGTCCTGCAGGCCGGCAGCGTAAAGCTTCTCCGCCTCCGCCATGAGGAGATCAGCCGGGTCAGGATGGGGCGCCTGCTGGGGCCGGGTGACAGGGTTGAAGGAAGGAAGCGGTAACTCGGCTAGCGGTGGTGGTGCTACCGGCGGCGAGACGCTCGCTCTGCGTTTCCCCCCCGGTCCGCAGGAGGCGAGGGCAAGGCCCACAGCGACAACGCAGAGTAGTCTCAACCAACCCACCAAGTCTCCCCCACCACCCGCAGCATTCGTCGTTTCGCATACGCCCTTTCGCGTCTGGGCGCGAGCTGCCAAATTTTACTTGGCGCCATCGAGGGGGGTCAATCTGAAATGATTGGGACAGCCGATTCTGTTGTTTCTCGGGTGGCTGGGGCTATGCTTCAAGGCTTGTGCCCAAGCCCTACTCTGCTCGGCTCAGATTGCCCAGAGCGGCCACGGCCCGGCGGACGCGGGTCTCAGGTGGTCTTGCCATCAACCGTTCCCGCCAAGCTACTTCTTGTAGTACTGGGCATTGACCTCGGCGAAGTCCTTCCACTTCTCCGGCAGGTCGTCCAGCGGGAAGATCGCCGAGACCGGGCAGACCGGCACGCAAGCGCCACAGTCGATGCACTCCACGGGATCGATGTAGAGCTGGGCGACATCGGCGAAATTCGCCTCGTCTTTGCGCGGGTGGATGCAGTCGACCGGGCAGACATCCACGCACGCGGTGTCTTTCGTGTTGATGCAGGGCTCAGCAATCACGTAAGCCATCGGAACTTCCTCCTGTGGGGCGCTGCCCCCACACCCTCATTCTGCCTCGCCCCCTCCAGCCAGGCGACGACTTAAGTCGTGGGGAGCCGGGTGCAATTCGGGGCTTTTGCCCCGCCCACGGATGCGGCAACTTCGCCGCTGGACGCTTGCTACTTGTCCCTTTCCCGACGGGAGATTAGGATGATGTCATGGCAGCGCTCGACCCGGTTGAAACCCTTCGCCGCGTGCCCTTCTTCGCCGTTCTGCCGCCGGACGAACTGAAGGCCCTGGCCAGCCACTGTGTAGTCCGGAGATTGGCCAAGGACGAAATGCTGTTCGCGGAAGGCGATGCTTGCGAGGGCCTGTACGTGGTCCAGGCCGGCGCTCTCAAGCTCTTCAAGATGGCCGACACGGGTCGCGAGCAGGTGCTGGTCATCGAACGGGCAGGCTCCACTGTGGGCGAACTGCCGCTGTTCGACGGCGGCGCCTTCCCGGCTTCCGCGGCGGCGATTGAGAATTCAACCCTTCTCTATCTCCCCAAACGCGAATTTCTCGATTTGTGCCGGCGCAACTCCGCGGTGGCGTTTGCGGTCATCCGCACGCTCGCTTGGCGCTTCCGCTATATGACCAACCTGGTGGAAGAGCTGTCACTCAAGGAAGTCAGTCATCGCTTGGCCCGCTTCCTGCGCGATCGGGCCCTGAAATCGGGCGTGCAGACCAAGCGGGGCATTGAGTTTCCGCTGGAAGAGACGAACCAGGAGATCGGCGCCGAAATCGGCACGGTCCGCGACTTGGTCTCGCGCAACCTGCGCCGGTTCGTTGACCGCGGCATCATCCGCCTGGAGCGCCGCAAGGTGATTGTCCTCGACATGGCGGAGCTCGAGGCCCAGATTGCCGGCTCGAAGCGCGCCTCCGCGTGAAGGTGCGGTCAGCGCGCCGGTCGGAAAGGACTCGACTCCGCCCGACCGCGGCGTTAAGCTCAGCGAAGGAGGGCTTGGATGACGGGGCGGCAGCACCCGCGAGAAATCACCAGTTCCAGCAATCCAATACTGAAAGCCTTCCGCCGCGGGCTGGCCGAAGGCATCACCCGCGAAGGGTGGTTGGCGGTGGAGGGGCCGTTCCTCGTGGAAGAAGCGCTCCACGCCACCGAGCGCGCGGTGGTTCACAGCGTGCTCGTTTCGCGAACCGCGGCCGGGAAATTCTGCGTCCTGCTGAGGGGGCTGCCCAAAGAAGCAGAAATAGCCCAAGTATCCGACCGATCGTTCGGGCAGGTGGCTCAAACCCAGAGCCCGCAGGGGATTGCCGCGCTCGTCGAACTCCGCCCCGACAACTTGGAAGCTGCCCTGGCACGGCGCGATGCTCTCTTGCTTGTTGCCTGTGGGCTTCAGGATCCGGGAAATCTTGGCACCATGATGCGCAGCGCGCAGGCGCTGGGCGCGACCGCGCTCATCACTCTGGAGGATACGGTCAGCCCGTTCAATCCCAAGGCGGTGCGCGCATCTGCAGGCACTGTCTTCCACCTGCCCATCTTCCGGAACCAGACCCGCGGCCCGCTCTTTGCGCGCCTTCGCGCTGCGGGCATCTGCATTGTTGCCGCAGACCGGCGCAGCCCCTCACCGCTCGCCCATGCAGACTGGCGCGGCCCGGTGGCGGTTCTGATCGGGCAGGAGGCGGCGGGGCTGCCGCCGGAAATCTCGGGCGAGGCGAGCTTGCTCCTGAGCATTCCCATCCGCGCGGGCACGGATTCCGTCAACGCCGCTGTCGCCGCCAGCATCTTCCTTTACGAGGCAGCACGGCAACGCGGATTCAATTATTGCGCGCTTGAGAGATTGAGAGGGTAAGTTATCGGGTCATCTCGCCATCGGGTCATCGAGCCATTGGAAAACTCATTCTGGACACCTTTCGATCTTTCGACTTGTCGATGACGAGATGGCCCGATGATTCAATGGCCCGATCACTCGCTGGGCAGATTTCTATGAGCCTTTTTGAACCACCTTCTACCGGGAGTTCGGCAGCGGAACAACGCACGCGCTCGCCCCTCGCCGAGCGCATTCGGCCGGAAACCCTGGAAGAATTCGTCGGCCAGCTTCACATCCTTAGCCCGGGGAAGCCTCTGCGCAAGCAGATCGAGCGGGACGAGTTGCACTCGATGATTCTGTGGGGCCCGCCGGGCTCGGGGAAGACCACGCTCGCCGTCATCATCGCCCGCAAGACCAAGAGTGACTTCGTCAGGTTCAGTGCCGTCTTGGCCGGGATCAAGGAAATCAAGGAGGTGATGGCGGCGGCGGAGAGGGCGCGGCAGTACGGTCGGCGAACCATCCTCTTCATCGATGAGATCCATCGTTTCAACAAGGCGCAACAGGACGCCTTCCTCCCTTACGTCGAGCGCGGCGATATTGTGCTGATTGGGGCGACCACGGAGAATCCCTCATTCGAGGTCATCTCGCCGCTCCTTTCCCGCGCCAAGGTGCATATGCTCTCGGCGCTTTCAACGGACGAGATCCTGACGCTCCTCCAGCGCGCCCTGAAGGATGAGACACGCGGCTTGGGCAGCGAGCGCGTCGTGATCTCAGAGGAACTGATGCGGCAGATCGCCGTCTTCTCCAATGGCGACGCCCGCGCCGCCTACAACACCCTGGAGATGGCCGTCGCCGCTGCGCCGCGGGACGAAGAGGGTCGAGCCGTCGTCAGCGAGACGATTATCGAAGACGCCATCCAGCGCAAGACCCTCCTCTACGATAAGGCGGGCGAGGAGCACTACAACCTGATTTCCGCCCTGCACAAGTCCGTCCGCAACTCCGACCCCGACGCCGCGCTGTATTGGCTGGGGCGAATGCTCGAAGCAGGCGAGGACCCGCTCTATATCGCGCGCCGCCTGATCCGCATGGCTTCCGAGGATATTGGTTTGGCTGACCCGAACGCGCTCGGCGTTGCCGTCAACGCGATGCAGGCCGCGCATTTCGTCGGCATGCCCGAGTGCGATCTGGCGCTGGCCGAGGCGGCCGTGTACCTCTGCCTCGCGCCTAAATCGAACGCTCTTTACGTCGGCTACGGCGAAGTCAAGGGCGACGCGCAAAAGATGCTCGCCGAACCTGTGCCCTTCCACCTGCGCAATCCCGTCACCGGCCTGATGGCCAACGTGGGATACGGCAAGGGCTACCAGTACGCCCACCACACCCCCGACCGTCTCACCGATATGCAATGCCTGCCCGACAACCTCAAGGACCGCCGCTACTACCGGCCCACCGAGGAAGGGCTTGAGAAGAGGCTGAAGGAGAAAATGAAGGCGATTGAGGAGTGGAAGCGGCAACGTTCGAAAAGGTAGTGCAGCGATCTCAGGATGAGCGGTACGCGATTGGGTTGGCTCTAATTCAGAATTAACAATTCAGAATTCTGAACTCGCTCCCGCGCGAAGGCAGTGTCCACTTGTGCACCAAGCAGGTGCGCCACAGGCTAGATTCCTTCGGTGACAAACCCTTTGGCGTGTGCTTTGAGGATGCCGCGGTCCTGGATGACGATGAGGCCGGCCTGGCGGGCGCGCCGGGCAGCTTCCTCGTGGATGACGCCTTCCTGCATCCAGATGACCTTGGCGCCCTTGCGGATAGCGCTTTCCACAACCTCAGGGACGAACTCCGGCCGGCGAAAAATCACCACGACTTCGCTGGCTTCGGGGGCCGCCTCCAGCGAGGCGTAAGCCTTCTCGCCCAGAACCGAGGTCTCGAGGGGGTTTACGGGGATGATGCGGCAACCGTGGGTTTGCATGTAGGACGCGACACCGTAGCTGGGTCGCGAGGGTTTCGACGACAAGCCGACGACCGCGAGGGTCCTGTAATTCTCGAGAATGTTCGTCAGAGGATCTGGCATCCTAAACTTCCTGTCAGATGTAATACCTGGAAGAGCCGCAGGGTTAGAAAGCGAACCCTGCGCTACAAGGCCCGCACCGCCGTGGTCATCACACGTTGCAAAGCCCCCAGGAATATCTCATTTTCCTCGTGCATCCCGATGGTCACGCGCAGCGAGGTCGGGAAGGCGTAGATCTTCATCGGCCGCACGATGACGCCCTCGTGGAGCAGGCGCACGAAGTCTTCCTCGCAATCCCGGCCCGTATCGATCAGCAGGAAATTCCCCACCGACGGCGTATAGTGGACCCCCAGCAAGGTCAGCTCTTCGCAGACGAATTTCATTTCGCGCGCATTGGATTCCACCGACCGCGCCACGTGCTGGGTGTCGTCGAGCGCCGCCAGCCCCGCCACCTGCGCCACGCTCGAGGCGTTGAACGGCGAACGGATGCGGTTGAGGCTCTCGATAAGCTCGGGATGGCCCATCCCGTACCCCAGCCGGATCCCCGCCAGGCCGTGGATCTTGGAGAAGGTTCGCAGGACAAGGATATTCCGGCCAGCCCGAACGTAGTCCAGGGAGTGGGAATAATCCGGCCGCTGGACGTACTCGTAATAGGCCTCATCCAAAACCACCAGCACGCGGGCCGGCAAGGCGTCAAGGAAGCGGTCGAGCTCTCGGGCGGTGAACATGGTGCCGGTGGGATTGTTGGGGTTGCCGAGGTAAACGACCTTCGTCCGCCGGGTCACGGTATGGGCGATGGCCGCCAGATCGAACGTCAGGTCGCGCATGGGCGTCAGCGCCAGCACCGCCCCCATGTCGTCGATTGCCAGCCGGTACATGTAGAAGGCTGACTCCGAAGTAATCGCTTCGTCACCCGCGGTGAGAAAGGTCTTCGCCACGAGTTCAATCAGGTCCGTGGACCCGGCCCCCAGGATGATCTGGTTCATGCTCAGGCCGTGGATCTCAGCCAGCTTCTTGCGCAGGTAGTATCCGCCGCCATCAGGATAGAAATGGATATTGCCTGCATACTTCCGGATGGCCTCCTGGGCTTTAGGCGACGGGCCCAGCGGATTCTCATTCGAAGCCAGCTTGATGGCCGTGCGCCCCAACTCGCGTTCAACTTCCTCGATGGGCTTTCCCGGCGGGTAGGGCCGAATGCGCTTTGACCACGGGGGGAGCAAATCCTCGATGGAGAATTGTGCCATACGTTTCCTCAGCAGGGGCAGGCTCGGCCCGCTGGCCGCGCCAGCCAAGACGCTTCCTACCCAGCACCCTCCCAGTTTCTCAGCCGTTTCACTTCCGCCGGTGTCAAGTGGCGGAAGCGGCCCGGCGCCAGGCCTTCGTCGGTCAGGAAGGCGATCCGGACGCGCTTCAACTTTACCACCGCCTCCCCAATACGCTCAAACATACGGCGGACTTGGTGATAGCGGCCTTCGCTGAGCGTGATTTCATACCAGGGTTTGTCGCGCTCGGCAAGGAGCCGAATCCGCGCGGGCGCCGTGCGCCGGCCGTCGAGCACGATGCCGTGCTCAAGTCTCGCCAGGTCGGTCGGGTCTGGGCGGCCCTCCAACTTGACGTGATACGTCCTGGGAATCGCGGAGGCCCGCGACATCAGCAAATTCGCCAGCTCACCGTCATTAGTAAGCAGGATCAGGCCCGAGGAATGGAAATCCAACCGTCCCACGGGATAGACCCGCGCCTTGACGCCGCGCACCAGGGAGATGACTGTCGGCCGGCGTTGGGGGTCGCTGACGGTGGAGACGTAACCTGCGGGCTTGTTGAGCAGGAGATAGACATGGCGGCCGGGGCCACGAAGCAGTTTCCCGTCTATCCGGATGTGATCGCGCTCGAGGTCGGCCTTCGAGCCAAGCTCCGTGATGACCTGGCCGTTCACGCTCACCCGGCCCTGAAGAATCAATTCTTCAGCCTTGCGGCGCGAGGTGATGCCGGCGTCGGCGATGATCTTCTGAAGCCGCGCTTCCATGGAAGACTAAGGGAGGGCGACGCCCTCCCGCGAGAGCCCGGAGGGCCCCCCTACCTCACAAACACATTACGAATGAGGCTCGTCGGCGGGCGGAGCAGACCCACCGGACGACGGCATTCCAGAATTGCTTTCTCCTGATTCGGCTGGCACCGCGCTCTCCGCCGCCGGCTCAATAGGAGCCCCTTCGGCTGCCGGAGGTCCCTCGCCCGCCGCGGTCAGCTCCGAACCCAACGCCTGCCGCGCGAGGTCCTCAAATTCCCTGAGGCTGGGCAGGTCACCCACATCCTTCAAGCCAAAGTGCACCAGGAAATCCCGGGACGTCCGGTAGAGGATGGGGCGACCCACCACGCTCTTGCGTCCCGCCGTGACCACCAACTTCTTTTCCAGCAAAGTGTGAATGACCCCGCCGCAATCCACGCCGCGAATGGCGTCGATTTCCGGCAGCGTCACCGGCTGCCGGTAGGCAATCACCGCCAGCGTCTCCAACGCTGCCTTCGAGAGCCGCAGAGGCGGCTTGAGGCTTTTCACGAACTTCCGCAGGACATCGTGGTGCTCGGGTTTGGAAGCGAGCTGGTAGC